>CAYQQM010000161.1:0-1630 GCA_964419605.1 uncultured Kofleriaceae bacterium | reverse complement strand
GACGACGTCGTGATGTCGGTCGACCGGGAGGCATTTTCGCGGCTGTGCGGCCCGGAGTTTGGCGCAGTTTGTTTCACTAACTCCTTAATATTTATTAGTAATGTCCCGGAGAAAAAACAGGACGCAAACGCAGGCGCGCGATGTACTATCGCGCGGCTCTACCCGCCTGTTTCAATTTGGGGTTCAGAAGCCGTAGTAGTTATATGGGTCCTAATCCTGATGAACTAATAAAGAAGGAACTCGAACGGGCCGAGCACTCGCTCGGCGAGCCTGGTTCGAAGTGGCAGTCAGATGCGCCGAGCCCCCATGCTGCTGCTGGGTCCCTCGGTGGAAATCAGGCGAGCGCATCGTTGGAGTGGCTCAAACAGGTTGGATCGAACGCCTCTGGCGGTGTCGGAGATTCGGGGTCGCGAGGCGGCGAGCGAGAGTGCGTTCGCGATTCGTTGTCCGGAGTGTCCGACATGGGAGCGGAGATCGGACAAACGGCGGACAAACTTGCATGTAGTTACATGGTGTTAGCGATGGCACACGACGTGCCTGCTCGGTCGCTTCGTGGGCCAGGCAAGTTGCAGTGCCGCCAGCCATCGAGCGGAAGCGCAGCCGTACACGCGGCGGCGACCGGAGGCCACGGTGTTGCACCGAGTGGTGCGCGAGCACAAGGCGACGCTGTTTGCCCAAGCGGAATCACGGAGTGCGAGCGGCCGCGGTTACCCGCGTCATGTTCGAGATGAATTCGACAAGTACGAGCGTTGCGGCATCTTGGCCTACGGCCTGATTCGGGCACGGTGCCAAACCTGCGGCGACGAACAAGTCGTGGGCTTTTCGTGTAAGCGCAAAACGCTGTGCTGTTCCTGTGCCGGGAGGCGAATGGCAGAAGTCACGATGCACTTGGTCGAGGATGTTCTACCGGTGGCTCGCTATCGCCAGTGGACGTTATCGGTACCTTGGCGGGTTCGCGTGTTGCTGATGGTACATCCCGAGCTGGTGGGGCGACTTCAGCGGATGTTGGTACGCGTGCTGTCGACGTATGCTCGACGGCAAGCGCGCGACCTGATGGCAAACCGCGGCACGCCACTGCGTCGCGGTACCCGGATTCTCACCGGAGCCGTGGTGGCAATCCAGAGATTCGGCTCGAGGTTGACGCTTCACGTTCATATGCATGCGGTGGTTCCGGATGCCGTGTGGCTGCGAGCCGCAGACGGCACGCTGACCGTGATCGACCTGCCGGCTCCCAGCGACGACGATGTCGCAACGTTGGTTCGCAAGGTGTGTCAAAAAATGACAGCGGTCGTCGAGCGGTGGAAGGAGGCGCGTGGCGAAGCGGAGCCACCGGAACAGGCCAACGAGCTGACGTCGTTGGTGATAAGTGAACCGCTTTTGATCGACCGCGTGTCCGAGCGCGCGAGGATGCGCGGCACCCTACGGTTCACGCATCCCCGTGGGATGGCGGACCTTGGGACAGCCGCACCGCGCATCGACGAGGAGCCGAGAGACAAACGGCCGGGTCGACTCGCAGCGATGTGCGACGGCTACTCGTTGGAGTGCCGACCCAACGTGGGGCCGCATGATCGGCCCGGATTGGCGCGACTGCTTCGCTGATATGATGTGACCGTTCAAGTTCTATTTGATG
>CAYQQM010000160.1:0-1766 GCA_964419605.1 uncultured Kofleriaceae bacterium | reverse complement strand
CGCCAAGCCAGTCGAACGTCTTGTCGGCCGCCCGGTCGGTCGAGCGCGGCAGCATTTTTCTGAAGTTCTCGACAGCGCTGAAGCTGGAGCGAGCGTGATGATCGAGCGACGCGGACGTTTGTTTTCCTTGCGGCTGGCCGAACCTGCGGAGAAGCGTTCACGTGAACCTTCCGAGGCGGTGTTCGAGTGGCTCGATCCGATGATTTTGGCGGGAACATGGACATGGATGCAGACGGCAAAGGGGTGGGCGGTAGCACAACCCCCTAAGCGCCCTAGAAGAGCGAAACGTTGATTCTCCTCGATACCAACGCTGTGATTTGGTGGGCCACGAATCATCGCAGAAGCGCGGTCCTCCGGAAATGGCAGGGCAGAACGTTTGTATCCCCGGTTTCCCTGCTCGAAATTCGGTTCTTGGTCGAGTGCGGCAGGGCGCGTCTACGCCCGAACACTTCTCTAGTCGAGGATCCGCGCTGGTTTGTCGATGACCCATCTGCGCGGGCGCTGTTTGAACAGGCAGAGGGCGTGTCTTGGACGCGCGACCCGTTTGACCGTCTGATCGTTGCGCACGCTCAGCTGCGCAGCTGGAAACTGGCGACGGCGGACGAGATGCTTATCGAGCATCTAGGGCCCAGTCGTTCGCTCGAGTTATGAGCCGAAGCGCGCGCGACGGGTGCTGAGTTGGCCAGCGCATCGTCGTGCCGTGGTACAGATGTGGGCGATGCGCAGCATGACGGGCTTTGGACGCGGTGTCGTCGAGCGGGATGGCGAGCACGTAGCGGTCGAGGCGCGGTCGGTGAATCATCGATTTCTCGATATCAAGCTTCGGGGGCCGATCTCTCCAGCGATGGAAGATCAGGTGATTGCCAAGATCCGCGCTTCTATCGAGCGTGGATCGGTAACGGTATGGGTGAAAGCAGCGTCGGGGGCTGGTGCGAACGGATCGCGCATTGATCGAGAAGCAGCGCGTCGCAGCCACGCCGCGTTGGTGGATGTGGCGGCTGTGCTGGGGGTCCCCGGTCCCGATTTGGCGCTCGTCCTGGCCCAACCCGGCGTGGTTGTTGCTGCGGAGGGCGACGATCGCGATGCAATCGTCGCACCCTTCATTCTCGAGGCCGTTGACCTTGCGGTCGAACAGCTCCAGCAGTCGCGGGTTGCCGAAGGTCGGGCGCTGGAGCGCGAGCTGACATCGCGGCTCGACGAACTCGCTCGACACCGCGATGCGATGGATGGACTCGCATCGGGACTTGCCGAAACTCACCAGCGAAGGCTTTCGGAGCGGCTTGCGCGGTTGGTCGGCGATACCACGATCGATGCAGGTCGCCTCGCGCAAGAAGTTGCTTTGTTAGCGGACCGCACCGACATTGCCGAAGAGTTAGTGCGACTGAAGTCGCATATCGAACAAGCCCGGGTCGCCATCGCCGGGTCCAAACCGAGTGGACGCGCCTTGGATTTTTTCGCGCAGGAATTGGGCCGCGAGCTAAACACCATCGGCGCCAAGTCACAACTCGCCGAGATCTCGACCGCGGTGATTTCAGCAAAATCCACGCTCGAGAAATTTCGCGAGCAGGTGCAAAACGTAGAGTGAGGCGGCTATGTTACGGATCTTAGGGCCCGCGCATGAATAAGTTGCTCGCTCTAGCGGCCGATCCATCCTGGCTGGCTTCCTTGCCGGCTCCGGTCCTCCCCCGTCCCCCGTCGGGGACTTCCAAGGGTCGGGGACTTCCCCCCCGTCGGGGACTTCCAAGGGTCGCAAGGGTCGCAAGGGT
>CAYQQM010000159.1:0-2866 GCA_964419605.1 uncultured Kofleriaceae bacterium | reverse complement strand
TCGCGCGTCGCGGCGTGGCCGAAACGGCTAGTGAATGCACTCTGAGGACTTCAATAGAAAGTTCGCAAATCTGATGAGCGCGGCGTGGGAGCTCGGCAATACCGATTACTCCCGGTCTGGCCGGCCGGCAAACCGATTACTCCCGGTCTGGCCGGCCCACGCACGTGAACTCTAGGGGGTCAACGAAAGGATCGCGACGCGTGCGGGATCGACGATATGTCTCATCTCGGGATCGATCATATACGCGGTGGTATGTTCAAGTGTCGGCGGCGCGATGCCACGACGATAGAGTACGGTATCGCGTGTACGATCGACGCTGAGCGTGCGCAATCCACCCGGCTCGTTGGTCATATTCGGTTCACGCCAACTGGGCATCTCGGAGTATGCCTTGCGATGGCCGGTGTGCGCGAAGACCTGAACGATTCGATGCGGTAAGGCGCGTGGGTCGAACCGGCGCGGAGCCATGGGGTCTCGTTCCCAGGCCGGCGTAGCGCAGGGCCGCGTAAGCTCGGCAGGGCGGTGATACAGCAAGCCACCACCTTCACGGCCGAGTTTCCCAGCGACGTGAAGCGGTTCGAGTGACAAAGCACGCGGCTCCCCGGCGACCCAGCTTGCTTCGACCTCGAGCACTGCACATTCGAGTCGTGCGTTGAGTGCTTGTGCAATTACGTCGGGGTCTGCGTCCTGTGCCAGCCGCAACATTGCGAGTTGCTCGCCGGTGATCCCGGCGTGAGTCAACAACATCGATGCGTCCTCGCGTTGAGCGACGACCGCCAATACTGCGCGCCGCGCGAGCAATAGGCGTTGGACCAAGTCGCGCTGCACGACCGTGAACGCGTTGTAGTCACGGACTGCGTAGCCAGGAGTTGGAATCTGTGGGAACGCGCGCACAAAATCATCGATTCCAGGGTCGCGCTGTTCGTGCGGCAGCTCGAGCAATGCGCGCGCGTGAGTAGCGGCGGCGGCGAACTGCGCGTCATCGGCGTATGCAAATTCCATCACGCGCGCCAGGTCATGGTTGCCCAGCACGATCGTGACGTGATGGGGCGCATGTACAGCAAGCCAACCGAGAATCAGCTCGCCGTCGATCTGCCCTTGGGTGCGTTGATCGACCGCAATATCGAAATAATCCCCCATCGTGATTAAGCGAGCGGAAGGATCCAGCCAGCCGTCCTCGCTCAGCAAACCGTGTGCGTCGATCACCTCGAAAAAATGAGATGCTGTGGTCTGTGGATCTCCGATGGCAACTCGTCGTGTGGGAGTCAAACCGACTGCCGGCGCGTCCTTGGTGGACTTATTGCGCACGCGATTCGCGTTGGCCAGCGCTGCTACGACTCGACCGGATATATTTGCCGCTACCACCTGCTCAGTTCCTCAACCTCTTTGGCGAATTCTTCAATGGTCATGACGTTTGGATTACTGACATAATATTTCCACTCAAACTTGGCCAAACGCTCCTCAAGCGGCGCTATTCTTCCTTCGCTGCTTGTGTCGCATAGCGATTCGAGCTTTTGGAGGTCGAATGGCTCCTTGTTGCGGCGTAAAGCATCGGCTTTCGCGTCTGCCAACCTCTGCGCGTTCCGCGCCTCGTGGTGAGCTCGCACTTGATTCGCGAATTCTTTGGCCGCGTCACCTTTCAGTGTCATCGTACTTGCTCCCGGCTGTGCGCATCCAATGCTGCTTTCCAGGTCCATCCTTCGTACTTAACAAGGATACCACGGACATTGGCAGCGCGTTCCGATGGTAGGTTCCGGGTCAGTTCCAAAGTCGATTCACGGGTGATGCGGGCTGTCCTTAACGAGTTTTCAGGGGCTTCCGTCGCTTGCCAGTAGAGTTTCCCATCCTTGATGGTTCGGTGGCCGCCGTCTATCGTTGCCACCTCAACCCTATCGCCTCTAGCCGTCGTCGCGTAAAGATGGTAGCTGCCATTGCTCGGATCGTTAAATAGGTCCATGACTTCGTTGCGATTTGTTCGAACCGCATCAAATCCGTCCGCGACGACCTTAAAAGGCGGTAGCGGATCGGCGCCCCCAGGGACGCGCTCCAGCACGCCCGCGAGAGAATGCTCCAGCGGCGCGTCGACATCGAACAATACAAACTTTCGCCCCGAACCCTTCGCCATCTCCGCGTAGCCCAGAACATCATTGACGTCCAGCAGACGCTTGTCGATCAGCATGCTGGCTGGCTGTCCATCGGCGGTCTTCATGCCGAGTAGCTCAGTCTCGAGGCGGCGCGCCAGTATGCTCGACTCCGCGTGCACGTCCGATGAGGTTGCGCCGGGTGTCGCCTTGATGAGGTCTGCCTTGAAGTTGTCGGGGTTCACCGAGCGATGTGGAAGGTCCTTGGTGGCGTGCATTGGGCCTGCCAACTCCTGCACGTTGCCGGAAACCGCGCGCGTCTTGCCCGCTGCGGTGTTGCCGCGCATCGCGTACAGGGTCGGTTCTTTGCCGACAAACTGGTCCGCGAACGCTCGCGCTTGAGCTTTGGCGTTGGCGATCAATTCGTTGTGGAGGGCCGCGCGTTCGGGCGTCCAATGGGCTGGGTCTTGGAGGTACTTCCACCGCGCTGGACCCGATTTCGGTAGAGGTCCGACGGTGAACCTATCCGCCGTGTCGGCTGACCGTGCGGTGCTGCGATTTTCAAGTGACTGCAGCGCAATGTCGAAGTCACCGTTGTACCCGTCCATGACCTCTTGCGAGGACTTGCCCTTCGCGAATTGCTCGAATTTGTTGCCAGCATCGCCATCGAGCTGCGACCGAAGATCGTCGACCCAGCGGTCGGCGGGCGTTCGCACGGATGCGGTGCGGGGCTGGGGCTGGGCCTGGGCCACTCGTTGGGCCTCGGCGAGCGCAGCCTCAAAGGGTTG
>CAYQQM010000158.1:0-3041 GCA_964419605.1 uncultured Kofleriaceae bacterium | reverse complement strand
CTAGCGCCCTTTGACGCAAGGTCCCACGCTTTGGGAATAAAATACTGTTTTGATCCTGGACCCAAACCCCCCATAAATGCGCCGCCCTGAGTGCCTGCGGGGCCGTGGTAAACGGTTGTTCCTTTCGGTATGAGAATCGAATACGACCAGAGTTCAAGTTGGCTTGGTCTGCGCGGTCCCCCTTTGGTTCTACCGGTCTTCGGATCGACCCATTGAGGTTTTACGGCAAGGTCAATTCGGTATTTTGCTTCGCTCTCGATAGGACGATCAGTAAACCACTCTCCCCATTCTTTTTCGGCGTTGCCAATACGGTACAACACAGTGTCTTCCGCGAGGACTTCTACATCATATTTCCCACCGTAGAAATTTTGAGCAGGAAGTGTTTCACCAGTATTGTCGGGATCGTAGACCGACTGATCGCTCAGCGGGCCTGGGCGCATATCGTTATGTTGATACTCGTGTCCATCATCGCCCTTCTGGCGCGCGGGCTTGATGGTCTTGGGATCGATGTGCCAGTGGGAAATCTCCGTGAACTTGATGTCCGCGCCGGCCATGCGCGCGGTCCACTGGCCTTCGCCTGCAGGAGCGACGTCGCGCAGGGCTCCGCCGGCGTCGGTGAGAACGGCCTGGATTTGGCTTTGCGTGCCGGACCACACGTCGCCTCGATTGGTGAGGGGCTCGAGGCCCTGAAACCGTAGGCGCATGAAGCCGTAGGCTTGCGTTTGGGTTTCTGCAATGGCGTTCATATTGCAGCGTTGCAGAGCGTGGAGTTGGCCGGAGTCGAGCTGGAGTCGCTGTACCGCGTCGGGGTCGCTTAGCAACGTGCGCTCTTGCTGCAGCACGTTGGCGTGTTCTTCGAGAAGGTATAGCGCCGATTCGGTCTGCCCGGTTTTCTGGAGATTCTCCGCCAATTGCTCCTGGCCGCGAGCGCGCTTCAATAGCGCGATTTTCTCCTCGCCAAATTTCGCCCACCGCTCATTGAGGTCCCGCATCCGGCCGTGGACGAATTTGCCGACGGCCATCGAGGCGCCTTGCGCGGCCCACGAGGCGGCGGTGAGGGAATCAGGAGGGGCTTTGCCCTCGACCATGCGCGTGGCGACGTACGATGCCCCTGCACCGACCAGCGTCTCGACTGTGAATTTTCCGGTCTCGGCCAGGACGACTTTGCCGCCCGAGGCGAGTTTCCACAGGCCGCGGGTCTCGGCGTCGAACTGGCCGACTTTGCCGACCCAGGCGTGAAACGGCCGCAATGCGCCGAGGGTGATGACATTAGTGAGCGCGGCTTCGCCAAACGAGCTGTGACCGTCCACCACCATCTGCCCAAGCGACTGCACAGCCACATCAGTCGTGAGCGCCGTCGCCGTGCCCACGCCGCGAGCGAGCGCCGCCGTGCGCGCAAATTCCACTGTGTCGACTGCCGCTCCCCCGAGCACGGCGCCGCGAGCCGCGCCCGACGCTACCGTTGCAATGCCCTCCGACAACACCGCGATCCCAATCATCTCCGCGATGTCGACGACGAGCCGCAAGTACCGCGTATTGCGATACGCCGTTTCGATGCTCCGCACCGCGCGACGCAGCAGCGAATCGAGCTGATGTTCCTGGCCCAGCCGCGCCCACGCCGCTTTGGCATGGGCAACCGACTCAATGCGAGCCCGCGCAAACATCTGCTGACCCTGTACGGGGTCGGCGGGGAATGGCGCCCCGGAGGAAGTCCCCTTGGGGGGCCCCTCGGGACTCGCTTCGCGCCGCATCGTCGGAACGATGTCCGCCGCCTGAAATTTCACCGCGTACAACGCGTCGCGGATCTGGTCAATTTCGTCGTTGAAAATGTTGGCACCGCTCGCGAGTAGCCCGTCGGTCGCCTCTCGGCTCGCTTCGGCCAGTTTGTCGATCTTCGCGTCTAATATCGCCACCCGCAGCACGACTCGCTGCTCGTCCGCGCTGACTTCAATCGAATTGAGCATCGCCGGATCGATTCCGCCGCCGGCATTAAATGTCTGCTGCAGCTGCCACGCCGTCGCTTCGAGCGTGTACGCGATGACACGCGCATCCTCCACCCGGTTCACGCCAAACTCGTCTTTAGTGCTCGGCACCACCTCCACCATTTCCCGCGTTAACTTGCGGTTCACGCGCAGCGATTGATCGAGCAACTCCAGCGGCAGTTGCGCCTGCGCCCGCCGGGCCGACGCCAACTCCATTCGCCCTCCCCCCTCCAGATGCGCTTCGCCCATTGCCTCGGCGAATTTTTCTAGTACGTCGCGAAACGGTGCGGCCTCCGGTGCGTCGATGCGAACGCCTCGCCCCTGCGCCTGCGCGGCGACGGTCCCAATGTCGCCGCCCGCTTCGAACAGGGTCGCCGATTGCGCGGCGATGATCGGCGCCCACACTTCCAGCGTCGCATCCGGAGTCGCTGCCAACACATCGCGATGCTTTTCGACCCACCGAATCGCCTTGCCGAGGTGGTAGTTCAGCTTCCAGTCGGCGAGTCGCGCGCTCGCCAGCTCGAGTTGGCGCGCGCTCCGCTCCAGCGTGTGCACCAGGGCCCGCCAGTCGGGGGCGCCGGGCTTCACAGGCAGCACCTCCTCGGTCTCGCTCGCTAGGCCGCCCATCTCCGCGTCTACCTCCGCATTCCCGTCCGCCGTCAGTGCCGCAGCGTTTCCGCCGGCGGGTCGCGGCTGCGCCGCAGCCAGTCCGTCGAGCTTCGTCGGGTTGGGGTTGGCAATATCCACCGGCATCCGCACCAGTAGCTGGACCCCCGTCGGCGACATCCGCCCGCCATGAAGCTCCCGATCGAATTGCGTGAACGACTCGATGGCCGCAGCCGGGCTGATCAAACCCGCGCGCGCGCTTGCCACGAGTACTTGATACTGAGCGCGCATCCACCCCGGGTCGGGAGCCTTCGGCGTTGAGCCCTCGCTGTCATCGCTGCGGTGGTTCCCCGCCGGTTCAAGATTCGCAGCGTTGGGTGGATTTCGCGGCGCAGCCGGTGCCCTCCGCGCAGCCTGTTGCATCACCAGCGTTACTTTTCCAGGCACCCCGAC
>CAYQQM010000157.1:0-3308 GCA_964419605.1 uncultured Kofleriaceae bacterium | reverse complement strand
TCGTGCATGTCTTCGAGCACCGCGTCGTAGTCGTGGGACTTCAGCGCGCCGATGTGATGGCCCAGAACGCGAACGAACGCCGATGCGATCATCGACCGGGCGACGACCCTGCGTCGACGTCGAATCGGGAGGCCATGTCGATGGCCAACGGTGACTCCACCGACGCCCCTGACTGCGCCGCCCCCTCGCAAGCGCCTCCGCATCGCATGGGCGCGGCTGATGCGCCAGGTGTTTGCGATCGATGTGTTGCGCGGTCCGTGCGGCGGCGAACGCAAGGTTATCGCTGCGCTCACGCGCAATGACTCACCCAACGCGCTGCGCCGTTATCTTGAG
This sequence comes from uncultured Kofleriaceae bacterium, assembly GCA_964419605.1. Lineage (GTDB taxonomy): Bacteria > Myxococcota_A > Polyangia > Haliangiales > Haliangiaceae > JABFXX01. The sequence goes on along the minus strand of CAYQQM010000157.1, from coordinate 2,975 downwards.
CACGTCGGCGAACCGGCCGATCCGCCACCCACTGCACCTGCGCGGGCGCCACCGCAAATGGAGTTCCGGGTCGGCGCGCGCAACGCCTCGAGATCGTCGTCGCCCCTGGCATCACCCTCGACCCGGAGAACTTGTACTGCGCCGCCGCTGTGCGGCATTGCTACCGCACCCATCCCAACGCCGGCTGCAACCCGCCCCCTCACAATATCGGCCACATCAAGACCGTCGCATACGTATTCATCGACGAACCCCAAGCGCGCGCGCAGCTGCACCAGCTGTGGCTGCATGAATTCGAGTGCATCCTGTCCGACGGCGACGGCATCCGTCGCATCGACGACACCTACCACCCAACCCCCGACCCACCGGCCTGGGTCAAACGCCTCGGAGCAAACCGATGACTTCGGAGAACACGTCTTCGGGGGAAAAACCGATCAGAAACGTGCAACACTCGCTGCGATGAGAGTAGCTGCGTTTGTAGGTGTGATCTCAGCGTTGAGTGTTTTCTGTGGGTGCAAACGCCAGGATCGCTCGACACCTGCGGTGGGTCAGAATCCCAACAGAACCGAGGTTTCAATACCCATTACATCGCCCCAGGTGCGCAATCGCGCGCTCGCTGACGAAGTCGCCAAGGGCGCGCCAAGTTGCGAGCTATATGCCTTCGGATTTTTCGAAAACTGCCAAAACGCGGACCGCCTCATCGCTCTTGTCAAGACACTTGCGTCAAACGACAAACAAGCGGAGGACGCGGCGCAGACACTCGGATCATTTCTGCGTTCTCCCGATCGCAACACCAGGGCGCTTGCCGCCAACGGACTTCAACAACTCCCCGCCGCATCGAAGCGATCCGTATTTCCTTATGTTCTGCAAACGATCGAGCTTGAGCACGATGAATCAGTCGCCTGCGCCACAGCGAGATCGGTCAAGGACTTCGATGCGTCCGCGGATCCATCGCAAAAATCGGTGCTTGCCACGATCGCCAAGGTTCGCGACCGCCCAGGCAACATGGTGACACGGGTCATTGCCAAAGAACTAGCCACCACACTCGTTCCGGTTCGGGATCAAAAGCTTGCTGAGGCGAGCGCAGCTACCAGAGCGTGGATTCTTGCCGCACTCGCATCGTCAGGGACGGACCAAGTCGCGGCCCTTTCGCTACTAGCTGCGCTCGGGAATGACAAAGCGAAAGCGTGTCGGGTAATCACCGAGGGGCTGATTCGCGATCCTAGATACGACGAAACGATCGATATGGCGATGCAGGCGCGGGTCTGTGACGCGGCGGGCTGGCATAAGGCCTTTGCGTTTGTTACCTCTCAGATTGCTAGCCATCCAGCTCCGGCCTTGATGGAGATGAGGCTGAAGCAGCTCGAACAGCTAACCAGCGTTCCACAAGAACTTCGGAGCGCCGCAGCGAAAGAGTTTTCCCAGCGGCGCGAATCGCTAGCCGCTGGCTTTGACAAGTCACCAATTAAGGACGCGACACAGCAACGGATACAGAAAAGAATGCTGTCCTCGATTGAAGCCTCTGCTCGCTACTTTGCGCAGGTTCGTTCGCAATCCACTCCATAACCCGACGAGCTGTTGCCGTTCGAGCTGTGCGCATTTGGGGCGGCATTATTCCATCAGCTCAATCCCGGCCCGTGACCTCGCGAGTAGTGCTAGCGCCGCTTGGGCCACGGCGCTCCGACGGGAACGTCACGCTCGGGTCGGTCGGGCAGGTAGAATCCACCAGGTTTTGGCGCTCGCTCGGTGCAGATCTTTACGCGCACGTCGTCGCCGTAGTCAAAACACTGCAGAGTCCGGTCGCCGACTGTCACTTCCTTCGTTTCGGTCCCAAAGCCTATTCCGTCGACGTAAAATCCCGCATCGCGTCCGTCGGGCAACATGGCCCGGAGGGAGTTGTTCGCCCCGACAAGCGCGCCGTGGCCTTCCGGGTCGCGCGGTGGACAACGAGCGGGACGGGTATCGCGCCCGCGCACGATTCCGATGTCGGTGAGGAGAAATTCGCGGATCGCGTATTCGACCTCGGCTACAACGGCCTTGGTGGTCGCCCCGAAGCGAGTCGATGCGTCGGCGTGAGCGAACACTGGTTTGCCGGTCGGCACCACGATGCAAGAAGGTCGGGTGGCCTTGCGAGTAAGCACACAGGCGCTTGCAGTAACGCCGGGCACGTCCACGGCGAAACACGTTCTCCCCCCGGCAGCACGGCCTTGTCGGCGCGCCTTGACCGCGATCTGATCCACCGTCGAACCCGCCCAACCGCCATCCGGCCAGGTCAGGTCCGCCAATTCCGTTTCGCGCGGCAGCAACTCACTCTTTGCGCACGGGATGGACGTTGCATCCTCAAGGCGGACGTGCGCAACCAGGTTCGTCGCGATGCGGGGTCCGTCGAGCGCGACGAAATGCAACGACAATGTGGGTTCGGTTCCGGTACGACTACCAAACCAACCGGTCGTCGGGGCAGTAATGTGCCCTATGACGGTTTGACCTAGAACGTCCGAGTACAGCTTGGTGCCGGCTGCGACTTGATAACAGTCGGCCCTGGCCCGCGAGGTGGTGAGGAGTAGCCACGCTACGGTGAAGATCCAGCAGGCTGTGCGTACCGAGCTCACGAACCTCGAGCGCAGTGTACATTAGGGTAGTTGCGGAGATCGACAACTGGGCTCGCGTAAAGTGGCTCGCGCAATGGGTCACCTCTTGATGTCGCCATCGACCTCAATGTCGATCCGAAATCCCTTGTCGTCGATGAGTTGGCGCAGCGTTCCGCGCGACCCGAACCGGAAGCAACACCAACCGCGATTTCAAAGCGCTACGATTCGTCCGAAGTTCGGACGAATTCCCACGCGACCACGCGACCCGAACCGGAAGCAACACCAACCGCGATTTCAAAGCGCTACGATTCGTCCGAAGTTTGGACGAATTCCCACGCGACCCGAACCGGAAGCAACACTAACCGCGATTTCAAAGCGCTACGATTCGTC
>CAYQQM010000156.1:0-3420 GCA_964419605.1 uncultured Kofleriaceae bacterium | reverse complement strand
TCGGCGATGGATCGGCGGCCCGAACCGATCAAAACCACTGTGGCGAGGTACTAGCGCTCTAACGCATGATAGTCCACCTTGGTTACCCGGCGCGCGCTTCGCGGGCCGCGCGAGCCTTCGACATCGCCCAGCTGCACACCGGACATTCGGCGAGGAGGTGGCCGCGCGCGGGGCAATGACTGCGGCCGAAGTAGATCATTTGCAAGTGCAGTGTGTTCCAGCGCTGTTTAGGAAATAGAGCTTTCAAATCGGCTTCGGTTTGCGCCACGTTGCGGGAGCGCGACAACTGCCATCGCGCCGCGAGTCGGTGAATATGGGTATCGACGGGAAATGCCGGAACTCCGAATGCTTGCGCCATCACAACGCTGGCCGTCTTATGGCCAACTCCGGCAAGGGTTTCGAGCGCATCGAAGTTGCTAGGCACCTCACCGCCAAACTTGGCCACGAGATCTTTGCTCATCGCGACGATGTTGTTGGCCTTGGTTCGCGCTAGCCCGCAGGTCTGAATGAATTGTCGCACCGCGCTCGAGTCGAGCGCTGCCATGCGTTGAGCGTCTGGCGCGGCCGCAAACAACGCCGGTGTCACCAGGTTGACGCGCGCGTCGGTGCACTGCGCTGACAAGATCACCGCAACCAACAATTGGTACGCGTTGTCATGCGTCAGCGGCACCGCTGGCGCCGGATGGTAATGGTCCAAAATCGCTTGGATCTATTTCGCGCGCTGCACACGCGTCATGCGGTTTCGACTCGGCCATCTACGTGTTTTGCAAACCGCGCCGCGTCTCGCGGATGCACCGGATCGGGCTTGGGCCAGGGCCAGCCGCCGAATTGAGTGCGGCGATAGTCGGTGAAGGCCTGCTGAATCTCCTCGCGAGTATTCATGACAAACGGGCCGTGTTGTACGACCGGCTCGCCGATCGGCCTGCCCTGGAGCACCAACACTTCGGTCTCGGCCTCGGCTACAATCGGCGTTTCGACATCCGGCGTTACGACCACTCCACTGGGGGCTGCGATCGCGCGATCAAAGATCCGCGCCGCTCCGCGAAACACGTACAGCGTGCGATGGGTCTCGGGCTTCGCGGAGGGAAGCGCGTACGTTGTGCCCGGCTGTAGATGCAGGGTCCAAATTGCAATATCGGCCTCGGCCCGAGAGGCCCACGAATTGGGCGGCGGCGACGGCGGCACCACTTCGAAAAGGTGACCCGCAATCACGCGCACCGCCACACCCGGAGATTCCAACGTTGGAATCGTGCGATCCCACAACATCGTAAAGTACGGAGCCACCATCTTGTCGACGGCTGGCAAATTGAGCCAAATCTGGAATAGCTCGACTGGGTTTGGGCCGTTTGGGTCGACGAGCGGAAACATCTCGCAATGCTGTATGCCTTGGCCGGCTGTGAGCCATTGCACGTCGCCCCGTCCGAATCGGGCTGTCGCGCCGAGCGAATCTGCGTGATCGATGAGACCGCGACGGACAATCGTCACCGTCTCAAAGCCGCGGTGGGGATGCTGCGGAAATCCGGGAACCACGTCGCCGTGGTACATGCGCCACCCATCTTTTCCGGCAAAGTCCATCCCAATATCGCGGCCAGCGAGCGAGGCAGCCGGCCCTAGCTGGTCGTTGCCGGATGGATACGCATCATTGTGGTGGACGCAAAACAGGAACGGATCCAACGTAGGCCACTGAAACCCGAGCGGAACTACCTGCCGGACCGACATCTCCATATCTTGATCATCAACGGTTCAGAGCGCAACTGCCACATGGTCAGGTAGCGTCTTAGAGTCTAATTGACCTCCATTTCGGCCTCCACTCCGATCCGGAACCACAGCGTGCGACCCACACCACACTGGCGGCACTTCACGTCGACGGGTCGTAGCCCGCCCGGCTCCGCGCGATGATCGACAACGCGGTACGCACCTTCGCATTGCGGGCACGGCATGGCCGTGGCGCGCCCCTCGATTACAGCGGACGATCCCACAAGAATCGGATGCTCTCGATCGCCGCCCTTACTGAGGCCGGCAAGCTTCTCTCGATCGCGCACGAGTCGACGCATGGCGCGTTCCTGTGCGCGCCGCGCGGTACGCTCCGATCGTTTGCGTTTCACGGTGCCATCGTACCGTAGGCACTGGCCTTAGGGCCGGGGCGCGCGGGCCCAGTTCTCGATCACCGGATCGCTGCCACACGACGCGGTGTACGCGTCGGCAAGTCCCATCGCTTCGTCGTGGAGACCATCTAGCACCAGCAGGCGCATGAGTTCGTGCGCAGGTTGCGGCAGGCAGCGATAACCCTGGCTCCGCCAGGGTGCGCAGCACTCCCGGGGGAGTGCGGAGGCAGATCGATCGCCGAGTTCTGCCTGTAAGAATGCAATGCGAACCCTGCGCTCCTGCCGAATCCCTACGAGGTCGCGTCGCAATTGCTCCGCTCGGGTCGGCGCCCGCTCGCCAGTCTGCGCCAAAAACCAACCTGCGACCATGACTGCGATCGCAGCTGCAACGACGCCGATGATCGCCCGATGGCGAACTCGCCGAGTTCCCAAGGGCTCGCGCACCAGCCCGGCGGTCCGCGCAGCAATCGCCTTCCAGTCGACGCCCGATACGGCAAGTTTCAGTTCGCTTAGCGCGCGCTTGACCGAATCGATCGCTTCGACGTCGAGGGCCTTTCCCTCGCCGTTGGTCGCGCCGCGCTTCGCAAACGGCCGCAACTCATCATAGGCGATGGTATTGGCGCCCCGACGCGCAAGTTCCCCGCGCGCTCGGTCGAGATTGCGCCAAATCTCCGGATAGATGTCTTGCAGCTCGTGCACCGCGCGCCACCGCTCGGCGTCGGGAGTAAGGTCCCAGTGGGCGATTCGCTGCGCCGCACGATCGCATTCGTCGACCAGTGCTTCGCTGATCAGAATGGCACCGATCGCCCGGTCGCGTTCGTCGAGAGCCGTGGCCGTATCTCGGTACATACGCAAAGTGTTTCGGATCCTTGCGGCACTGGCAAGCGGGTTTTTTCAGCATCAGCCCGGGATGCCCTAGGTTCTTGGTCTCACTGCTGTTTCAGACTTTGCTCCTGCTGGCGATCGAGGCGGTCGAGAACATCCGCCGGCACGGTATTTCGGACTTCAACTGGCCGTTTTGTTTCATCGTTTTTCTGCTCGGAGCGGCGGGATGCCGCATCCGGATCCGCCAGGGTGGCCGCGGCAGCAACTGCAGCCGCCCCTCCGGCGACAATGGCCTTGTTCGGATGCGGAACCTTCGCCAACAGCGGCGGTCCACCGCAGCCGGCGATCGCGGCCAACAACCATCCCAACCTCATGGGCAAAGTGTACTCCTGCGCGCCCCGCCTGACCCGCACAAACAGGTAGGACCGCGGGCTTAGGGCCCGCCGGATAATAAGTCGATCGGCTGCGGCTTCGCATCCCGGGCACCTCG
>CAYQQM010000155.1:0-3703 GCA_964419605.1 uncultured Kofleriaceae bacterium | reverse complement strand
AGCGATAATTACGTGGAGGCCGCGCGACGCCGCGCTCTCCGCGTAACTAAACAGCAGGTCGGGGGTTCGGTGCGCCGACACGATGCGCTTTTCGTACGCGACGCCGAGCTCGTCGAGGGTATCGGCAGCATGCTGCATCGTGTTCCAATCGCTGCGCGAGCCCATAATGAGGCCGACGCGCGGTTGCCTGGAAGGCTTACTACGGGTTTTCTTCTTAGTCATGATGGGTTCGAGGCCCCGCCGCACGGCGAAGCCTGTCGCCAACAGCTTCACCCAGCCCGGCTCCGGGAGGCAACGCGGCGATCACTACATCAACGCCGGTAGCATCGAGATCTCGCAGGGCCGAATAAAGCTGGCGGGCCATGCCTTCAACGTCGTCCGGCAGCGCACATTTTTGAGCCAGCAAATCGGGCCACGCTGAGAACGCAGACCGCGGCGCAAGCACAGCCAGGCGCTGGTCAGACGCTATCGCCGCGACGGTCGCAAGGACCTGCTCCACTTCCACCGCAAGCACTTGAGCCCTCGGCGCATAGTGGCTCGCTAACGTGCCTGGAGCTTTAGGGGCCGTCGCGTCGGGGCATTCGAGCGGACCGATGATCGCTTCGATCGCCGCCCGCGACATGCCGCCCGGTCGGAGCAGAGTCGGGCGTCCGCGCGATAGGTCCACGATCGTCGATTCGATCCCTACTTGACACGGGCCGCCGTCGAGCACGTAGTCGACGTCGCCGCCGAGGTCCGCCACCACATGCGCGGCAGTCGTCGGACTCACCGCGCCAAATCGGTTGGCGCTCGGCGCCGCAATCGCTCCGCCAAACGCGGTCAGCAGCGCCTGAGCAACCGGATGTGCCGGAACGCGCAGCCCCACGGTATCGAGGCCGCCGGTCGCCGCCAAAGACACCTTCGGTCCTCGCTTCAAGATCACCGTGAGCGGCCCGGGCCACGCTATCCGAATCAACTGCTGCGCCACCGTAGGCACTTCGCTGGCCCAGTCGTCGAGTCGTGCACCCTCCGCGAGATGCACGATAAGCGGATGGCTGCGCGGCCGACCTTTCAGCGCAAAAATCTTTTCCACCGCATCAGCCCGCGAGGCATCGCCGCCGAGTCCGTACACCGTCTCGGTTGGAAACGCGACGGTGCCTCCAGCGCGCAGCACCTCTACTGCGCGAGTTACGTCTTTGTGCAATGGCACCGCCGGAGTATAGGATACGCAGGCGTACGTGGAACATGGATATCTTTCTGGTCTGCCATGCTGATGCTGAGCAATGTGCGCCGTGGGGCGACTCGGTTCAGCCGCTTACGGCCCAAGGTCGGCGACAAGCGCAGGGGCTCGGCGAGCGATTGCGCTGGGTGGACTGCTCGCCCACGCACGTATGGACCAGCCCGCACTCCTATGCGGTACAAACCGCCCAAATTGTCGTCGCGGCGCTTGGGGTCTTTTGCGAGCTCGGCGCGCTGGATGAACTATCCCCTGGAGGAGTTCCACACGACGTTGTCGTCGCTACCCGAGCCCTTCCAGCCCATAGCGCAGTGATGCTCGTTGGGCACGCGGGGGTGCTGACCGACGTCGGTCGGCAGGCCGGGAATGACAAAAATCTCGCCGCGATCCAAACGGCGGAAGCCGTGCGAATTGTGGACGGCCGCGTCCGCTGGCGTTTCGCCTGGAATGCGGAAGCGCCCGTCAGCTAGTGGCGCGCGCGCCGGCAGTTGTGCCAAAAATAGTGGCAATGGGATTGGAGGCAGACACCGTTATCGATGTTCGCGACCTGCGCAAGACCTATCGCACCCCGTTTCGTCGCAAAAAAGTTGAGGCATTACGCGGTATTACGTTTCATGTGCAGCGCGGACACATCTTTGGCTTTGTCGGACCCAACGGTGCCGGCAAAACCACGACGATCCGCACGCTGATGGGACTGATCCGCCCGACCGGCGGGTCGGCAACCATCTTGGGGCACGGGATTCCGAGCCGTGCCGCCAGGTTCAAGGTCGGTTTTTTGCCCGAGTCGCCGTACTTCTACGACTACCTGACGATCGGCGAGCTACTCGATTTGGTCGGCCGGGTGTTTGGGATGCGATCTGCGGAGCGGAGCAAACGCGCCGATGCGCTGATCGAACGGGTTGGATTGGCTCGAGCACGGGGCCAGTACCTGAAGAAGTTTTCAAAGGGAATGCTGCAACGCGCCGGTCTTGCACAAGCGCTGATGAACGACCCTGAACTCGTGGTCCTCGATGAGCCAACGAGCGGACTCGATCCGATCGGTCGCAAGGAGGTGCGCGATCTAATTCTCGAGCTCCGCGACCAAGGTAAGACCGTGTTCTTTTCGTCACATATCCTGACCGATATCGAAGCGATTGCGGATCATGTAGCGATCGTTGCACGCGGCCAACTTCAAGCGATGGGCACTCCCGGCGAGCTGGTTAAGCGCACCGTTCTTGGCGTCGACGTCACGGTTCGAGTTGCGGCCGACGTGGTCATCGATGGACTCACCAGCAACGCCACGCGAGTGCGGCGCAGTGGCGATGAATTGGCGGTTGCGCTGCCGGCGAATGCCGACGTCGACGCGTGGCTCGTGACAGCACGCCAGCTCGGCGCAAAGGTCATCGCAGTTGAGCCGCGCCATGAAACCCTGGAAGACCTGTTCATGCGTGAAATTACAAAGGCGGCAGCATGATCGGCAGAATCTGGGCAATCGCCCTCAATACATTTCGCGAAGCGGCGCGCATCCGAGTCTTGTACGGGATTGTAGTCCTCGCGCTGGGTGCCAATTTACTGGCGATCATTCTCGGCCAAATGTCGATTCACGAACAGCAGCGGGTAACGCGCGACATCGGGCTATCGAGCATTTCGCTGTTCGGATCGATGACCGCGATCTTTCTCGGCGTGTTCCTGCTGTACACCGAGGTCCAGCGCCGAACGATCCATGCGATCGTATCCAAACCGATCGAGCGCTGGGAATTCGTCGTCGGTAAATACCTGGGGATGGCCGTAGTATTGACCGTTTTGGTCGGCTTGTTCGCAGTTGCTATGTCCGCCATGCTTACCTCACAGGGCGTAGGTGTCTCGATTCAGATCGTGCGCGCGGTGGTACTTGCGTGGATGGAGGTGCTAACGGTCGCAGCGATCGCGATTTTTTTCTCGTCGTTTTCGACGCCGTTTTTGTCGGGAATCTTTGCGCTGGCGATGTGGTCACTAGGGCGCGTTACGCCAGACATCGAAGCCGCGGTGAAAACCGGCTCGGGATGGATCCGAACCACATCCAGGGTTGCACTCGAGATTGTGCCCGATGTCCACTTGTTTTCTCCGTCCGCTCGAACCATTGACGGCGCAGCGGTGAGCATCCACGGCGACTTTGTCACCTGGGGCTACGTCGGCTTAGCGTTCCTGCACGGCCTCGGCTGGATCGTTGGGCTACTTGCGCTGGCGTGCCTGCTGTTCCACCGCCGCGATTTTGCCTAGACAGAAACGCATTGGTTGGGGATCTTTCGACGTACCGCTTCGCTCGGTCAGTCACATACCAAGGCGTATGCTCCTTCCCTCGCTGCAGGGGTGCGTCGAAATTTCCTCCAACCACTGCGTTTCTGGAATTGTGGATCACGAACTGCGCGACCCTGTTTAGAGTCTATTTCGGTAGGCGTCACGGCCACGGTCGCCGGTCACGGTCACGGTCACGGTCACGGTCACGGTCACGGTCACGGTCACGGTCAC
>CAYQQM010000154.1:0-3871 GCA_964419605.1 uncultured Kofleriaceae bacterium | reverse complement strand
GGGGCTGGGCCTGGGCCACTCGTTGGGCCTCGGCGAGCGCAGCCTCAAAGGGTTGGCGCGTGGGCAGCTCGACTCGGTAGCCGTCGCCCTGCCTCTCTACGCGTACGGGGCCGTCGGTGCGTACGATCTCGACCTGGTTGGAGCCCAGCACATCTCCAATTTGGGCGCGCTTATCGGCGAGGTCGGTTTGGTACATCTGCTGGAGCTTGGCGAGGGTCTGCGGGTCGAGTAGGGCCTCATCGCCGACGACCGTGGCAGTCATCGCGTCGTAATGTGGGATCACGTCGCTCTGGAGCTGGACGACGCCTTTCTTCACGAGGCCGGCCAAACGTTTGGTAGCGACGTGCTTGTTCAGGGCATGGGTCCCGGCGGTTTGCACCAACATCACGGAACCTGCCTTGGCCATATCGACGACAACGCGGGTCGATTCGTCTTGTGCGTGTTTGATCTTCGCCTCGAGGTCCGCGCGCATCTTGGGCAGGTCAGGATCGCTGGGATTGGTTCGCTCGGTGTCGCGGATCTTGACGTCGAGGTCGGCGATGGGGCCGATTTGTTGATCGCGAAGTAGGTGCAGCTGTTTGACACCGTCGGCGGAGAGGATGACCATCTGACCTGCGATGGACACGCCGTCGAGCATGAACACCCCGCCTCGTCCCATGTTCTGGATCGGTCGGAGCGCTCCGAGAAACGGGATAAAGTTGAGGCCGACCTGGCCAACCCCTTTGGCGACCTCGATTTTTGTCAGCTGACCGCGCTCGTACAGGACTCTCTTACTGTCGCCGGCATCGATCGAATTGTACGTCGCAAGCGAAAACACCACCATGGCACTTGGAGGACAGAACACCATCGTCGCCGCGCCGACCAAATTGATGGCAAGGTGAACATGCGGGTTGTAGACGACCGATTTGACCGACTTCCACGCCGTGCCGGTATCGAACTCATAGCCTCGGGTCGCGCCGGTCGGCGTACCTGCGTCGTTGAGGACCTCGAACAGTGCCGAAACGCGGCCGGGGGGATATGCCTTCGTGAGCTGGGAGAACGCGCGTTCGAGCGCTTGGGTGAAGGTTGCCTCGGTGCCTTCAAAGGTTGCATGACCGTCGCTGCAGACCTGCGACAGATCGTGGAGTTTGACCGTTACGTTCGTTCCGTCGCGCTTGGCGAAGGCAACCAGAGTCAATGTGGAATCGGGTAGTCCGTTTTGACGCGACAGATAGGCCCCGCGCGCGTCGAAGAATATGGCGCCGCCGCCCCGATCGGCATCGATCGCGTCACGGCTCGCCTGAAGCGTGTTGAGCTGGTGCTCTGCGTACTGGTTGGCGTCTTTCCACCGCGGATCGTTCGACCCCGAGTGGGATGCTCTCATGTCGTTGAGCTTTGTTTGTTCGTTGGCGAGAAACGCCGTCCGTTGCTCCAAGGTCGGACGCTGGTAGCCCTCGGGAGTATTGCCAAACGATGTCTTGCCGTATTCTTGCTTGTCGCTGCCGAATGCGGTGTTGAACCACGACACGTCGAACGGGTACCCGTCAGTCTCAAAATATGTAGGTCCGGCGAGCCCTCGAAACCCCTTCTGGGTCAGTTCGCGATTACGCTCGGCCTCGGTCTTGACTTCAATGTGATCGGTTTTGTACGTCGGCTGATAGAACGCGTGCGACACGAACGCGTGAATTGTGTACAGGCCGGGTTGGGGCCACTCGTATTCGAAGTACTCGGGGACCTTGGTCGAGAGGTCGATGCTGTGCGTCACTTTCTGCGCGAGTGGCTTGGTGCCATCCCGCTCCGTTACGACCCAGCGAACGTTGACGTCCGGAATCGCGAACGCGTCGCGATGATTTTGCGTCTCGACGTAAAACTGCGTGGTCTGCCCCACGTAGGCGGCGGAGCCGCGATTGACGATCTTGACCCGAACCGGTTCGTCGTAGATCGGCTCTGCCTTCTGGGGCGGTTGCGCCAGCCCAAGCGTTGTGTGAGCGTGTTCGGTGGTGACGGCGTTGATCGCGTTATCGAGCCGCTGCACGTCGAGGGGCTGTGCGTTAGGTTTTTGCCCGCCCGCCCGGAGCCGGGCCACGATCGCTTCTGCTTGCGGATGGGCATCGATGTCGTGAAGTTTGGCGACCAATTCCGACGTGACCACCAGGGCCACGTGGCTCACGGGCCTCGCCGAGGCTTCGTCGCGCAAGCGTTTCAGCCACTGCTCGACGTACGCGCGCTCGCCGGCCGACACATCACCTGCAAATGACAAGGCGGCTCCTGTCTTGTCGCTTCCTTTGGTTTGGCGCGGCGGCGGTTGCTCGAGGTGGGATGTCCACACCTGTTTGGTGAAGAGATGCTCGAGAAGTGCCTTGGACAGCGTGAACACCACGCCTTGGCGACCGGGATACACGCGGAAGTTCCATTCCTTTTCGTGCGCCTTGGACATGGCGCGCGCGCCCGCATCGACCGGCAGCGGTAGCCCAGTGAACGCTTCGAGCCGGGCGAGTACGGTTTGGCGTACCTCGTCGCTGACCGCGATGTCCGTTTCCTTGCTCACCCCGTCCGGCACTACAAGCGATGGGTTCATCACGCCAGCTACGTTGTCACCCTGTTTGGTCAACCACACGTCGCGGTCAGGCGGCGGACCGATCGCAACGAATACGTCGAGTCCGAGGTGCATCGCGAAGAATCGAGAGTCTTTCGGTAGCCCTGTGAATCCGATTTCTTGGGACAATGCGGCGATTTGGCGGGTTTCGATCCACGGCACGATTCCGGCAGACTTGAGCTGCCGTAGGACCTCGGCCATGCAAGCTGGCGCGATCAGTCCGAGTTCTTCCCCCTTGCGGTTTCTTCGAACTTCGGGGTTCGACGACAGGATCCACTCGGTCCTTACGACAACGCTGCCGTCGCTGCGAACCCGGACGTTTTCTCCCCGCGACAGCTCGAGGCTGCTGGCAGATTCATCGGACTTCGACTTCTCCCCGGCTGCGCGCGGCGCCTCGTAGCGCATCGGCTTGCGCAGCAACACCGCCTCGTCTGCGCTAGGACCTGCGCTAGGTCTGCCCCCAGCAAAGAGCGCGACCACATCACCGACCGTTCGCTTCACCTGCCACGGATGTTTCACTCCGCCGCTGAGAGCGGGCTCGCTGAATTCGCGCATTACGGTCGCTTCCGCTTCTTGTTCCAGGGGATCGTGTGTCGCGCTGACTTTGGGTCCGCCCATCGTCGGCGCGATGCGGCCCTCCTGCCATTGCTGCACGTGCACGCATTCGTGGGCGAGGGTCTTGAGCGACTCCAGCGATCCTGGATCGAACCCGGGATAGTAAATGTCTTGTCCGACTGTGAACGCCTCAGCGTTTACGGCTTGACACGCCGCCGCGGCGACCGGCCCGGTGTGAAGCCGCACGTTCTCCAAGGTTTCGCCGACCATCGCTTCCATCCGCTGGCGAACACCGTCGGGCAGCGGAGCACCGGTGCCGATTTCGTCGAGCGCTTCGGTAACTTCGGTTGTCTCAGGCGCACCGATTCCGACCGCTCTCGCCCGACGATACAACGTGACCGCGCGCCTCTTCGCCGCGCCCCACATCGCCTGACCGTGCGAAGTGGCGTAACTGGCAGGAGGTGAGGGGCGGTCGCCGGCTTTGACTTCAATGACGCGCCGCGCTGCGTTCGGGTCAGCGGCAGCCAGCGTGGCCAACTCGAGTTCGCGGTTAGCGCCGAGTCGCAATACCACGTCGCGCAGCGCCATCGCCTGACAGTCTGCAAACGATTGCTTCGGCGTCGCAGCGATCGTCGCCTCGACAAGCGTCCACTTGCCGGGCGGCAGCTCGCCGGCGGCAGCTCTGCGCCGCAGCTCTGCAATCCGCGGATCGCCTCGCTCGACGAGCGTCTGTTTGCCAGG
>CAYQQM010000153.1:0-4298 GCA_964419605.1 uncultured Kofleriaceae bacterium | reverse complement strand
AGCGGCGTCACACCAGAAGGATCCCAGGAGCCTCTGACAATTCTGAGCGACCCTCTGAGCGCGAGGCTTGCGGAGTAAGCGCTACTGGCGGTAACGCGACGGAGCATAACGATGCGATCGGCGACGACCCTGGGAAGTCCCTGACGAGGGATGGATCGGCGGCCCGAACCGATCAAAACCACTGACATGAGGTACTAGCTGCCTGGAAACGCCAAGTAGGCGTAGTACAGACCATCGGCTTCGGTTGCGCTACGTATTGCCGCCTCGCGCGCATCCGCCGCGCGCTTGAAGCTGATCCGGACCTCAATTCCAGCGCCGTGACCACGCGCAGCACCGACTCGCTTGGCAACGATGCGCGCGATCGGCGTGTCAAAGAACCGCGTATCGATAAAGCGCCACGTGTTGTGGCCAAGCTGCGACAACCCGCTTAGGCGGACGACCAACACACCCTTCTCAAGGCGCTGCGCGACCTCAAACGCACCGGCCGACTGCAGGAACACATCGGCGCCGTCCGGCTTCGACTCAAACCCGATCCACGACAGCGAACCTTTGCGGGGCGCCACTTTGGCAGGCCGATCGCGCGTTGAGCTTGCCCCCGGCTTCACGCCGCCATAGTCGCCCTCGCGGCGAGAGCTGATCGGCGGAGTTGTGACCTTCGCGTTGTCGGGTGCGTCCGTCGTATCCGGCGAATCTGCCGCCTCATCCGCGGCATCGGCGGGCTGGGCCGCGGCTTTGGCTGGAGCCGCGCCAGCAGTCGCAGCCAGAGCTGACAGCGCCAACGTGCATTTCACTAAACCGCGCGCAATGGAGGGAATCGCGCCAAGCATTGTCCGATCGTATGAGGACCACGCGCCAGTAGCAAATCCCCAGTGAACTTTCGCGCGTCAGCACCAAACCGACGTGTAGCCGAATGTCGGTTAGGCCTTAGCGCAGCGGTAAATGCGCATCGCTCACCGCGATCGGATCGCTCGCTGCACCGGCAAAGGCTACACGGGCCTCGCCCACCACAAACAGGGATCCGGTCACGAGCACCGGTGCACCAAACCGCCGTGCATCCGCTACAGCGGCGGCAACGTGACTCGCAACATCTACCGATCGGTCGGTCGCCCGACGACATACGGCCGCAAGGCTGTCGGGCGTCATGGATCGGTCTTGCTGATAGCGCGTCGCAACGATGTCCCCAACGTGTGCGGCAAGCTCAGCAATGAACGCAGCTGCATCCTTGTCGGCCGACATGGCAAGCACCAGAGTCGGTCGTACCCCGGCAGCTCGAAGCGTGGCAGCAAGCGCTCGCGCGGCGTTTGGATTGTGGGCACCGTCGAAGATCAGATCTCCGCATCGCTCAAACCGTCCGGGAACCGAAACCTCCGCAAGCACGCGTGGCTCGTACGTCAGAGCGAGTGCGTCCATGGCTGCGATGGCGGCGGCGGCGTTGCAACGCTGGTGTGCTCCTGGAAGCGAAACGGCAGGCACGCGCGCCACCGCATCGTCATCGACGATGATCTCCTTCGCGCCCACGTCGCGCGCTTTCGCCACCAGCATCGGCACTGCCCCGGGCTCGCCGGACGCCCCGACCACCGCCCATCGGCCGGGTTTCCAAATTCCCGCCTTCTCGACCGCGATCGCATCGATGCTGTCGCCCAACATCGCCTGGTGATCGAGTGCAACGCCGGTCACGACGGCGCAGTCCGCGTTCACCACATTGGTCGCATCGAGACGCCCGCCGAGCCCGACCTCGAGCACAGTTACATCGACTCCAGCATCCGCGATCACCACCATCGCCATCGCCGTCACTTGCTCAAAGAACGTTAGCTCATCACCCCCCGCCTCCGACACGCGCGCCGCCGCAGCCAGCAAGGCGTCGGCGGCAATGGGAACCGGGGCGATCATCCTGCGCGTTCCGTCCCGTGTGCTGCGCCCCCAGGCAGGGTCCGGATTTGCGATCGCAATCCTCTCGAGCAGCGTCGACAGGTGTGGCGACGTGTACGTTGCCACGCGTCGCCCGGTCGACGCGGCAAGCGCAGCGAGCATCGCGACGGTCGACCCTTTTCCATTGGTACCACCGACATGAATCAGCGTTCCAAGCCGCTGATCGGGTTGCCCCAATCGATCCAGAAGCGCGCGCATGCGCGACAGCCCCAAGCGCACTCCGAACCGGCGCGCCGCCGTAAGTCGTGTCAACAGCGCCAGATAACTCGACGAATTGCTAACGGCGCTACTCCGCGGCCTTCCCCGTAAGCTCGACATCGCTCGCAGTACCGGTCCGCCGCGACGCATCACTGCCCCGCCCAAACCACCGCAAGGTGCGCTCAAGTGTAGCCTTGAGTTCAGAGCGTCCCACAACCATGTCGATCATGCCGTGCTCCAGCAAGAACTCGGATCGCTGAAACCCCGGCGGCAATTGTTGCCGAATTGTCTGCTCGATCACCCGCGGTCCGGCAAAACCGATGAGTGCGTCGGGCTCCGCGATGATGATATCGCCCAGCATGGCGACCGATGCGGCGACCCCACCGGTCGTGGGATGAAGTAGCACCGAGATAAAGGGTACGCGCGCTTCGCGCAACCGCGACCGCGCCGCCGAGGTCTTGGCCATCTGCATCAACGACAGTACGCCCTCCTGCATCCGGGCACCGCCAGACGCCGACAGCACCACTGCAGGGCGCCGGTGCTCAAGCGCACGCTCAAACTGACGAGTAATTTTTTCGCCTACGACCGACCCCATCGAGCCACCCATAAACTCAAACACGAACAAGCCCATCTCCACCGAAATACCGCCGATCTCCGCAGTTCCGGCCCGGTACGCGTCTCCCGGCCCCACCTTGCGCAGGCTGGTCTTCACTTGGTCGGCGTACCTCTTGCTATCTACTTGGAACTCTAGGGGATCTCCGCTCTCGAGCCGCCGATCGTGCTCGGTCCACGTCCCGGCGTCGACGATCATCTCAATCCGGCCGTCGGTCGGCATTCGGAAGTGGTGGCTGCAGCTCGGACAGACCCGCAGGTTGCCGTCGAGATCCACCTCGTACAGGGTGGCATTGCAGCGCTCACATTTGGTCCAAATCCCCTTAGGGACGGACTTTTTTGGCTGCTCAGCCAATCCGTGGGTACGCAACCACCAGGCCATTGGACGCTCTAGTACCAGAGGATCTTGTCGGTTTCCAGCGAGTTTGTCTCGCAGCGGCGCACCGAGTCTGCTATGGAGCATGGGATACGGGTGAAACGGCCCTCATTGAGGTCGCGAATGTCTTCGATCTTAGTTGTCAACGAAAGCAGCACCGAGCGGGAAGAAATGACCCGCGCCCTTGAAGCCGAAGGCTTCACCGTCGTCCAAGCATCCTCCGCGACTGACGCAACACGCGAAATTTGGGCAGGATCGTTCATCGCGGCGGTGGTCTCCAGCCCACTTACCGGCACAACCGCCGCGGCGCTGGTCCAGCAGCTCGCGCAAATGGCGCCCGAGATCGAAGCGTTGGTTCACGGAAAAAGCGACGAACTTCCCGCTCTCGTGCGCAAAGTGATCCAAATCCGCGACGGCTCTGCCGCTGCATAGTTCGCCGACAGGTCAAAGGGCGCTGGCCCGGAACCAACCCGGTGGGACTTGCATCACCGCAGCGTTGCGTGGCGCACGATGTGAAAGAGCGACCGCGCGCTGACTCGCGTCCGACGATCTTCGCCGAGTTCGGTCACGAGATCGACCTCATCGCAATGAAGGCCGAGTTTCACTGCGCGGACGAGCATTTCCACGTCCCAACCGTTTCCGCGATCGCGCATGCCGAGGGCAACCAAAGCTGGAAACCTCACAGCGCGCACAGGGCCGACGCCGGACCATCTGTAGCGATATACTGTGTTCATCAGTCCGATCGCAATGCGCTCTCCGAGGCGGTGCGTCGACCGCTCTACCCCAAGTACGAGCTCCACGCTGCGGTCCCGAATCGGCGCGACCAGCGTCGGTACGAGCTCGGCCGCGCTCGGGCGGTCGCCGGGAATGAATACAACGACATCAGGGACGCGGGGCAGTGCGGTAAAGTGGGCTTGGGCTCGTAGACACGCAGCGCCATAGCCGTCGGTTGGTTCGCGCAGCACCAGCGCGCCCCAGTCCGCCGCGATCTGGCCGCTGCGGTCGGTCGAAGCCCGATCGACGACCACTACGGATCGCAGCATGCGATGCGGCAGCGCTCGCAATAGCAGCTCCAGCGTGGCCGCGTGGTTGCGGACCGGCACGACGACATCGATAGTCCCGGCTGTGCCCCCCGTCGGGGACTTCCCCCCCGTCGGGGACTTCCCCCCCGTCGGGGACTTCC
>CAYQQM010000152.1:0-4910 GCA_964419605.1 uncultured Kofleriaceae bacterium | reverse complement strand
CTCCGCACTCCCTCAGCGGGAGTGCTGCGCATCCCGGCGCGGCCGGGATTATCGAGCCCAGAAGCTCACTCGGTTGAGCCGGTCGCGGCTTCACGGGCTCGCTTCCCGTTCGAGAGACAGCCGTCCGCGCGATGTCAGCTTGGCTTCTTTTCCACCGGTTTGGGCCCATCCTTTTGCGTCGTACCACCAGCCGAGTCCGCGCCGCCCTTGGGCGTGCTGTCTTTGGCGGCGGCGTCCGGCTTGGCTTTGGTCTTTTCTGACGTCGACGTCTTGCGCATCGAATCGCCACCACCCTCTTCTGGGCACGCGAACACGGGAGTGGCACTGAGCGAAAGGGTAGCGACTGTGGCGAGGGCGAGCTTTTTCATGAATTTCTCCGTATGGAATTATGGGTGATTCGCCCTGTAGCATGGCCGAAATGACCCGCCCCGCCAAGAGTGCAAGCGAGCGGAGCCTGGGCTCATCGGACGTGTCTCTTGAGCTAACTATTTGAAAGAAAATCGGTATTTATCCTGGGCTCGGCCCGGGTGCTTTTTGATTGTGCGCGCTGCGGCATACATGTAGGTACGTAGGGACATGGCCATTCAACTCAATCTACTTTCCTCGCAGCAACAACTTGAAGAAGTGGCCGAAGTGGAATGCGTCGATGGGCCAAAGAGTCCAGGGTTCGGCGAGTGCTCGCTGTCGTTTACGCCGGCTCACCCGGTTCCTCCGGAAGTTTGGCGCGTGCAAGCCGGCAAGTTGATTGTTGAGGGTCTGAAAGGCCTAAGGCGCATGGCCGACAAGAGCGGTGCGGGCGGGGGTGGAAAGGCGCTGGTGCCCAAAGGCTCGGGTGGGAACAAGCCGCGAACGCACCAAGATAACGTGGACGAAATCATGGCGAAGGGGCCCGGGTCTCGCATTGCGACGCATGAGAAGGATGTTGGAGCCGTACGCCCAACGGTCGACCAGCTGGTTGCGAGAGCCAAAACGCCCGAACACGCTGCGGACTCCATCAACACACTAGAGAAGATCGTTGCAGGGAGAGACCCTAGCGCTCCGTATCTTGACGCAGCCCAAAAGCTAATTGAGCTAAGTAAGTTGCCGGAAACAGAGGTAGCCGCGACCAGTGCGTTAGTGCGTATCCTAAAGTCGCCACTTACAACGACTAATCTGTCCGATCGCCTGTCGCCGGATCAGATTCGAAACACCTTAGTATTTTGGGTGAAGAGTCACCCAAACGCCACACAGATCCTCAAGGCTGCTGGCCTACAGCCGTAGAAGCAGTTCAGAACGATGCGGACTTCGTGACGGCCACTCGATCGCGTGCGATGACCTTGTTCTCGATCTGCCGCGGTCGTGGTATTTGTTACATCGTTGGACCAACCGCTCAAATCGATCGGAGACGTAGCAGCCGAACCCGTGCGGGCTGAGGCGGTCAAGCATCTGAAGCCGCGCGTCGATCCGTCCACGCTGCACTACCGGCAGCTGCTCGACGGACCGTTTTGGCAGCGCATCCCGGCGTATCGCTCGATCGACGAGGCAACGTTTCTCGACCATCAGTGGCAGGCGAAGCATTCGATCACCAATCCCGCCAAGCTGCTCGCCGCGGTTCAGGACCTGATTCCGCGGTCGTTTTACGACGATGTCACCGCCGGGTTTAAACACGCGCCGATGTCGATCCGGGTATCGCCCTATTTGCTGTCGCTGATCGAGTGGAGCGATCCGTACAACGACCCGCTGCGCCGTCAGTTCGTTCCGCTAGCCTCTCGGCTTTTGCCCGACCATCCCAAGCTCACGCTTGACTCGCTGCATGAGCAGGCCGATGCGCCGGTTGCAGGGTTAACGCACCGGTACCCAGACAAAGCGCTGTTTCTCGCCCTCGATACCTGTCCGGTGTACTGCCGTTTCTGCACTCGTAGCTACGCCGTTGGGATCGATACTGAGGAATTTGAAAAGGTATCGCTCAAAGCGACCGAAGATCGGTGGGACAAAGCGTTTCAGTACATTCGCGAACGCGTGGAGTTAGAAGACATTGTGGTGTCGGGCGGCGACAGTTACCAGCTCAAAGCGCGTCAGATCACACTCATCGGCAACAAGCTGCTCGAGATGCCGAACATTCGGCGCATTCGCTTCGCCACCAAGGGCCCAGCGGTGATGCCGATGAAACTCATCACCGACACCGAGTGGCTCGACGCGTTGACCGCCGTCGTCGAGCGTGGTCGCAAGCTGCACAAAGAAGTGGTGCTGCACACCCACTTCAATCATCCCAGCGAAATCACGGCGATTACCAAACGCGCGCTCGACAACGTGTTCGAACGCGGAATCATTACTCGCAACCAGTCGGTATTGCAGCGCGGCGTCAACGACTCGATCGCAACGATGCAGTTGCTGGTCAAGCGACTCGGTCACTGCCAAGTGCACCCGTATTACGTCTACGTGCACGACCTCGTTCGTGGCGTCGAAGATTTGCGTACAACCCTGCAGACGGCGCTCGATATCGAAAAGGCCGTACGCGGCGTCACCGCCGGGTTTCACACGCCCACCTTTGTCGTCGACGCGCCGGGCGGCGGCGGCAAGCGCGTCGCGCACAGCTTTGAACATTACGACCGCGACACGGGGATCTCGGTATTCGCATCGCCTTCCGTAAAACCTGGGTTCTTCCTATACTTCGATCCGATCGACATGCTGGCGCCTGAGTTTGCTACCAAGTGGAAGAACCCGATCGAACAGAACCGCATGATTGAACACGCGATCCAGCAAGCGACACTCAATCACGAAGCAAGTGCTCGCGCTTCGAGCGTTCGCTAACCAAAGCGTCAATGCTGGCCCAGATCGGGATACCGCCCGCTGTAATTCGGCCTCGTCTCTAGCCTGAAACTTCCCTGTAAGGGATTGAGTTTATTGCTTGAACGATCCGCCGCCGGCGGGGGCTTGGCTAGACAGAAACGCATTGGTTGGGGATCTTTCGACGTACCGCTTCGCTCGGTCAGTCACATACCAAGGCGTATGCTCCTTCCCTCGCTGCAGGGGTGCGTCGAAATTTCCTCCAACCACTGCGTTTCTGGAATCGTGGATCACGAACTGCGCGACCCCTGTTTAGTGCAACCTACTTACAAAGTTGTAACGTTACAAGTTTGTAAGTATGGCATTACAGGGTCATTACTACTTCGCCGGGTCTAGGGTCTTACGAACCGACGCCGCCACTTCCGCGGGCTCGGGAAACATCCCGCTGTGTTTTTCCGCTACTTTTTGGCCGTCCACCCAGACGGTGAATTCCCCGGGATTCCCCACCTCGAGGACTGAGTCTACGTTCAAATCGCGCTTGAGCACGGCCGCCACCCGGACAGCCCTGGTTTTGTAACCTCAAGCACTGCAGTAGCGGATCGTGACCATTTCTCCAAGATAGCACATCCGGACTGGAGCCGCTACTGCCCGAATCCGGGGCTGCCATGGTTCATTGGCCACAACTCGCAACTGTTACAAACAATCATCCGTAACCCCGCAGTCGGCCTACGGCGGTTCGGTTATCCAGCGATGAGGCCGGGCATGATTCGCTCCAGTTCGATCGCGGAGACGCCGCAGCGGTCGGCGTAGTCAGCGACCTGATCGGCTCCAATTCGGCTGATCGAAAAGTAGGTCGCGTTGGGATGGGAGAAGTAGAGCCCCGATACCGAGGCTGTCGGTAGCATCGCGTAGCTCTCGGTAAGGGTCACGCCGTGGTGGTCGGCGTTGTTGAGCAGTGAGAACAGTGTGCTTTTCAGGGCGTGATCGGGGCACGCAGGGTAGCCGAACGCGGGTCGAATGCCGCGGTACTTTTCGGCGATGATATCTTCGCGCGACAGCTTCTCGGCCGCTCCGTAGCCCCAGTCGGTGCGCGCGCGATGGTGAAGGTACTCGGCCGCAGCTTCGGCGAGCCGATCCGCCAGTGCCTTTGCGTTAATTGCCGAGTAGTCGTCGTGTTGGCGTTCAAATGATCCAGCCAGCGCGTCGGTGCCGATGCCGGAGGTTGCAATGAATGCTCCGAGGTAGTCGTTGCTGCCCTCAGGGCCGATGAAGTCGGCGAGCGACCAACAGGTGTCCCTGTCCTCCTGCTGCCGCAGCATGGGAAAACGGGCGAGTTCGCGCGAGTGGTCAGGCGTAAGAACGATGATGTCGTCGCCGGCGCTGAAGGCCGGAAAGAAGCCGTAGCTGGCCCGCGCGGTGAGCAATTTGCCGGCGATGATGCGTTCCAACATCGCTTGTGCGTCGGCGAACAGCTCGCGCGCTTTCGGGCCCTTGTTTGGGTCGTCGAGGATCGCGGGATAGCGACCGGACAGCTCCCAGGTGTGAAAAAACGGCGACCAGTCGATCCATCGCGCGAGTTCGCCCAGATCGAGGTCGATGTTTCGCACGCCGAGAAACGCCGGGGTGGGGACCGCCGTGAAGTCGAGTCTAGCCCGGCGCTCGCGCGCCGTCACAAGCGGCAGCAGCGGTCGCTTCTGCGCAGACGCGTATGCCTCGCGTTGCGACTTCTGTTTGGCGGCAATGTCGCTCAGGTAGGTGTCTCGTTCGCTCGACAACAACTTACCCAGCACGCCGACAGCGAGGGACGCATCCGGTACGTGGACGGTGGCAGCGCTGTACGCGGGTGCGATCTTGACGGCGGTGTGTTTTCCACTGGTCGTTGCGCCGCCAATCAGAAGCGGAATCGTCATCTTGCGTCGCGTCATTTCAGCTGCGACCCCGATCATCTCGTCGAGAGACGGGGTAATTAGACCCGACAATCCCACCACGTCGACGCCCAGTTCGGCAGCGGTGTCCAATATCTTGTGTGCCGGAACCATTACGCCGAGGTCGGTGACTTCGTAGCCGTTGCAGCGCAAAACCACGCCGACGATATTCTTGCCGATGTCATGAACGTCGCCTTTGACAGTAGCAATCACCATCTT
>CAYQQM010000151.1:0-4932 GCA_964419605.1 uncultured Kofleriaceae bacterium | reverse complement strand
TTTGCATGTAACGATGCGCAGTTTCATAAAAACGCCGCATCGCGTTGTCGAATAACGCCTGCTTTGCAGCAGGGAGCTGCGAGTACTTCACGCTCACGACTTCGTGGTCAGCACGCGCGGCGGTATCAAACTGCATCGCCCGCGCCTGCGCAACGGTGATGCGAATGTCGATTTTACCGGCCTTGACGTCCGCGACGTAGTCAGCGGCACGAGCAAACTCCTTCTCCAGACTCGTATTCATCACGTCATGCCCATCGGTCGCCAGGACCACGTCGGTCTCATTGAAGATCAGCGTCCCCAGCGAATGGTCCTTCAAATCCGGCAGATTCTTCGCTCCATCCGCAAACGTCCCGGTCATCTGGTCCCGCGTCAGGGTTCGGTCGACAACGTGTCCCGTTGCGGGATCAATCGCGGATGGATGATGGCTCGTTACTGCGGCCGTCGCTTGGTTGGATCCCAGATTGACCTCGACAATCACGCCGAGCTGCGTCATCCGCGCCGCCTGGTCCGGGGTCGTGTGGGTCGCATGGCCGAATCGCACCGTCACTTCGTCGGGCAGCCGCCCGTCTTTGCCGAAGTGCCTCGCCACGTCCTCCAACGCGCCCACCAATACCTCGATGTTGTTCTCCGCTCGATCGTAGTGCGTCAGCTTGCCGTCGCGCACCTGCCGATTGGCCTCGCGATGAAACGGCATCCCCGTCACGGTGTCGATGCCGCCTTCGCCGACGTGCGGCCTGAGCACCAGGCGCCTCCCGGTTTCTTTGGCGAGTGCAAACATCGCTTCGTAGGTCTTGCGAAACCGCGCCGCGCCGTCTGCGTCGAAGCGATAGTGCTCCATGCCGGCCACGTCCATCCCGGCCACATCCCCGCGCTTCATAAGCCCTTGTAGCTTCACCACGTCGCCTTCGAACGACTCATCGTCGGCCCTTCGATGGCGGGTGGGGTTAACATCTCCCAGTGCAGCATCGCGATCGCCGAAATTGCGCGTCTCGATCATTGCGAGGTGCTTGATGACCAACGCTTCGATCTGTCGGCTCAACTCCGGGTGCTGCCGCTTGGCTTCTGCTTTGAGCCACTCCGTCTGGCCTTCGTCGAACCGCGTTTGCAGCTTCTTTATGCTGTTCGACTGCTCCGTGTACGTCACGTTGTCGTGCGCCAAGCGAACCATGGTGTCCAACGCGTACTGGTCGTAGCCAAATTGTTCGCGGACCAGCTTCTGCAGCTGTTCCAGGGTTCGGGTCTCGTCGCCCGTCAGCTTCCCTGTGCGCGCCTCGAGCTCCGCCGCCCGCTGAATACGTTCCAAAACCGCGGGGCGCCCCTGGAAGTGCGCTTCCAGCTGACCTAGAATGGGGGTGACTGCTTCGTTCGCACCCATAACCGAAGCCCGTTTGCTGGCGCCGTAGAATCGCTTGACTAGTTCGTCGCGCACTTCGTAAGAGCTGTTGAAATCGGTCTTTTCCGAGGCGCGCAGGGCTTCCTCGGCTGCGCTCTTGGCTGCACTCTCGATTTTTGAACGAATAGCATCGTCCTTGACGGAATCACCGTTGAGTTCGTATTTCAAACCCTCGATTTCTTCCTGCGCCCGCTTCACGATCTCCACCGCATCGCCAGAGGCGCCGCGTCGTGTTATCGCCCCGTCCTTGGTCTGATGCGACATCTCCGGCGTCGCGGTCGCCACAATCTGGCGCAGCAGCGGCTCCCAGGTCGAAACATCGGTGTCACGCATCGGCTCGACGCCCGATGTCGCAAGTTCGTCGCGAATTCGTTCCGGAGGCACGTTGCCCATGAAGTGGCTGTGCAAGTCGGATTGTGCATGCCCAACCTGCGCCATTTGCGCATCGATCGCCGCGCCATCCACGGCGCGGGCGCGCAACGGCTCCCCTACGGTTCCTACGGGTCGGTCGGCCGTCTGAACTACAACCGGTGCCGCCGGTCGGTCGGCGAGATTCCTCCGCGGCGCGGCGCGTTTTTGGGTGCGACTGGGTCGGCTATGGGGCAGGCCAATGGTGAACTGGACGTCTTGGCCGTTGACGCGGTAGGTGACTGTGGTGGCGGTTTCGCGTACCAGGTCACTGGGTTTCACACGAGCGTCGGCCAGGGCGTCGCTAATTTGTTTCCGCGTGCCGTACCAATGCGTGCCATCGCCCGATATGGGCTCAAGTCCGCGCGCGGCCCACAGCGTGGTTGCGACGCGCTCGGGGGCAACGTCGGCTGAAGCGGATTGGTTGTCCGCTTCGATCGCCGCGATGTCGTCGGCGCTGAGCGCTTCGTTGGCGCGTGCGCGCGCAATCGCTTCGGTTTCGATCGCAAGCACGTCGCGCTCTCCCTCGACAAGCTTCGGCAGATCTTCGATGTTTTTGCCGCGGCCGATCTGCTTTGCGAGTTCGCGCAACGGCGCCAATTTTCGCATGCCCACCGCTTCGCCGAGTTTGGCGAGCCGCGTGTGGGTTTCTGCCAGTCGCACACCGACCGCTTTGCCCACCACCATCATTCCACCCTGCGTTAGCCAGTCGAACAGCTCGGGCTCGCTCGCCGAGCCCGCGGCCTGCAGCTGCGTCGCCGCAAAGTTCGCGGCGCTGCTCGCGATGACTTCCATCGTTAGCACCGTGCCTTTGGCCACGAGTCCCGCTTTGATCTCCTTGAGGTCATGCGCGATGAAGCCAAAAGGCTTCATCGCCAGCGCCATCACCGAGCTGCCGATCAGATTCTGTGTTAGCGATTCGTGCAGCGGCTGGCCGGTCAGCGCGCTCTGGCCCAAAGACATCAACGTGACATCGGTGCCCAACGCGGCAAAGCCGCCGGCGAGCTGCGCCATGACGTAGCCGCCGCCACCGACGACTTCAACGGCCTCGCCGACCATGTACATGCCGCGCGCGGTCCGAGCCAGCATCATCCCGCGTGCTAGCCCGCCCACCGCGGTCGCAACGCCACCGGTGACCAGCCCAAGGGCGAACATCACGACCAGCTCCGTGATGATCTTTCGAATCTGCGCGTCTTTGATCTCCGACTGCGCGCGCGCAAACACGCGCTCCAGGTCGTGTTCCTTGACAACCGTGGCCAATGTCTCGTTGGCCTTGACCACCGCTTCGCGGCGTTTTGTGAACCACGTCGCCTTCGCTGTGTTAGTGCCACCGGCCGTCTTGTAAACGCGGGCCGCGTTCGCGAGCTCCTGCTCTAGGGTCACGCGCGCTTGATTGACGGGGCCCGATACGGCGAGCAGAATGCGGAGCGCGTCCGTTGCATCGACCGTATCCGCAACCTCCCCAAGTTGCTGCACTTTTCGCACGATGCCGCGCAGGCGATACAACGCGGCCCGCTCATCCGCCGCTACTCCCACTTCCGTCAATTGCGCAGCGTCGATGCCATCTCCGGCGACGGCACCTTGCCCGGCGTACCACAACGCGGCTTCTTCCCGTTGCAGCTGGTTGCCGTACACCTCGGCCGGATTCGCCACGCCCTCATTTTTTCCAAGCGGACCTTGCGCCATTGCCGTCCGCGCCGCCCGAACACGATGCGCGGTGGCGGTGACGTAGAGCTTCTGGTCCAAGGCCCTCGCACTCGCCAAGTGGCGTCTCGCCGTGGCCGCGGACCGCGACTCGCTAATGGCCATCGCGTACTGGTACATCGCGCCGTATTCCGGCATTTGCTCGGCGTCTTCAGAGCTGATCGGTTTTGCGTAGTTCTCGGCAATCGCCTCCAGCCCTGAATAGGCGTCGCGCACGATCGCGAATTGTTCTTCAATCACCGGCACCAATTCGCGCACCTCGGCCTCGGGCATCCCCGCGATGTGATCTTGGTGTTTCGCCACCCACTCAAGCAGGTCTTGGCTGATCGGCACGACCCAGGGTGCGCTGAGGTCGCGCGCCGAGTTCACCCGCACCAAGGTCAGATCCAGCATCCGCCGCAACCCGGCGTAATCGAGTTTCCGAAGTCGCCGTTTCTGCGCCTTCGCCAGCTCGGCCTCGGCTTTCTTGTCAGCGGCAATTTGTTCCGGGGTGCGAGCAACCGTTAACGGGCTCGGATCGGCCAGCAATACGCTTAGCACCGCGATGTCGAGATACCCGTGATGCGGCACCTCCGACGGCCTTAGTGCGCGGTCGGGATTCGCCAACGTAGCCGCGATCACTCGAGGCACTAGTCGGTCCAGTGCCTTGAGCGTCGCATCGTGTAGCTTACCGCCGACAAACGCCGCGACTTCGGTGGTTTCTCGGGTACCGGTCCAGTCGCGTTCACGGGCGGGGATCATCGCAGCGACTTCGCTTTCGATATCTGCGGGCTCGAGCAGTTTGCGCAAGCCGCCAACGGAGGTCTTCTTGAGGTAGGCCTCCAACTTCGGCAGCAAAGCCCGATAAAACGCGTCGGCGTCGAATCCCGTCGTATATCCGGGGCCCGAGGCGACGTCGTTTGGAACTTCGTAGTCGCGCGGCAACGCGCCCAGCATCCGAGGTTCGTCCAGCATGTCGTTCACGCGCGCAGACACCAGGCGCTTCGACAGAAAGGCCCGCCCGCGTTCGCGCGAACCGCTCGCCTCTTTCGCCACCTTCACGTCGCCGTCGCGAATGCCGAAGGTGTCAACCGTGTCCTTCATCTCTTGGTTAGTCGTTGAAGCCAGGTCTATGCCCGACGAGCGGAGCTCCTTTAGCGCCGGAACTTGCATCGCGACGACCGCATTCACCTCGAATTGCCCATTCGCCTTGGCTGTAACTGCCCACTCCCACGTCTTCCCCACGCCGCTGCCTTTGACCGCCCACGGCAAGTCATCGATGAGTAGCGCGGCGACTTCCGCGGCCGTTGCGTTGGCTTCCGACGCCTGCACCCAGTTCCACAGCTCTGGATTCACCGCGCCGAGAAATTTCAACTTGCTGCGGTCGAGGCGACGAACGCCGTTGGCAAACATCGCCCCCGGCGAGGGTGAGCCGCTGCCTTTGTCGA
>CAYQQM010000150.1:0-4987 GCA_964419605.1 uncultured Kofleriaceae bacterium | reverse complement strand
CGAGGGAGAGAGGACGCAAGCCGCGAGGTGCCCGGGATGCGAAGCCGCAGCCGATTAGCTTATTTAGGGACAGTGCCTTAGTAGAGCAACTTTCGGTGGGCTGTACGTAGGTCGTTGCACATCATCGGAACGCGCGCTCAAGCTCCGTGGCGAACACGGGTTTGGTGAAATATGCGTCGAGTTCTTCGCGCTCGCAAAACCCGACGGGTTCATCCGCAGCCGACACCGCGATCACCACGAGGGCTCTGCCGTCGGTTTCGGCGCGCGCCCGAAATTGTCGTGCGAGCCCCAATGCGTCATCACCACGCACATCCCACTCGTAAATCACGACGTCGGGGCGGAATACGTCGAATGCCGCGATCGCAGAGGCCGTGGAATCGGCGTGCTCGCACACATGCCCGCGCTTCGATAGCACCAGGGAGGTGATCGTGCGCGATGGCGCGTGCGGATCAAAGAGCAAGATTCGACGGCCGCTCGCAACGCAAGCTTCGCTGGAACGCTCCCAGGGTTGCGACAGTTCCATCATTTAAAACCACGATGAACCATTCGCGTAAATATCGCAAGAGCAAGCTAGCTCGCTGTGCGATCGCGTTGCATCGTTGTGGCATAGTAACGGCTGATGCCGCCGCCGGATCTCGCAATTCTTCGCGATCGGATCGAGAACGTCGACAAGCAGATCATCGCGTTGATCGCCGAGCGGCTTGGAATCGTCGCCGAGGTGGCGGAGGCGAAGCTTCTGCTCGCAAGTCCGTTTCGCGATCGGCAACGGGAACAGGCGCTGATCGGCCGATTGCGCGCGCTCGCGGTCGCAGCGCATCTCGATCCCCATGAAGTCGAGCGACTGTATCGCGTTATCATGGACATGGCGGTGGCGCACGAGGAGCAGTCGGTGCGCAATCGCACGGAGGCGCCTCTTCGGGTTGCGTATCAGGGGGGAGAGGGCAGTTACAATCACCTCGCGGCTCAGCGCCGTTACGCAGGAGCGCCCGGTGGGGCCCTGCTCACCGGTTATGAATCGTTTCGCGGCGCAGCAGACGCGGTGATCGAGGGCGCGGTCGACGTTGCGCTGTTTCCAATTGAAAATAGCACGGCGGGAAGCATCAACGAAACCTACGACGTGTTGGCGCGCGGCGATCTGCACATTACCGGCGAAGTCGTGGCGGAGATCGAGCATTGCCTGTTGGCGTTGCCCGACGTACCGATGGGCGAACTGCGCGTAGTGATATCGCACCCACAAGCGCTCGCCCAGTGCCACGGCTTGTTTCGCCGCTACCCGCAGCTGACGCCGCATCCAGAGGTCGATGCGGCGGCTGCTGCTAAGCGGGTCGCGAGTTCACACGATCGGACGCTGGCCGCGATCGCAAGCAGCGCGGCCGCGGCGCAATACGGCCTTTGCATCGTTGAGCGCGGCATCCAAACCGCGGTTGGGAATGCCACGCGGTTTGTGGAGGTGGCGCCGCGTCCAGCACCGGTTGCCGAGGGAGCACGCTCGAAGACATCGTTGCTGCTTTCTCTAGCCGATCGACCGGGGGCACTGGGCGAGATCTTGACGCGGTTTGCCTCGCGTGGCTTGTCGCTGACCAAAATCGAATCGCGTCCCATCCCGGAAGCGCCGTTTACGTACCGGTTTTACATCGACGTGATGGGGCATCGCGCCAGCGCGGCTTTTGTGGCGGTGCTCGACGAACTCGGAACGTTGACGACCGAGTTGCGGGTACTCGGCAGCTACGTTGCAGCGTAGGTACCGTTCTATAGTACCTTGAGGAGCTAACAACTCTTGCGGCTGAGTGTGACTTGACGCGAGGCGGCCTTGCGGATGATTTCGAGCAGTTCGTCGGCCTCGGTTTCTTTGCGAATTCGCTGCAGAACTGCGCCGTTGACAGGGTTGACAAAAAGCACAGCGGGAAGGGTTTCAGCTTTGTAGCGAGTCTTCTTTTCGGTGTTGCTATCGGTGTCTTTCGTGACGTCGAACTTGAGCGGCACAAAGTTGGCTGTGATCGCCGAATAAACATCGTTCGTGCCGAACGTGCGCTCCATCGCTTGGCAAGGTGCGCACCAATCGGCAGAGAAATCGATCATCACGAGTTTTCCTTCTGAGCGCGCTTTCTCGAACGCTGCGGCTTCGTCGGTTAGGTAGGGCAGGTGGTGCCGAGGCGCGAGCTTCCACATCCACACGCCCACGCCGCCAGCGACGACGAGACCGATCGCGGCCGCTTTGCGCACCCGAGCCCGCCATGTTGCGTGGAATGACAGGTGAACTGCGCCGAGCGCAACCCCGAGGATCATGAGTACCACGCCGCCCGCGAGCAACGCCGATGTCGGCTGAGCGAACTTCTTCAGCCACGGCAGAAACGGCTGCAAGTAGTAGATCGCCGCGAACAGTAAGCCGATGCCGCCGATCGACTTGACGGCTTCCATCCAACGACCGCTCTTTGGCAGACTGACCGCGAACGCGGCGAGGACGAAGAACAACACGCCCATGCCGAGGCCGTAGACGTAGAGCAAAGCGCCGCCGCCGACTACATCCGCTGTGGTCGCAACGTACGTGAGCAGGCCCGCAAGGAACGGACCCGTGCACGGTGCCGCGATCAGCCCACCAACCATGCCCATCGCAAATGCGCCGCCAACGCCTCTGCCTCCGACTTGATTGAGTCGGGCTTGCCAACTAGCAGGCAGATTGAGTTCAAACGCGCCAAACATCGAGGTGGCGAGGACAAGAAAAAGCAGCGCTAGCGGAAATACGACCGCCGGACTCGCGAGTTGCGTTCCAAAGTCGCCAGCTTTCCCGATCATTGCAAAGGAAACGCCAAGAATCGTATATGTGAGGCACATTCCGTTGACGTACGTCGCTGCGAGAAGCATGGCGCGTTTTCTGGGAACGTCCTTGCCTCGCGCGCCAAAAATCGCGAGCGTGATCGGAATCATCGGGTAGACGCACGGTGTCAGCGACGTGAGCAGGCCAAAACCGAATGCGCCCAGCACCATCCACGCCGAGCCGCGCTGTTGATAGTCGGCGAAATCGCAGTCGCTCGAGCATGCTGACTGGACCGCCAGTAGCGCGAGCACGGTCCAGAGGCGTAGTACCTCTCTGTGGCGAGGTACTAGGCGAATTCCGCGAGGATGGGGCTGCACGTCTCCATTATAAACCCACGACGCGCCAGCGAAAATTCCCCTATGAACCTGAGCCGAATCATCATCGGCTGCGGCCTTCGTCTTGCGGCGGGCTCCTCGCGTACGTCCAATGCTCGCTCGTCACGTGCTTCAGCACGCTTCTCTCTCGTCAGGGACTTCCAAGGGTCGCATCTCCGCTCCGGGCGTGCTAGCCCAACCCGCCCGAGGAGTCCGGCTCGCATGCCTTGGCCTTGCTCGATGCTGATTCGGCTCAGTAGTGCTGGTACATCGCCGTTGGACGCGGTGTAGGTTGTCGCATCGTGACCGATCTCTCCGCTTGCATTCCTGAGCACATTCGATCTCTGGTGGCGTACCAGCCTGGAAAGCCGATCGACGAAGTCGAGCGGGAGCTCGGCATTGCCGGCGCAATCAAAGTAGCGTCCAACGAGAATCCGCTTGGACCATCGCCGATGGCGGTTGCGGCCTTGCCGGCTGCGCTGCCCCAGTTACATCTGTACCCTGATGCAGGAGGCTTCGCGCTGCGCCGCGCACTGTCGGAGAGGTTAGGGGTGCCCTCTGACCAAATTGCGCTAGGAAACGGGTCCAACGATTTGCTCTACCAGTTGGTGCTTGCAACGTGCGAACCGACCGACGAGGTGCTGTCGCATCAGTACAGCTTCCTCGCGTATCGCTTGGCGGCGGAAGTTGCCGGGCGTCGGTTTGTGGCCGCGGCGACCACCGCCGAGCTGTCGTGCGATGTCGATGCCATCATCGCGGCGATCACGCCCCGCACGAAGCTGATCATGATCGGCACACCCAACAATCCGACGGGCTCCGTCGTCACTCGGGCGGGAGCGGAGCGTATCCTACAGGCTCTGCCGCCCAGAGCGCTTTTCGTCATCGATGAGGCCTACGCCGAGTATGCGGCGGCGTGGCCCGAGGTCGATAGCGCGCATGGCCTGGCGCTGTGCCTGCGGGACCCGAGAATCGTAGTTTTGCGAACCTTTTCGAAGATTTACGGCCTGGCGGGGCTTCGCGTTGGCTACGCGGTTGCCGATCGCTGTATCGTCGATGTGCTCGGCCGCGTCGCTCGAACGTTCCACGTGTCGAGTTTGGCACTGGTTGGGGCACAGGCGGCTCTCGGAGATCGCGAACACGTCGAGATCAGTGCGCGGCACGCTCGAGTCGCGGTGGAGCAATTGCGAGAGAATGTCACCGGACCAGGTGTGCGGGTATTTCCGTCGGCGGCAAATTTCGTCTTAATCGATACGGGGCGCCCCGCGATGCCTATCTATGATCGCTTGATGCGCGCCGGTGTCATCGTTCGTCCCATGGCGGCCTGGGGCTTGCCGACCTGCATTCGCGTTTCGATCGCTACAGCGCAGGATATGCCGCGGGTGATCGCTGCGCTTAACCGTGCACTGGCGTGAAGCGCGCTCCGGCCATCATCGCACTCTCCGTCCTAGCATGCGGAGGGCGGTCCGCAGACCGGACCCCAGCTGAACGCGCGTTACCAGTTGGGGGCTGCGGGGCGGACGGTTCTTGTCCATCGGCGCCGTTGACGGCGTCGGAACGCATGGTCGCACTGCTTCCCGACGGAGCCCAAGTCATCGTCGAGGTCGATCTCGCTAGACTGCGGGCAAACGCAGTTGTTGGCGAGCTGGTGCAACGGGCGTCCCAACACCTGGGCGCCTTGATCCCCGGTTTGGCCGCCGTCGAGTCGGAATCGCTGCTGGCTACGAGCACAGGCCTGGTGATCGCAGCCTACGGGGTGGGGACTGTTCATGCCGCAACGGTCGCACTCGTGGCGACGGCGGAGGACCCTAAGGCACTGTCCCTAAATAAGCTGTCGAGCGAGGCACAGCAGCCCGGAGCA
>CAYQQM010000149.1:0-5141 GCA_964419605.1 uncultured Kofleriaceae bacterium | reverse complement strand
CCCTGCAGGTCCACGCATGAGACTTCTGCTAGGAATCACCGATCCAGGGGACTAGAGTGCTTGAACGTAATACGGCTTACCGCGAACAAATTCGGCAGTTACGCCGTACGCGCTGACGCAGGTCGCGACCACACAGAGTGCGGTCGCGGCGGCGGGAATTAGGGTCGCGGTAACCAGTAGAGCGCTAATTCCGAGCACCCTGCCACCCCACGCCGGCGCAAGGGTCGCAACCTTGTGATGCGACAACAAATTGTCGAGACCGCCAACCGCAAGCTCGAGGGCAAGGATCGTGAAGATGGTCCACCGTGGTGCTTCGGTGTAGTGAAGCACTGCGAACAGCAGCGCGGGCAGAACGAGTCCGCCAACGAGCCGTACGCCATCGGCCCGCCGGAAGTCGCCGCGACCTCGAAGCTGTTTCCACCCCAAGGCGATGTAGTCGACGCCGCTGATCCAGGTAATCGCCACCACTCCGATCATGATCGCTCTCGGCGCCGATGATTCGTCGTGCAGATAGATCGCCAGCGTCGCTGCGAACGGCAGGGTCATGAAGACCGCTCCCCGCCATACCCTCCGCCTGGCCAGCCATAGGCCGGCAAACGCCACCAGAGGTCCGACGATGCCGGCCACGAGAAGTGCCACGATCACGGGCCTTTGCTGCACGAGGGGAAACAGCAGCATCACGCCGATCCCCTGCATTTGCGCCCAGGTCTTTGCCTTAGCGAGATAGCTGGTTTTCATCGACAGGTCGCGTTGTTCGTAGGCCGACCGCAGGGCAGTAATGAAAAACTCGCGCGTAAACATCAAGCCGCATGCCCACCACCAAACAATCGGAATGCCCTCGGGGCCGGAATCGGCAAACGGCGTGTATGCGAATGCAATGAATACCTTATCGGCGATCGGGTCGAGCAGGCCGCCCAATACGGTAGGTCCATACTTGCGCGCAAGCATGCCGTCGACCCAATCGGTCGAGCCGATGACAATACCGGCGACCAACGCGCTCCACAAATAGGCGTTGTTGTGCCGATTGTGCCCCTCGTAGATCATCCACGCCAATGCCGGCATAGGAATCAGGCGCAACAGGGTTACCTGATTCGCAGAAATCCACGGTCGGCCCGCAGCCACGGGGCAACCGTATCACCGGATCGGCCTATCTCCGCCCAACCGAACCCGGATTGTAGCGCTCGGCTACGGAAGGGGTTTCCGTACCGCCGGTGATCAGCACGTTGCCGTCGCACAACAAGATCGCCTGGTGGCCCGCCCGGGCAACCGACATCGGGACGGTGCGCAACACACTCAGGCCGCTGGCGTCGAGCTGGATGATGAGGGCGC
The DNA here is from genome assembly GCA_964419605.1 of uncultured Kofleriaceae bacterium. Lineage (GTDB taxonomy): Bacteria > Myxococcota_A > Polyangia > Haliangiales > Haliangiaceae > JABFXX01. The sequence continues at coordinate 3,812 of CAYQQM010000149.1, read as the reverse complement.
TAGACACGGGTCGACCGTCGTTGGTGCGACCGCCGGTGAGAAGTACTCGACCATCGGGGAGCGATGTTAGTGCAAAATCGATGAGGCCTGTTCCTGCGGGAAGGTCGCTACCGGCATCGATGAACCCGTTATCGAGAGAGAATCGCTCGAGAGTCGCAACGCCGCTACCGGCACTATCGATGCCGCCGATGATCATCACGCTCCCTTCGGGCATGCGCACCGCGCGATGCTGTGAACGAGGCACCACCATGGCGTGCGCGAAGCTCGCGGAGAATGAGTCGCTGAGCGGCCTCAGCAGTTCGGCAGCACCGATGGGCGCACCCGTGCCGTCGATCCCACCGATGACGAGCACCGAGGCCCCCGGATCGTCGGTGAGTCGGGTGGCTGTGTGGTGGTACCGAGGATGAGCGAGCATGGCGCGCTTTCGTTTCACCGTAGGCGCTCCCTGATCGACCTTGATTTCGAATACCGCTGACGATGGAGCAGCGCTTATCGATCGACCTCCGATTACAACGACCTCACCTCCTGCCATCGTCGTTGCCGTTGCGCTTGCCAGCGCCAGCTGGGAGTCGTCGAAGCGCTCGTAGCGTCGGGAAGGTGCCGCATCTGGGATCAGGTACTCGACAACGCTTGCGCCTGTGCCTGTTGCAGGATCCTCGCCACCGAGAACTGCAATCCGAGCATCGCTGCCCAGGCCGACCACCGCAGCTACGCCACCGCGGCGAGGTGCAATCGTGGTTACGTGGCTCAGCTCGCCGGTTTGCGGATCAAAACGCTCTACTTCAGTCACTGCGGCCGCTGGGTCGGACGGAGCATGTCCCCCCAACACGACCCCCGCACCATGTGCGTCGGCAATCCCGAGGCCATCAACCCGCAAAAGCGGCGGGATGAGTGTCGCGACGTCGGCAAACACGCCGCCTCGTGAAAAGAACAGATGCGGCGTAGGAGTGGGCGCATTCTGCGCAACGGCGATTTGGCAGCTGCGGCCGTACGCAACCTCACTCGCACCGATGTAGCCCGTCATGTGAATCACCAAATCGTCGCCGAACGGCACACCGGGGAGGTCGATCTCTTGGCCCGACACAAACGTCTGTGACACGATATTCGCCGACGACCCCGCATGGGCCACCGCCACGACAAGTGTATTTAGCGGAAATGCGGAGGCGCTATCGTTGGTTGGCAAATCGATCGCGGGAGAAACGATCGCAGCATTGTCGCTGCACGCGGCCAAGGCTGCCAGCCCAAGCCATCGCCTCACGGCAACCCTCGCACGCGCACGGTCCAAGTTGCAGCGCCCGTGTCGCTGGCAATCACCGCGGTAATCGGAATGACGATCGCTGCAGTGGCCACAGCGGCGCCGATCGCCCACGCCCAACGCGAACGCACCCACGGCCTGCTCATCTGCGCCGGCGGTGCTAGCACTTCATCGAGAATCGCGGCTAGCTGGGTGAGATCGTTGTTCGCAACCGCGGTTGAGCGTCGCTCCCGCTCTTTGCCGTCTACTCCGATCAGCCGCACTGTGGCGATTCCCCCGTGAACTTCGACGGCAGCGATCGCTCGCACCCCGGCCGCCCGAGCTTGTATCAATAGCTCGCCATCTGAGGGCGGCTGATAGGGTTTCGGCGATGCGGCGACATGGCTATCGAGCGAGGTGAGGTCGACCCGACTAGCCCACGGCTCGTGGCCATTGCACGTCACGCGTGCAAAGTGAGGCCCAGTGGCGCGCAGCACAGGACCCCCAACGAGCTCTCCATCGATATAGATCAAACAGCCGCTCGGTGCTTCGACGACAATCTTGGCCTGAGGCCGTTTCTGCAATACATCGTCCCGGACTCGCTTTACCAGGCTCTGAATCTTCGGCGCGTACTGCGTCGGGTCAAGGGAACGCGTGGGGTGGATCACCATGGCTGTCACCAGTTCGTCCCACGCGGTCGCCTCGTCGCCATTTGCCGCGCGCACTAGCCCGCGATACAGGAACAGGTCGGATAGTTGCGCCCGCGTTAGTCCGTGCGCGCCGGTCTTGTCGGCGAGGTCGCGCGCTTGATCGAGCGCTGCCTGCGCTTCGCCGAGTTGAATGGCTTCGTAGGCAGAGATACCACGCTGCAGAAAGCGCGCTGTTTCAGGGTTCGGTTGAGGGACTGGCGACCTGTCGATCAGTGCAGCGCCGCGGTGACGCGCCACTGTCTCGAGAGGCGCCACCGGCGTGCCAGGTGACCAAACCATCACCACATCAGCGCGCGGCGCGGACCAAGTCACCGATGGCATGGTGAGCAGCACCGCGAACAGAACAAGCCGTTTCAAGCCGATAAGTTTCGGATGGTTCGGAGCGAGGGTCAACCACAGGCTATGATGTCTGTGATGTCGAACGCCATGGGACGCTACGAGCTGTATCGACGGCTCGGCCGCGGCGGGATGGCAGACGTTTTTCTCGCGCGACGGCATGCGGCTGGAGTCGAGAAATGGCTCGTCGTGAAACGGTTGCGGCCGGAGCGGGTGGGAGATGTCAGGTTCCTGGAGCTGTTTGTGCGAGAAGCCCGACTGTCGATGAGCCTCACCCATCAGAACATCGTGCCAGTGTTCGACTTTGGGCGCAGCGCCGACCAGGTGTTTATCGCGATGGAGCGTATCGAGGGTAGGGACCTGGGGTCGACATTGGCTCGCGCGAAGAAGTTGGGAATGGTGCTGCCGGAGGTCGTCGCCGCATTCATCGCCGCGGAGTGTTGCCAGGCGCTGTCGTATGCACACGGCCGGCGAAGTCCCGAGGGTGTCGCCCTGGGAATCGTGCATCGCGACGTCACCCCGCGAAACCTGCTTTTGTCGTGGTCCGGCGAAGTGAAATTGACGGATTTCGGTATCGCAGCTCTAGCGGGGGATTCTGAAACTTCGATTGTCGGCACACCTGCCTACATGGCGCCTGAACAGGCGCGTGGCGAACCGCTGGATCTGCGGGCAGATGTGTACGGCCTCGGGATGGTGCTTCGCGAGGCACTTACCGGAATGAAGCCTCGGTGTTGCGACGGTCAAGAGGCTACGCTCGCCGCAGCGCGCAGCGGCGAGCTATCGCCCTGGCCTCCGGGTGGTTCATTGCCGCTGGTCGCTATTGTCGACCGCGCCACCGCTGCCGATCGCGAGCGGAGATACCCAGATGCTCAACAGATGTTGGAGGAACTCGACCGCTACATTGTAGGCGAGCGGGCCAACAAGCGTTCGGATGCGCCGGCACGGGGACTGGCGACCTGGCTCGCGGAAGTGTGGAAGGACCACGGCAACGAATCGGCCGCTGATTCCGACGATGGCGAGGAGGTGGGAAGCCTCGGTTCTGCTCCTCGCCAAGCCCTTTCTATCGGTGCCGAGGAGCGGGGGAAGATCGACCAGCAGCCCTTCGTCAGTTTTCTCGATGACGGGCTACTGGCTGGCACCGGCACGATGCGCTCCATGGCGGCCACGGCCTTGCAAAACGACACAGCGATCGAGGCATCACCTCCATCGACCGCTCAGGTCGCCGCTCCTGACGTGGCGTCCGCTCGACCTGCAAGCTGGCGATGGTGGATCGCGGTGGTTGTAGCGATTGCGCTTGGCGCGGGGACCTATGCTGCTGCGCTTCGATCCAAGGCGCCCGCTACGATGCAAGTTGCGGTCAACGCGCGCGCGTCCGTGGTTGCTGCGGCGGGGCCGGTACAACTGCCGCCGGTACCGGTCGCCGCGCCTGGCGATGCACGGGGGCCGGATGCCCAGTCATCGGACGTTCGAGCGGTGCTCGATCCACCTCCGCACTCCCTCAGCGGGAGTGCTGCGCATCCCGGCGCGGCCGG
>CAYQQM010000148.1:0-5197 GCA_964419605.1 uncultured Kofleriaceae bacterium | reverse complement strand
TCGGCGCGCCTCGGCGACCGGAACCTGCCAAAACCACTGTGGCGAGGTACTAGATTGACAAAGGACTTCGATGATGTTCCCGGAGCGCGAAGACTGAAGCTCCTGTGAGCAACGGCTGCGCCGGAGCAAGGGCGTGGCGGGACTCCTGTTGCGTTGCGAACAACGGAACATTGGGCACGTCTTCGGGTATGGTTCGCGGCGATGAACGCTAGAGAAGTCACGATTTCGCTACCCGACGGAACCAGCAAGTCCGTGCCGGTTGGAACAACGATTGCGGAGTTCGTGCGCACGCAGATCGGTCCGGGGCTTGCGAAGGCGGCGCTGTTTGCCCGGTTCGATGGTAGTGACGTCGATCTGTCACATCTGCTGGATCGCTCGGGGCCACTGAAAATCTTTACGACGAAAGATCCGGAAGGGCTCGACCTGGTGCGCCACGACGCAGCGCACATCGTGGCAAGCGTGGTGCAGCGCCTGTTTCCCGGCACCCAGGTTACAATTGGCCCAACCACCGACGACGGCTTCTACTACGACTTCGCTCGCGACACGCCGTTTACTCCGGATGACCTGGAGCAGATCGAACAAGCGGCGAATGAGGAGATTGGCGCCGACCGTCCATTCGTGCGAACCGAAGTGACTAAGGCGGAAGCGCTTGCGCTATTCGGCAGGCTTGGCGAGAGGTTTAAGCTCGAAATCATCGAAGACATTTTTGCCAAAGGCGCGACGACTCTATCGCTGTATTCGCACGGCGACTGGACCGATTTTTGCCTTGGGCCGCATGGCCCTTCTACCGGGCGCGTAGGCGTGATCAAGCTTCTATCCGTCGCAGGTGCGTATTGGCGAGGGGATCATCGCAATGCTCAGTTGCAGCGGATTTACGGCACGGCGTTTTTTACCCGCAAAGAGCTCGATGCCTGGATGACGCAACAAGAGGAAGCGCGCAAGCGCGACCACCGCAAGCTCGGAAAGGAGCTCGATCTGTTCGCGTTTCACCCGGCCGCTCCAGGGGCAGTGTTCTGGACTGCCAACGGCACGGTGCTGTTTACGCAATTGCAGCAAGCGATGCGGCAGATGTGTTTGTCGAACGGCTACGTCGAGATCAAAACGCCGCTGCTCTACAACAAGAGCCTGTGGGAAAAGAGTGGCCATTGGGGCAAGTACCGCGAGAACATGTTTCTGATCCTCGATCCGGAAGCGGATCCAGAGTTGCCCGAACAAGAGCGAGCCAGCTACTCGCTCAAACCGATGAACTGTCCGTCGCACCATCTGTTTTTCGAGATGAAGCGCCGCTCGTATCGCGAATTGCCACTGCGGTTGCACACCCAGGATGTACTTCACCGCAACGAAGCCACTGGTGTGCTGTCGGGGCTAACGCGAGTTCGGCAATTTCAGCAGGACGACGCTCACATCTACCTCATGGAGTCGCAGATAACCGACGAGGTAACTCGACTTACGCAGCTCATTGCCAAGGTCTATAAGGCCTTTGGCCTCGAGTTTACGGCCAAGTTTGCAACGCGGCCTGAAAACAAGCTGGGCGACGACGCTCTGTGGGACAAAGCGGAAGCGGCGCTGCAGGCCGCGCTGACTGCGACTGGACTTGTGTACGAGCACAAGCCTGGCGACGGAGCATTTTACGGGCCAAAGATCGACTTCGACGTCGCCGATAGCATTGGCCGCAAGTGGCAGCTCGGCACGATTCAGCTCGATTACTTAGCGCCGCAGCGATTTGCTCTTGGCTACATCGGACCGGACAACGCGGAGCACCGCCCGGTGGTGATTCACCGCGCCATCTACGGCTCGTTCGAACGCTTTATCGGGATTCTTATCGAGCACTACGCTGGCAACTTTCCGGTGTGGCTCGCGCCGGAGCAGGCCCGCATTCTTCCCGTCGCTGAGCGCCATCACGTGTGGGCAGAGCACGTTCAAGCGCGGATGCGGTCGATGGGATTGCGCGTCGAAATCGATCGCTCGCATGGAAAGCTTGGAGCGATGATTCGGGACGCCCAATTGGCGAAAATTCCGTACGCTCTCGTCGTTGGCGACAAGGAAGTCGAGCGCGAAGGTGTGTCGCCTCGCAAACATGGCACTGGCAAAGACGCGGACTTGGGGCTGTTGCCGATCGGCGAGTTCCTATCCCGGATCTCTGCCGAGGCGGCCTTCCCGTTTTAGTCGATCGGCGTGGCTTCGCAGCCCAGGTACGTCGCGTGCTAAACTGATTACAATGCGGATCAGTTGGCTGTCGGCAGCGGAGGTCGAAGCGGCCCGCGGGGTCCTTACGGCGAACGGCGCGTCGTTCGAAGATCATTTTCGCCCAGAGTTCGTGGTTCCGCCGGCTCCAGAGGACGGGCGGATCTTAGACTGGGCGCCGGTCGTGGAGCACGTTGCAAGGGCTGAGCGGGTGTCTGCCGTCGTGCGCGACCAAGGGTTGGCGGCGGCACGGGGACGATTTGCGGCGTCGAACTACGCGGTCGAGGCGGCTACGTTGGCGGCAGCAGCGCATGAAAGTGGCCAACTCTCGGTGGGCGAAGTCATTGGCGTATTGCAATGTCCGATCGACGGCTATGTGTTTTACGCTCCATTTCTCGAGCTGTTGATCGGGTTGACCCGCGGCGAACGTGAGGTTGCGGTACGCGCGTACGAGGAGTTTGCCGCGATGTACGCCGAGGCGCTCGCCGACGTTCCCCATGGCGGAGCGAGAGTTGGTGCGTTGCGCGACGGGCTGGCCGACTTGTATGTAACCGCCGGCTTCATCGAGCTGGCCGAGAAACTATTCGAGGAGCGACACGAGGAAGATCAGGGCGACGTGGCGGTTGCGCTCTCGGCGAGCCGAGCCTTTCTTGCTGCCGGCAAGACGGGACAGGCCGTGCGTTGGCTCGGCATCGGCGCGCAACGGGCTCAGCAACTCGGTCGGCCGGAGCTCGCTGCCAAACTGCGACAGAAGCAAGCCGCGGTGCACAAGCGGCTGAGTTAGTGACCCCGTTGCCATACGCAGTACATGTGCATCGGGGGCACATATGTTGCGCAATGGCGTCAGACCGGACTGGTACGCCTCCCGTGTGGCGAAGGTGAAAGCTGTAAAGGCGCCGAAGCTGGTGTTCAGTTGCGCGAGCTGCGGTCATATCGAGACCAAGTGGATGGGGCGCTGTCCGGCGTGTCAGGAATGGAATTCGCTCGTCGAGGAGGTCGAAGCGAGCGCATCTCCGCCGCGTGGGAGTTCAGGCGGCGTTGCGCTGGGCGAAGGTCCGAGGCCCGTAACGGAAGTGGCAGAAATTGACGGTGAGCGGCTGCCAGTTGGAATCGACGAGCTCGACCGCGTGCTGGGTGGCGGATTCGTTGCTGGCTCGGTGGTTTTGCTCGGCGGCGATCCGGGCGTAGGGAAGTCCACCTTGCTGATTCAGGCGCTCGCCGGATGCGCTCGCAGTGGAAGCGTTTTGTACGCATCGGGAGAGGAGTCCGTTGGCCAAACGGCGATGCGCGCTAGACGGGTAGACGCCGCCTCGGCGTCTATCGCGATCGCAGCGGAGACGGATGTCGAAAAGATCATCGCTCATGCCGAGGCAGCTCGTCCCGCTGTGCTCGCTGTGGACTCGGTGCAGACCATCTACACGCCAGCTCTCGATTCGATCCCAGGGTCGCTCGCTCAGGTTCGTGAGTGCGCCAGCCGTCTTGTCCAATTTGCGAAGACGACGGGTACGCCCACGGTTATCATTGGTCACGTCACGAAAGATGGGGGACTCGCAGGGCCCAAGACGCTGGAACACGTGGTCGACGTGGTGCTGCAACTCGAGGGCGATGGAGGGCCGTATCGGATCCTGCGGGCCCACAAAAATCGTTTTGGCTCGACACGGGAGATCGGCGTATTCGAGATGCGGGGGGCCGGCATGGCCGAAGTGCCCAACCCGTCCGCACATCTCCTCGCCGAGCGTCCGGTGGGAGCGCCCGGATCTGTGGTTGTTGCATCCGCCGATGGCGCTCGTCCGCTACTCGTCGAGATTCAAGCCCTGGTCGCTCCCGCGGCCGCGGGTTTCGGTCGTCGCACCGCCGCCGGAGTGGATGGCAATCGCGTTTCGCTGCTGCTCGCCGTGCTTGCACAGCGCGCTGCGTGTGACGTCCTTGACCGCGATGTCTTTGTCAACGTGGCAGGTGGGGTTCGGCTTGCGGAACCAGCGATCGATCTCGGTGTGGCCTGTGCCATCGTTTCGTCAGCGCGCCAACGCGCGATTGATCCGCGCACCGTGGTATTCGGCGAGATCGGCCTCGCGGGTGAAGTTCGCGCCGTCACATTGTGCGAACAGCGCCTGGCCGAAGCTGCGCGGCTGGGATTCTCTCGCGCCCTCATTCCGGCTCAGAACGCACGCCGTTTAACCGAGTCCAGTGGCATGGAGTTAGTTGCGGTAGACGGGCTGACCAAAGCAATCTCCGAGCTATCCTCGTAATAACGACCTACTTCGGAATCCATAAGCAATCGTAATCTCTTGGAAATGCACGACTGTTGTGTGGACAGGTTTAGCATGCGGCGCTCCACCGGGAAAACCACCATGAACTTCCTGCTAAACTGAGCCTGGCATGAGTACCGCCAGGCGTTTGCACTACTCATACGCGGAATACCTTTCCGCGCTTGAGATGAGTAAGGTAAAACTCGAGTACTGCGACGGTGAAATCTATGCCATGGCAGGTGGAACCATTGCGCACTCTGCGTTGGCGGCTCGCGTCGCTCGCATCATTGGTAACCAACGCAAAGAATGCGAAGTCCTCACCTCGGATGCCAAAATACGGGTCGAGCAGACAGGACTATCTACGTTCCCCGATGTTTCGCTGGTTTGCGGTCCTATTCTTCGTTCTCCCATCGATCAACATGCGGTGATCAATCCAACCGTATTGATCGAAGTCACAAGCAAATCAACGGAGGATTACGATCGCTCTAACAAGCTCAGCCACTACAAACACATTCCCTCCTTGCAAGCCGTCCTCATCCTTTCGCATCGAAGGCCGCAGATTACGATCATTCAACGATCGTCCTCTGGTTGGAGCGAAGGCGAGTTTTTTGAGAACGAGCACGTAACGATCGAGAACCCGAAGATGGTCATTCCGGTTCGTGAGGTTTACGAGAGTTTAGAACTGGAGCACGGATAGGCGCCACCGGGACTCCGTCGCGTTACCGCCAGTCTCATGATCCTACACATCTTGTCTCTTCATGACA
>CAYQQM010000147.1:0-5252 GCA_964419605.1 uncultured Kofleriaceae bacterium | reverse complement strand
CATCAATCGCAAACACCCCGCCGAGTGGCGATCGCGGTCGCCGATATCGCCGCAAGTGGCCGATTTCACGCCCGCACCGCGCCATGGGCAGACACCCCCCTACAGGTTGTCGTCCCCAGCCAAATGATACAAGCCCTGATGGGCTGCCGTAAGCAGGATATCTCGCACAGTCGACGGATAGACGACACATGCGTCGATGACGACCTTGAACGGCATTTGCTATTTGAGTTCCGGATACCCGTCCATCTCTTCTGTCATGGCAATCAAGTTATCCAGCTCCTCCCGCCGAGCCTCGTCGCGCTTCCTCTTGAATTCGAGAACGTCCTCGATGCGAAGTCGGCGATGTCGCCCGATCTTCTTGCATGCGATCCGCCCATCCTCGATTAACTTGACCAGGTATTGACGTGAAATATTGAGAAGATCTGCGCTCTGTTGGGTCGTCAATTCCTTGCCAACAGGAACAATGGTAATCGCGTCGCCCTTTGCGAGGACCTCAACAATACGCGCGAGGACATAGAACACTGCCTCCGGCACTACACTTTCTCCATGTGGACCGACGAGCTTGCATTCCTTTGTTCGTGCCTGTTCCGCGCGAAGTGCCACGCTGAGTTTTGCGAGATCCGCGTACTCCTCGCGCGGGGCCCTGACGGGCTCCATCTTTCGGAGCCGCTCCGGTGTGATCGCTACGGCCATCTGCGCCTCCTTACCAGTTCATACTATCCCATATTCGACCCAGACGCAATACAAAATTCATGAAATTATATAGATATTTACGACTGATTTGCGGCAACATTCGGCCCAAACGCAACAACTCGGGGCGACGACTCGCGGAACAGCTCAGCTCAAACACCCAGCGAGGGGCCTGCCAGCGTCGCAGCGCGATGGGGAGCTCGCTCTCACCCAAGTGCTCTAGGACGCCAGCACGATCGTGTTGCTAGCGATACCACTCGTCCGGGCCCAGCGTGCCGGGGCGTCGCGTAAAGTCGGGCGAATTGAGTCTGTATTCCGCGATCAACGCGCGCATCGCGATGAGAGCGTCCGCAGTCGGCTGATGTTCTCCGATGTTTTGCTTAGGCCGGCCCAATTGGTCGAAGTGCATCAGGCGATGTGCCAATGACTCCACGGTGGGATTTCCTGCCGCCCAATAGTCTTCCCCAGCGATACGCTGAAACATCAACGCTTGCCAGCGTCGAAGCGCGACAGGCAAATCGCTCTCGGGTACGTACCGAATCTTTGGCATTGGCTTTCCGTCCTTCGACCTCAGCTCCATTTTACTTAAGTCCACAATGCGTCCTGGCCCTACGTGCGGAGCACTCTTGTTCGGTGTCATCCAATACCGATAGTCCGTAAAGACGACCCCGATCTCTGCCAACGTTCCGCCCGCATAAACCATCTGATAGTATCGGTCACCGGGCACGGTGGCCAAATCAGAAATCACCGAAGCGACGTCTACAGATTGCAATTCGAACGTTACTCTGTCGAGCCCGAAGAACGCCGGCCCCCGCTCCCACTCCGCTGGCTCCATTTTTCGATCGTAGACGTCTTCAACAAATTGCCTCCGCAGAGCTCTTCCCTCAAATTGCATCCAGTTTACGCCTTCGTGCTCAGCCACGAAAAATTCAAGGCAGTGCGGTCCATACAACATCGCGTAAGGTCTCGGCCACCCGCGCAATGTCTCCAGGAGCTCTCCACCTACTTCGTTGAGCGTGGGGATCGACCCGCGCTCGATCTCGCTCACGGGGCGTTCAAGATAGAAAGCGATCGCTTCGCTCGATTGCGTCATGTGCGTGGCCTCCGCGCATTGATCTCAATCTTTTGTGGAACCTCTTGGTTCCTGATGGCCGCGCCAGATCGGGTTTTGGCGCCGATCGGAGGCAAGTTTTCCGGATCGGCGCCGGGACTTGCCGGTTCAAGCAACCGCCAATTCACTGGATCATCCACGTCCACTTTCAATTCGGTGTATCCGCGTCCGATACGATGCTTGCCAAACGAGATGTTCCGCGCCGCCTGTTGCAGCGCTGCGTCGTGGCCAAGCCCTGCCTGAATTGCCGCTGCATACTCCAGCTGAAAATTCGCCTTGTTGTCGTCGGCCAATGAACCACCCAACACGTCAATGTCGCCGTGTCCCAGATCGCGATACTTCTGCATCGCCCGGTCGAGCACGAATTGGGTGAACGATATCGCTTTGCCAACGCCGGTGGGAATCCCGTCTGGATTGGCCACCTCAGGAAACATTTTGATCCCGTACGTTACCCCATCCAGCGTTACTCGCGTATCGAGAGCCATTAGAAGGACGACCTCGCCTTTGTCATTGCGTGCGATTTCTACCGTGCCAAGAAATGGCGACTGCCCGCGTATATCCGGCCCGTCGAAACTTACTGAGATCCCCGCTGGGCTATCGATGGAGCCCCTGACTTTGATCTTGGCATCGTTGTCCACGTCTGCGATCCGAATCGCGTACACGGGCCGTTCTTCATCGCCCTTCGCCGCCACCACGCCGGTACCTGCGTCAAAGCTGTGCAGCCGCGATTGGTGAAATGCGATCTGCTGGTCGACAGAGCGCAGTTCGGCCGCGAGATCTTGCTCGGTCACTGCACGGCCGTTTTCGATGAGTTGGATACCTTTGGCCAACGCATCGCGCAGCCGGATCACATCCGCCTCGATAGCGCGGAGCTTCTTAACCTCGAGCCGCGCTTCGAATCCGGCGGTGCCGTGCCCCGGCATGATCCGCAATTTCGTTAGGATGTCTTCGAGAAGAATGCGAATGCGCCCCAGCGGCCCCCGGTACTTGAGCAGCGCTTGTGCCGTTGCGGCGTGATAGCGCACCTGCCGCGCGGCAGCGTCTGGACCGACTTCCAGCACGATCTCTCCATCGCGATACCGCACTTGCGCGTCTTTGCCCCGCAGGTCCTCCACTTCGTGTATGGGCAAGTCGCGTACCTCGTCGCTTAACCCCGCGCGCAACTCCTCGAGTCGCGCGCCCTCGACACGCCGGCTGCCGGGCGGACTGTCGCCGCTCGTCCTATCCTGTGGGACGTCATGTGCCGTGCGGACGGTCTTTGCCGCGGCGCGGTTTTGGCTGCGACTGGGTCGGCTGTGGGGCAGGCCAATGGTGAACTGGACGTCTTGGCCGTTGACGCGGTAGGTGACTGTGGTGGCGGTTTCGCGTACCAGGTCACTGGGTTTCACACGAGCGTCGGCCAGGGCGTCGCTAATTTGTTTCCGCGTGCCGTACCAATGCGTGCCATCGCCCGATATGGGCTCAAGTCCGCGCGCGGCCCACAGCGTGGTTGCGACGCGCTCGGGGGCAACGTCGGCTGAAGCGGATTGGTTGTCCGCTTCGATCGCCGCGATGTCGTCGGCGCTGAGCGCTTCGTTGGCGCGTGCGCGCGCAATCGCTTCGGTTTCGATCGCAAGCACGTCGCGCTCTCCCTCGACAAGCTTCGGCAGATCTTCGATGTTTTTGCCGCGGCCGATTTGCTTTGCGAGTTCGCGCAGCGGCGCGAGCTTTCGCATGCCCACCGCTTCGCCGAGTTTGGCAAGACGCATGTGAGTGGCCGCGAGTCGCGTGCCCACCGCTTTGCCCACCACCATCATTCCGCCCTGCGTTAGCCAGTCGAACAGCTCGGGCTCGCTCGCCGAGCCGGCGGCCTGTAGCTGCGTCGCGGCAAAGTTCGCCGCGCTCGATGCGATGACTTCCATCGTCAGCACCGTGCCCCTGGCCACGAGTCCCGCTTTGATCGCCTTGAGGTCATGCGCGATGAAGCCAAACGGCTTCATCGCCAGCGCCATTACCGAGCTGCCGATGAGATTCTGTTTCAGCGACTCGCGCAGCGACTGGCCGGTTAACGCGCTCTGCCCCAAAGACATCAACGTGACATCGGTGCCGAGGGCCGCAAAGCCGCCGGCGAGCTGCGCCATGACGTAGCCGCCGCCGCCGACCACTTCGATCGCTTCGCCGACCACGTACATGCCGCGCGCAGTCCGCGCCAGCATCATCCCGCGCGCCAGCCCTCCCACCGCCGTCGCTACGCCCCCCGTGACCAACCCCAACACGAACATCGCGATCAATTCCGCGATGATTTTCTTTCTTTGCTCGTCTTTGATTTGCTCCTGGGCACGGCGAAACGCGCTCTCCAAGTCGTGCGCCTTGACGATTTCGGCCAACGCTTCGTTGGCTTTGATCACGGCTTCTCGGCGTTTTGTGAGCCGCGTGGTTCTCGCTGCCGCGCTGCCCGCTGCAACCGTATAAACGTACGTCGCTCTTTCGAGGTCCTGTTCCAGTTCAACGCGCACCTGATTGATCGGCCCCGAGACGTCGAGCAACGTCCGCAGCGCGCTGGTTGCGTCGACGGCACCCGCAACTTCTGCCAGTTGTTGGAGTTTTCGCACGATGCCGCGCAGGCGATACAGCGCCTCCCGCTCGCTTGCAGCAACCGCCACTTCCGTCAATTGCTCGGCGTCGATCTCGTCCCCGGCGACGATCGCTTGCCCGGCCTCCCACAGCTCGGCTTCCGCCTGCTGTTGGGTATTCCCATAGACTTTGCTCGGATTGCGTACGCCCTCGCCTTCTCCGAGAGGGGCCTGGGCCATGGCCGTCCGCGCTGCGCTAACGCGCTGCGCCACCGCCGTGACACTGAGCTTTTGGTGCAGTGCTTTGGCATTGCCCAGGTGGCGTTCCGCCTTGTCCGCCGACAGAGACTCGGTGATCGCCATCGCGTACTGGTACATGACGCGGTACTCAGGCGCCTGCTGCGCCTCTTCGCGGCTGCCGGGCTTTGCGTAACTGTTGGCGATCGCTTCCAATCCGAAGTGCGCGTCGCGAACGATCCGGAATTGGGCTTCGATCACAGGCACCAAGTCGCGGACCTTGGCCTCAGGCATACCAGCGATGACGTCTTGGTGCTTCGCTACCCAGTCCAGCAGGTCGGTGTCAATCGGCACAACCCAGGGCGCGCTGAGGTCGCGCGCCGAGTTCACTCGCACTAAGGTCAGATCCAGCATCCGCCGCAGACCGCCGTAGTCGAGTTTGCGCAGCCGCCGCTTCTCCGCCTTCGCGAGCTTGGCCGCGGCTCTCTTGTCCGCGGCCAGTTTCTCGAGGGTAAGGGCGACCGTCAGCGGGCTCGGTTCGTCTACCAGCACACCCAAGACCACGATGTCCAGATAGCCGTGATGTGGCACGTCGGAGCGCCGCACCTCGCGGTCGGGATTGGCCAAGGTCGCTGCGATCACTCGCGGCACCAGGCGGTCCA
>CAYQQM010000146.1:0-5379 GCA_964419605.1 uncultured Kofleriaceae bacterium | reverse complement strand
AACGATTACGTCAACGTCAACGAATCAAGACTATTGATGTTTTTGCTTAACTTACCGGCATGTGCGCTAGTACGTACTAGCGCGTGTGCGTTGTACGCGAGGACGCAAGCGCAGGTTACTTGTTCGAGTGAATCTGCCATGCTGCATGTCGTGCTGCAGCTGTGTGGAATCGCGAAGGCATTTGGCACGCGGCGTGCGCTCGTCGATGTATCTCTCGAGGTTTCGGCCGGAGAGGTCGTCCTGCTCGTCGGACCGAACGGTGCTGGAAAGACCACCTTGTTGCGGGTTGCGACCGGCTTTATCGATCCCGACCAGGGGACCGCGGCGGTCGACGGCATTTCGCTTGCTACCCATCGGCCTGAAGCGCAGGCCCGAATAGGGTATCTCCCGGAAAACGCACCTGCGCCCGCAGAGCTGACCGTTCGCGATCACCTCCTGCTGCGAGCGCGGCTCAAGCGCTCCGCCTCGCCGCGGTTGCGGGAATGCGTACGCACGCGGGCCGTTGTCGAAGAAGCGATGTCGACGGTGGGGTTGGCGGGCCAAGCAGGTCGTTTCATCGGGACGTTGTCAAAGGGGTTTCGACAGAGGGTCGGGCTGGCCGATGCGTTGCTTTGGTCCCCGCCATTGCTGGTCCTTGACGAGCCCACCACCGGCATGGATCCGATGCAAGTGCGCGAACTGCGCGATCGGCTTGTAGTGGCAGCGCAACAACGGGCAGTGCTGGTATCGAGCCATGCAGTTGCAGATTTGGCTTCCGTGGCGAATCGCGTTGCGGTGGTGCACAGGGGGGGCGTGATCGCCGTGGCGACGCCGGAGGCGCTTCGGATTCAGACCAAATCCTCGACGCTCGAAGATGCGGTGGTCGCGTTGTGCACGAAAGGCGCTAAGGGTTTGCAACAGAATATGTTGTCGAGCGAGGCACAGCAGCCCGGAGCAGATCGCGAGCGCGCCCGGAGCGACCGACCGAGCCCCCCATCGGGGACTTCCCCCCCGACGGGGACTTCCAAGGGTCGCAAGGGTCGCCGTACCTGAGGGTACGGCGACCGAGGGAGCGAGGACGAAAGCCGCGAGGTGCCCGGGAGGCGAAGCCGCAGCCGATCAACATATTCTGTTACAAACCCTTAGTGAGGAAGTTGTATTGGCTTTGGCGGCGCGAACTCGCTGTCATGCTGCGCGCCCCGCTTGTGTATGTCATCGGCGGCCTATTCTTAATGGTTCAGGGAATTGCGTTTGCCGGGCTGGTCAACGAGCTTTCGGATGCTCGCCGGCCCGCGTTGTTGGGTGCACTGCTCGAGCGTCAATTATCGGGAACCTTACTGAATTGGATGCTGCATCTCGTGGTGTTGACGCTGCTCGGCATGCGTACCATCGCCGACGAACGCCGCAGTGGTGAGTGGGAGTTGCTTATCACCGCCGGGGTCGGTGAACCCACCGCTGTCATTGGGAAATGGTTGGCGGCCAGTACGATGTACGCGCTGTTGTGGCTGCCAACACTGTCGCATTGGACCGTTCTGGCCCTGTTCCGTGTTGACGCCGGGCGCTGGGACTACGCCAGCCTTGCGACCGGCTATGCGGGCGCGATCGCGGTCGGCGCTGCCCTATTGGCGTGGGTGGTCGCGGCGAGTGCGGTGAGTTCGTCGAGTCTGGCTGCTGGTGGCCTCGGCTTTGGTCTTGTCCTGGCAGTTTTGTTCGTCGGAGAGCTGTCAAACCTTGCACCCGACGTCGCAGCGGCGCACCGGCAGATGTCACGTGCATTCGAACACGCTGGGTTACGCGGTCACTTGGCGCGGTTTGCCCGCGGCGAGCTCGACCTTGCCGCAGTGGAATATGTTGCGGGTCTGGCGATATGTGGCTTGTCGCTGGCCGTGGCGTTGGCGTGCGTTGGGCGTCGTCACCGCCGCGAAGTTGTTGAGCGGTTGTTGGGAACCCTGCTCCTCGCTGTCATTGTTGTTCTTACTGGAATCGTTGCGCTGCGCTATCCATTTCGACTCGATCTCAGCGCCGATCAACGCAATTCGATCGATCCCGCGACCCGGGCGGTGGTTGCTGAGCTTCCTTCGCGTGCAACGCTGACCATTATCGAGCCCAGTCTCGGCGGCTTGGAGTCGCTGTACGCCGAAGTTGCGCGCGTGGCCAGCCGGATGGCACAGGCAGGCCCACTCGCAGTTCGCACCGTAGACCCACTGAGCGTACCAGGAGGCCTCGACGCTGCGGCACGGTTGGCCGGGGTAGAGGCGAGGGCGCTTGCGCAGAGCGGTGGTGTAGTTGTCGAACTGGGAGAACGACGCAGGATTGTGAATGTACTTGAGCTGGCCACGTTTGACCGCACTGCGTCTGGTGTGCCGTTAGTCGAGGAGCTGAGCATCGAACGCTCGCTGTCCGGTGCGCTCGCGGAGTTGTCGCGTCGGACACCACTCTCGATCTGCGCCACCACCGGACACGGTGAGTTGTCGCTGACCGTCGCGGATTCAGCCGGCAACGATTGGACCACGGTCGGGAATCGGCTCCGCGCCGATGGGATAACGATTATTGAAGTAGGGCCGTTTCTCGGCTTCGGCGCCTGTGCGGCAGTCGTCGTCGCTGGCCCAACCGTACCGTGGACCGCAAGTGAGGCCCTTGCCGTGGATGGCTACGTCCGGGGGGGCGGAGGACTGTTGGTTGCGGCTGCGGGTCGTCCTGCGTTGAACGGGCCTAGGCTCGCGGCTACCGGATTAGAGGGTGTGCTTGCCGCCCAAGGCCTAGGCTTGCCCGCCGCCGTGGCAGTCGATCCAACGCTTGCTGTGCGCGAAGTTCCTGGTGCATTGCTGGTCGTCAGCGGCTACTCGGGGCATGAGATCAATCGCGGGTTTGCCGCAGCGCGCCGTACGCTGTGGTTCCAACCTCGAGTCGTTTCGACCGACAAGGGCGCCGTTTCATTGATCTCCGCGTCGGCGGACAGCTGGGGAGAGCGCGACCTGGTGCACGGCCCGCCGGAGAGAAGTGATGCCGATCTCGAGGGGCCGGTGTCGCTGGCGGCACTTGGCTCTGCGCACCGCGTGATCGCTGTAGGTTCAGCGGAGTCGATGTCCAACGCGGTATTGCGAGGCGACGCGTCCGCCGGCGATCTCTGGCTCGTTCAGGCGCTCAAGTACGTTGCCGGTCAGGCCCCACTCAACGTGAGCGTCGAGACCCGAGCAGCAGCGCAGGTTCGCCTCGCGATGACCAGTCAGGAGCGCCGAATGGTGGTTGGCCTGGCCGTAGTAGCGATTCCTATGGCTTGGCTCCTGCTCGGGGGCGCGCTCGTCGTTTGGCGTCGTCGGAGTCACGCGTGATTCGCGGGTGGCGGGGACTCGGGGCATTGGCGGCACTCGCTATCGGCCTGGCGCTCGTTGTCGCGCTGAGCGGCGGCGCAGTTCCGCTCGATCGATCGTTGCTACTCGGGTTTGATAGCGCGCGCGTTACACACTTGCGATGGAGCCGTCCTGGCTCCTCCGACGTTTCGGTTCTGCGAACCGGGGGAGACTGGACGTTCTCGCCGCCGCTGCGCAATAAGGTGGATCCGCGGCGAGTTGATGCGGTACTTGCCACCCTTCGCGGCGCGCGTTGGCAGCGCCGTGCACCGCGCGATCGCGCCGGAGCGATCCGCTCAACTCTCGCGATTCAGATGGGTACTCGGGCGACTTATTTGATTGGGTTTGGCGAGGAGATTCACGGCGCGGACCAGTTTTGGGTCGTGCGCGAGAGCCATGCGTACCTCATCGACGGGTGGGTGGTGCGTGCGCTAGTACGAGAGGCCGATGCAGTGGCGCTTTGCGATTGCCATCCACTGCGTCGCGCTGCGTCAGGAGACGTGTCGATTCGCATCGATCGCGGCGGGAAGACGCTGAACATTGAGCCGGGGCCGTGGCGCGACGCACGCGGTTGGCTTGCGCCTGGGGTGGTGGAGCCGCTGATCGCGGCGCTGGCCAAGTTGCACATCGTTCGCTTGTCTGAAGGCGGCGGCGAAGATGTTCCGCGGACGCAGATTGTACTATCGCGATGTTCCGATGGCGAGCGCGGCTCCAGCGAAGCAGCGCCCATCGACTCGGTAGCAGTCGGCGGTACGTGTGCAGGCGGACAGCATCTGATCGAGCTGATATCCGCCAATGGGAGCGGGTGTGTGGAGGAGTCCGACTGGAAAGACGTAGTTGCCGCGATTGCGTCGCTCGATCGGCCATTGGATCAAGTGCTCGATCGTCGACCCGTTGCTGGCGACACGGTTGCGATCAAGCTGACGGACGGCGTGATTCGCCTCGACAAGCGACCTGTGGTTGAGCTTGGTGGCGCGGTTTACCCAGCAGATCTGGAACGCGTCGGCGAACTGACAGCAGCACTCGCCGCGCCTGGTGACGTCGTTGCGCTGCCTCCGGGAAGTCCGGATGCAGGCATCGAGGTGACCTTACGCTCTGGCGTCACGGTGGCGCTGTCACGCTACGGGGCGACCGTTGTGCGTTCTGCGGAGTCGGTTGGCCTGCGCGTATCCATGGCGCCCACGCTATTTCGATCGGCGCAGACCTATGTCGATCCGACGCGGTGGATGGAGGATGTCAGTACGGTTCGCACCGTTTCGATTGTGGATTTCGGCACTGCCGATGACCGCAACTTTCTGCGTGGCGCCGTTCTCGGCGAGTGGTTACAAGATGGCCGTCCGGTTTCGGCCCCAATGCGTGCACGTGTCGAAGCGGTGGCGCAAGCCGCCGCGACTGTGCGTGCACCTTCGGCGGAAGTCCCGCGCAGATGGTCTCCGCGGCGAATCTTAACGGTCGCGTTCGCTCCTCCCGTGGGCGAACCAAGGACGCACCGGCTGGAGCTCGGCGATCCTGGCTCGGGTGGCTGTATCGCTCGGATCGACGGCGTTGGCAGTTTGGCGCCAGCGATGCTTTGCTCTGCCGTGGCGGCGGTGAAGTAGGACCGCCTCCGGCGCAGAGCGGCGGAAAGCAGGGCTAGCCGAGCGAGATTGCGTTGTTGCGCAACAGGTTGCGCGCTCGACTTCCCGAAGCGAGCATAACTCGTCGAAATGGATCCCGCGTGGGTCGGTACGACTATTGCTACAACCCCTGTCGTGGCGTCTCGAACCTTCTCAAGACTCCCCATAGCCTCGTCCGCACTAACCGTTTTGGCTACGAGTGAGACAGGCGTATGGGCAGGTGGGCAGCTCTGGGGCTACGGCTCACTGTGGTTTTCGCCCGACGGACAAAACTTCGTCCGCAAGAGTGTTCCGGATCTGTATACCTGGGTGTTGAACGGGATTTTGCCAACGCGCGACGGCGAACTTCTGGCCGCGGGCGAGCAAGGAATCGATCGCTCGGCCAACGGCGGCGACTCGTGGCAGGAGGATGGGTTTGGCGCTGGTGTATGGGC
>CAYQQM010000145.1:0-6367 GCA_964419605.1 uncultured Kofleriaceae bacterium | reverse complement strand
GTGGAGTCAACGATTACGTCAACGTCAACGAATCAAGACTATTGATGTTTTTCCTCGCAATGCTACATTTTTCTCTCGGCATTATCGTCTGGCGTCACCTACCGAAATAGGTCCTACGTGCTGCGAGGCCATCGCGGTTCGGACCGTGGCCGCGCCTACGCTCGTTCGAACAGGCCCGCGGCGCCTTGGCCACCACCGATGCACATTGTGACAACGGCGTAGCGGCCGCCGCGGCGTCGAAGTTCGTACAGCGCCGTAGCAGTGAGCTTGGCGCCTGTGCAGCCAAGCGGGTGCCCCAGCGCGATGGCGCCGCCATTGACGTTAACGCGATCATCGGGGATTCCAAGTTCTTTTTGGCAATACACCGATTGGCTCGCAAACGCTTCATTCAGCTCGAATAGATCGATGTCAGCGACGGATAGCTGGTGCTTGGCAAGCAGCTTCTTGACCGCGGGCACGGGACCGATGCCCATGATCTCCGGGTCGACTCCTACGGTCGCGTAGCCTTTGAACCGAGCCAGCGGCGCAACTCCGAGTTTTTCGCATACCCCCCGAGTGGTCACAATACACGCCGCAGCGCCGTCGGAAAGCGGCGAACTATTGCCTGCGGTAACACTTCCTCCCTGGGCGAACGCCGGCGGGAGCTTAGCGAGCCCCTCCAGCGTGGTATCGGGGCGCGGCAGTTCATCGACGGTAAACTCGTTGTACACGCGTTTGCCCGCTTCATACGAAACGGAGCGCACCGGCACGATTTCCTCGGCAAACACTTTCTTCGCGAGTGCCGCTTTTGCCTTTTGCTGCGACTTCCATGCGAACTCATCTTGCATCTGCCGCGAAATGCCAAAGCGATTCGCAACGTTTTCCGCGGTGATGCCCATCGGCGTGTTCGCACCTGGCATCTCATTCATCAGCTCCGGCGAGGCCGACAAATGAAACCCGGTCATCGGGACATACGTCATTGACTCGACTCCGCCCGCAATAATCGTGTCTGCGGAGCCGATTGCGATCGCTCCGGCTGCAGTTGCGATCGCCTGCAGGCCGCTCGAACAGAAACGGTTGATGGTTTGCGCCGGCACCTCGATGCCGAGGTCCGCGGTCAAAGAGACCAACCGCGCAACGTTCAGCCCCTGTTCGCCTTCGGGCATTGCGCATCCCAGCACAACGTCCTCGATGCGGCCTTTGAACTGAGGAACCCGCTTCAAGAGCTCGCGGATCACGTCTGCGGCAAGCTCGTCGGGGCGGCGCTGCGCCAGGGTCCCCTTGGTGCTCCGTCCAACGGCGGAACGAATGGCTTCGGCGATGACGATATCTTGCATGCTGACAGCGTAGCATTGCTGTTCGTCCTACGGTGTGGGTTCCACTCCCGTTTGCACAAGTCAAGACAGCGCTGCCCGCAGTGACCGTGCCCCTGACCAGAAATCACCGTGCACGGGAGACCGCACCGTCCAGAGTTTTCCGCGGCAGCCAATCGAGGTAGCGTGCCGACGCGTGATCGATCGCTGCTACGTATACGAGCCAGGATTCATCGACGCCACAGCGCGGTCCGAAGTCCTCGCGTGGCTTGCGACAATTCACCCGCTTTGGGAAATGCGCTACTCAACGCGCCGCCCGTGCCCTGCAGGAAAGCAGCAGCGTAGCTTGTTGCGTCCGGTCTACTGGCTCGGCAATTGGCAGTTCGCGTGTCTGGGTTACTACGAACCACCGCGCCGCCAACACAACGTCGCGGTTGCGGCCGAGCCATTTCCGCCCGTGCTGGCGCGCTTAGTGTCGTCGATCGAAACGCGGGTGAGGCGCGGATTTCCGCACAGCGTGGTACCGCGGCGTTGGCATCTCAACACGTGCCTCGTGAACTTCTACGGCAGCCGACTCGACGGCGATCGCTGGGTCGACGCCGCCCGTGTCGGCGAACATCGCGATTTCGAGCCAGGACCGGTTGCGTCGCTATCCATCGGCGAGTGCGCGCGATTTCAGTTTATGCGTCGCGGTAGAGCCGGTGCGCCGCCGGTGCGAACGCAGCGGCTCGAGGACAATTCGCTCCAGCTGTTCGGCGGATCGCGCTGGAAAGACGACCTGCTGCATCGCGTGCAACGCGTGGAGAACAAGCTCGCCCTTGACCTGCCGCCGCGCGTTGAGCGGTACCGCACGCGCCGCGTCAACTTTACGTTTCGCTACGTGCCCGACGAAGATGTCGTGCCGTTTGCGCGCTTGCCACCATTGGCGCGCGCTGATGTGGCCGACTACATCGCCGAGCTAGCGCGCTACTCCGAATTCTTTGCCGCAGCTCAAGCATCGGCTATGTGATTTTTTTTAGTTCCGCAACGGCTTCTGATTCATTGCGAAGTACTTCATGCGCGCTTGGCTGAGCGGTTCGCCGCACAGCGACAGGAATGCTTCGCGCTCGAGTTCGAGCATTTCATCTTCGGTGACGGGTCGTGTGCTGCCGCCCGGGCCACCGCACAACACGTTGGCGAGCTTCATCGCGATCTTGCCATCGTGCTCGCTGATATATTTGCCATGAATCATGGTTGTGACGAGCATCTGCAGGGTGGCAATCCCACTTTCTCCCGGGAGCTTGTAAGCCCGCGGTACCGGAGGGTGATAGCCGCTTCGCGCAAGTCCGATCGCGCGCTGCACCGCATCGTGAAGCTGGCGCGCACGGTCGAACGTTACGCCATCTCCCGAGCGAAAATATCCGAACGCTTTCGCTTCTTCTGCCGAGGTAGAAACCTTCGCAAGCGCGATGTTCTTGAACACTTGGGTCACGACCGCGTAAACGTCGACGTCGATCCCCTCTGGGATGCTCTCCATCGCTCGCCACAACATGTTGAGTGTACCGGCTCCCCCGGGGATCAGACCCACGCCAAACTCCACAAGTCCGGCGTACGTTTCCGCAGCGGCTTGAACCGCAGAAGCTCCCATGCACAGCTCAAGCCCGCCGCCGAGAGTCATGCCAAACGGAGCGGCAACCACGGGCACTGCCGCGTATTTCATCCGCTGGGTGGCGTATTGATAGCCCTTTGTGAGATCGCGCAGCTGGTCCCACATCTTCTGTTCTGCGGCCATCACCACAGCAACGACGTTGGCCCCGACGCAGAAGAACTCTCCCTGATTGAAGATCACCATCGCTCGGAAGTCGCGCTCAGCACGCTCGACAGCTTGATGGATCATCTTGATGACGTCGCCGTCGATCGAATTCGCTTTGGTCTTGAACGTCAAGCCGAGCACACCCTCGCCAAGGTCCCACGCTTCGGCGCCCGCGTTCTTAACAACAGGCGCGTCGCCGCGGCGCATGACCTCCCACGTCACCGTCTTGGGATCTCTGGAGCGGGCCACATAGGATCCCGCAACGGGGTCCCAAATGCGGTCTCCGGAATAGAAGCTTCCGGCACCAGCCTCAATCATCTTGTCGACCCAAGCGGGAAGCGCAACAGTTTGCTTCATCCGCTTGGCGAGCTCGGCAAATGCGGCAGGCTGTGCGTCGGAAACCAGTGCATCCCACGTTTCGAAGGGTCCAAGTTCCCACCCGTACCCCCACTTCATCGCGTTGTCGATCGCCTCGATCGATCCGGTGATCTCCGGAATTCGCCGCGCTGAATACGACAGCGACCGCGCAAACACCGTCCAGGCAAATTCGCCGACCGCTCCGGGCGTTGCGACCAACTTGCGAACTCGCTCGCGCGGATCTTCGATGCGGGCAAGCGCCTTGCAGGCTTTTTGCAGTGCTTCGTCGCCACCCTTGGGCCGATAGGCACCGGTTTTGGGGTCGAGCGTCGCGAGGCCATCTGCCTGCTTCTTGTAGAAGCCTCCTTTGGTCTTGTCGCCGAGTTGACCGGTCTCGATCATTTTGGCGATATACGGCGGTGTCTTGAAGGTGTCGCGGTCCTCGTCGGCGGTGAGCGTTGCGTAACAGTTCGCAGCTACGTGCCCTACGGTATCGAGACCGACAACATCCGCAGTGCGAAATGTCGCACTCTTGGGGTGACCCATCGGCACGCCGGTAATCGCATCGACGTCTTCTGGCGCCAGACCGCGCTCCAGCATGAGGTGAATGGTTGAGAACATCGCGTGCAGGCCGATGCGATTGCCGATGAAATTCGGCGTGTCTTTCGCCCACACGATGCCTTTGCCGAGCTGCTCGCCAAATGCTTCCCCGACTGCCTTGGCCTCCGCAGAGGTGTCCGGTCCGGCCACGAGCTCGAGGAGCTTCATGTACCGCGGCGGATTGAAAAAGTGCGTAACCAGGAACTTGCTGCGAAACGCTGGAGATCGGCCTTCCAGCATATCGGCAATCCGAAGTCCCGAGGTGTTCGAGGCGATCGGAGCGTGGGGCGCCGCAAGCGTTTCGAGCTTGGCAAACAGCGCGCGCTTGGTGTCGAGTTTCTCGACAATCGCCTCGACGATTAGATCGGCTTCCGCGACTCGGCCCAGGTCGTCATCGAAATTTCCCACAGAAATCAACGCAGCATTGCGCGGATGCATGAAGGCAGCGGGTTTTGCTTTCTTGAGCTTTTCGATGGCTCCGGCGGCGAATGTATTTCGGCCCGCGCCCGCTTGCGGTCCGTTTGGCGGCACGATGTCGAGCAAAACAACCGGAATCCCGGCGTTGGCGCAGTGGGCGGCAATACCACTCCCCATGACACCGGCCCCAAGCACTGCAACTTTACGTATGGATCGAGTCATGGAGAGACCATAGCGCACAGTGCGCCTGGTGTATCTTTCTATGGTGCCGGTCGTGTGCTCGAGTTGCGATGTGGATCCCCAGCCCGGGATCACCGCCGGCGCTTCCTGCCCGAACTGCCAGGCGCCTTTGGTGACGGTCAGCGAGCCCGAAAACCTCATCGGAACGGTGATCGACGATCGGTTCGAGATCCTCGAACAGCTCGGACAAGGAGGGATGGGTGCGGTGTACCGCGCCAAGCAGCGCTCGATCGGCCGCGACGTGGCACTCAAGGTCATCGACCGGGCGATGGAAAGCGATGTCGTCGCGGTAAAACGCTTCCTTCGCGAAGCCCAGGTTGCGAGTTCGCTCGTTCACCCCAACACCGTCGGGGTAGTCGAATTTGGCCAAACCAAGACGGGGCGGCTGTATCTGGCGATGGAACTGGTGCGAGGCAAGACCCTCCGAGACGCTTTGTCCGGGGTGACGCTCGAACTGTCCCGCGTGGTCCGGATCGGCGTGCAACTGTGCGATGCACTCGAAGCAGCGCATGCGCTCGGCATCGTTCACCGCGATCTCAAGCTCGAAAACGTGATGCTGCTGGACGGTCCCAACGAACGCGATCACGTGAAGATCTTGGATTTTGGACTCGCCCGTCGGCTGCTCGAAGAAAGCCGTGCGACCGCGACTGGGCTGATCGCCGGAACGCCGCGCTACCTATCGCCTGAGGTCGCATACCACAACGCCGAGCCCGCTCCGCCGCAAGATATGTATGCGCTCGGCGTAGTATTAGGCGAACTTGCGACGGGACGCTCCCTGTGGGAAGGGCCGACGCTCGAAGCGCTGTTTGCCGCCAAACTCACGAGCACCCCTAGGCTGGACGGAGTCGCCACAGGGCTGCGAGCGCTGATCGCGCGGCTACTCGATAACGATCCAGCGCGACGTCCCGGCGCCGCCGAAACGCGGAATGCGCTCCTCGCCCTCGAGGGGGAGCCAAACCAAAAGCCCAAGCCCCGAGTCCACCTGGCGGGTCTTGCGGCAACCACTGCGCCTCTGGAGCCGATCACCACCGGATGGTCGCCAGCAGAAGCTGGAGCTGGCCCTCCGGCAGTGGACTTTCCAGTCGCTGGCAATGGGCCGCCCGACCTTGACCCTCTGCCGTCGGAGCGTGTCCCGCCAGGCTCGACGGGCCAGCCCTCCGTCCCCGAATCGGCATTTGAGCCGCCGCAGCCCCCGGATAACCTCCTCGAGATCGACAGCGATTGGCAGCGAGAGAAAGCAGCAAGAGTTGAGCAGGCGCATCGGCCCCCGTTGCGCCGCTCTACAAAAATGTGGGGAGTCGCAGCAGCGCTCGTCATGGTTGCGGTGGTGGCGGGCGTGGTGGTCGTCATTGGAACAACGCCAGGAAAAGCGCGCCCGCCGCGCCCCCCGTCGGCGCAGATGCCGGTTACTGCCAACACCGTGTCGATCGAAATTCGAACGCGACCCCGCGGAGCAATCACGCTCGACGGCCGCAAGGTGGGAGCATCGCCGCTAACACTTCACATCCCCAAGAGTTCGCGCTCGCTTCAGGTCGGCGCCGATCTAGAAGGTCAAATCATGGTTCGCACCGTGGTTCCGGACCGCGACCAAACGGTCGATTTTGCGATTCATTAGCTAAGTACAGTTCCCCGTAAGTTGGTGGCCACCCCGGTCGCCGAGGCGACCGGA
>CAYQQM010000144.1:0-6617 GCA_964419605.1 uncultured Kofleriaceae bacterium | reverse complement strand
ATGGTGGAGTCAACGATTACGTCAACGTCAACGAATCAAGACTATTGATGTTTTTTCTTAACTTACCGGGGCAACCCGACTGGTATTAGTACCGCGGAACCTGCCAAATCACTGACATGAGGTACTAGGGCGTTCTTGCCTTTGCGTCACTGTTTAGTCTCGCGCGCGCAGGAAGATTCGGATCACGTACCAGAACATCAGTGCAACCGAGGCGAATAGCGCGAGCGATGCGGCGACATGCTGCCTAGGATCATAGTGGGCAAGGATTTGCGAGGTCTGGTACAGAATGTAGCCCGCGGCGAGCAGCACCATGGCGATCGAAAACGCTAGCCCGAGGTTGAAACCAAACGCCAGCGACAGGCCGATCAACATCAGTGCTGCGCCGCTCGCCATCATGAGTCCGCTGCGCAGGTACGAAAAGTCCTTCTTGCTGATGAACACCGACAGGGTGAGCGCACTGAAAACGCCCATCGTCACGAGCGCCGAGTCGCGAATGATGTGCGGATTTCCACCGCCCTTTGCCAGGATGGCTTGCGTTTTCCACTCGACGATCGCCAAAAGCGGTACGAAAATCAGCGCTTCGGCAATGACATAGAATGCAAGTCCTGCGTACTGGACTCCGCGCGATGTTGCGCTGTTGGCCCAGCGGTCGGCGATGTAAGAGGCGCCCATAAATGCACCTAGAACGACGCCCCAGTTCCATCTGCCGCCGACGGCGAACTTCACCAGTGGCGCCGACACCTTTTGGGCGAGCAACGAGTTTGTAAACAGCAGGTACTCGAGTCCGGCGAATGCAAGAATCGCCAGAAACAAGTGCAAGTAGGTGAGGCGCATGAACCGCACGCGTTGCGACTGACCGGAGGTGGCGTCTGCGCCGCTGATTGCGCGCCGATCGCGTTCCACCGAATCCCTTCGAATCGTCTCCATGTTCACGCCGGGGAACGGTTGGGCCGCCGTTGCCCCACGTGTTGCCGGCGCGTTGCTCCGGTACATCGGCCTGGAGGAGGAGCTTTTTTCAGGGACTGGCCACCCCACTGTGGTCTTGTTCAAATCGGTCATGGGAGGTCGTGCAGCAACCCATATGCCACGTCTAAGTAGTTGTGATCTTTCATAGTTGGTGCCGGATTCGAAGCAAGATCTTGCGTAGTCGAGCAGCACTTCCGCGTCATGGAGAATTGTGCCCAGGCTCAATTTGTAGTTGCGAGAACGGGTTGGTTTGGCGTTAATTCGCGCGTCGGAAAATGCGGAACACTCTCCAGATGGACCGGGGCTGGTACTTGCGATGAGCGACATCTGCGCACCTCAACCTGTCCACGCCGCGGCCGATCACCACGTGCCGGAGCTTCCGAGAATCTGTGAGGCGGAATGGCCGAGAGGTGGCAGCGGGCACCTCCCAGTCTACGACGATGAGCGTTCACCGTCCTATGTCGCGTTTGGCGACGGCCTGCAGGCGGAGCGGGACCGGCAGACGGCGGATTGGCGGGCCGAGGGAGACGCCATTTTTGCCGAAGTTCAGGAACGGCTGGCCTTGGGGTCGGGCGGGTTCGTGGGCAGTTTGGTGGCAAAGGAGGCCATGGGCTTCATTCACGCTGCTCGCGAAGAGCTTACGCGCTTAGTAAGAGTGAATTCGGCATTGAAAGGCGACGCGCGACCTGCGCTGGAGGGTGCGATAAAGCAACTCATCCGTGCTGGCGCCGATGCACGCGGAATTATGACCCAGGCAACTCGGCTTTCCGCGGTCGCAGCATTTCTGCGGAACGGCAACAGGCTGGGGCAGACAGCCTTCGACGCGCTAAAGCAACAAATCGACATCATTAGGGCTGTCGCGCGCGAACCAGCGGCGAAGTCACAGGGATCATCAGCAGTTGGACGATTGTCTTCAGCGGACGGCTCTATTCCGCCTTCAGCCGTTCGATCTCCGCGGACTCCCCCCGCGGCAAAACGTGAATGAGGCATCTCCCAGGTTCGCTGGGGACAAATGCCGCGGCCCATACAAACGAGTTTTGCCAGTAGACACGAGTCGCTTTGTTCTCGGCCGGCGGCCCAAACCGTTCGCGCATCCACTGCACGACTTCGTCTTCCACACAGCCGCGGACGCTGACCAGCACTTCGATCAATGGGGCCGTCTTTTCGGTGTAGGGCGGCGCGAGCAGAAAGTACGCGTCGACATCGGCCGCGCGCGCCCCAACTTTGATCGGCGGCAGTGCCATACACCAGATGATCTTGCGACCGTCGCGCGCGGTGTCGGGTCGGCAGTTGCCGCTGCGGATCGAACCGGCCGTGGTGTGGCCGAAGCGGTACGGGCCAAGGCCGTTTGGTTCGACTCGCTGTGAACAGGCCGCAGCGAGCGCGGCGACACCCATGAGCAGCGCGACCCCAATTTTCTTGCGGCCCCCCCAAGGGGACTTGCTTCGGGGCTCCCTGGGCTTCACACCGCGCTCCCGGCGATGGCGACGTCGACCTCCACTACATCTTCGACCTTGAACATCAAGATCTTTGGCGGTTTCACGCCGAAGCGGGTGATGTCGAGAGAAAAGCTTGCCGCCGCTTCCAAGCGCTGTGCGTCGACCACGCCTTTGCCGGACACTGTCAGCGGGATTTCAGCGCCCCGCCACTGGAGGGTCCCAGTCGCGGTTGCCTCGAATCGATTGCCATCGCGTTTGACATCGGTTACGCGGGTTAGCTGGAACGTAGCCGTTGGGTTGCGTTCCACGTCGAAGTCGTTGCGAATCCGTCGGTTCTTCAGCCAATCGCCGGCGTCGAACGCAGCCATGTCCACCGAGAGCGTTGCCGTAGCGGCCTCTAGTGCGTGGGGATCTGCGTTCACCTGGCCGGTGAGCTTGTGCCACACAGCTCGGCTGTCGTGAATATTCGACCGCGCGCTGACGGTGACTGTTCCCGTTACCCTGTACATCGTCGCTCGTGCGATTCGGTCGGCGTTCGCATTGATCATGCCGCGAGGCATTGCAGGAGCAAGGTCGTGACGTTGTCGGTGCCGCCGTTGCGGTTGGCGGCATCGACAAGTTCGGCAACCGCGCGCTCGAGGTTTTTCGCCTCCGATGCGATTTGTGCGATTTGCTCGTCGAGCACCATGCCGGACAGCCCATCCGAGCACAGGACGTACACGTCGCCGCTGGCAATCGCATGGCTGCGGATGTCGACTTGAACGGTTTCTCGCATGCCCAAAGCGCGCGTGATCACATTTTTGTGTGGGAAGTTGCGCTCTTCTTCCTCGGTCATGTCGGGCTTTGCTTCTTTGTAGTCTTCGAGAAGCGAATGGTCGCGCGTGAGCTGCGAGATCGCGTTGTCGCGCACCCGGTACGCGCGCGAGTCACCGACGTGGCCAACGTAGATCTTGTCGCCGGCAACCAAACACGACACGACCGTGGTGCCCATGCCCTTGTACCGGAGGTCCCGATTCGACGTCTCAAAGATTCGCTGATTCGCCAACTTGATGCCGCAAACCAGCCGATTCTCGATGTAGGACAACGACCGGTCCATCTTGTACGGCCATGTAGCGTCTTCGTCTTCGCGCGTTCGCTGGTAGAACTCGCCGATGGTCTCCGCCGCGAGCTTCGATGCGACCTCACCGGAAGCGTGCCCACCCATGCCATCGGCGACGAGGAATAACTGCTCGTCTTCGATGAGCGAGAAATAGTCCTCGTTGTGCGTCCGCTTCATGCCGACGTCGGTCTTGGCTGCATAGCGGATCTTCATCGAACCTAGGTCCAATCTAATGATAGGAGGACGATCGGCACATCGTCAACTGCGACATTCTATTTCCGGCTACAGTGCCTCCACATGCGCGCGGAAATCCTAACGATTGGCGACGAACTGTGCCGCGGCGAGATCGTGGATACGAACTCGACAAATCTGGCTCAGCGACTCTGGGATCTCGATATTACCACGCAGTGGATGACGAGTTGCAATGATGTGCGCGAGGACATCCGTCTCGCACTGGAAACCGCGGCGAGGCGAGCGGATATCGTCGTATGCTCGGGCGGCCTGGGCCCCACCGAAGACGACCTCACCGTGGATGTCGTCAGCGAGCTCCTCGACGTAACTGCCGTGATACACGAGCCCGCGCGCGCACAGATGGATGCGTGGTTTGCGCGCACAGGAATGCAGGCCGTGTCCGAGGCGCATCGTCAAGTTCAACTCCGCCAGGTGCGGATCCCGACTGGGGCACGCGCGTTTGACAATCCAGCCGGGCTAGCGCCGGGTTTTGAGATTTCGCTGCGCGGCACTCCTGTCGTGTGTATGCCCGGCGTTCCGCGAGAGGTATTCGCGATCTGGGATGCGGGGCTTGGCCGGCGAGTTGAGGCGCTGCGCGACCAGGCCGGCGATGTGGAACGCGTCGAGCGGCGGATTTACCGCGCATTTGGCCGCGGTGAATCGGACATTTCTCGGGCGTGCCGCGGTATCGTCGACGATACGCCTGGCGCAACGATTCACTATCAGGTGAAATTCCCGGAGACCCTCGTCAAGTTGGTGGTGCGCGATCGCGACCGGGCAGTGGCCGCGGCCCGACTCGAGGCGATGGACGCCGGAGTGCGCAGCCGATTGGGCGAGGTCGTATATGGCATCGGCGAGGCGACTCTTCCGGAGGTCGTCGTTCAGCGGCTCACCGCGGCTCACAAGACCCTTGCGACCGCAGAGTCGTGCACCGGGGGGCTCATCGGTGAGCTTCTCACCGCGGTTCCTGGAGCCAGCGCGGCCTACGTCGGCGGCGCGATTACCTACTCGAATGCGGAAAAAGTCCGTCAGCTCGGCGTTTCTGCCTCGTCTCTCGAGGAGCATGGTGCGGTCAGCGAGCCGATTGCCATCGAAATGGCGATGGGATGCCGCGAGCGTTGTGGCACCGACCTCGCGGTGGCGGTAACCGGCGTGGCGGGGCCGGATGGAGGTAGTGCCGACAAGCCGGTCGGCACTGTGTGGGTGGCTGTTGCGTCGCCGTCTGGCGTTGCGACCAAAAAGCTCGCTTGGCCCGGCGCTCGCGATCAGATTCGGCTACTTTCGGCGTGGTGGGCCTTGAAGATGGCACTCCAAGCGGTCCAGTAGCATGTCGTTAAGGAAAAACATCAATAGTCTTGATTCGTTGACCTTGACATGATCGTTGACTCCACCATTGACCATGACGGCGACGTACGACGATGACCCCACCGACGACCCTTGGAAGTCCCCGACGGGGGATGACCTGTACCTTGACACGCTCGACGGCGACGAGGTCAAAATCGCCAAGGACGAGGGTGGAGTCAACGACTACGTCGCCGTCAAACTCAACGGTGGGGTCAAGGACAACGTCAAACGCGGTTCGGGGGCCTGAACTGAAATCGTTTTCAAACCCGATAGCTTACGCTTATCTGATCGGCATTACGTTTAGGAGAGTCTAGATGTCAGACAGCAAGCGGCTTTTTGTTGGGATACGCGTTTCCGTGGCAACGGCCAATGCGCTCGCGCGGTGCGCTGAGGCGGTGGCCCGGCGGGCGCGCGACGCGAACCTCGAGATCGCTTGGGTGTCGCCGACAAACTATCACCTGACGCTGAAGTTTCTCGGCTGGTCCCGCAGCGAAGTGGTCGCCGCGGTTCGCGATCACATCGAAGCAGCGCTGATCGGAACGGACCCATTTTCGTTTCGAACGGCGCGCCTTGGGGGCTTTCCATCGCTCGAAGCCGCAAGCGTGTTATGGGCTGGCACCGAGCCGGGCGCGATCTCGCCTCTCGCCGACCTCGCCGGGCGCATTGACCGCGCCACCACGGCGCTTGGCTTTTCGGCCGAACACCGGGCGTTTCATCCGCACGTAACGCTAGGTCGGCTCGCGAAAGTTGGCGCGCTTCGCGACATCGTGTTACCCCTGTCCGAACAAATGTTCAGTACGACCGATGTCGATGCGGTAAGTCTGTTTGAAAGCATAAATAAATCAGGAGGTTACTGCTATGAAGAAATCGCCAAAATCCGCTTCAAAACGGCGGAAATCGACCAAAAACGTCAGAGGGAAGCGGTAGACCCAGGGGAAGAAACAGACGACGGCTGGTCGGAAGCGGCTAGTAGGGAGCAAACGCAATGAAGGAAACAAACGAAAAGTCCACGATGTCACCCCGAACCGATAGCGCTACGGGGCAAGCTCGAGACAAGGCGATCGATCTCGCGCTTGCTGCAATCGATAAGCAGTTTGGCAAGGGCGCGATCATGAAGCTCGGCAAAGATCCGATCGACCGCGAGGTCCACGTGATCCCGACCGGTTCGCTGGGACTGGACATCGCGCTTGGCATCGGTGGGTTGCCGCGTGGCCGCATCATCGAGATTTACGGGCCGGAGTCGTCCGGAAAAACCACCCTGACCCTGCACATTGTTGCCGAGGCGCAAAAGCGCGGTGGCGTATGCGCATTCATCGACGCAGAGCATGCATTGGATGTCGCGTATGCGAAAAAACTCGGGGTCAAAACCGAAGAGTTGTTGGTGAGTCAGCCCGACTTCGGCGAACAAGCGCTCGAAATTGCCGATATGCTGGTGCGGTCCAATGCGATCGACGTCATCGTCGTCGATTCGGTCGCTGCGCTTACGCCGAAGGCCGAACTGGAGGGCGAAATGGGGGATGCGCACGTCGGCAACAATG
>CAYQQM010000143.1:0-6834 GCA_964419605.1 uncultured Kofleriaceae bacterium | reverse complement strand
CTCGGCGCGCCTCGGCGACCGGAACCTGCCAAAACCACTGTGGTGAGGTACTAGCCACCACTTGCCGTACCCAACGTAGCGTAAGGACCGGGCGGCAATTCCAGTCTGCCCAACGCCCGTGATACGTTTGTATCTGATGCGGCTCGGCGACCTGCTCGTGCGCGATGGAAGGCTGTCCGATCCGCAACTCCAGCAGGCCCTGGCCATCCAAGCTAGGGACGGCGGTCGGCTCGGGACGGTACTGGTCGAGCACGGACTCATCGACCTCGAGGCGCTCACGGTGTATCTCGGACTCGAACTCGGAATTCCGATCGCCACCGGTGCGATGTTCGAGCGCGCCAAGCGGGCGGCGGTTAGGCTTTTGCAGCCCGCGCAGGCCTTCAAGCACAAGGTCGTTCCTCTCGTGGTGCAGGAGCGGCAACTGATCGCTGCCATCGAGGATCCTCACGACCTCGCCACCCTGGAGATCCTGGCACGGCAGACCGGGTACCAAGTGCTACCGCGCGTCGCGCCGGAGCTTCGCATCTACTACTACATTGAGCGCTACTACGGAGTCGCACGGCCCGCGAGGTTCATGCGGTTCGGAGACATGCCGCGCGGCGATGAAAACCCAACGGACGGCGCACTGCCGGCGCCGCCATTACCTGGGCTCCCTCCGGTACCGAACTCGCCTTTGACCGCGCCCGGACCGCGACCACGGTTGCGCAGCGCACGACTGGCGAAATTGTTCGACGAGTCAGAGTCGCTCGAGCTCGACGCCGAGGACCTGATCGAGTCACTGGACGCCGATGATACCGAAGCTGCCGAAGCTGCGATCCTGGTCGCACCGCACCGCATGTCGCAGCCTCGCGTTGCCAGCCCCACGGCGTCGCCGCGCCTTCCAATCAACACGGAGGATGCGCTGACACAGCTCGCTTCCGTGACCGACCGCGATCACATGATCGAAGTCCTGCTCGCGTATGCCGTAGGAACGTTCCAGGCCGCGGTGCTGTTTACGGTGCGCGATCAATTGGCGTTCGGCTGGAAAGCGGTGGGCGACGTTCCGGGAAAGGCCTTTGTCGAACATATCCTGATCCCGCTGGATGCCCCGTCGATCATCTCCAGGGCCATCGCGTCGGAGTCAGGCATCGCACATGCACCCGCCTCGCCGTCTACCGTTAGCACCTATCTCTACAAAGTACTTGGCACAAACGAACCTCCGTTTGTCACAGCGTGCGCCATTCTCATCGGCAAGCGCGTCGTCAACGTGCTCTATGGCCAAGGGGAAGAGCTGACACCGCTGCAAATGGAAGACTTGCGGCAAGTTTGCGCGCTCGCTGCCGAGGCGTATGCCCGCCTCATTATGGCCGTCCGAAAAAGGAAGTAACGGCAGCAGATCGTGCCGAGCTAATAGGCTCGTTCTAGGACGCCATATTCGTCCACGACGGCTCTCGCCTTTTTGAGTATCGGAGCTGGATCGGCCGACAACACAGCCTCGAGCTGCAACACAACGGCGTATGCATGAGTAGCCTCGAGCAGAATCTTGTGCTCAAGGCTCGTGATTGCTGAACCTGAAGCGCCTGCTCGCTTGCCGAGACGCTTCCCCGCTGCAGTCCGAACCAAATCGTAGAGCTTTGCGACGTTTTGGACCCGAGGTAGCACACCGACATCACGCTGTAATACGTCCTGCAACATTTCGTGAGCGAGTCGCAGGGACACAACCAGCGAAAGCGCCCACGCCGTTGAGCTGGTTTCTGAAAATACCTCCCGAACTCGATATTCCGATTCCGTCCCAAAGCTCCGTGTATCCTCGAAAATCATACTCGAGCCGGACAGCAAGAATTTCGTCGCTGGAGCCTGCCCTTTAGTGCGAGTGCTGACCCCGCGAAGCGGTACCGACCTTGCGGAAACGACCTCGAGCTTCTTCACGATCGAGGCAATCTGGTCCGCTGGACCCTCGGCCACATCGATGGATGCATCGAGCTCGGCTACCGGAACGAGCACCAGGTAAAGCTCGACGAAACGGCTCCAATTCGTTTCCGACGACTTCGCCGTCGGACGATGAAGAGCGTCGATCTGCGGTCCGAAGACCGATCGGACATCCGCGGGCTTAAGGCTGCCCTGGTCGAGCAACCGCACTAGCTCCGACGTGCCATTTACTTCCGACAACACCTTTCGAAATTCTTGGTACTCGGGTTCGGTAACGGCGTTGCCGAAAATTGTCCGGGTCTGCGCAAAGGCCGAGTCCGTTAGGCGGAAGTTCGTTGGAAACGAGAAGTGAAGTGCACCCCCGGATTGAAGACCGGCATTGCGACCCGATGCCCGATCGGCAGACACGTCGAGTTGCTCGCTTCCCACCGGAGCCATGTCCAGCGCGGGTTCGATATCGATCGGCCTTGCACGCATCCAACTCATGAACGACCCCGTATACCCGCGACCTCGGATCGAGGCAATTAGAAAGTCGGAACGATGTGCGTGTCCGCACAGGGCGGTTGGAGCGGGATACACGTCGAGAATCGTTAGTATCCTAGGGGGATAGCGCCGCATCCGCTCGGGCCTGATTCATTCTTGTTGCCTATGCGTGCCATGATCGAGCAGGTCCTCAACCAGTAAAGGCTGGGAGGGAATGTGTTTTCACATTAGCGCAGCCGTCCAACCGCTACAAAGCGACTAACTCAGTCAACGCGGCGACCACTGCGGCGTTTTCGTCGGGTGCTCCGACCGTGATCCGCAAGCAGTCGGAGAGCTCGGCAGAATCAAACGCTCGTACCACGATGCCGCGTTCAGCTAGACCTTTCCAAACGCGTTTCGCCTGTCCAGCGATTCGAACCAGCAGCAAATTTGCAGCGCTGGGAAATACTTCGATCGCTGAGAGATTCGCGAGCGCTTTTGCGAGCCGTTCGCGTTCAACCACTGTTTCTGCGGCGCGCTCGGCGCACCAGCTCGCCGCCTCGCTCAGCATGAAACCCGCGGCGCGTTGCGCCAGCGAACCGACGTTGTAGGGTGGCCGGACTTTGTCGAGAACAGTTGCGATTGCGGGACTGCTAACTGTGTATCCCACGCGCAACCCAGCCATTCCAACCTTCGACAGCGTACGCATCACCACGAGATTCGGATGGCTCGCAAGCGCAGACAGCGACGTGCGTCCGCTGTAGGCGAAATACGCTTCGTCGGCGACGATCACCGTGTCGCGGTGACGTTCCGCCAGCTCAAGGGCAAATTCGGGCCGCCATAGCGTGCCGGTGGGATTGTTAGGCAAGGCGAGAAATACAACGCTTGGCTTGTGATCGACAATCGCGTATTCGAACGCGACCTCGTCGAGCTCAAACGCTGGTGAAAGTGGCACTTCGATGGTTGGCAGCCCGCGCGCAGTAGCGGCGATGCGGTAGTACACAAACGTCGGCGTTGGATACAGTACGGGCCCCGCAAACGCCTGAACAAGAAATGCGATCAGCTCGTCGCTGCCGTTGCCAAAGACCAGCTGTTCACCATCGATATCCAAGTCCGAGGCCACCTGTCGGCGCAGCGCTGCAGCGCGCGGATCGGGGTAGCGTTCCAGGGCAACGTCGGTCAACGCGTGGCTGAGCCGATTGCGGAGCTCGTTGGGCAGCGAATACGCGAGCTCATTGGCATCCAACTTGACGCGGATCTCCGCAGGCTGCGGAACGTGGTAGGCCGCGGCGCCGCGCAATGCCAGCGGCACGCGGGCCTCCAGCGGGCCCAGACCGGCGACGGAAGATCGCGAACTCATCTTCGCCTCCGCATCGCCGACCGGCCGTGAGCATCGAGGCCTTCACACGTCGCCAGTGTGGCGATGGTTTCTGCGTGGGCTGCGGCAGCAGCCTGAGAGTACTCAATAATCGAAGTTCGCTTGCGAAAATCGTTAACTCCAAGTGGAGAGGCGTAGCGGGCTGCACCGCCGGTTGGGAGCACGTGGTTAGCTCCGGCGACGTAGTCCCCAGCCGCTTCGGATGACCATTCACCGACAAAAATCGCGCCAGCCGTGGTGCACTGCCCGGCAATAGCGCGCGGATCGCCGACTGCAAGCTCGAGATGTTCTGGAGCGTACAGGTTCGCAAATGCGACTGCATCGACGAGTGATTCCACGATGACCGCTGCGCCGTAGCGTTCGATGGCGTGGCCTGCTATCTCCCGACGAGGCAGCGATTCCAGCTGCTGCGCGAGTTCGCTGCTGACAGCAGCCGCTAGCGATTCGGAAGGCGTGACCAGGATAGCCCGCGCCTCCCGATCGTGCTCGGCTTGCGCTAGTAGATCCGCCGCAATCCATGACGGATTCGCCGTGCCGTCGGCAATGATCAGAACTTCGGATGGACCGGCAATCGAATCGATGTCGACCTCGCCATACACTTGCCGCTTCGCCGAAGCCACCCAGGCGTTGCCCGGCCCCACGATTTTGTCGACGCGCGGTACGGTTTGGGTTCCATACGCCAACGCCGCCACTGCCTGAGCGCCGCCGAGTTCAAACACGCGGTCGACACCGGCGAGTGTGGCCGCGAGCATCGTCTCCGGCGACGCACCCGGCGTGACCATTACCACCTCGCTAACTCCTGCGACCTTTGCGGGGATCGCCGTCATCAGCACACTCGACGGGTAGCGAGCTGTTCCCCCCGGCACGTACAGCCCAACGCGAGCCAGGGGCGTAACCCGCAATTCGAGGCGGACTCCGTCCAGCACCACATCGAGATCGGGCTCCGTTTGCAGGCTGTGAAACGCCCGCAGTCTCGAGGCTGCAAACTCGAGCGCTGCGCGAACCGGCGCAGCAACCTGATCGCTCAGAGCCTCGCGCCGCGAGCGATCGATTTCATACGGGGGCGACCGGCGATCGAACTTCTGGGTGTATTCGGCCACAGCGCTATCTCCGCGCGTCCGCACCTCAGCGAGGATCGTGCCAACAGCAGCATCGAGCTCTGGGTCAAAGCGGGTCGATCGGGCGAGCAATTGTTTCGCCTCGGGGGAGTGGCTGCGTATCTGTCTCAACACGGAAGAATCTCCAATCTAGATCCAATACCGGTCACCGAAGTTTGTACGCCGAGGACGATCTTCGTTGTCGTCGTCGTTGACCTTGACTCCACCGTTGACCTTGACGGCGACGTGTGACGATGACCCCACCGTAGACTTTGCGCCTCGACGTTTTCCTGTCGAACGTCGAGGTCGACGGTGGGGTCTACGTCTACGTTGCCGTCAAGGTCAACGGTAGGGTTAAGGTCGAGGTCAAACGTCGCGCCCCTGGCGTTTTGAATCCATAACAAGATCATTGAAGTGCGCCTAGTATGACGGGCATTGGGTCTCGGCCTAGGGTTTTTTTCCAGGCAGCTTCACCCGCTTCGGGTCGTACGTTTCCAGGTCGGGTCGGGGGTTATTGGGGTCATACGGCACCTTTTCATCGCGCGGATCGGGCTTGCGTTTGCTCGGCGTCGCCTCACGCCCTTCGGGTCCACCTGGCAACGCACCCTCTAGCGCATGTTTGGGCAACGTGGACGGGTATCGATCGGAATAACTGGACACAACGGACTCTGGCACATCTTTTCGACCGCGGCCTCCCACCTTCACGACGTGCCGCACGGCCGGCCACATGACCCAGGCTTCGCCATGGCCGCGGATCGACAACGCTCTGCCACCCCCCTGGTCGTTTTCCTCGACTTGATACCCTTGCTCGGCGGCCAGGCGGCGCGCAAATTTCACCGTTTCCCGCAACACGCCCTCCGGGTTTTGGTAGCGGGTAACAAAGACGCTGACCACGTCCTCATCGCCGACCCGACCGCGATTCTCGGCCGCATCGGCGACGTAACTAGCGGTAAACGCCTGAGCTTTGTTGTCCTCGACCCAAACCTCGA
This sequence comes from uncultured Kofleriaceae bacterium, assembly GCA_964419605.1. Classification (GTDB taxonomy): domain Bacteria; phylum Myxococcota_A; class Polyangia; order Haliangiales; family Haliangiaceae; genus JABFXX01. The sequence goes on along the minus strand of CAYQQM010000143.1, from coordinate 1,000 downwards.
CGTCGAGCACGGGCTGGAAGCGGCGGAACTTCCACTCGCCTAGATCGGCTTCAACCACCCCACGAGCAGGCAGTGGCGGACCACCGCACGAAAAAGCCGCAAGAACCACGATGGATGTCGCAACGCGCACGGCCGCATCGTAGCGCGTTCCATCGTTGACAGCGGGGGCGCCGCGCTCAATAGTCCACCCCCAATGGCCAGCTACCTGTTTTCTTCCGAGTCCGTGACCGAAGGGCATCCCGATAAACTTTGCGACCAGGTATCCGACGCGGTGCTCGACGCCTGCTTGGCAACCGACCCGTTCAGCCGCGTGGCATGTGAAACGGTTGCAAAAACTGGCTTCGTGCTCGTCGCCGGCGAAATTACGACCAAAGCCCAGCTCGACTTTCAAAAAATCGTACGCTCAACCGTGCGCGACATCGGCTTTACAAGCTCCGAGCACGGCTTTGACGCTGCCACGTGCGCTGTCATGACGGCGGTAGAACAACAATCCCCAGACATTGCGCAGGGAGTCGATCGAGGCAATGCGGCCAAGCAAGGCGCCGGCGACCAAGGCCTGATGTTCGGATACGCCTGCGACGAAACCGATGAGCTTATGCCGCTGCCGATTCAACTGGCGCACCAGCTGGCATACCGGCTCGCCGAAGTTCGGAAGAAAAAGGTCAAAGGCATCGACTGGCTCCGCCCCGATGGCAAGACGCAAGTGTCTGTGCGCTACGACGATGGTGAAGTCACGGGCATCGAAGCGATCGTCGTTTCGACACAACACGACGATAAAGTGAAGCTCAAAACGATCGAGGAAGCGATCCGCGAACACGTTATCAAGCCGATCCTGCCCGCCAAGCTGATCACCCATAAGACCCAGATCCACGTCAACCCGACCGGCCGCTTCGTCATCGGTGGGCCGCAAGGCGACTGCGGACTTACAGGGCGCAAGATCATCGTCGAAACCGCCGAGGTCATGGCGCGCCACGGCGGCGGCGCGTTCTCAGGTAAGGAC
>CAYQQM010000142.1:0-6846 GCA_964419605.1 uncultured Kofleriaceae bacterium | reverse complement strand
ACTCGGCTCACTGCGCAGATTCCGTTGCGCATTCCCCTGGTCAGTTCGGCGATGGACACCGTCACCGAGGCGGCGACTGCGATTCGGATGGCGCGCGAAGGCGGAATCGGTTTTATCCACAAGAATCTCACGATCGAAGAGCAAGCGCGGGAAGTTCAGCGCGTGAAAAAGGCGCAGTCGGGGATCGTCGTCGACCCGGTCACGGTGGCGCCGACGCGAGCGTTGGAAGATGCGCTGGCGATCATGCGGCAGCACCGCATCAGCGGTTTGCCTGTCGTCGATGGAGACAAGCGCCCGGTCGGCATCTTGACCAATCGCGATGTGCGGTTCGAAAAGCGGCCGGCGCTGCAAGTCGGCGAGGTGATGACCAAAGATCCGGTGACGGTGAAAGAGGGAGTCACGATCGACGAAGCCAAGGGGCTGTTGCACCAGCATCGGATCGAGAAGCTGCTGGTGGTCGATGCGCAGGGGCGGCTCAAAGGCCTGATCACCACGCGGGATATCGAGCAAGCGGAAGCCGACCCACTCGCTGCCGTCGACGAGCTCGGACGGTTGCGCGTCGGTGCGGCTGTGGGCGTGGGGACCGATCGCGAGGCGCGCGTGGAAGCGCTGATAAGCGCGGGTTGCGACGTGATTTGCATCGACACAGCCCACGGACATTCGGCTGGCGTGTTGGAGGCGGTCCGCCAAACTCGCAAGCAATTCAGCAAATTGCAGCTGGTCGCCGGCAACGTTGCGACTGGCGAGGCGACCAAAGCGCTGATCGATGCGGGCGTGAATGCGGTGAAAGTCGGGGTGGGGCCTGGCTCCATTTGCACAACGCGGATTGTCGCTGGCGTAGGCGTTCCGCAACTGACGGCGATTTCCGATTCGGTCGCAGCTGCTAAGGGAACCGGTGCCGCCATCATTGCCGATGGCGGCATCAAATACTCTGGCGACGTTGCGAAGGCTCTGGCTGCTGGCGCAGATACTGTGATGATCGGGTCGTTGTTCGCCGGAACCGACGAAGCGCCCGGCGAGATCATCTTGTATCAGGGGCGCAGCTACAAATCGTATCGCGGCATGGGTTCGATCGGCGCGATGAAGGAAGGTTCGCGCGACCGGTACTTCCAGAGCGACGTTGAGTCGGCGCAGAAGCTAGTTCCCGAGGGCATCGAGGGCCGGGTCCCCTATAAGGGGCCATTGCGCGAGTCGATCTATCAGTTGGTCGGTGGGCTGCGGTCGTCGATGGGCTACGTCGGTTGCGCCACCATCGCCGACCTTCACGTTCGCGCGAGGTTCGTTAAGATTTCCTCGGCAGGCCTGCGCGAAAGCCATGTTCACGACGTGATCATCACCAAGGAAGCGCCCAACTATCGGGTAGAGTAGGTTCCTGAGCCGCGCGGCGCGGTTGCGAGGGAGCGTTCCTACATTCGAAGCCCGGATTCGGTTGCACCGAACACGCGACTGTTTGTCGAGAGCGGCATGTGCCGCGGGTAGATCCGTGGTAAACGCGCGCCATGGTTCGCCGTGCACTGATTTCGGTTTCGGACAAGCGAGGGATCGTCGAGTTTGCGAAGGCACTAACCCGCTTGGGTTTTGAGATATTGTCGACGGGTGGAACGGCTGCGGAGCTCTCGGCTGCAGGCGTTGCTGTTACCGAGGTCTCGGCGTTTACTGGCGCGCCGGAAATTTTCGATGGCCGCGTAAAAACCCTGCATCCGAAGATTCATGGCGGCTTGCTGGGCCGGCTACCGGTTCACGCCCGCGAAATGGAAGAACACGGGATCGTTCCGATCGAGCTCGCGGTGGTAAATCTGTATCCGTTTGAAGCCACGATCGCCAAGCCCGATACGTCATTCGGGGAGGCAATCGAGAACATTGACATCGGTGGTCCCTCGATGGTGCGCTCCGCAGCCAAGAACCACGAGCGGGTCGCTGTGGTCGTGGACCCCAATGACTACCCTGCGATTGCCGCCGAGCTGGCTGCTGGCGCTGTGACTCCGCTGCGCCGACTCGAGCTAGCGCGCAAAGCATTTTCACATACCGCAGCCTATGATTCAGCGATTGCCGCCTACCTCAGTTCGGTGGACGATCGCGCTGCTGTGATGCGCGATCACCCCCCAGACCGAAAAGATCTCCCGGAGGTTTTGGGGGTGCAGTGGCGCCGACTGTACGGATTGCGCTATGGCGAGAATCCGCATCAGCGCGCCGCATTCTACTGCGACGCGGCATCGCCGCTGCCAATCACCCACAATCGTCCGACAGTCGCGGCTGCGGAGGTGCTTGGCGGAAAGCAGCTATCGTACAACAACATTTTGGATCTCGACGCCGCGTTGGGGTTGGCGCTCGAGTTTTCAGATCCGTGCGCCGTAGTGGTCAAGCACAATAATCCGTGCGGAGTGGCGATCGACCGCGATGTGGCGGCGGCCTATCGCCGTGCGCGCGACGCCGACCCAGTTTCGGCGTTTGGCGGCATCGTGGCGATCAATCGCGACGTCGACGACGATCTGGCCCAGCTGCTAGGCGAGACGTTTCTCGAATGCGTTATCGCTCCAGGGTACACGCCAGCGGCGCGCGACCGGCTCGCCGGCAAGAAGAACTTGCGATTGGTTGCAGCCGGGTCGAGTTCGTGGTCGCTGCCCGGCAACGCCGATGGTTGGTCCGTTCGGACCATCGCCGGTGGCGCGCTGGTGCAAACGGTAGATTACGGCATGGTCGATTTGAATGCGGCGAACTGCGTCACGCAGCGCGCGCCGACCGACGCAGAACGCGACGACCTCGGGTTTGCGTGGCGGGTCGCGAAACATGTGAAATCGAATGCGATCGTGTTTGCGAGCGGCGGGGTCACGCTGGCGATCGGCGCGGGGCAAATGAGTCGCGTCGATTCGGTGAAGATCTGCGAGCGCAAGGCGGGCGCGAAGCTAGCGGGCGCGGCTGTGGCGTCCGACGCGTTCTTTCCGTTTCGCGACGGGGTCGACGTGCTTGCGGCAGCTGGTGCCCGCGCCGTCGTTCAACCCGGCGGCTCAGTGCGCGATACCGAGGTCATCGCTGCGGCCGACGAGCACAAACTAGCAATGCTGTTCACAGGGATGCGCCACTTTCGGCATTAGCCTCAAGTCCGCGAACGCGTTGCTCAATTGACGGTTCTCTTCGATCGTTTCATCGTCGCGGCAGAAGTTTACAGAAATGCTCCCAGCGCAACCCCCGCCGACCACACCAGGGTCGGGCGATACGGACTTCCAGTCGCGCTGCCATACAAATAGTTAAGGGCTCCGAGCTCAATGCGCGCGTAGGTTCGCCCGAATAGCGATCGTTCGAGTTGTCCAATGGGGCCAAACATCACACCGATTTCCTGTAGAGGTACTTGCTCTTGCGCTTTGGCGTACAGTCCCGGAAATCGCTCGAGCCTGACCATGCCGGCCGCGATGCCCACGGCGAGCGTCACGTGCGATAGATCAAAGGCTCGCAATCCGGCAACCAGCGCGCCGATTTCCCGGCCGCCTTGCAGCGGCTTGGGATTCCCCGGATCCGATGCGGCCACCCATAATCCCCATAGACGGGCCTCGAGTGAGAGGCTCTGTAATTCAACGCGTAAACCGGCTTCCGCGCCGAGTCCAGCGCCAAGTCCTAGGTCCGACAGCGCGCTGCGAGCTGTTCCCCCGGCGTATATGCTGAGCGCCCGCGATAGCGCAGTACCCCCTTTGCGGACCACCCGTGCGTAGGCGACGCGGCGCATGTAGGCGCCTCGCACGGCTGCCGCACCCGCGGCAGGTACGGCGATGTCACCTTGCAGCAGGTAGTCGTTGGCTCGCCGAGTCACGACATACTCATCCGCTGGCACAGCAATGGTGCGCGGTTTGTTGGCGACTTCTAATTCGGCGACCGGCTCGCGCGCCGCGCCCTTCTGATGCACGAAGTAACGGCCCGGCTCCGCAAACACCAAGGTTCCGATGCGCTGTCCAGACGGGACAGGGCGAGTCAGCACAAGATCCGCTCGGCCACTAAGGTCAAAGCGAAACGTGGGGTGCTGAGGTCCTGCCATCGTACGAGCGGTCGCCAATAATGTGCGCTCCGCGGCGTATGAGAACGCCTCTCCCAGCGTCACTCTCGCGTCGGTGTCGGCATCTGCGGCACCGCGCAGTCCTGATGCTAGATAGTGAGTAAAGAACGAAGCGCGGAGCTCGTCGGATTCCTGAGAGTCTTCGCCCTCGGCGCTGGACGTGAGAATGGCAACACCACGGCTCCACATTTTGTCGTCGATGTCGACCTTGAAGCCAGGCGCCTTACTGCCGCCTTTTAGCCGTGTCGCAATTCCGGACCGGCACGCGTCGATCACCAAGACGCGCGCGGTTGCGGGGGATCCGTAAATGAGGTCGCGAAGCTCGGTCAATGCGAAACGCGTTCCGGCCATTTGCAATGCCTCGGAGTCGCCGTGGCCGGAATAGAATACGAACAGCAGCGTGTCTCCGGCTGCGTCGCGAGCGCGAACATTGAGCGCAAGCAGTGTACGACGAACCTCGGAGGCCTTGGCCGTTTTTAGGACAACCACATCTTCGGGCGCGAAGCCGCCCACGTCGCGCAAGATCGACGCGACACGGTCAGCGTCTGGCTCCGCGAACCGCAATGTGGGTTCACCTGGGTCGCCTTTTGCCGCGCCGATCAATAGTGCGAATCGCTTAGACTCCGCGGACGCGTGTGATGTGAGAGCTATGATGACGAACGCTACCGCTGCACCGCGAATCCACTTCGCAATCATTGGACCTTCACGATGGTGTAAGCCAGCTCGCGACAGGTAGAGATTGCACCCACTGCGCGCGGGTCTCCACCGGCCCGTTCCAATGCTTGTTGCGCTGTGCGTACGATGGCTTTGATCGCATGGGCGGCGTCGCAGATGACGAGTACAATGCGCTCTGGTCCAAGCGTGCTATCGAGAACGATGCTCCCTTCGAGGAGATGCGACTCCCCGGCCGTCATCGCCATTAACGTCGGCCCGTCGGGAGCATAGGCCGACACCTTGTGCGCAGCATCTAGACCGATCACCCCAATGAAACCCGGACGGGCCAGTTTCACATTGAAACGAATCGCATCACCAGGGCGAACCTGCGCTGATTCCGCGAGAAGCTCGACATTGCCTTCGGCATTGCGGCGCACGATCTCGAACGCATCTTGCGCTTTCCCTTTGTGGCGAAACCCATTGTCGCTGACCTCGTCGACAACGTCGGGAATTCCGTCACCGCGAACACCTAACACCAGAGCGGCTGACGCTGCGCACGCCATCATCCCAATTCCGAGCCAAGGCAGTTTCCGGAACACCCGCGCAAATCTCGGCGTTGGCGTACGCTCCGGTAGCTGCGATGCATGAACCGCAGCGATCAGCGCTGGCAGTCGCGATGACATTGCAGCATCTTCTGCAAAATGGATCGTTGCAGCGCGCACTCTATCGAAGCGAGCGCGGCACGCCCCACACCCCGCGAGATGTTCTGTAACGCCGCAAAGAGTGCTGTCTCCGGCAACGGCGCGATGGAGAGCTAGATCCGACAAATGTGGAGCCGTCACACAACCTCCGGGGTGGGTGCAAGTGCGGTGGCTACTTCGGAATGAAACTCGGCCAATCGATTGCCGATTGTTCGTCGCGATACGCCGACGATCTCAGCGATCTCGTCATGGCTCATTTCATCGTGTAACGCATAGACCGCGATCTCCTGCAGCTCGGGACGTACACGAGACAAGATTTGTTCCAGTTGCATGCGCGCCGAAGCATCGACGGCATGCGATTGCACGCCAATGGGGCCGTATGTCGACCACAGCGTCGCCCGTCTCCGTTCGTCGCGGAGTCGATTAAGACAGTAGTTCGTGACCACGCGATAGAGCCATGTCATGGGCGACGCCTGGGCGCGGAACCCACTCCCCGACCGTAGGACGCGGACAAACACTTCTTGGAGTGCGTCTTGGGCGGCGTGCTCGCTGCGAAGCAGCGCACGCGCCCGGCTGATGACCATCGGTCCGTAACGGAGATAGAGCTGCTTGATTTGCTCGCCATCCATACGGACTTCTATTAGAACCGCGATGGCGAGACTTGGGCAGCTTTATCTGTAACTAGCGATTTTTAATATGCTTATGGGCCGGTTGCGCCGGTGCAAGCGTTCAGGGCATCGAGCGCCCTTCGCACGCAGGCGTCAAAGGTGGGCCTATTCGGCGAGTTTTCGGCAGGTTTGGTCCCGCAGGCTGCAACGGCTACGTCCAATTGCGCGAGACATGCTTCAGTGCGGAGGCACTCTCTATGGCGTTCTTGTTTGCTTTGCTCGCAGTCCCTAATTTGTGCATCTGTTGAAGGTTTCGCTCTGCAATTCTCCTCAAGGATGTAGGCGCAGTTCGCGGCGCCCGTACCGGGGGCATCGTCCTGCCTGTTTGCGAGTGACCCATTAGAAATGTCGTTGGAGCCTTCGGTGGCCTGCGCCGCACAGGCGGCAACCCCGAGTAAATACGCCATCAGCAAACGGCGGCCAGATAGCATCGACAAAACGTTCTTCATAAACTGCTCCTTGGTTGTGGCGACATGCGCCAGGTTTCCCCACTTAGACCCGTATGGTTGATCAATGGGCAACGCTGGCTCAGCGGTGCGCTTGATTGCGGCTTGCCGCCGAAATACATCGGCGGATATAACAAGTTGAAAATTGCTTCAGTTTTGCTCCCCGATCGCTATAGGGCCATACTCGTACAGAGCATATGAGCCGCCAGGTCCTTGAGTGCACCCGTGCGATTGCAAGGGGACTTCGCCGGGATTTCGATCGCGGACGTTACGTATTCACCTAGTACCTCGCGTGCGCCAGGAAAGCCTGATTGAGGAGGAAGCATGTAGCAGCC
>CAYQQM010000141.1:0-7127 GCA_964419605.1 uncultured Kofleriaceae bacterium | reverse complement strand
GAACCCTCGACAACCAGCTTGGAAGGCTGGAGCTCTACCAACTGAGCTACACCCGCTTGCTTCTCACTCGAACAACGATCCTTTCGCGCCCTGGGCGCTCAACGTGGAGGGAGGTGGATTCGAACCACCGAAGGCATAAGCCGGCAGATTTACAGTCTGCTCCCTTTGGCCGCTCGGGCATCCCTCCGGATATGTTAGGTGGCTACTTTTCAAGATCTGCTGAGCTGGCGGTGGGACTCGAACCCGCGACCTCCTGATTACAAGTCAGGTGCTCTACCGGTTGAGCTACGCCAGCAGAGAAGGCACACGTATAGACGCAAGCTCAGCCTAGCGTCAAGACGAGAATGCCGCATCTATGGGATGCCCGGAGGAAGTCCGCTTGGGGGGCTTCCCGCTTCTCGAGCCCATGCCGAGCGAACAAGTGCCCCTCCGAGAACCAGAGCCGCACCGACAAATCCCGCCGCAACCAGCCAGAGCACGCCTACCGCCGCGAAACCAAACAGCGATCGCAGGGGCCGGACGACCACAGTGGTCGCAACTACGGCAACGACCGCTGCCATCATCCACAGCGCGGGCGAGTTGCGCTCCGATGAGCCTCGGCGATGGAACCCACCGCGCGACGCAACAACGAGCGCCAACACCGCTCCGATGAGCGATACGAATCCCAGCGTCCGCATCACCACGTCGGCCGAATTGGCGACCCGCGCCCACGCGAGAACCGCGATTGGCCCGGCTAGTCCTGCAACCCCGATCACCACCGCGAATGCCACGCGACTTGCCTTAAACAGGTGTTCGCCGCGCCCTCTCGGCCGACGCCGCATCACATCGGCAGCCGCCGGTTCCACCTCGAAAACGATCGCACACGTGGGGTCGATGACGAGCTCGAGCAACACGACATGGACCGGCGCCAGCATCAGCGGCCAGCCCAACAGCGGCGGCAGCAGGGCAAGCCCGGCGATCGGAATGTGCACCGAGAGCAAAAAGCTCGCCACCTTGCGAAGGTTGTCGTAAATCGTCCGCCCAGTGGCAATCGCGGCAGCAATCGCCGCGAGGGAGTCGTCGAGAATGACGAGTGCAGCGGCCTCGCGAGCCACATCGGTACCGCGCCCCATCGCGATCCCAACATCAGCCGCCTTCAGCGCCGGAGCATCATTTACGCCATCGCCCGTCATCCCCACGACCTCGCCGTTGCTGCGCAGGGCCTCAATAATACGCAACTTGTGATCCGGCGTCGCCCGCGCGATCACATCGACCTGCCGCATCCGCTCCGCTAGTGCGGCATCGCCGAGCGCCGCGAGTTCCATGCCGCTGAGCGCCTCGTCACAGCGCAGTCCTGCCTCCCGCGCGATTGCCAACGCAGTCACCGGATGGTCGCCGGTAATCATGACGACTCGAACGCCGGCTGCATGGCAGATCGCAACGGTCTCTGCAGTTTCAGACCGCAGCGGATCGGCGAGGCCTACCAAGCCAACGATCTCAAAGGCGTAGTCATGCGGATGGGTCGGCATAGCGCCGCCGCGGTGGACCGCACGCGCGACGCCGAGAACGCGGAGTCCTCTCTGTGCCATCGCTTCGGCGCGGCCGCGCCACAAATCAGCGGTGTTCGCGTCGAGATGGCATAAATCGATGATCGCTTCGGGTGCCCCTTTGGTGGCTACCACTGTTCGTTGACCGTCGTCGCGCCACACGTGCGTGACCGCGAGAAGTCCGGGAGACAGCGGATATTCGCGCATCCACTCCCACTTGGGATGAACGTGCTCGGTCGTTCCAAGCGTCTGCGCGGCCAGTTGGGCAAACGCCCGATCCATAGCGTCGGTGGTCTGGCGTGGACAAGCGAGCAGGCCGTACTCGACTGGCTCATGCGCCGACTCCGGCAGCTCCGACGCATTGGGATCCACCTCGTGCGATTCGGAGGTAACGATGTAGCGAATTGCCATGCGGTTCACCGTCAAGGTGCCGGTCTTGTCCACGCACAGCACCGTGACAGCGCCCAGAGTTTCGATCGCCGCTGCCCTGCGAACCAAAACGCGATGCTTCGTCATGCGCCATGCTCCCAGGGCAAGGAACACCGTGAGTACGAGAGGCAACTCCTCCGGCAAAAGCGACATCGCGAGGGTGATGCCGGCAAGGCTCGCTTCGAGCCAGCCGTGGCGCGCCGCGACGTGAATCGCGACCAACAACAACGACAGCGCGACAGCGATCACCGCAAGGCGGCGGACGACGTTCGCTACCTCATGCTGCAGCGGAGCACGAGCGATCTCCACACGGGTTAGCGCTGCGCCGATCCGCCCCATTTCGGTGGTGGCGCCGGTTCGCACGACCTGCGCCGTTGCGTTGCCGGATCCGACCAACGTCCCCGCAAACACCGCAGCGCCTGGCTCACCCGGCCTCCCCAGCCCGTCGGAGCCGACGTCGGGTGTTCGCATCACCGGCACCGACTCCCCGGTCAACAGCGACTCGTCGACGGTAAGCGGCGTACCCGCACGCAACACGACGTCGGCCGGCACGCGATCGCCTTCGCCTACATGCACCACATCCCCGGGAACCAACTCGCGAGCCAACACGTTGCGCCATTCGCCATCTCGCAGCACCCGCGCGCGTGGGCTCGCCATCTCGCGCAACGCGTCGAGCGCGCGCTCAGTTCGGCGCTCCTGCACCAACGTAATCGAGATGATCACCAGCACCGAAACCCCTAGCGCACCTGCCTCCGCGAGGTCGCCAAAAGTGACGTAAAGCGCCGTCGCAACCAGCAGCAGCAGCAACATCGGTTCGCGGATGACGTCGAACACCAATTGCCACCGCGTGCGCCGGTCCGCCTGGGGCATCTCATTAGGCCCCACCTCGGCGAGGCGCTGCCTCGCCAACTCGCTCGTCAAGCCTGTCAGAGGCGAGGTCATTGCCATGCGTGGTGCCCGCGAAACCTGCGCCCGGCTCTTCGTAGAACGCAAACGATGCGCGCTAGGGACACCCAGTTGCTACCATCACGCAGCCTCCCGCCGCAACAGCTCAGCGAGCACCTGCATCGCATCGACCGTGGTGAAAATTCCTTCGATCTGATTGCCCCGATTTCGCACCACCACCGAGCCATACTTGTGCTCGGCCATCGCCTCGACCACGGTGTCAGTCGCCTCGTGAAAATCGACGGTGTAGACGTCTTCCGTCATCGCGTCTTCGACGACAAACTGATCGCCAAGATGCTGAAAACGTTCGAGCTGAAGGATATCGCGCTCACTAATCATCCCCACGAGATTCCCCCCATCGAGCACCGGCAAATGCCGAATGTGGTGATCGCGCATCATCTCCTTGGCCTTCGACAACGGCACATCGCGCCGAATCGTCCACGGTTGCCGGGTCATGTAACGCGAGATGGGCGGCATCAGCATACTGACTCGTGGGTGCACAGGACATGCCGATTTCTCCGACGCCCGCGCCCGCGCTGCCCGCCTGCCACCCTTAGGGGCCCCCGGGGACTTCCAAGGGGACGTCGGATCAGTCGACGAAGTAATCGCGATCGCCGGCAAGACCTTGTTCGAGCATGGCCATTCCCTTGGCGACATCGAGCTTTACGCCATCGCGCGCGAAGCTCATCCCCATCGCGTAAAGGGTCTTGAACAGGTTGTGGGAGCGGCATTGCTCGCCCATCTGTCCGACGCGCACGATATCGAGCCCGAACGCGCCCGAAATCTCGACGCGAAATGCCTTGGTCATGTATTCGCGAACGCGGACGCTCTCCGCGCCGCTCGGCATGTTGATCGCGATGACCGAATTCAGCCGAACTTCCTTGGGCGTGAACAGGGTCAGGCCCATGGCCTCGATCCCGGCCTGCATCGCCAGGGAACTCATCTCGTGCCGCCTGAAGCGGCGCTCGAGCGTCTCCTCGCCGATCAGGCGCAGTGCCTCATGCAGGGCGAGGATGCCTGGAACGGGTGCCGTGTAGTGATACTGCTGTTGGCCCCAGAATCTTTGCGCTCGCAGGGCGTCGTAGCACCAGTGCGGGCGGGGCCGAGGTCGCGCTTCCACGCTTTTCCAGGCGTCGGCCGAAAACGCACAGAGCGACACCCCAGGGATCGAGGACAACGCCTTCTGTCCGCCCACAATACCCACATCGATCCCCCACTCGTCCATGTGCACGGGCATCGCGCTGAGCGTAGCCACGGCATCGACGATCGTGAGCGCGCCGTGTTCCTTGGCGAGCCGGCAGATCTCCGGCAAATCCACCGTGTGCACGCCGCACGACGTCTCGCCATGGGCCATGGTGATCACATCGAAGCGACCCTTTTTGAGCGCTTGACGGACCTGCTCAGCGCTGACCGGTCGACTCGACTCGCTCTCCAGAATAGTTACGTCGGCCCCGACGTCGAGCGCCATCTCCCCGAGTCGCGCGCTGAACGTGCCGCTCTTTAGGCACAGCACCTTGCGACCGGGCCAGCACAGGTTTGAAGCGGCCATTTCCATCGCCGCCGACGCCGGACCGGCGAGGCCAATGATCTTGTCGCTGCGCGTCTGGAACGCATAGCCGGCCATCTGCTTCACGTTGCGGATCACCAGATCCATCGCGGGGCCGAGGTGGTTGATGATCACGCCGTTGGCATGCGCCACGGCGAGCGGAATCGGCACCGGACCTGCGCCCATGAGCAACAACGGCTCGGAAGGCAGAATGGACGCGAGGGGAGCGATGGGGGTCGGGGGGATCGAGGGTGTCATCGAATGGTGACCAGCTCTGGAAGCCGGAGTCTTCGCAGATCTTGCTCCAGACTGCCAACCCTAAACCCACCTCTGTGCGACGAACAAGTGGCTTCGCACCGCCAAGCCCTCAGAATCCTTGGCGCTCCGGGGGAGCCCGTTCCGCGCCCTTCGCTCCGTTGTGTAACTCTAGGGAATGCACGATTCTACTTCGCTATCCAGAACCGGGATCCCTGACCAGTTTGATCGAGGCGAAAAATGAAAACCCTGTATTTGTGCGAGATGAGCGCGGAAGAATATGAACGTTTCATTTCGGATCACACCCAGGACTTCGCCAACGATCTTGTCATCACCGACAATCAACCGCTGGAAAAAATGAGGGTACGGGCGGCCGAGAAGATTGGCGGCATCCTGATGAACGGACAGAACACACCGGGCCACCATTTCAGGAAAGCAGTCTGCCCAGAGCTGGGCAAATCCGTCGGGAACTTCTGGCTGAATATCAGGACCCAAGACGCGGAAGCCTACCTCTACTATGTCATCGTGAATCCCGAGGAACGACGCAAAGGCTACGGCCGCCAGATCATGACGCTCATCGAGGACTTCGCCAAGGAACGCGGTTGCCGCCAGATTTGGCTCAACGTCATGTCACACAATCCACGTGCCCAAAAGCTGTATGAGAAATCGGGCTTCCAGGTCGCAACCATACACATGAGCAAGAACTTATAGCCGCGCGAGGTTGCGGGGTTCGAGCGTTCCCAGTAGTTGCAATCCTTGGCCCCGCGGCCTGATCGACCGGCAGCCTTAGCGGCGCTTTAATGCAGCGCGACGGGCGTCGTTCACCGTTTTCGCGAACGAATCGCTTCAACCGCGGCAAGCGCACGGGCAACCGATTCGTCGTGCGAGCAGCAGGAAGTCCGACTTCTCAGAGCGTTAAGTGCACGCCTCTCAATTTCGTCGATATCCTCACTGTGCGCGATGCTGCGGCCGTATTCATATGCTTCTCGCATAAGCGCAGCTTCGATGTAATCGCGGTCTTCGAGCGGAAGAGCACGAATCTGCTTGAGCAATTTGTCCCGTTGCTCAGCTGTTCCCATGACGACAGAACTAGCGCTAACGGCACCCCGGCGCAACCTTGTCACTGCCGAGGGGTTCGACGAGGGGAATTGTGCGCACCTTCAGTCATCACCGCGCAACATACGGATCTTCGCCATCGCCTGCGGCAACCCGCATTGAGCGAGCGTGCCAAGTAACTCGTGGATTGTGCGCTTTGGCTTTTTCAAAGCTCCCGCCTGCTCGACCACGACCTGCACCACGCGAGCAGGAGCAAGGTCAATTTGATCGAGCACGAAATCATCTGGGTGTCGCGCTCCAATGTCGAATGGTGCCAACACGTCTGGCGGGAAATCGCGCAGGTTAGCTGTCACAATCGTTTGCGCGTGTGCGCGAATCGCAGCAGCGAGCACGTGTCGATCATTTGGGTCCGGCAACGAAAGCGAAGAAATCAGGCTTTCAAAACCGGTCACCAGGCAATCGGGAACGACCTTCGCCATCAGCTCTTTGGTGCGAGCCAACTTCTGCGCGTCCAGATCCGGACGATCGCGGACGATGGCCGCTACTGTCTCGTCGAGGATTGGCTCCGACCATCGCGCTCGCACAACTCCGCACCTGGTTAGGCGGAACAAAAAGTCTCGCAGCGCCGGCGGGTACAAGACCCATGCGTCGTAGATAACGACAAAGGCCATCCGTATCAGAGCCCGAGCTTCTCAGTTTCCCGCGCGAGCTCCTCGAGTATCGCATCGCGCTGTTCATCGTCACGCTTCTTGTAGGCCATGAGGTCAGCGTATTTGACACGCCGATGCGTGCCGACTTTGGAAAATGGAATTTCACCGTTCTCGAGCAACTTAACCACGTAGGGGCGCGACACCCCGAGCAAATCAGCCGCTTGCTGCGTGGTTAGCTCCGCGTGGTGCGGAACAATTTGCACGATGGTGCCGTTGGCCATGTGACCAAGAATCTCCAACAACAATGGCACTGCACCGGGTGGCAGTGAGGCCGAGATGGGAGCATCTGACTTGGTCGCCCCATCAAGCTGCAGCATTGCCGAACGCGGCTTCTTGGCACGCACTAATTCGCGCAACGCACGCTGCGCAATCACTGCCTCATCTGGCGTCATTTGCGACACGTTTCTAGGCTAGCACAACTATTCGAAATAAACGAAACGAGTAGCAACTAGCTTTAGCTCCGGCCTGACAGCTGCACGAACCAACTCGACGCTTCGACTTTAGGTCGCCGCCCGCGCGGCGGCCATACCATACATCGATGGATCCGGTGCTGCTGCGAATCCCGAAGCTTGGCCGGATGGAGACTCGTTCCCAATGTGGCGGAGCGGACGGGACTTGAACCCGCGGCCTCCGGCGTGACAGGCCGGCGTTATAACCAAC
>CAYQQM010000140.1:0-7244 GCA_964419605.1 uncultured Kofleriaceae bacterium | reverse complement strand
CCCGAAGGAAGTCCCCTTGGGGGGCGCCCCGAAGGAAGTCCCCTTGGGGGGCGCCGTGTGGTTGAATCTGGCAGGCTGGAATCAGGGTTGCGCACCGGTTGGCTCAGCCAGGCCCGAATCTCCGGTTCGAGCACCTCGCGGCTTGCGATGCACTGATCGAGGCGTTCGATGTGCTCCTCGACGAGGCGTGCGCCGCCCGGCCGAGTTGCAACGTTTCGCGTGAGGAAATCGGCGATCGTATCGCGACGTTCTCGATCGCAGGATTGCGCGAACAGCTTTGCAACGGCGCCTGGCCCAGCTCCCGTAACATCGGCGGTTGGCAGCCGTTGGTCGAACTCGGCTTTATGGGTGCGATAGTACGCTTCGGCAAGGGCGCGGGTTGCTTCGGTTACCGGTCCAAACACGATCGCTTGGGTTTCGCGTAGATCCAGCGCTGGATCGAGAGCAGTGGCCAGCGCTGCGGCATAACGATGGGGATCGCGAACCTGCGCTAGGGCCCGGATCATCAGCACGCGATGATCGCGGTTTGGTTCCGAGGCCAGTTCCCGGCGCACTTGTTCGAATATCTGTGGATCGCTATCGGTTGCGATGGCCAGCACCGTGCCGCGGACCGCCTCTGGCAGCTCGCGCCACGTTCGGCCAAGCTGAACCGCTTCTCGGATCAGATCCGGGTCGCGACCCGCCCATGCGGCCGCGCGGAGCAGAGCGGCTCGCACCAACTCGGCGTTCAAGTCGTCGGTAGCTTGGGGCAGAAAGCCGACGCGCCGGGCGGCTGCGCCAAATGTTTGTCGGTACCACGCTTCAAAGCGCGGGCGCTGGGCATCTGTCACGAACGGATCGAGCAGACGAGGCAGTTGGAGGGCGCGGTCAATTGCAAATCGGTCGCCGATCTCGATGAGCTTGGGGACCAGCGATAGCGCAAGCTCGAGTGGTAGCCTGGAGTCCGCGGGTCGAGAGCGCACGGCAGCCACGACGTCGTCGAACATTGCAAGTCGTTCGGCGTGCCTGAGCCACGGCCACGCTTCGTCGCGCAACCGCGCGAGTTGAGTTGCGGTGTACCGCGTGTAGTAGTACCCGCCGCCGTTGACGTTCGGAAGAACCCAGCGCGGGCACCTGGCAGTATCGAGGCGAAGTGGGCTGCTATCCTCATCCAAGAGCGCACAGGTTTCGGTGCGCTTTCCTGCGTTGTCGTACGCAATGCATACTGGGACGATCCATGGGTCAGTTTCCGGGATCGCGCGAGATCCGAGTGGGGCAAAGCGACGTTGCGTAAACTCGACGCGTGGCGCACCCTCGTTGCACATCGCGAACAGTTCGATTTCAGGCACACCGGATTGGTCGAGAAACCGCGCGAACGCTGGACTCAGATCGTTGCCAGCTACCTTGTTGATTGCGGCGATGAAGTCGTCGGTGGTCGCATTGCCCCAGGCGCGACTTGCGAGGTACGCCTGCACTCCCTTGCGGAATACGTCGCGACCTAAGTAGTCGCTAAACACGTTGAGGATGCTCGCGCCCTTGTCGTAGGTGATCCGATCGAACGCATTGGGAATGTCGCCAGGCGTTGCGATGGGTTGACGAATTTTTCGCGCACTCATCACGGAATCCGCGACAAGCGCCGAGGACCGAGTGTCCAGTTGCTGGAGTTCGCCGCGCCAGGCTGGTTGAAATTCTGCCGTAATCTGGTTTTCCAGCCATCGCGCGAATCCCTCGTTCAGCCAAAGGTCGTCCCACCAAGCGGTTGTGACCAGATCGCCAAACCATTGGTGTGCTAGTTCGTGCGCAGCGATGCGGATCCACGTAAATCGTCGATGCCATGAAGGACGTACGTCGAGGTTGATGAACGCCTGCTCCATCGCGATCAGCCCGGCGTTTTCCATGCCGCCGAATCCGGACACGGGAACCGCTAGAAAGTCGAGCTTGGGATACGGAAACGGCGTGTCAAACCATGATTCCAGTTGTTCGATCAGGCGGGTTGCCGTCGTCGCTGCGTAGGTGACTTCGCTATCGCGTCCTTGACTCGTGTAGATATGGACCGGGACACCGCTGTTCGTGGTACCCGCAGAAACCACCTCAAACGGTCCGATGCCGAATGCGATGAGGTATGGCGGCAGCGGTTTTGTCGGTTCGAACACGACGCGGCGCCGATCGCCTCTCACCGTGTCGGACAACGCCGGACTGTTGCTGACGGCGAGGTAATGCTTGGGCACCTCCAGCGCCAAGCTCCACGGAACTTTGGAATCGGGTTCGTCGATGCACGGGAACACGCGTCGTGCGTAGGTCGCTTCGAACTGCGTGAACGCGTACGGCTTGTTGTCTGCGATCAGTCTGAACAATCCGACGGTGTTGACCTTGTCGATCTCACCCGAGTACTCGAGTTCGAGGCGCCAACCTCCGCGATCGAGCGCGCGTTCTGCTCGAAGCTCGAGCAAGTCGTCGCTGCGCGGCGCGACTGTGAGTGGCGTTTTTGCCGTGCCGTGCCACGCCACTGCACGATGCACGCGGAGGTGACGGCCGTGGAGCCAGATCACAGGGGACCGTTCGTGAACGGTTCCGGATATCGCTATTTTTCCGTCGAAGGTTGGCCGATCGGGATCGATGGAAAGGGCGGCGCTATACGAAATCGCTGTGAAATTGCGGGGCAGACGAAGGGGTGGAACGCGAGGCTCTATCTGCTCCACGGCGGGTGGCTGAGAAGCAGGCTGCGTAGCAGGTGGAGAAGGATGGCAGGCGAGAACCGCGAGCAGGGCGCCATATCTCGAAATGCCATGTGGATACGGCATTGACGGAGACGATAGCAGAGGGGACCCCGCCGAAAGTAAGCTTTGTTAGGGCGGAAGGTATGCCCGCGGCAACGGCGTGCCCGCGAGGAACTGACGTCGCCGCTTGCGCTGGAACAGGCGGTAACTACTTAGCAAAGTGGTCCAGCCAGCGATCGCCGCGGCCGCCGCCATGCCCCAGCCGACGCCAACCCCGAATAGCGGCAATAGCATCCCCGCAGCGAGTACGAAGCCTCCGCTCAGCGTTGCCCATAGGATATCGGTGGCATAGCGCCGGACCCATCGGTCGAACAGGGTTTCGCATTCTGCGCACCACCGGCCGGGTGGGCCAGGGTTTCCGCAGCGCTCGCACGGCATGGTGACATCATAGCGCGCCCGGGATTTGTCGGGACGACAAATTCCGCATCTAGACCGCTTCCGGTCCGATCTGACCGCGGTGCGCTTCGACGGCAGGGAACCCATCAAAATCCCTGAGACGACGTCTTGGTTTAGTGCAATAGTAATGCCGTGAGCGAGGAAGCAGACGAACCGTTCGTTCCCCAGCCGTATTTCGATGTCTCCACGCACGTTCGGGATGAACTTCGCAGAGCATGGCTGCGCGTCGAGTATCAGATTCGACTCGGTTGGACCAAGACGCCGCAGGGCGGTGAACAAGACCAGATCAGCCCCGATGAAATGGGTGGGCTATTTGCGGGTGCGCGCGGCGAAGCCACGGCCGAGCCACCCGACAATGGTGCAAACGCGGTGCTCGAGCAGTGGTTGGACGCACACCGCAAAACCGAAGCGCGGATTCGTGCCACGATCGAAGCGCAGATCGAATCTCCGCTCGTCGACCTGATCCACACGTTTGGCCTGAGCGCGCGCCAGTGGTCGGCGCTGATGTTTGCGCTGTTGCCCGAAGTCGATCCGAACCTCGTGCAGGCGTACCGCTACCTCGCTCACGACCCGGGGTGTCGCGGTCTCGAGGGAAGGCTACTCGCACAGCTCGTTTACGATACGCCGCAGTCGCGCGCGTTGATGGCTCGCGATTTGTCGCCGAGTTCCGCTCTGGTCCGCATGCGGCTGATCGAGGTGATCAGCATGGGCGGGCCCAATGAGTCGCTGATGTTTCGCCGCATTCGCGCCGCGCCGCGACTCGTCTACGTTCTCGACGGCGGCCATCTCGATCTCGATCCGGAACTGGCAGAACTGGCGGAGCTGCCTCCGGGACCCGCTGTGGGGCTGTTCCCCGACGCATTGCTCGATCAGGCGACGGCGGCGCTGCGGTCGGGTGAGGTCATCGTTGCGGTTCAGGGCCAGCGCGGACTCGGCAAGAAGTTGTTTATCCGCATGGCGGCGGAGCGACTCGGCCTCCAGGTAGTCGTGGTCGATTCCAAGCGACTGTCGCAAAATCACGTCAGCGTGCAGCCGGCGCTTGTCCGCTCGATCATCCGCGAGCTGATGATGCTGCGCGCCGTACCTCTGTTTGCCGATGTCGACGGCGCAGTGGTGACCGATGAAGACAAAGACCAGATGCCTGCGTTTTTCGACATGTTTCTCGACGAGTGGGATGGGCCGGTCGCGATCTCGATCAATCGCGAGCGCATGCCGCGCATCACGCAGCGTCCGATCGTTCACATGTCGCTCGAGACGCCCAGCACGGACACGCGGGCCCAGCTGTGGACGCACGTGGTACCCGTACTCACGCCGGAGGATGCCGAATCGCTAGCGACCCGGTATGCCATCCCGGGCGGAGTGATCGTTGCCGCTGCCCAGGCAGCCAACGCTGGATTGATGCCCGACTCGCCGCCGCTAACTGCGACGGATCTAGATCGCGCGGTTGCTCAGCAGCTGCACCAGCGGATCTCGCGGCTCGGGAAAAAGCTGCCAACGCCCGCGGGCCTCGACGATTTGGTCTGTGAAGAAGATGTCCGCTCGGCGTTGAAAGAAATCTGCGCCGCCGCCCGCGATCGGCGTCGCATTCGCGAACAATTCAAGCTACGCGGCGCGCAGGGACTATCGGTGCTGTTTTCTGGCCACCCGGGTGTGGGAAAGACCATGTCGGGCACGGTGTTGGCCAAAATGCTCGGCCTCGATATCTACGAGATCGACCTGTCCCAGGTCGTATCGAAGTGGCTTGGTGAAACCGAAAAAAACCTGGGGGACGTATTCGATGCCGCGGAACCCGGTCACGTCGTATTGCTGTTCAACGAGGCCGACTCGCTATTCGGAAAGCGCACCTCGGAGGTCAAGAGCTCAAACGACCGCTACGCTAACCTCGAGACCAACTACCTGTTGCAGCGACTCGAGCGCTTTCACGGCCTGGCGATCTTGACCACCAACCTCAGCGGCGCGATCGATCAAGCGTTCAAACGCCGGTTCAGCTACGACGTGTACTATTCGTTCCCCACGCCGGAGCTGCGCTGTGAGCTGTGGAAACGCACTCTACCGCAGCGGCAGCGCGCGGCCAAAATCGACTTCGAAGGTCTCGCCGAGAAATACGAATTGACCGGTGGCTTCATCAAAGTCGCGTGCGAACGGGCGTCGTACGTCGCTGGATCCACCGGCGGCGAGCTCAACGACGAGCTCCTGTGCGATACCGTCGAGCGCATGTATCGCGAGCGCGGCAAGTTGGCGACAGCGGGTCCGCTCGAATAATGCCGATCCGCATCGCATGGACCACCGACGTGGGCCGGCTGGTCGCGGTCGAATCGGATGCCGCCAACGTAGCGAAACACGCCGAGGCGCTAGCGCGCGGCTACAACGATCCGAAAAACGCTCCGCTAATGGGGCATACGGAGTCCATTTCGCCCGCCGAGGTCATTACAAGCTACGCGGACCGCATGGCAGACGGTTCGCGCGCGTTCTTGCTGTTCCGCGACGAACAGTTGGTTGGAGACGCCGACCTCCGGAATTTTCGCGACGGCGCTGCCGAATTTGCGTTCATGATCGGCGATCCCGCCGCCCAGGGCAAAGGCATGGGAACGCGGTTCGCGATCATGATCCACGCGTTTGGCTTTCTCCGCGCCGGTCTGACCCAGATCTTCGCGTCGATTGTCCCCCACAACTCCGCATCCCGCCGCGTGTTTGAGAAGCTCGGCTACGCCGTCGACCACCGCCCGGCAGCGCGAGTGTTTGCCGATGAGCCGGACGACGTCGTGATGTCGGTCGACCGGGAGGCATTTTCGCGGCTGTGCGGCCCCGAGCTGGGCGCAGTGGATTTCCTCCCAACCTAACATTTTAAAATTTAAAAGAATTTCTAATTTATGACGCAATATCGCTCAACGGACCACGTGTCGCTACAAATTCGCTCTAATTTCAAATATGTAATACAAAAACGCTCGATGCGCGAATATTAGAAGTAAATTCGCTCCGTGGAGCACCAAACAAACCAAAAACCGCCCGCGGGCAGGGGCTTGCCCCCGGTCTTGTTTCCAGGTGCAAATAGCACCGAGCGGCGCAAGCTTGCGGAGCTGAAAGCTGCTGGGAGGATCCGCCGGGCGGGCCCGCGTCTGTATGTTTCGGTGCCCGAGGCCGAAACCCCTGCAACTCTTCGAAAGGCATGGTCGACGATCGTAGCTCGGCTATTTCCGACTGCGTTTATTACGCACCGAACCGCGCTCGAGTTCCGGCCGAGTCCCGCCGGGGAAATTTTTATCAACGCAAGGTCGGGTCGCGAGGTGAATTACCCTGGACTCGTCCTCAAGTTCATTCGCGGTCCGGGGCCTTTGGCCGATGACCCGAAGTTTCTCAACATTCGTTCGTCGTCCCTTGCTCGCGCACTTCTCGAGAACCTGTCTTCGGGGCGCAGCTCAGAGCCGCGAGTGGTTCCGATCGGTGAGTTGGAAGCTCGCCTCGAAAAGATCCTCCACGTCGGAGGTGTGGCCGAGATCAACAGTCTGAGAGACCGGGCTCGTGAGATCGCAAATGAACTAGGATGGAACGCAGAGTTTCGGCGCCTCGATGCCCTCATCGGAACGCTACTTGGTACCCGCCGCGGCAAGGTTTCGAGCGCGATTGCGCTAGCCCGTGTGGCTGGCGAGCCATTCGACGCTTCTTGTCTCGAACGGCTGCAGATCCTGTTTGCGGATCTCCGCAGCCCAATGCCAGGCGTTCTCGATTCTTTCACTGCTGCCGATCACTTCAAGAACAAGGCGTTCTTCGAATCGTATTTTTCCAACTACATCGAGGGAACGACCTTCGAAGTTCACGAAGCCGAGGCGATCATCTTCGACAAAAAAATTCCTGCTAACCGTCCCAAGGATGCGCACGACGTTGCGGGAACGTTTGCACTCGTCTCCGACCAGGGCGAGATGGGTCGGACTCCGCGCGCGTTCGATGAGTTCATTCACCTATTGTGCAACAGACACGCGACGATGATGGCGCAACGTCCCGAGGCCGCGCCCGGGAGTTTCAAGACCGAAGCGAATCGTGCGGGAGACACTCGATTCGTTCATCCCGACTATGTTCGCGGAACGCTCCGCAAGG
>CAYQQM010000139.1:0-7318 GCA_964419605.1 uncultured Kofleriaceae bacterium | reverse complement strand
CCCATCGAGCGTGTCAAGGTACAGGTCATCCCCCGTCGGGGACTTCCAAGGGTCGTCGGTGGGGTCATCGTCGTACGTCGCCGTCATGGTCAATGGTGGAGTCAACGATTACGTCAACGTCAACGAATCAAGACTATTGATGTTTTTCCTTAACTTACCGGCATTGGGTCTACGGTCTACTCCGAAAACTCGAGGTCGTAGGGCAGCCGAGCCTGCGGAACCTCAGGCGCAACCAACAGCGATGCGCCAATGCCGCGAACAAGTTCGCGCAAGACCGGCAGCTCGAGTAGGCCGATCGTCATTCCCTCGCGGACGCCAAGCAGCTTGCCGACCACCCCGAGCACCGAGCCGGCCAGCTTGGGCAGCTCTTGCACATCGATGGAACTGGTAGGCTGCAGCCCGATTCGGCGCTTGGCTTCGTCGAGTGCATCGCCAATGCCGCCAAACTTGTCGATCAGCGATCGCGGCTGGGCCTGCTCGCCCGTGAAGACCCGACCCTGCCCCGCTGCATCGACGGCAGCGGCGGTGAGCTTGCGACCCCGCGCAACCGCACCCACGAAGCGATCGTACATGTAACGCAGTTTGTCCACGAGCGCGGCGCGCTCTGCATCGGTATAGGGCCGGTACGGACTGTCGATGTCAGCGCGTTGGCCTCGCTTGAGCGTGGTCACAACAACGCCGAGCTTTCCCAGCAGTCCACTGAGGTCAAACTTGCCAAAAAAGATCCCGATCGAGCCGGTGATCGTCATCGGCTCGGCGAAGATCGCATCACAGCCTGCGGCGATGTAGTAGCCCCCAGACGCAGCCACGTTGGACAAAGAACATATAATGGGCTTCACGCCGCGGGTGGCAAACACCTCCCGCGCAACGAGCTCCGACGCGACCGCGCTCCCGCCTGGAGAATCGATGCGCAACACGATGGCGCCAACCGATGGGTCGTTTCGAGCCGCGGTCAGTGCCGCAGCGATGGTCTCACCGCCCGCAAGCGATTGTTGGATCAGCGGAATCGTCTTGGACTGTCCGTCGGTAATGTCGCCGTCGACGTAGACCACCGCAACGACCGGGCGCCGCCACCGCTCCGGGCGAGCTGGCGACGGTGCGCCGACACCGTAGTGGCCGCCCAGTTCCCCAGCGATCAGCCGCGTTACCTGGTCCGGCGTGGCGACCGCATCGACGAGCTTGCCGCGCTTAGCCAAATCGCCGCTCGCATACGGCCCCTGTTCGACGAGCGTCGCAACTTCGTGCTCCGCCAAACCGCGGCCTGTGGCAACGCCTTTGCGCCACTGCGACCACAACGAGTCGAATAGCTCGTCGTGCATGCGCGCAGCAGCTGGCGTTGGCGCGCTGTTCGTAAACTGCTCTGGCGCGCTCTTGTATTCACCGATCTTTTCGAATTGCGGCGACACGCCGACCTGATCAAACGCACCGCGAAAGTAGAATCGATGTCCCGCGATGCCGACGAGGCGAATCCCTCCGGCTGGGTCGACATAGATCTTGTTGGCAGCGCTCGCAACGTAATAGTCGCGACCGGTTCCAGAGACCATGTAGGCGAAAACGTTCTTGCCGTTGTCGCGAATGGCTGCAAGTTCATTGCGCAGCTCTTGCAACGCTGCCCAACCTGCGCGGACTCCGTCGAAGATGATTACGACAGCTTTGGCACTTGGGTCGCGCCCAATCGCGCGCAGTCGCAGGACGACAGCAGTGAGTTGACGAACACCGATCGAGCCAGCCAGTTCGACGCGCTCGATGTGATCGGCGGGCGGAATCACAGAAGGGGGAGGAACGGATGACAGGGTTGCTACCAGCCCGCCGCCAAATAGCCGGCGTTCACCTTGGCTGTCGCGAATGCCCGATCCTACCGCAATGACCCCAAGCGCTCCGAACGACAGCTCGACACCCAGCGAGATGCGGGCGTCGCGAAGCGTGCGCTCCATTGACCCCATCGGCGAAACATCGACAGCCCGTAGCGCACGCGACTCGATCGATCCGACGACGTACACGCCGCGACCCGCGCGAAGCGAAACGCGCCCCCAGCCATCGAGATCGCCGTGGGCTTCCCCGATTCGACCGCCCGCGGCAAGTGCCACGGTGTCGCGCTCAAACGGGCGCACCACCGCTTCGATCTCGTAGCGGCGTTGAACGTCTGAACCCGCCACTGCGCCGGTCGATATGTCGCGCACCCCGGCTCCAAGCGCCAGAACCGACCCGATTCGCGTCGACATCCCAAGGTCGAACGCATCCAAGCCGCGAACAGCTCCCTCTCCTAAATAGTGATGCCAGCCAATGCCAATGCCCGTCGAACCTCCGAGTCCAGCGGCGGCGGCCAGCGTGAACCTCAAAGGTTGCCCCGGGTCAGGAATAACCTGTGACCGTGGCGGCCGCAGCCACTCGATGCCAACCCCAATACCGAATCGCGGCAGCAGCGCGCCTCCACCCGAGGTCGCTGCGTAGATGCCTCCGCCCCACCCCGCCGCTGTGCTCGCGGCTTCGCGATCCTCCACGCTGACAGCGACCGCCAGCTCCGGACCACGCAGCAACGCAAGTCCACCCGGATTGATACTTACTGCGCGAGCATCATGCTCGCCCGCAAGCGGTGTGGTTGGAACTACGACGCCATCGGTCGGAGCCTGTTGATACGTGCGATCGAAAACCCCGGCATTGCCGGGGTGCGCAGCACTCCCGAAAAGGGAGTGCAGAGTTGGATCGATAGACTGCGCATCGGTCGACGCGGCAGTTGCGATCAGCGCTGCGGGTATTACGAAAAACGCAACAAAGCGCATGCAAACGTCACGCTAGCACGACACAAGACCGCACGAGTGGTTACTGTCGGTACCGTAACGAAGCGAGCGCACCGACGAGGTCGCGCGCCGACTCTCGCGTGTAGCCATACCGCGTGATCAGCGTTTGTAACGTTGCCTCGGCCCGAGCGCGAGCCTCGGCGGTGAGGTGGTTCCCCGCATCCGAAAGCAAAGCGACAAGATCTGCAATGCCCCGAGCAATAGCCTTGCGATGTTTTTCGAAATACGCACTGCGCAACTTGCGCAGCAAGTCGGGA
Source organism: uncultured Kofleriaceae bacterium (assembly GCA_964419605.1). Classification (GTDB taxonomy): domain Bacteria; phylum Myxococcota_A; class Polyangia; order Haliangiales; family Haliangiaceae; genus JABFXX01. The sequence continues at coordinate 4,263 of CAYQQM010000139.1, read as the reverse complement.
AAAATTTCGCTCATCACAGGCTTTTGCCCTCGGTGGTCGAGGGACCAAGCTCCGATCTTGGCGATAATGCCGTTGCGAAATTCGTCGGACCGGCCAGAGACGTCGAGCGTTCGCTCGACTTCGCGCATCATCGACTCATCTGGATCTTCGAGCAGGCCCGTCGATGAATTGCGGACTTTTTCCTTTTTGAGCGCGTGCATGATGTGGCTAATGTAACGGTCGAACACGCGGCCGTATTCCGATTCTTCCACCAAGCCGACCGCAATGCGGACTTCGTCATCGATCCGATCGAACAATCTGCCACGCGCTACATCCACCAGCTTTCGGTGATCGTGGTAGCCGCCAGGTTGTACTTCTTGGCGCAGAAATTCGTACAAGCTCGCCTGTTTGGTCAGTTCGACGATCTCCTCAAGCACTACCAAGGGCGACACGTAGTCGTAGCGGGCAGAGCCCGCGGCTGCAAGCAGCACGGTTCGCATCTCGCGCGGCGACGCCCCCAACCGCCCCTCATAGATCGGATACGCATCGGACTCGTGAAACAAGTCAGCGACATGCGATACCAGCTCGCGACCTCGCTCGGGTGCGATCGACGCGGGTGGTTGACCGTTCGAATACAATTCCACCTTTTCGATCGGCGACAATTTTCCAATCACTTCGGCCAGCGTTGACGGAAATCGTTCGACCTGGGGCTTGCGCATTCGCGACAACACCGCCCACAGCGCCGCAACGTACGCGGTGTGCGGTGCGACATGCCGCCCCGCAGCAGCTTCGCGCAGATGCTCGCGGTACAGGGCCTCTTCGTGCGGGACGTCGAGGATAAACGGCACCCGAACCAATTCGATACGGCCCTTGAAGCTTTGAAAATCGGGAATCTCGCGAAACGCTGCAAGGTGGATGTCGTTGCAACTTCCCATAAAAACGACGTCGAGAAAAAGCGTTGCGCTGGTCATCGACAACGCGGCGCGTTCAACCGTGGTCAACAGGTATTTGTAGTGTTCGAGCGGACGCTTGAGTAGATCGTCGAATTCGAGCATGCCCCGATTTGCACCAACGACCTCCCCGCCGTATTCGAACAGCGATACCGCCTGCAGCGACGGTGGCAGTGCGGCAAGACTGCGATCTGTCGTAATCTGCCGCTCGGTGGCGTCGACCGATAGTTGGGGTTCTACGGTGACCCAGCCTTGGCGGTAGCGATGCGATATCTCGAAGCGCTCGACCCGAACATGGCGCAACACCTGGACGTAATCGCCGTGATAGCTCGCGAGTAGCGCTTCGTAGATGGCGCGATTTCTCGGCGACAACGCCCCTTGGCGAAGGTAATCGCTCGCCTTCCAAGTGGTTCCATTGCCAAGCGTGCGATCCAACTGCTCCGTTAGCTGATCGATGAGCCGGTTGCGCTCTTCCACTGGAATCAGCAGCAATGGATGGTCGCGCAACTCGTCGCCCAGCCGGGCGTCAACGGCATCATCTGGCAAATACGCGAACGAATCTTCGGTGGCCCACTTCGCTTCACCGCTGCCGAATCCCAGCCCTGCGCGCGTCGACTTGTGCGCGGGAAAAATCCAAGAAAATCGAAACAGCGCACCTTCGTCGAGGGTTGAGTAGTGCTCCAAACCGCGCCCCAGGCAACGCAGAAACGTTGATTTGGCCGATCCATTCGGACCGTGTAGCAGGATGACCTTAGTCGGCCGACCGTCGCGGACGAAACTCCGAAGCACCTCGTAGGTTTGGTGCTGCACCGCCTCTTGGCCGAACACTCGGTCGTCTCCATTCGCCCACGGCGCATCGAACAGCTTGAACCGAGTCTGCTCGCCCCAGGAGTACTGGACCTTTTCCGTTCCGTAATGGTCAAAGCAGTCCACCAGATACTGGGCGGACGACCGGAGCTGGCGCGCTGGCTCGGCGAAAACGACCGCGAGGTATTCGGGGAACGACATCACTCGGCGATTGCGCGTGAAGTCCTCGCGCACTGCCGTGTGTAAACCGGCTAGCGTGGAACGTACGATCTCGGGAAGTTCAGGCAACATAGGAACGGTACCGCAGTTCTCGTCAGTTGGCGGTCATCGCGATCGCAATCGGTTGGCGTTTCGGATGGCAGCTGTCCTTTTCGCAGATCCCGAATTTGAACATACCGGTGATCTCGTACACGCCGGCCTTATCTGCTGTCGCCGCAACCGCAAAGGCTAGGCGCTGCTCAGACAGCGCGCTGGCGTCGCCGATGGACTTCCCCGCTCCACCTGCCGACAACTCGGTTTTGGCAAGCTTCACTCCAGGGGGCGCAACCAGCGTGACCTTGATCGGGAAATCGGTGGCAATATGAAGCCCGGGAGCCGGGGTAACCACAACCGAGGCAACCAGCTGCGATCCTGCCTTTCCCTCCGCATTTTCAATCGTTAGCGTGCCCTCGGCTGGCTGCAGGTGGAACCGGGCATCCTGGGCCCCTGTGGCCGCCGATCCCCCGCCTACCGCTTCGCCGCGAGCGCTACCACCTCCCCCCATACCGCTCCCAGCCGCAGCCCCCATGGGGATGGCGACCCGTTCGGACCCTGGGTCGGTTTCGGGTCGCGGAGCTGGTTTCGAACAGGCGCCCACAACGACGACCCCCGCCATAACACCCGCCTTGAACAGAGAGCCAACCCGGCCATAACAGCCCGTGTTCAGATTTTGCCGCATGAGCCAAGCATAGCGGATCTCGGTGGTTGCAAACGGTCGTGGTACGCTTCCGTGCCGGTGAAACGCGCACAGCAACTAGGCCGCTACCACTTGCTCGACCGGATTGCGTTCGGCGGCATGGCCGAGATCTATCGCGCAAAGACGTTCGACGCCCAGGGCCGACTGCATCTAGTTGCGGTGAAACGGGTTCTCGCTCACCTCGCCGAGGACGATGACTTCATTCAAATGCTGGTCGATGAGGCAAAGATCGCCAGCGTTCTGCGACACAACAACATCGCTCGAGTCTACGAATTCACCCGATCCCACGGCGAGTACTTCATCGCGATGGAGCACGTCGATGGCAAAGACATGCGAACTGTGCTCGAGCGCTGCCGGTCCAAAAAACGGCCCGTCCCCCCGGAACACGCCGCCCACATTTGCGCAGAGGTCAGCGCGGCGCTTCACATGGCACATTCAGCCGGGGACTCCAGAGGCCGTCCGCTCGAGATCATCCACCGCGACGTGTCGCCGTCTAACATCATTTGCAGCTACGCCGGCGAAGTAAAGCTGTGCGACTTCGGGATTGCAAAAGCAACGCTGTCTCGCGTCACGACGAAAACCGGTGTCATCAAAGGCAAGGTCAAATACATGAGCCCCGAGCAAGCGCTCGGTCGCAAGCTCGACCACCGCAGCGACCTGTTTTCGCTCGGCTCCTGCTTGTACGAGATGCTAACTCGCGTTCCGCCGTTCACGGCGAGCAACGAGATGGACCTGCTGATCAAAGTTCGCGACGCAAAATATCGGTCGCTGGGCGAACTCCAGCCGAGTGTACCGCGCGAACTAGAAGCGATCTGCGACCGCTGCCTGACGCGCAGCCGAGCCAATCGCTATCAGACCGCCGCTGAAGTGGAGCTCGACCTGCGAGCGTTCCTGCAGAAATTCATGCCGAACTACTCGCGCAGCCACCTCGGCCGTTTTATCCGCCGAATGTTCGCAGCCGAAATTGAGAGCGAGTTGCGCATGCTCGAAGAATACGTGATGACCGACGATGTCTCCGACGATTTGGGAGAGTCGCTCATGCGCGCCGACGAAAATTTTCAGCCGCCCGAAGTTCCGTTCCAACCGAAACCAACGTCGGTTTCGGTTGCGCCAGTCCCGCCGGGTGGCACGCGCAGCGATCTGGTGGCAAGCGACTTCGATGACGACCTGCGCACGATGCCGCAATCGGATCTAGGCGATCCAGGGGAAGAACGAGTCCATAGCGCAGATACGCAAATCCTCCCCCTCGATGGCGGTCCGAGAGCCGCTTCGGCCCAGCACGACCCCGACGACGAACTCCACGGCGCTCCAACTCAGATTATCGACCTACGGACCCGTCCATGACCAGTTCTAGTACCTCGCCACAGTGAAGATGATCGGTTGAGGCCGACGAGCCGCGCCGAGCGCAAGGCGCGAGGTCGCAGCGCTACTAGAGGTAACGCAAGGCCGAGCAACGAAGCGATCGGCGATGGATCGCGCGGCCTGAACCGGTCAGATTCACTGTGGCGAGGTACTAATTCGAAATGCCGATCAGATAAGCGTAAGCTATTGGGTTCGAAAACGATTCAGTTC
>CAYQQM010000138.1:0-7323 GCA_964419605.1 uncultured Kofleriaceae bacterium | reverse complement strand
TCCGGTCGCCTCGGCGACCGGGGTGGCCACCAACTTACGGGGAACTGTACTTAGGACCCTCGAATGAACAAGTTGCTCGCTCTCGCGGCCGATCCATCCCGGCTGGCTTCGTTGCCGGCTCCGGTCCTCCCCCGTCTGGGACTTCCCCCCCTTCGGGGACTTCCAAGGGTCGCAAGGGTCGTCGGGTCACATCCTGTCGAGGATGCTCCCCTCCGGTCCTCGCCGTCGCCTCGCCAGCCAGGCGGCTCGACCGCGATCATCGATGAACTTGCTCATTCGAGGGCCCTTCGGCTCGCGTGGCGTGGGTTCACCTTGCTCGAGGTGATGATTGGCCTGTCGCTCTTGGGGCTTGCCCTCACCGTGCTCATCAAGAGTGTTGCCGGTAACATGTTCAATGCCGAGCAGGCTCGCATGATGGGCATCGTCACCGACCTTGCGCGCGGCCAAATGTACGAGATCGAAGAGAAGTTACTCAAAGAGGGGTTTTCCGATACCGATCAATCCCAGCGCGACCCAAAGCCCTTTGATAGTCAGGGTTGGCCAAACATCAAGTACAGTTACAAAGTCGAAGCCGCCGAAATGCCTGCGTTCGGCGAACTGCAGCAGCTCGCGCAGGGCCATAAAAAGCCGGGGGTGGGGTCCGGATCTGGTAAGGGTTCCAATGAAGGGTCGGGCGCGAGCAGCAGTGGTCCGTTGAGTGCGTTTGAGAACAGTGCGCTAGGCGGGATGCTGAGCATGATGGGTGGCGGAATGCTAGGTGGAGGAACGTTGTCCGGAGGCACCGGGATGGGCGATGTGCTCGGGGCTCAGGGAGGCGCGCTCATCCAGTCGCAGTACGCCATGTTTCAGCAAATTCTGAAGGTCTCGGTTCGCAAAGTCACCTTGACCGTCTTCTATTCGGTGATGGGGCGCAGCCGCGACATTACGTTGGTCGCGTTCTATTCCGACCCGCAGGCAATGGACAAAGTGCTGAGCGGGCTTGGGTCGGTCGACCTTGGTGACGATGTCGGAACTGGATCAGCGACGAAAGCCGGTGCGGCTGGTGTCGGTGGCGCTGGCGGCCGGCCTGCCCCACGTTCGGGGAGCGGACCTAGTTCCGGGAGCACGCGGCCATGAGCGGCCGGGGAGCGAACCGAGGGCTTACGCTGCTCGAGGTAATGATCGCCAGTGCAGTCATGGTGGTCATGATGGCACTGGCTTGGCGAACCATTGCGAATACCTCGGATCGGCGGCGAACATTCGAAGCGTACCAAGAGCGCAACCATGAGTTGCGAATGGCTCTAGATCGTTGTGTCCGAGACTTTGAAGCGGCCTACCTATCGCGCAATGAAGACGCAACGGCGAGCAATCCACGAACGATGTTCGTGGCGAAGGCAAAGACCCCCGTGCCGAGCGTTCGTTTCTCGACGCTAGGCCACCGCGTGTTGTGGGCCGATGCAAATGAGTCCGATCAAACGGTTATTCAGTATCTCGCTCACTCCAATCGCGACCGCCCGGGCCAATATGACTGGGTTCGTCGCGAGCAGCGCCGACAGTCCAATCAACCTCCTGAAGAGGAACCCAGCGACTACGACGTGCTTGTCCGAGACATCGTCGCTGTAAAACTGGAGTTCTGGAATTGGAAGAATCTCGCGTGGCAAGAAACGTGGGATACCACGCAGAGCGATGGCCAACGCGGCTGGCTGCCCAGTCGGGTCAAGATTACGGTAACGGTGAAGGACCGAAGTGGAAAGGACGTCGCACTGACAACACAAGCACGCATTTTGATGCAAGAGCCGTTGAACTTTTCGCCAACATGAGAATCCGCTCGACAAATAGGCCATCCAGGAATCGCACTGCGCGTCAGCGCGGAGTTGCGCTGGTAACCGTGTTGATTGCGATCGCCATGGCCCTCGTAATCTCGAATCAATTTGGGACATCCACGAGTACGGATCTAATCGCTGCGGCCAATTATCGCGATCAGGTGCGTGCGCATTTTTTGGCGCGTTCAGCCCAAGGACTGGGCGAGCTAGTTATCCGAATTCAGCAGCGCATGGACAATGTGAAGCAATTGCGCGGGCAGGTTCAGATTACTGATTACGCAGATCAGTTGTTGCTGCCATTTTGCGGTGGGTCGGAGGAAGTTCAGGCGGCGATTGGCTTTTCTTCTGACCAGGTAAAAGGGCTCGGCGCGGACATCGGAACATGCGGCTTTAATGGTCCTCTCCGAACGGAGGACGACAAGATCAATGTGAACTGTGCAGTGAGTGATAGTGGCTGGGCGGCGCTCAAAAGCTTTATCGATGCCTTGGTGTTTTTCCCTGCGTACGATTCTATCTTCGAGGAACCCGACGCGGACAATTGGAGAAGGGATCGCGCTCGGCAGGTCGCGGCGATTATTGATTACGTCGACAAGGATTCGATGGCATTGCGCGATCGTGGAACGGTAGAGGACTACGCGTATGAGAGCCTGCCCAGTCGATACTACGCAAAGAACAACTACATCGACTCGGTGTCAGAACTGCATCTCGTTCGCGGTATCGACGATCGATTTTGGTCGATGTTTGGCGATGTGTTCACAGTATATGGCGGCTGCAAGACCAACCTGTCGACGGCATCCAATATTCAACTGATCTCGGCGATCTTGTACCTGGCTGCGAAGAATCCTAGCGATCCGGTGATCTTGGAGCCGCGGCGCTTGTTTGCGCTTGCTGCGGTTGTGGCGAAGGCGCGCGAGTTCGGCAAGACATTCCTCAAAGCGGAGGACTTTATTGCGTTCGCCAAAGACCCTGGCGCGGAAGTCGCGATGGTGGCTCGGTCCGGCGCGGGAACCTTTGCCGGGAGTGCGGCGAACGCCGCCTTGCAAGCGGGCATTCCCGGGCTGCAGCCCGGTGAACGAATTGGACTGGAGCTCGACAAAGGCAAGCTCGCACAGATCGCTACCTTCGGCCCGCGGCGCACCTATCGAGTCGAAGCGTGGGGAGAAATCGAACGCAAGCAAAAAAACAAGGATGGTTCGCCCGTGTATCCGCCGATCCGATCAACCATTACGGGCATATGGGACACCAAAGTGGTACCGCAGAACATTAGAAAATCTCCTATGCCAAACGGAGCTTGGGTGTTTCTGAAAGAAGAGTGAGTTACACGATGAGGACAACAATCAATATCGTTCAACGGGGGAGTTCCGCACTAGCGGGATATTAAGTTATGCCTTCTCGTGTATTTTCTGTCGACCTGGGGGCGTGGAGCGTTAAGCTCGTGATTGCGAGCCCAGGTATTCGCGGTGCCACGCTGTTGCACGTTGTCGAGCGACGAGTGCCGCCAGGCGATGAGCCGGACGAAGTACGCGCACGGCGCGTCGTTACTACACTTCTCGACGAATTGCGGCTGCAGGGGGAAGCCGGATATCTAGCGGTGCACGGCGATTCCGTTTTTACGCATATTTTGGAATTCGGATTCAAGAAGCTTCGCCGCGCGGACCTTGTTACTGCGGTAGGGGGCGAGCTTGAGGGTGCGGTGCCAATCGACCTCGAAGATATGGTGTACTGCTTCGAGCCGATACTCGAGCCGCCGCCCTCACCAGTCGCAATGATCGAGACCGGTGCTGTTCGTGGGCGGGTGGCTCCGGAAGCCGAGGGGATGCGCGTGCTGAGCTTCGCGATGCGCCGCGACCGTGCAGAAGCGTTGCTCGACCTCGGTCGTAGCGCAGGATTCGAACCGCGCGGATTGCTTGTCAGTGCCGGTGCCGCGGCGAAGTTGGTTGAACGCGTGCCGTCCCTAACTACACCTCGCAGCGAAGGACCGGTGGCGGTGATCGATATCGGTCATGAACGGACCAACGTGGTGGTCGTACATCAGGGAAGAGCGGTGTTCAGTCGCAGTGTTGCGCGCGCGGGGAAGAACGTCACCGAGGCGATCGCAAAACACTGGCGACTCGACTTCGACAAGGCCGAGGCGGCTAAACATGCGGACGGTTTTGTCGCTTCGACAGCAGAGCCCGCGGCTAACGAGGCGTGGGCGCGGATTCACGCCGTCGTGTCGTTGGAACTGGTGCCGTTTGCTCGCGATCTTCGGCATACCCTTGCGGCGTGTCGCGCGCGCACGGGATTTCAGCCCATTGCTGGTCTCCTGGTTGGCGGTGGGGCGCAACTTCGCGGACTCGCTTCGTTCTTGACGGAACAGGCGGGGATGCCAATGTCGCAAATAACGGCGGAGGACGCGAGTGCGCTCGTTGGCCCCAAACTGGAAGGGCAGGTGACAGATCTACCAATCGGAGTGGCCGCGATGACGATTGGGATGGCGTTTGATTGCGCTGGTGGCAGACCTCAGTTTGATCTGCGTTCAGGAGACCTCGCAGTCAAAGTCGACCTTTCGTTTTTGCGCGCCAAAGCGGCCCCGTTGGGGGCCGGTCTACTCGTCATCGCAGCGTTTGCCGCCATGAGCGCCTACGCAAATCTGTATCGCCTTCGAAAGGCCGAACGAACTTTATCGACCCGACTTGCCAGCGAGAGTCAGGCTGTATTCGAGAAAGCCAAGACGGCCGATGAGGTGCTCGTGAGCGGTGGGGTGGGAGGAGGTGGTGGAGAGCTATCGCCGATGCCCAAGTTGTCTGCGTACGACGTGTTGTTAGAGATCAACCAGCATATCCCGGCGAAAGATAAGATCTCTCTTGATGTGGATAAAATCGAAATCGATAGTCAAAAGATTGAGATTCAAGGGTCGGCAAAAACCGTCGATGAGATTCAGCTTTTAGTAACTGAGTTGAAGAAAGTGGAGTGCTTTAACAAGAAGATTAATCAAGGGCCAACTGAAACAGATAGTAGTGGAGCAAAGAAGTTTAGACTCACCATTGATTCACAGTGTATGTGACGTGAGGTATCCAATGTTTTCAACAGTTGTCGCGCGGGCCCGAGATTTCTGGGATCGGATTTCCCCGCGAGAGCGTCGCTTGGTGGTGATCGCGGCTGTGGCGGTGCCGCTAACGCTTGCGTTGTGGCTTGGGTTCGCAATTAGCGATGGGTTATCAGCCATGGAGGCGAGAAACGACAAGATGCGGAGGGCGTTGCGAATCGTATCGGACCTTCGAGCGCGCGGTAAGGTCCAGACCGATGGGGACGACGTCTTGAAGAAAATGGGAACGGAGCAGATAGCTCTCGACGTCTACTTAACGAATGCTGCGAAAAAGGCAAAATTCGAGCTAAAAAGTACGATTACACCTCGCCCGGCGCAAACCAAGAATGGTTTCGTGACGACGATCTCCTCGCTGACGCTAGACAAGCTTACGATCGAGCAGCTCAAGGACTTCCTGATGGAAATTGAAAGCGGTTCCAAGCAGGTTATGGTTACGCACCTCGAGCTTCGCCGCGATTTTCGCGATAAAGACAAGCTTACGCTCAACGTCGACGTATCGGCTTTTTCTCGGGAACCGAAGGAAAAGGCCGACGGCTCCGGTGCCGCGACCGCTAGCGAATCAAGCGGGGGAGGGTGACATGCTTCGCCTCAAAATCCCCTTTGAGCTCAAGCGCGGAAGCGCAACGCAACTCGTCAAGCGTGGCGCCGCGTTCATGTTGTTCGGTCTTTGCGTATTTGTGGTTGCACTACAAGCGATGTTTCCGTACGACCGAGTCAAAGATCGATTGATCGACGCCGTCGCGGATAGCCATGATTTGCAGATCGGCAGCGTTGAGCGAGGCTGGATCCCAGGCCGAGTTTACTTCAACAATATTACGCTTCGGAAACGAGCGACGAAGGCCGACGAAATAGTAGCGCCACTGTTCATCCGACGCTTGAAGGTAGACACCAGTTTACTAGCCTTGATGTGGCGCTCGGCGTCTGTCGAGTTGGATGCTGAACTCGGGGACGCCAAGAACGGGGTGGGACACGTAACCGGTTCGATCACACTGCCTAGGTTCGGCCAAGCTGGTATCGACGTTGATTTTGAGGGCAACGCGCTTCCCGGCGCCGCCTTGCCATTGCGGACGTTTGTCGGTCTGCCAATTTTGGGCAAACTGAATTTTGTCTTTAAGCTCGAGTTGCCTAGGACCGCCGGTAAAGGTGGCAATGCCCCGTTTGACTGGAGGAAAGCGAGTGGCTTAGTCCAGCTATCGTGCCCCTCGCATTGCACGATCGGAGATGGTCGGACGAAGCTGAAACCATTGCTACAAGATCGGACGAATCAAGTGATGGTTGCTGACGGGATTGATTTTGGGAAGCTCGAGCTGGACTCGCTGGTGCTACAGGGCGCCTTTGTTGCCGCGGTTGGGGACCCCGATAGTCGCAGCGCAAGCGGCAAGCCGGGGAGGTTTGAGCTTAAGAAGTTCGAGCTGAAATCGCCTGATGGCGAGCTTCGGGTCGACTACTCAATGACCATGGCCCAAGACTTTGGGGAGTCGATGGTATCTGGCTGCCTCCGTTACAAAGCGAACGAACGGTTGCTGCAGAAAGAAGAGACCAAGCGGACCTATGCCGCGATCTCTACGATAGGAGCTGAGCTTCGGGCCGATGGATTGTTTCACATTCGATTGACGGATCGATTCAAAGAAATGAAGCGGCTCAATCAAGAGTGTGGATCGAGCGTAGCTAGTTCGGGAACTAGTGATGACACACGCGGACGTGGCCCCGCAGGTGTACGTCCGGGCTTAACGTCTACGCCTCCGGTGACTCGCACAGTGGAGCCAGATTCTGCAGCCCCTCCGGCGATGCCGGTGGTCCCTGGTGTGCCTCAAGTCCCTACTATGTCGCCAAGTTCGCCGCCTCAGCCGCCCACGCCGACTCAACCGCCGCCTGCCATGGCAGGATACGGCAGCACGCAGGCCCCGGTCGGTCAGGGACCCGCCAGCGTGCCGAGTGGGGTTGCGGTGCCCGGACCAGAGGGAATGCCAGGCTCTGGTGGGATGCCTGGCGGGGGTGTGGGCCAGGGGCCACCGCCCGGCCACGTGCCAGCGGCGCCGGGGCAAAGCGACCAGCCGGTTGCGCCGGAGCAGCCGGGGCCGGCGAGCGGGCAAGGCAATAGCGATCCCGCGGCTGGCGCGACACACGACAGTCCAGCCATTCGTTAGGCACTGTCCCTAAACAAGCTGATCGGCTGCGGCTTCGCATCCCGGGCACCTCGCGGCTTTCGTCCTCTCTCCCTCGGTCGCCGTACCGACGGGAACGGCGACCCTTGCGACCCTTGGAAGTCCCCGTCGGGGGGGAAGTCCCCGACGGGGGGCTCGGTCGGTCGCTCCGGGCGCGCTCGCGATCTGCTCCGGGCTGCTGTGCCTCGCTCGACAGCTTATTTAGGGACAGTGCCTAAGGGCCCGCCGGATAATAAGTCGATCGGCTGCGGCTTCGCATCCCGGGCAC
>CAYQQM010000137.1:0-7390 GCA_964419605.1 uncultured Kofleriaceae bacterium | reverse complement strand
AGCGCGGCCACGCTCACGAGGGCGATCACGTCCAAGGCGTCGACCACGTGTCTTGGGGGCCAGCAGCAGTGTAAGCCCATGAAACGACCTAATTACTGCTGCGTGCTGTGAAGAGACAAGATCTGCGGGATCATGAGACCTTGACGGCAACGTTCGACGACCCTTGGAAGTCCCTGGCGAGGGACTTCGACCCCACCGTGAACCTCGGCCTTGACGTCGTCGAGGGGGTGCAGCGGGGCGGTGTAGGTCAACGGTGGAGTCATCGTCGTACGTCGCCGTCAACCTCAACGGTGGAGTCAAGGATCACGTCAAGGTCAACGAATTGATACTATTGATGTTTGCCTGAACTTACTGGCATTCGGGCCAGGATTTTTTGTGGCAACTCAGCGGTATAGGATACGCAGGACAGTGCCTCAGGGGGCGGGGGCGGGACCCCAGTCCACGCCGGTGGCACTGCCGCTGTACACTTTAACCGCTTTGCCCGAGCCGTCGGCGTTCGAAATAAAGATGCCCTGACCGGCGCGGGCGTAGGCGATGACGCGTCCGTTGGGCGAGAACGATGGCTCTTCGTTGTTGCCCTCGTTCTGCGTGATGCGCGTCATTTGCTTCGAGTCGAGGTCGAGCGCGACGATGTCGTAGTGCGCACCGTCGCGCGTGGTGTAGGCGATGATTCGCTTGCCGGGTTTGGGCGACCACACCGGGGTCGTGTTGTAGCTGCCGTTAAACGAAACTTGCCGCGGGGCGCCGCCGGCGGCGGGAACGACAAAGATCTGCGGACCGCCGTTGCGATCGCTCACAAACGCGATTTGGCTCCCGTCTGGGGACCACGCGGGCGAGGTATCGATCGCGCGGTCGGTGGTGAGTCGCCGGACTACCGAGCCGTCGGTGGCGCTGATGATGTAGATTTCGGGGTTGCCGTCTTTGGATAGCGTGATCGCGAGCTTAGATCCGTCGGGCGACCACGACGCGCCGGTATTCATGCCGCTTTGACTGGAGATGCGCTTGGGGCGACCACCGCTTGCCGGCCCGATGTACAGGTCGGGATTGGAACGCATGAACGAGGTGTAGGCGATGAGGCCGCCCGACGGGGCCCACGCCGGCAAGATGTTTTGCGACGTGTTGTGCGACACCGCGTACGCGTTGGCGCCGTCGAAGTCCATCGCATAGATGGCGCTTGCGCCTTTGCCCTTGGATACAAACGCGATCTGCGAGCCGAAAAAGCCCGGTTCGTTGGTGTAGTACCGCACCACGTCGTTGCACCAGCGATGGGCGATTTGGCGCGTGGTTGTGCCGGTGCGCTTAAAGCTCTTGGCGAGAACCGAAGCGGTGCCTTTGGCGACTTCGTACAGGCGAAACTCGACCGCGTCGGAGCTGACGCGAAATTTCACCACGCCGAATGCGCCGACGTCTTTCCACTTCTGCGGCTCGAGGCTGAGTCCCTCGGCGTTCAAATCGGCCAGGAACGAGTTCTGATCGAGAACCTTAAACACCCCCGCCACACCCAGGTCGAACGACTGGACCGAGGCGATCTCCTTGGCGGTCGCGTCGCCGTCGGGCGGCGAGGGTAGGGCGATCGGGTAGAGGCCGCGCTTGGCGCCGACAACGTCGAGCACGACACCGCTGCCGTCGTCGGGCTGGGCACCGACCGGCGGCGCGAATGCCGCGAATGCAGCGATCAGGAGTAGCCTTACTGTTTTTTGGGATCGAAGCGTACGCATGTCCATCGGTTGGTTACTTTCAAAAGCTCGGTGGGCACAGGAGTGGGAGATTCGTTGCGCAGCTTTTGCACCGCGCGGATCGCGCGTTCGGCTGCGTCATCGAGGTCGGGGCTCTCGCTCTTGTCTCGGATCTTCGTGTCGACAATTTTGCCATCGGGTGCGATGCGAAAGCACCCCACAGGGATGCCATTTGCGGCGGAAATTTCGGGCAGGCTGAAGTTTTCGTGAATGTCGCGCGCGAACTGCTGCCAGAACGGATGACCGCTGGTGAGCGGCGCAAAGCCGTACTCCTCGCCGTTGAACTGGCCGGGTTCGGTGGTGGGTTTGCCCACCGGCTCGTCGTCGTCGCTGGGATGGGGATGGGCGGCGAACACTTGGTCGGTCTCCGGCGGCTTCGCCGTCTTGGGCTTCTTCGGTTCGCAGCGCTGGCTTTTGCACACCTCGTCCGGTTTGCAATCGGCATCGCGTTTGCAGCCCTCTACCGGAGGTTTGTTTTCGTTGCGCGACACGCCTTCGTCCGGCTTCGGCGGCTCCGGTTGCGAGGTTTTTTTTTGCGGCTGCTTTTGCGGTGATTTCTTGTAGGCGATCGAGGCTTCGATCGCGATCATGTCGTCTTTTTTGGACGCCGTATCGTCGTCGGTCTCGGTGAGGTAGACCACTGGCAGCAACAGCGCGGCCGTAACGAGGGCTGCGCCGAACACCGAAGCCGCTTGAATTTCGCCATTGCCGAGCGACATCTCGATCACTTAGACGCGGGATCGGCGCCGACGGGCCTATCGTTCACACTCCGCACTCCCGAGGGAGTGCGGCGCGCCCCGGCAGAGCCGGGACTATCTAGCTCGTCCAAATTTAGGGTATCGGTAGGAGCTGTAAGCATCATTACGCGCGTTACGCCGGCATTTTTGGCAATCGCCATCGCGGTCACGACCCTGCCGTAGGCCAGCGCGTTGTCTGCTTCGATGTAGAGCGCACTCTCATTTTTCACCCGCTCATTGGATTTTAGCTTGGTTTCGAGCTGTTTCCAGGTGATTTGGGTGCCGCCCAAAAACAGCTTGTCGTCTTTGGCGATCGACAGCACCAGCTTGCCCTCGGGATCCTCGACGTTTTGCGCTGTGACTTGCGGCAGTTCGAGCGACACGCCGGTGTTCATCATCGGTGCGGTGATCATAAAGATGATCAGCAGGACGAGCATCACGTCGACCATCGGAGTGACGTTGATCTCCGAATTGAGGTCATCTCCGCCGCCGGTTCGGAATGCCATGGGTGGTAGGGCCCTTACCTCAGGAAGTGCCGCTTAATGATGTTGAGGTAGTCTTGCTCAAACATCTCCATTTCCGATCGCAACACGCGGATGCGGCGCTGAAAGTAGTTGTACGCCATGACCGCGGGAATGGCGGCGATCAGGCCCACCGCGGTGGCAAACAGCGCCTCGGCGATATGCGGGCCCACGGTTTTTAGCGACGCCGCCGACGCTTCTTTGGAGTCGGCGATATCGAGGAACGCGAACAGGATGCCGATCACCGTGCCGAACAAGCCGATAAACGGCGCTGCCGATCCCGTGGTGGCCAAAAACGGCACCAGCGATTCCAGTCGGGTCGTCTCGACGGTTTGGGCGCGGCGCAGCGCGCGCTCGATGTTGGCCAAATTGCCTTCGCGATCTTCTTTGATCTTGGGGTCGGCGTGGAGTTTGGACAGCTCGGCGTAGCCCGCCACGAACATCTGCGATAATGGACTGTGGCGCAGCTCTTGCGCTTGTCGGTAAATCTGTTCGATGTCGCGCGACTTCCAGAACGCAGCGTTGAACAGCTGCGATTCGTTGGCGGCGCGGCCGAGAAACAGGCGCTTGAGGATGATGATGTACATACACCCCACGAACATCAGGGCGAGTAGGATCATCACCGCCTTCACGATCCAGTGCGCCTGGTCGAACAGCTTGGGGATGTCGAGGTTCGCCGCGAGGCACCACGCAGCGCGAGTAGGCGAAATACCTGGCATAATCTGCGTTGAAAGGCAGTAACACGCGGATGCTAGTGGGTCAAATCTCGCGCATTGGCAGTAGCCGGGCGTTATGCCTCGCGGTGTGTCTGGGCGTTAACGCTTGCCGCACCGTCGATGGCGGCGCGGTCGAGCTGTCGTGGAAGTTGCGCCCGGCGAGTGGTTCGCGCGAGTTGTTTGTGGATTGCGACAGCCGGGCGCCGGATACCCATCCGGTGACGGCGGTTCGGCTCGAATGGGAAGTCGGCGAGCAGACAGGATTTTCGGTCTGGAACTGCACCGACTACCACGGGGTGACCGGATTTGATTTGCCACCTGGCACGGCGCTGCTGCGCGTTGCGCCCGAATGTGCGACGGGGCCCGCGCGCACCAGCACATACATCTCGCCTGCGCCCTTGCAGCGCGAGGTAAGCGTGGGAAATACGATTAGTTTAGGGGCGGTGGAGATGATCGTTCAAACCAGCGATTGTTCGGAGGCCAGGCCCTGCATTTGCCAGTAGTTGCCCGGATCACACACAAGCTGGCCCGCTCCTTGCGTTGCAGCTTTAAGTGAAGAGATACTTGCCCAGCGCCGTCCATACGTGGTCGACGAACTAATCGAGGAAACCCCATGAACAGACTACCCCTAGGAGCTTTGGCCCTGCTCGCTGCGACCCAGGTCGCGGGCTGCATCATCACCAGTGATAACAACGACGATGAGGCGCGCATCACCGTCAACTGGGAGCTGCGAAACGTCGGTTCGAATGTGGTGCAGGCGTGCCCTTCCGGCTACGACACGGTGGCGCTGTATTCGCAGCCTGTGGATGCCAACGGCAACGACATCGGGTCTCCGATAATCGATCTGTTCCGATGCAATGACGGCACGGGAGTCAGTGCGCCCTTGCCGCCTACGACCTACCTGTCATGGATCGAGGTCACGAACACCAACAACACCGCGCAATATGCGCGGTCGCTTGGCGCGTACGTCGACGTCACGGTGGAGGACAAGACGCTAGACGCGGCGATCTTTCTCAATGGCGGTTACTTTCAGGTTGATTGGAAATTGGAAGGTGAAGTCACTCGTACGCCGTTCCAATGCTCTACAATTCCTGGCACCACGGTTGCGAGCGTGGAGCTTGCGGCAACACTCGCGGGTACGGATAGCGTTCTAGACTTTCAGCCCTTCCGGTGTGACGACTACACAGGGATTACTCCTGTTTTAATGGCCGGTATCTACAACGTAACGCTGGCTGCGCTTAGAGCTCCGGACGATTTCTCCCTTGGCTCCAAGTCGATTAATAGCCAGCAGATCAATGGGCCTAACCTTGTTACAAGAGTAACCGAAATTCCTGGCCAGATCGGTCCCGTAACGATTCCTCTCGACGATCTGTGAGCCAGCATCGCCGGGGATTTGATACCAGCCAGCTGCGGATCACTCGCGGCGCGCTAGTCATTGCTGGGCTTCAGCTCGGCTTGTCCCTGGTTTGGCTGCTAGCCGATTCGCACGCGCGCTTGTCGATCTTAGATTGGTGCGCTGCGACGGCTGACAATGTGTTTCATCGCGGCAGGGTGTGGACGCTGGTCACGAGTCCGTTTCTCGAGCTGGACTTCATCTCATTGCTTCTCAGCATGTTCATGCTGTGGATGTTCGTGCCGACGCTCGAGAAGTTTTGGGGCACGCCGCGATTCTATCGCTTCGTCGCGATCACATCGGTGGTGGGAACGCTTGCAGGATGCGCGATGGGCCTTGTGACCGGCCGCTCGGTTCCGATCATCGGTTTATCGCCATTTGTTTACGGCGCCATCGTTGCGTTCGGCATCGTCTACGCGCGCCAACCGGTGCAGTTCTTCGGCGTTTTGCCGCTCACCGGCCGCCAGATGATGTGGGGCTTCATCGGCTTTCTCGTGTTGTTCATCGGCCTGCAAAGCCTGTGGGAAAAAGGTGCCGCCTACGCCGCGGCGATGCTCGCCGCCGTGATTCTCACCTCAAAAAAATGGAGCCCCGGCCTCGCGCTCGCCCGCTGGCGCATCGCTCGGGCTCGCGCTCGCCTATCCGTCATCGAAGGCGGCGCGCCGCGCCCGCCCAAGCCAACCAAGCCCGACGAGAAATTCCTGAACTAACGACGCCCAACCATCCCGGTCGTGACTACACCGCGAACGACCGAGGCATTCGCAGTGTATTGCCCCGTCGCGGTGTTAATGCGGATGCGGCCAAGTCCGCCGCCGCCGCCCCCGGCAGAACCCCCCTTGTTACCGAGCCTGGTGCTATCTTGCCCTGTTCCGCCTCCTGCGGTCGTTGCACCATCTCCACCCTGGGAGGTTGGATTTGTGCTCGCTGGGCACAACCCGCCTGGTGCGGCTGCGCTGGTTGGCGCAGCGTCAGTTCCGTCGGGGCCTGGGGCACATGCGCCGTATCCGCCGCCGCCGCCGCCCGCGGCAAGCAGCATCGCATTATCGTCGAGGACTACATTTGGTGCCTCAATCAGAATGCCGCCGCCTGAACCACCGCCGCCGGGTCCCCAGACCATGGGGTTGGCTAGGTCATTGGTACCGAGGGCAGCGGAGGCGCCGCCACCACCTCCAACGTGAATCGCTCCGGGGTCGGGGCTACCGGCTAACAGATGAACGGAACGGCCGCTCAGAATCTGGACGGCTCCTCCGCCTGCCCCTCGATGTTGGGGAATATCCCCACCGCCTTCACATCCTCCTCGTAGCGGAACGATCTCCGCGGTGCCGTTAGATCCGCCGGAGGCACCAACTTGAAGGCCTTCAGCCGCGACACCTCCTGCACCTCCGCCGGTTCCGTAGCCACCGCCACCGAGGCCATTGCTTGACCACAAGTACGTCGGGTAGCCGGGTGAGCTGCCGGCCCGTTGTCTCGCCCAGAACCCGTGCGCCTGGCCGCCGCCGCCCGAGCTTCCGCAAGTCAGCGCACCGGGCCCATTCGTACTGCCGTCTGCAGAGGCGTCGATCAGCCCTTGAATCTTGATGTCGTCGGCGGCAACGAACGCAACCGGCAACGATCCCCGGATCCGAACGCCGTTGAGGGTCCACGATCGGGCGAGCAATACGCGCAACGTGGGGCCTCCGGACTGCGCCACCGTCGTGGTCGACACCACCAGCGGCGTGCCCGCTGCGGTGACTACTCCGCTGTCGCTGTCGATAATCGATCCAGCGGGCAGCGTGGTGGCGGTCAGCTGGGCTGCTTGGTCGAGTACGTCGCCGAGTCCGTTCGAAGGGACGATCTTGTTGCATCGACTCTGGTCGGACGAACATCCCAGCGGACACGACACAACGCGATCGACCGTCCCGGCCACACAAACGGTAAGCTTATCGTCAGTGCATGTCGTTTGAGTGCACATGGCGGGTGGGGCATCGGCCGAGGCATCGACGGAACCGTCGGAAGTGTCGTCGACCGAAGCGTCCTTTCGCCGATTTTTATTCGGAACGGTGCAGGCGGCGAGCGCCACTCCGATGAGCCCGTGTGCGATTGCAGATCGAAGGTGTCGTTGTCTCATTGCGTGTCCTTTTCGGTGAGAGTCATAGCGAGGCCGCCGCAGGGTTGTATTCGTTAAAAACAATAAGATATCGTCCCAGGTTCGATCTTTTTGAACTGAGCGAGCTTCACTTCGCCGAGAGGCCGGGTTCCGGTCCCGACTCCGGTTCCGGTCCCGACTCCGGTTCCGGTCCCGACTCCG
>CAYQQM010000136.1:0-7711 GCA_964419605.1 uncultured Kofleriaceae bacterium | reverse complement strand
CCTTGCGGAGCGTTCCGCGAACATAGTCGGGATGAACGAATCGAGTGTCTCCCGCGGATGGCGTTCATCCCGATGCGGGACCGGTTGCCATCACGCTCCTTGGTGACGCGATCTACGTTGCTCGATTGCCGCGTGCACGCATGCGGGCATCTGGACTGTCCGTCGAGGATGGCAACTACCCTGGAGATCGAGTTGTCCTTGCGAAACTCGCGCCGGCGCTGCGCAAACTCGCCGACAGTACGCCGTTTCAAGTCGCACTGTTGGCGCCGCAAGCGATGCCAGCCGAAACATTGGTGCCCGTGGTCGCAGCCGCAGCCACCGTCTCGACGGTCTACCTCAGCGCGAACGCTCCCGGCTCCCCAGAGGGCTGGGACCTGCCGGGGACCGTTCCAATCGCGCTCACTGTCAAGGGAGCCGATGCATATATCATTGCGCCAAAGCTGACAGTGCAGAACCTCGCCGTCGAGCTAGCCCGCCGGGTCAAGACCGGACAGAAGGCCGTTGCGCTTTCGGTCAAACGTAACGCCCCGTCCTTATAGTCTCGTGGCTGCACGGAAATTCGGCGCCTTATTTGGCAGCGCGGCGCTGGGCAATCGCGCGTTCAATCGCCGGGCGAAACAACGCCGCAGCCTGGCTGAGCACGGGAGAACCGTGCGCGGGGAGCAGCTTGTCAAACGATAGGGAAAGCAACCGTTCGAGGTCCCCCACCGGCGGCGTTGCCTGCTTGAGCCATCCCGGTCCGATGTTGTGGGGTTTGATGAACCCCATGAACCGCATCACCACTGTCGCCAACCAAGAGAACCACTCATCGGAGCTCGCCCAATTCTGCAGCGCATCGCCGGAGATGACGGTTCCGCCATCCCGCTCCCACAAGAGCAGCGCTTCGGACGGGTTACTGTCGAACACGAATAGGCGCGCACCTTCGACGGGCGGAGCCGTGGTTGCATCGAGCTCGGCGTCCGCATGGAAGTAGATATCTGCAGGCTTCGGCCGGCCGAAGCCGCGAGAGTAGGCCTGTCCGCGGATGCAACTGACACGCGCCCCGTAGCGCTCCTTGTAGAACAGGTCATCGCGGCCATGAAATCCCGCCAGCCGCACCACATGCGCGACCTTGCCTAACCGCTCCAGCTCGGCGAGGCCATCGTCAGAAAGCCGCATCGAGTTGACAAGGACCAGCTCATTGCCCTGACGGATCACGGTCATGTTGCGCGAAAACCGTAACCCGCCCGGCATCGCCATCGTTCCTGCAACGAAGAATGTATCGGGAAGGATCTCCCGCAATGGACCGTGTGGCAGCGCAGCTGGAGAAGAGGACGACATCGTGACGATGTATCACGGCAAGCACTTTCGGTTCTGCCATCACCCAAATGATGCGCAAGCCGCGCGAGTCTGATGCCGCACACGAGGCTGCCTGGGGTGGAACAGGTTGCGTCGCTCGAGGCGGAGAACAGCGGCGCGCCGAACTCCGCCTCCAACTTGTGAATGGATGCCGCTAGCACCGCTCGACGGCTACGTCGACGACGCGGCGGGCACGCTGTGCATGCCGCCGGCCGGGCCGGCGTTGTTTCGCCATTTCCTCGACGTCGTCGCCGGTCGCAGCGGTGCCATCTACGACCGCCGCATCTACGAGCTGATGCGCTGCTGGGACCTCGAACGACCGGAGTGGGACGCGGCAAAGCGCGAATACGCCGCCGCCTGGCAACGCCAACCGAAGTGGGTCGCATCGCGGACGCTCGCCTCGGTGGGAGCGAACGCGACGCTGATCTGCGGTGATCGCCTTCAGTGAATTGCGCGCTCGAGGCCCTTAACAGCTTGCGCTTAACGTCCGACCTTATGTGAGCGGCATTTCGTCTGACAACAGATAAGTCACCTTGACCACGATGACCACACCTAACCGCCACGTCACGACCGGCGGTTTGAAGAATTTGTCCAACGAAATGGTTCGAGCGTGGTTTCGATTAGCTGCGCACTATGTCGATGAGCCGTGGTTCCGTCTCCCCACCGTCGCGCTCATCAAGCATTCGTTTCACAAAGCCCTTTGGCTTATCGTGTTCGAGCACGTATGCCCCCGATACGCGCAGCTGCGGATGATGCGCACCCCTGGATGCTGCGCTCAAGATTCGCTTCTCACCGAGGACCGCCCAACACAACGTGAGATTTTCACGTTGTTGCAGCTCGTGCAGAACATCCGCTCGCAACAGCAGCGCGCTAGGACCGGGAGCGAACGCTGTTGGATCTTGCGCCACGATCTGACCCAACGAGTTCTCGAATTCGGCGCCGCGCCCCGTCCAGCGCAGACCAAGCTTCATCATCAGGTCCGCAGCGGGAAGTCGGAGTGTGAAGCGATCATCTACCGAACAATCGAAGCCGTTTGACTCTTTAAGATACTCTACAGCCACTTGAAGAAGCTTCACTGGGCAACCTTGACCCGGTTGCGTCCCCGCATCGCCACACCATATGCGATGGCGTATACGCGCTCGGTGACGTAAGGGTCATCGACATCAGCAAAGCGATCGACCAGCCGAACCATGCCTGCAAGGCGCCCCGTGAAGAGGTTGACCAGGGCCTTGGTGGCGCGGTCACGCAAAAACCGGTGCGGGGTCGTCAGCATCCACGCCAGTGAGGTTCCACAAAGGTCGAGCACGTCGTCGGCGATGACCGCGTCGGCGCCAATTGCCCACGCCCAGTCTACAAGTCTATCGATGGATCCTTGCGTGCCCCATGCTCTGGATAGATAGGTGCTCCACCAGGAGTCCCGTTCTGCAATCGCATCCTTGCGCAGATGCTTATCAAGAAATTTTGCATTGAACGGATGATCGGGAACGGTTGCTAGGGTCAGCAACACGTCTAGCGTCTCGTGCAGGTTCTGTTTGTCTTTGTCAAACAGCACTTCCCGTGTCGCATCCGAGAACGCTGTTTTGCTTCGCCAAATGAGGCTCCGTCGGAAGGCAGCCGCGGCTTCCCAACGCGTTGCCAGCTGCGGCGCAAACTTTATCAGCTCGGTATCCGCTCGTTCGGCAACCTGAACGAACAGTGCTTCAAGAAGTCCGGGCGCAACGTATTCATCTGCGATTACCGCGGCGAGAACGCCGCCATCAGAGAATGCGGCGGCCCAATTCTGTGGCGCGGGCACTTTGTCGAGATAACCCTGTGCGATGAGATGATCGGCTAAACGATCGTACGCGAGATACACAACGTCATGACCAGTCGTTCCTTCGTGGCGATGGAAGTTCTCCGCAAGCACGCCTTCGACGATTAAGTTGCGAAAAAGCGAGCGTTGGAAGCCTCGATTCGGCAGCAGGAAGTCGATAATCTGCGCCGCACGTTCCCGGGATAGCCACCGCTGGCTTGAATTCGCAAGCTCTGCTGCAAAAACCTCTACGGCACGCCTTACGAGCGGCTTTCGTTCGTCGTAGTCGAGGTCTTTGGCCAGTTGGACATTGACCGCGTCGAGAAATTGGTTAAAGACCTCTGAAATCCCGTGGAATCCGCGCGGTAGCTGCGTGTATCCCAGATCGCGTAACCCGCGGCACAGCGTCTTCAGGAACAGGGGACGCTGGAACTCGGGATCAAGGAGCGGAGTCGACGGAAGCTCCAATTTGTAGTGGACGAAGAACCTTTGGGCGGCGTCGTACTCGTGACCGCAGAACCCGTCGTGCGTCACAAAAACACTTCTGCCGCGCACTTCCTCGGGGATGATCGCGTTCTCGTACGACGTTCGCACCGACAGAACGACGCCAAGCCACGGAGAACGCTCGATTTGGGCAAGAAACGCGGCCATATGATCCCGCCAGATGGTGCGCCCAGTTCCCTCGTTAACCGCATCGATCACGATCAGCGCGCGCTCGCCATATGCTTGTGCTGCCGCCTCCAGCGCACCAACGAATTGCTCAGCAGACAGGCCGATCAGGTCGAGTTGCTGCATCACCTGGATCCAGGGAGCATCTTTGCTGACGAAGCGCTGCCCCATCAGCAGGACAGTCGGTTGGAGAGACTCAGCCCCGAGGCGACGTTTCACGACATCGCAGAGAAGATGCGTCTTCCCCGTACCCGCCTCCCCTCGTAGGACCAAGATCGAGCTTCCGGCCAGTTGATCGGCGCGACGCAACGCGTCGGCCGCTGTGCGCAACTCGTGCTCCAAGCGTCTAACGTAGTAACTGAGTTGTCGAAAAGGGTTCGATCGCCGTTGCGTTAGATCGGCCTTCTCCCCCAGCTGCTGGGCGTCATGCTCGTGCGCACACTCATCCAGACGGACAACAAGAGTATGTAGTCGCGAAATGCTCACTTCAAATTTCTCTGCGACGGTCGCAAATGGCAGTGGGCCGGCAGCAACCTTCGAAATCGCGCCGAGCGAATCCAACGCCACATGAACCGCAGCGGAGACGCCTTCGATCATTGCAACAATTTCGGTGTCATTGATGGACGGTCCCGCGTAGCGGACGCCCTGAAGGCGATCGCGTACCGGAATCGCCAATGCCTTGATCCGGTTGAAGAACGGCTGCGTCCTACCGAACGCTTCAAAGTCCTGGGCGACGGGCAGTTCGATGTGCAGCTCCGGAGTGTATCGTGCCTCAGCCGTCTTGATTGCCTCGTCGACACGCGCGTCAAACCATGCTGTATCGAAGCCGCGCTTGTTGAACCAGAAGTACAACCGCCCAATGTTCTCGGGCCGAACGAGGAGATTTGTCATCTCGCTGTTGCCCCACCAGACAAAGTCTAGGGAGCGGCGACTTTTCTCCTGCGCCCATTCGCGCCACTTCGCGACGCGCTCGTTCCAGCGGTCCATCGCCGAGCGCGATTTCTTCGTGGTATTCTTTCGGTCAATTCGTCCATCAGATCGATCAAGGGGAACGCAGACATAATACCGAACGAGCTGGGGATGCTTTGCAATCGCCGTCTCAACGGACTCGTCCAGCTGCTTCCACTGCGAATCTCCAAGGGTGTCGAAGTACTTCGCCTGCCAACCCCACTCCGTCCCATCTTCGAGAACCACATAACACTCGACACC
The DNA here is from genome assembly GCA_964419605.1 of uncultured Kofleriaceae bacterium. GTDB lineage: Bacteria > Myxococcota_A > Polyangia > Haliangiales > Haliangiaceae > JABFXX01. The sequence goes on along the minus strand of CAYQQM010000136.1, from coordinate 2,703 downwards.
CGCATCCGGTGCGCCTTTTCGGATGAACTGTGCTCCGCGAGGAGTCTCTGCGCGCGCAAGTTGCGAGCAGAGTTCCTCAAAGCCCTTGTCGAGGCTGCCGTCGAACGGCCGAATCGCCCTCCAGTCGACGTTGAACGTCATCTGGCGCGCCGCCCTCCGGAACCGATGCGCTTGGATCGTCTCGCTGCCTCTGTAGACAGTTGCGCGTACAGCTCATGAAGCTTCGCGCGCAGCACCTCCTTCGGCGGTAGAAAGGTCTGGTACTCCGCAACCAACGTGGGAGAAGTCGTTCGTGCCAGCGCGTACTCAACGACTTCATCGTCTTTGGTGGCGCAGAGCAGCACACCGATCGACGGTCGCTCGTGTGGTTTCTTCACGTCGCGATCGAGCGCCTCGATGTAGAACGAAAGCTAGCCCAGATCGGCCGGCTTGAACTTCTCGGTCTTCAGCTCAAAGGCCACGAGGCACTGCAGTCCCCGATGGAAGAACACGAGGTCGATCGCAAAGTCTTGTGTGCCCACCTGCACCGTGTACTGCGAGCCGACGAAGCAGAAGTCGCGACCTAACTCCGTGAGGAACCTGCCGAGGTTCCGAAGCAGTGCATCGTGAAGGTCGGCTTCGGCATGGTCGGCGCCTAGCCCAAGAAACTCGATGTTGTAGGCGTTCTTGAACTCGTCGGCCGCTTCCGGATGAATTTGTCTCAGCGCTGGTGAGACTTTCTTGGCCGCATGCGCGTTGCGAAGAATGGCGCCCGAGCGCAACTGGCGTTCAAGTTCGCGGGACGTCCACTGTTCTTTGATCGCCGCTAGGATGTAAAATTCTCGCGCCTCAACGGATTTCGCATGGCCGAGGATGAGCAGATGATGCGTCCACGGCAATTGTCTCAGCAGCGCTGAGACTTTTCGCTTCGCCCGATACGCCTCGTAGAACTGGCGCATCCGAAACAGGTTCGGTCGCGTGTAACCTCGAACGCCCGGGAAGCGCCTGGCGAGGTCGGCGGCAAGCTCCTCGACTACGCCGTTGCCCCATTCAGCGTTCGCAATTTTTCGGCTTATGTACTCGCCAAGTTCCCAGTAATGGGCGACGAGGACGGTGTTTACGGCCTGGTACGCGCGGGCGCGGGCCGATTCGATGAGTGCGATGATCTCGACGAACCGCAGGTCCCCGCTGTCGACGGTTGCTCGCTGTGTGCTGGTCCTGGCGAGCGCCGTAGTTCTACTGACAACGGCTTTCGCTCGCGTTGCCCGCCTTTGCGGAGCGTTATTCGCGGTCATTCGGAGCGAATCAATTTGCTGGGAACGCAGCGATTTCGCAAGATATCGACTCGGATCCGGTTGCAATCTCGGCACCCAAAAATCCAGCAGGCTTCACGAGGTCGCTGCAGCCGGCGGCTGCGACTGGACGGCACCGGCTCCGCCCGAGCGAGTTTCGCCGTTGGGCTGTGCGACGACGTCTTCGACGCAACTGCCTGATTTAGCTGTTTTTATCGTGGTGTTGGAACTACTGGCCGGTGCGCGTTCCGAGGAGCGCGCTAGCGATCTACGACGAATGCTGATGCGGTACGAGTTTCTTCCGCTTGCAAGTTTAGACGACGTTGAGCAGGCAGCGGCGCTCTATCGGCATTGTCGTCGATCGGGGCTAACGATTCGAGGCATGAATGACTGTGTGATTGCAGCGGTCGCCATCCGTACCGGTGCAGCAGTTCTCCACTTCGACCGCGATTTTGACGCCATGGCGAAACTGACAACGCTGCGGACGTGCCCAAGGAGTAGTCATTCCGATCGACGAAATGCGCGTAACCGCCTCAGACCAACCGGTCCGGGTCGCCAAGTGAAGGTGCGAGGAGTAGTCATTCCGATCGACGAAATGCGCGTAACCGCCTCGGACCAACCGGTCCGGATCGCCAATTGAAGGTGCGTCAAGACACCGTAACATTGCGGAAAACGGCGAGAATTCTGGGCGTGGACAAGGCTCCGCCCGGCCGGCAACAACGCGCCGGTCAGTCGCCGATGTAGGCGTCCCAGTTCGGCATCGGGTCCACCACGTCTGATGGATCCGCGGAGGCGTCAGCGGTTTCACCGAGCGCAAGCTCGGTCTGCGGAGGGGCACGAGCCGGTGCGCTCGGCAGAGGTTCGACCGGTTCACCGATGTGCTCAAGATAGCGTCGCAACGCATCCGGCGATTGAGTTCGTGTCAGTGCGGCGATGACCTTGCGCTCACCGCCACAATGGCATCGCAGAATATCAACCGCGAATACCTGGCGCAGAAGGCGAGCCCATTCCATTCGACGGCGCTTGCGATAGGGTGCATCGCGATCTGCGTCGTTCGTTGCCGAGGGGTCGGTCGTCATCGCCGTGGTGTTCGTAGTTGTCGCCACGCCGTGTCCATGACCTCGAGCGCCGGCACCTGGATGTGCCGGGTCGACCGGAGGCGCGAGCGCACACGCCTTGGCTCGATCGATCGACGCCGCCGAAAACAATCCATGGTAGCGGATGCCATGGAATCTTCGAGGCGGAATCAGCGCGGCAAGCCGGCGAAGAAACTCGAGGGGCTCTAAAATCACGTGGGTTTGTCCCGTCCAAAACGGCTTGGGTAGCTTGTAAACGACGCGGCCGTTTTCGAGCGTAAGCCGCTCCTGTGAAAATGCCGGCCGTGTGCCGTAGTCAGAATGAAGTGACCGGCCCCCGAGCGCAGGTTCGTGGG
>CAYQQM010000135.1:0-7750 GCA_964419605.1 uncultured Kofleriaceae bacterium | reverse complement strand
ATAGCGACCCGCCATGATAGGACAAGATGTGTAGGATCATGAGACCGCCAGTAGCTTTCCCCGTCTGACGTGATGAGCGATGGCGATCTCATGGGGCGAGTCATTGACACGTTCGTCACCGCGCAGATTCGCAGCGAACTCGCGCTCATGACCCCCGCACCGCAGCTGCATCATCTACGCACGGCGCAGGGTCGTCACGAAGTCGACTTAGTGATCGAAGTCGGTGCTCGCAAGATCGTAGCCCTCGAGATCAAAGCGAGCGCGAGTCCGTCCCGCGACGAGTCAAATCACTTGCGCTGGCTCAAGGCAGAAATGGGTTCCGATATGATCGCGGGGATCTTGCTTCACACTGGAAGCGAAACCTTCCCCATCGAGCCCGGCATCGTGGCCACGCCCATCGCGGCGCTTTGGAGCTAGCGCGACTTTAGCGACGTTCCGCAGCAGGTCGAGGCGGGATCCATACGCCACCGCTATCGACGACCTTGGCGATCAGGCTTGGCGACTCCGTGAATGCACTTCCTTCAAGTTTCCCTCGGTAAAGCGACAACTGACCGGTCGGCAGAGCAGCGGCTCCCGGACTTGAGTCGCCTCCTCCTTCAGGCGAGCGCGCGCCGGCCGCTTTTCGCGACCGCGACTTCTTGGCCGGTCGGGGATCTCGACGGTCTCGCTTGCCGAGCAGCAAGACGTTCGTTCCGTCGGGCAAGATCGAGGCCGCGGTGTATCCAGCCCAGCATTTGTACTCTCCGCCGGTGGCATGCATCAGGCATGCGCTCCCGGAGTCTTGAACTAGCACCCAGCGGCTGTCGTGCGACCAGGCGATTGGATTTCCAAACCGGATGGCTTTGCGGCGAGCGCCCTCCCCGTCGAGCGCAAAGCCCATCAGAACCTCGGCCGGCTTTTTGTGATGCACATCAACGTAGACTTCGTCGTCGTAGGTGCCCATCGCACGAGTTCCGTCCGGACTTGCGAGAAACCCGCGTTTGGGTGCTTCCAGCGCAAGCTTTTTCGCGGCTTTGCGATTCCCTGGCGGTGCGCCCCACACGCCGTTTCTGTCGGCCCAGACGAGTTTGCGATCCGTTCCCCTGCCAACGATCTGGCCGTTGACAACGTCGGCCTTTACGCTGGTATTCGCGCGCAGTTGAACAATCAGCGTCAAAGGCGCGGCCGTTTTTGCCCTGCAAACGACAGCATCCCCATCTGGGGTGAGTGTGGCGGCACCCTCCTCGCAGGGCAGGTCCACGAGGGCGCTTTTCGATCCGTCTAGGGGCAACCAATACCACGTCCCCTCTATTCCGACGAGCAGCACCCGGGCGGCTGCGTCGGTGGCAAGTGTGTGAACCTTCCGGGGCCCAATCGCAGCAAGTTCAACCTCTTCCTTAGTCTTAAGCTGGAGTTGGATAAGGTGGTCTCCCCGCGAGAAGATCACGCTGCCACTCGCGAACTCATCGTCGTCGCCGGCAGCGGTGCCAGCCTGGCCGAACAGGAAGATCAGTCCGAATGAAATTCGCTGCAGTACGTGGCGCTTCATTTGACCAGGGCGAGTGCCTCAGCGCTGTTGGGTAGGGACGTAACAAAACGCCCTTTTCCCGGAACGTCCAGAAGTGTCACTTCGCCGAAGCGCGGAAAGTGCACTGCGAGCTTTTTGACGCCTCCTGTGGTGTCCGCGTCATTGTCGAACTGTTGCTTGGTAAGCGGTTTCCCATCGAGGAATACCTCGGAGAGAAACTCGAGTGGGGCAATCCAGGCCGCGCCGTCGCGGTGCATCTTGTCGCGGATTGCGCCAGATAAGTTGTCGCTGCGCCGCACAACTTGATCCCAGTCGCGTTTTCCGAGTGCGGCAGCGATGTCGAGATCGAAGCGCTCCGCCGGAAACAGGATCACGACAGCCCCGTTCACTTCGCTCACAGCGAGTGGAGGCCCCTTGGGTTCAGGCGTGGGCTCAGCCTTCGCCACCGGCTTGGGATCGGGTTTCGGCTTCGAGGCAGCGCCCGCAGGGGTGGAGGCTCCGCTCGATGGTGCGCCAGGAATCTTTGAAAAGCTGTCCCAAGCTCCGAGCTGTTGCTCGAGCGCCATGGACTTGCGTTGGTCCCACGTGCCATCCGCTTCCAGCACATCGATCACCACCAAGTCGCCGCGTCGCTCAAAGGTCGCGCCCGAGAGCCGCGCGACGATCTGCTCTTCGTCGAGCTCTTCGAGGCGCTTCTCATAGGCCAACAACTTCGCCTCGAACTCCTTCTGCGACAGCGGGGTCTGTCGACGCTTGCCGTCAACATCGACCTGTGGATCGAGTGCCCACGACAGCAGCGCGATCGCGCGCAAGTCGCGCACAGACCGGGCGACCAGCACGGCATCCCCCCAACTGCCGAGCACGAATAACCGCCCGAGTCGCACGGGTAGCTTCGCGCAGGTTGCGATCAGCTGCTCTTTGGCCGGACGCAGGTCGACCTTGACGATGGGGTCCGTTGCCGGGTCGGGGCGCGGTGTCGCGACAGCCCCATCGATTAGCATCAGCCGGCGCTCGCCTCGACGCCGAAACGGCATCGAGGGCGACAACTCCATTTCGGCCCGTGGATCGAGCCGGTCTACGTCCAATAGCTGCTTCTTACTAAGCTCTGCTTCGCCGCCGAGACCTTCGATCAGGGTCTTTTGGTCGATGGCCGCGTTGGCCTGAAACATGAGATCGACGACGAGGCTATCCAGCTGCAAACCTGCCATGGCCGCTTCTATAGCTCAAGTCGAGCGCGAGCGCGAGGAGGCAGATAGCAGCTACCGCCTCAAAACCAATAGCGTATGCCCACCGAGAAGTCGACGGCCAAGTAGAAGTCGCGGCCGCGGTAGTTGCGGTAGAAGTCGAACGTCGGCACGATCTGGACAAAGATGTCCAGCGGGACCTTGTTTAGGTCGAAGGCAATGCCGAGCGGAACCCGAACGCCGAACAGCGAAGCTCCATCGCAGCGGCCCCCACACCGGTAGTCAAAGAACCACACGCGACCACCCACCCCAACGTAAAACGGAAGCTTGAAATCGGCGGTGCTGGTCAACTGCACGGGGTGCCACAGGTGGTCGGCGTAAATGTGGAGTCCGTCTCCGTCGACGTAGTAGTTGTGATAAAGCGCGCCGATGCCGAAGTTCAGCGCACGGCTCGGATTGTAGAACCACTTGCCGTTGAGGCCGGTTGGTTCGCCGAGTTCAAGGCCCAGTCCAAACGTTCCATTCGAGACGAAACCAGAACCGCCACCGAAGCTGCGCCGGTCGGCGTGAGCCGTAGTGGAAAGGGACACAATGGCGAGTGTGGCAACGAGTAGAGCGGATCTCATGTTTCCAGTCTAATCCGATCTGCGCGATCGCGCGGCGTTCGTGGCAGAGTATGGGTGTGCAACGTTGGTACACAGCGAGTCTCGTCTTGACCGTGGGCGTAGCCTGTGGCCAACCCTCTGCGCTACCTACGCCTGCCCCCTCGCCCTCCGTGGTTCTCGCACCAACACCTGCACCCCCACCGGTGGCCGCAACCACCGTCGTAGAACCTCCGGGCCCCGTCGCAGCTCCTCCAGTTCTCCTTGCATGCGAGCCCGGAACCAACGCGACGCGTGCAACCGGACCGGAACCAACGCGATTCTGTGCTCGCAGCGATGGTACTCGCCATGGCCCGTTCGTTGCGCTGTTTCCCGATGGGACGCCACAAATCGCCGGTAGCTACAAAGACGGCAAACTCGACGGGCCCTGGCAGCGCAGCTATCCGAGCGGGAAAATCGCGGAACAAGGTGCATACATCGTGGGAGAGAAGGACGGACAGTGGCGCCAGTTTGGGCCCACAGGTGCAGTTTTGGGCGAGTATGAACTCGCACGTGGTACCGGGATTGAGCGCCGCTGGTACGACGACGGGCCGCTGTACATGGAGCGAACGCTAAAATCGGGCGAGCCGAACGGGCCGCTCCGCGTTTTTGACCACTCCGGCAAAGCGGTCATTGAGGCATCCCAATTCGGTACCCGGTACGATGGGCTACGTGCGGTAGGAACAAAGAACAGCGTGCGACTGGAAGAGCGCTTCGCCCACGGCGTGCGCCAAGGGGTGCGACAATTGTGGGCGTTCGGCACACTACTCGTCGATGAACGTTATGACCGGCGCGGAAGGCTCGATGGCCCGTTTTCTAGCTGGCGCGACAGAAAGACGCCGAGAGTGCAAGGCGCTTACGAGCGGGGCCAGCGCGTCGGCATGTGGTCCTGGTTCGACCGCAGCAACAACAAAGAGCGCGAGGGCGAGTATCGCGCCGATAAAAAGGTTGGCCCCTGGTTCGAATGGCTGGAGAACAAGCTGATATCTAGCAGCACGTACTCGAACGGAAGGCTCGACGGAGAGTTCGTGACGTTCGACAAGAACGGCAACGAATTGGGCCGACTCGCGTTCAAGGACGGTACCGGTACGATGCTAACCTTCCATGCCAATCAACAGCCAGCGTCGAAACAGCAGATGCTGAGAGGTGCGCTCCATGGCTCGTATCAAGAGCTCAGCGTGAACGGCAAGATCTTAATCGATGGCCGTTATGCCAACCATCGCAAGCACGGTTGGTGGCGCGAGTACAACGAGCAGGGAGCATTGCTGCTCGAGCAACACTGGCAGCGGGGCAAACTCGATGGGGTCGTGAAAAAATACGATGCCGGCCGGCTCCTTTCCGTCGCGAACTACAAAAACGGCAAGGCATCAGGCGAATACGTCGAGTACCGAAACGACAAGCCCTCACTCGCTGGTCAGTTCGCCAACGATCGCCGAACCGGAACCTGGACATCGTACGATTCCGAGGGAAGCGTCATCTTAGTTGCAACCTACAAGGACGGAGTGCTCGACGGACAGTGGCGGCAGCGCGCCAATGGCGAGGTGGTCGAAGGCACCATGGTCGCCGGCCGACGCTCCGGCGAGTGGAAGCAAATCGACCGTACGGGTTCTGTCTCGACCTCCACGCACGAGCCGTAACTACGGGCGGGCGGATTCATTTCTTCGCATGGAAAAATCGTCAATGTTTCTAAGGGTTACCAACCGACGTTTCACGCGATCTGGCCAGTTCAATCGCTCGTAGTACCCTTGGCACAACGATTGGTAGGTACGCGTGCGCTTCATGTTCAACTGCTTGTTACTAGCGATAGTCGCATGTGGCGGCACGTCGCCCTCGGATGATGATGTGGTCGATTGTTCCGCCGTTACCGGGACAGACACTTTTGTCGTGGGCCTGGAGCATCGCGGGACAGCGGGCAGGTTCAATTTTGCATTGATGTCGATCGACCCGGCCCCGGCTGTCCGCGGCGACAACACGTGGATCGTGCGAGTCGATCGATTAGGGAGCGATGCAGTGAATGCTCCCATCGCTGGTGCAACGATCAGCGTATCGCCGTTTATGCCCTCGCATATGCACTACTCGCCGATACCGGCACAAGTAACGCCACTCTCCGGCGGGCAATACGAGCTTCGCCCAGTGAACTTGTGGATGCCCGGAGTATGGGAGACCACGATCCAGGCGACCTCCAATGGTGAGAGCGATCGCGCGGTGTACACGTTCTGCATTCAATGACCAGTTAGGCACTGTCCCTTTAGGGCTGCGTGCTACGGCGATTCGTAGTTGCACATCGTATTGACCGAAGCGCCCGTTCCCGCGGTCGCTTTTTCCCAGGTCTTGGTCGCTCCGGTTCCCTGTAGCCGCGGCAGGGGCCGGTCGAATTTTGGATCGAGATCGCCAGTGGCAATCAGGTCGCGAACGAGCGCATGTGGCAGCGGTTGGGTCAGCACGCGCGCGGTGATTCGCTCGATGCGTGGCCATGCTGTACCCACCGAATAGACGACCGTGCTCGAGTGATCAAAGTCCGGAGAATTCGGATCGAGAGTCGTTGGTGGTTTGAGCGAAAACTTGGTTTCGCTGGCAATGTCCCAAAAGAATCGAGCGGGCGAGCCGTTGCTCTTGAATGCCCGATCCCAAAATCCGCTGCAGCGGAACTGGATGGGATTGGAATCGACGCAGTCGACGATGTCATCATTGAGGTCTTCAGGATCCGTCCCCTCCGGGACGACCCCCGATGAAAACAATACCGAGCCGTCGGAGGCGTACGCGATAACTTCGAGCCAGGTTCGACGATTGTGGGCTGCACCGCTGGGAAAATTGTGCCCATCATTAAAAGTATCAATGCGGATCGAAAGCTTGTCCGGAGGGACCAAGCAGATACCGCCGGGAGGATTGCCACCGCCAGCGGGTCGCGGAGACACGATCGCCAGTGCCGGATTGAGAATTGCGGCGATTCCTGCTGCCTGAGCTTCAACGCCCGGAAATGGAATCATCGCTTGGTCGATGGCCGGAAATCCGTGGTCATGAAACCCGGAGTCGCGCGCCACAACATCCAGCCCTGGACCGTCGGCGATCACATCCTTGGTTGGGGTCATATGGCAGCGAGCGCACGAAAGCGATGCCGCTGAGTTAGGGGAGGCAAAAATGGTCGCTTTCCATTCGGCGAATGTGCGCTCGATGTGGACTCCCGCTGGCGTCACAACGTCGTGGCACGAACCGCACAGGGCCGAGGAATTTTTCTTTGAATTGCCGGCCATCAACGTTTCGTCGTAGGCCGAATCGTGCGCCGGCGTGTCGGCTGGATTTTTGACGCCGCCCCGCATCGTTTGGTCGCGCGCCAGTACGAGCCCATTGTTGTGGTCGCTCACAACCGATTCGACGTTATGGCAGAAGTAACAGGTAATGCCGCGCTCCGACGGAGGCAGCGTTTCGGGGTCGAAGTCTGACCAGTCGCGATCGGGATGCTTTAGGACCGCCATCGGCGCGTGGCATTGGATGCAAAATGGTCCGAGCTGGGCTTCGCGCTGGCCGCGGTTGTTCATCGCCACAAACACCGGATCATCCGCAGCGTACGCATGCATCGAGCCCGACCACTGTTCAAAGTGCTTGGGGTGGCATTGCTTGCACGTATTCGGATCTTCGAGTTCGGCGATGGAATACGCAGATGAACAACTAAACAGTGACGCATAGGTTACGAGCCAAAGAACCGCGCGACGCGGCGCGCGGAGGGGTGAATGGACCGGCTTTGCCGGTCCAGAGGGGGCGGGAAAGCCCCCTCTTGATCGAGGCGGAACAGAAACCGTTGACTCCCAGTCAACGCGTTTCTGTGTAGCGAGTACCAGCAGCATCGTCGGTGAGAAGTGCTTCACGGTTGCGCTCCGTCTGCGACCCAGTGCACGAGTGCGCAGCGCTCCTCGGGAGACAGCGCATCGCCGGGAGGCATTTGATAGTCTGAGCCCGGCGAGTTCGTGCGGACGATCAGCGGACTGCATGCGGGATCGCCGGCCACAACGCGCAGACGGCTCGGGTCACGCCGGGACGGGGCCAAAAGATTCGCGTAGGTGGTCTGGGCGTCCGGCATTGCTAATCCGCCCATGCTGCCGGCCGACGAGTGGCACGAGGATTTGGCCCCGCCGCACGACGCTGACAGTGTGTTGCGATAGACGTTTGTAAACGTCGGCACGTATCCCGGGGCGCAGGTTAGATCCACCGCCACGCACTCAGGAGGCTGCTCCGCCGGGCAGCCGAAGAGCCCCAGGATCAGCGCTGCTCCGAGTACTCTCCGGCCGCGAGCGGCGTACAAGCCTCGGAGAAACGCAATGCAGACGCTCGGGACAACCATCCTCGCAATGCTAGCACTCCCTTGCTGCTAGTACCTCGCCACAGTGAATCTGACCGGTTCAGGCCGCGCGATCCATCGCCGA
>CAYQQM010000134.1:0-8244 GCA_964419605.1 uncultured Kofleriaceae bacterium | reverse complement strand
ACCGCACCGCACCGCACCGCACCGCACCGCACCGCACCGCACCGCACCGCACCGCCGATTGCACTCCTTAGCGCGATAGCCACGTTCATCTCGGTGGCAGCACTCGGCTGCCGCGTCAACCCGAACTACTGCGAGGGCCGTAACGCGCACAACAACTGCTCAGAGCCACCCTATCCACCAGACGGTGCCGTGGATGCGCCTCCCCCGTGCGAGTCAAGCGCTAACTGCGCAGCCCCAGCTAAGGTGTGTGACCTATCAGCCGGCCCCGGAAGTGGCAAGTGCGTCATGTGCACAGCTCAGGACCACAGTGCCTGTACCGGAAACACCTGCGGTGCGGACAATCGGTGCCACCCGTGTAGCGCGCACAATCAATGTGCCTCCAACGTATGCCTGCCGAGTGGCGCGTGTAGCGCCGAGAGCAGTGTCAACGAAGTCGCGTATGTGGCGCCTACCGGTTCGGGCAACGCATGCACCAAAGCATCGCCCTGCGCGTCGCTGACCACAGCGCTTGGCACTTTGCGGCTGTACATCAAGGTGACGGGAACCATCCAGGAAAACGTCGAGGCAAATGGAAAAAACGCAACAATCCTTGCCGACACCGGCGCCAAACTAGTACCAAAAAACAATGGCGTTTTGCTCGAGGTGAGGGGCGCCTCGAACCTCAACGTCTACGACTTGGAGATTGGAGGATCCACTGGATCTGGAATCTCGATGTCGGACGGTAACACCGCTACTCTCTCCCTTCATCGCGTAAAGATCCTGAAAAACAACGGTGCCGGAATCAACGCTTCCGGCGGCACTCTCAACATTTCTCAATCGATCGTCGCTGAAAACGACGGCGGTGGAATCAACATGAACTTTCCCACGACGTTTGATATTCGAAACAACTTCATTGTTCGCAACGGAACTGACTCATCGCTCGTCGGCGGCGTCAACGCTATTCCTGCCGCGGGCAGTATGTTTGAATTCAACACCGTTGTGGACAACAAGGCGAGTCCGCTAAACGCGGACACGAGCGGAGTTCAGTGCTTAGGCTCGATGGCCGCGCCGAGTAATCTTGTGTTCCGAAATATTCGAGGGGCCCTAACGGAGCCTCAAACCAAGGGGGCCTGCGACTTCACCGGCTCCTTCCGAGGCGAACCGCCCGCGGGGGCCGGATTCCGAAAAAACGACCCCAACGACTACCACTTGACCGGCAATACCGCGGCAGACATTCGCGACAAGATCAGTAACTGCAACGGCAACATGAAGGATATCGATGGCGACGTGCGCCCCCAAAACGGCGGATGCGACTACGGGGCTGATGAGTTGGCACCGTAACTGGCTCGGCTGATACAAGTGTCGATAATTCCAAACGAAAAGAATTTACGCAACCTCAGCCGCCAGATGCCGATAATCTTTCTATGAGCAGCTTGTCCATCTCCGTTTTCGCCGCTTTGGCCGCCGCATGTACCACGCCCAATCCGGACTACCGTCCGCATGGCGGCCCCTGCACGACGCACAGGCAATGCGAGTCAAATGTGTGTCTACCGGAAGGGAAGTGTAGCGATGGCGAGGATGTCGCGTTTGTCGATCCGAGCGGCGAGGGTTCCTTATGCAGTTTATCGTCGCCTTGTTCGTCCATCGAGTCGGCCCTAAAGACTGGAAGGGCCTATCTCAAGATGACCGGCATCACGACGGCAAGGGACACGGTCGCGATCACCGGCAAGAAGCTCACCGTGCTTGCGGACAGCGGCGCTAAACTCACGCGCGATACGCCGGGGCCTTTGGTCATGGTGACTCGAGGTTCTCAAGTCGCAATTTTTGACTTAGAGATTGCCGGGGCGAGGGGACCGGAGGGAATCGGAATCTGGATGCCGACCGCCAACAACTCCAATGTTTCGCTGGAGCGGGTTACCGTCGGTCCGAACTCCCGTGATGGGATCAGGGCTGAGAGCACAGGAATCATTAATATTTATCAGTCCATGATCACTGGCAATTATTGGGGTGTCCTGGCGAAAGAGAGCACCGTCAACGTTCGACAATCGACCATTCGAAAGAGTTTGGTCGTTGGCGTCTCTTCGACCAAGGCCGCTGTTCAGATCGATAGGTCGACGATTGAAAACAACGGCAAAGGTGGCTTGGCTGTGGTCCTGCCCCCTGAATTTCAGATCACAAATAACTTTATCGTTCAGAACGGCAACGAGCCGTCGACAATTGGGGGGAATCCAGGGGTTGGGGCGATCTACATCAAGATTGATTCCGGAACCTCTGCCCGCAAGCTCGCATTCAATACGATCGCAGATAATAATGTGGAGGCCGGACAACGCACCGGCGGGGTCACCTGCTTCGGCGAAGTACAAACAGCCAATAATTTAATCTATCGAAATGCTCTCGGCAGTTTGGGCTCACAGACGGATGGCGATTGTACGTACGGCAAGTCCGTGGTGACTGCGCCGGACCCCGGATTCCGAAGCGCAACCGACTACCACCTCACGCCTGCAACTCCCGCGGGCACCATTCGCGATGCATTTGACTGTGCCAACAGTGAAGACATCGACGGTGACGCCCGGCCCCAGGGCGGCAGGTGCGACCTCGGGGCGGACGAGTACAGGGGGCCGTAGCCCGAGGATACCGATGACATCCGCGCGTACTTCCCCAGATTGCGTCAAGAACCTCGATGAACTGCGCCTAATTGCCGTTCCGGGTTACAACCACCACTGACCGACATGGGTCGCTATGACGAACTCGACCTCCACCTCCACCTCCACCTACCGCGACGCTGTTCTGGCCTTTCTTCGGTCGCGATTAGAAATGCGCGCATGTTCAGACGCCGCGCGGGTAGTGGAGCTGGGAGCCGTGCAGTCCGAGCGTCGAGCGGCCCTCGAGGCGGCGGGACGCGATCCGCTGGCGTGTCTTCACTTGACCGCGACGGAGCGGGAGGTTGCGTGGATAGCGGCCGGGTTCGAGATGGACCGCGAACTGCGAAGATTGGCACAGCTGGTGACCGCGGAAGAAGGGTTCGGCCTCACGCACGATCGGCTTCAGCGGCTTTGTTACGGCGACGTTGCAGCGAGTTTTCGCGAGCTCGGTCCCAACGGTCGGTTGCGTCGGCTTGGAATTCTGGAGCGCAGCGACGGTGGTGGCGTCGAAGTGCACGAAAGTCGTCAGACCCTCGCAATCTCGCGTCGGATGCTCGCGTGGCTTCACGGCGACGAATCGCTAGATGCGGAGGTTGCAAGCGTTGCTCGCTCTGCGGACGAACCGCGGCTCCTTGAAACGATCGCCGCGGATACGAAGGCTGTGCGCGAGGCCGTCGAGGCCCTGAACAGCACACGCGCGCTCATCGTCGCACGCGGAATGCCGGGACTCGGTCGACGAACTCTGCTTGCGGTCGCAGCGCAGCACACCGGTCATCGGGTGTTAGAAGTCGATGCGAAACGTCTCTCGAAAGATCCGGCGACGCTGGCCAAGCAGCTTCGACACGTGGCCCGGGAGTGCAGGTTGCTGGAGCGGCTTCCTCTGCTTTGTAATGTCGACGCGTTGGTCGATGACAAAGATACGAGTCGGATCGATCTACTGGGAGGGGAGCTGTTCGCCGAACTCGATGGAGTCGTCATGGCGACATGCGCAACGTTGCCGCAACTGCGATGGGAGCGTCCCGTCATCGGTATTGAGCTGAAGTTGCCAACGTCCGCCCAGCGGATCGCGCACTGGCGAGCGCTCCTTGCCGACGCGAGCGAGACCGATGCCGAATATCTGGCGACCCAGTATCCGCTCGCGCCAGCGGTGGCGCATCGGGCAGCGGAAGCCGCTTCTGCGCGGGCGATTGGTCGGCGGGTTACGCCGACGGATATCGAGGCTGGCATTCGCGTCGTTCTCGACGACAAACTGGGACGTTTCGCCAAACGCGTCGATGTCACTCAGACGTGGGATGACATCGTGCTGCCCAAGGATCAGTATCAGTGTGTTCTGGAGCTGATCGCTCGAATTCGGCAACGGCGCACGGTGTATGAACAGTGGGGCTTTGCGGCGAAGGTCGGCAAAGGCCTCGGCGTGACGGCTCTGTTCTCCGGGCCTCCAGGTACCGGAAAAACCATGGTAGCTGGGCTGATCGCCAAGGAGCTGCGGCTCGAGCTGTATCAGGTCGACATGGGCAAGGTGATGTCGAAGTGGGTTGGTGAGACCGAGAGGCACCTAGGCGAGCTGTTCGATGCTGCCGAAGCCGGGCACGCAATGCTACTTTTTGACGAGGCAGATGCGCTGTTTGGTAAGCGCACCGAGGTGAAGTCGGCCAACGACCGATTCGCGAACCTTGAAACCAACTACCTACTACAGCGACTGGAGAGCTTCACCGGCATCTGTTTGCTTACGTCCAACCACGAAAGCAATATCGATCCGGCGTTTCAGCGCCGACTTTCGTTGCATCTTCGGTTCCAGGTGCCCGACGCTGAGGAGCGAGTCGCGCTGTGGCGAGCGATGCTTCCTGTGCAAGCACCTATCGATCCAGATGTAAACGTCTCCAGCTTGGCGCGACGCTTTGAAATGACGGGCGGTTACATTCGGAACGCTGCGCTCCGAGCCGCGTTTCTTGCCGCGGAGGACGGATCTGCGATCACCGCCGCTCATCTCGAGCATGCGGCTCAACTCGAGTATGAAGGGATGGGAAAGATCGTGATGGCTCCGGTGACCGCTATGGGCACCAGAGCCGGGACCCACCGGCAGTCATGAATTAGCCTCAGATAATGTCTCCCTGCGCGGGACCTGGCGTTACTATTTGATTATATTGCACAACTTCGCTCCTCACCTTTTTTGACAAAAATGCGCAACTCTCCCGAACCGGGCGCCGATACAGAAAGCATGAGCGAAATATCCATTTTTGATGAGAGCTACCGGCGCCGGACACCGTGGCGTCCCGCAGCGCTGAAAACGGCTACCCCTGGCACCGAGCAGACGACGGCGGCCAACTCCGTGACGAGCGTAGCGCCATCCTTGGATACCGCGCTACTCGCAATCCTCGATGCGCCGCTTCAGAACGGAGAACCCGCGCGGATGGGCTTTGCCCGCAAAGAGCAAGAACTGGTCGCGGCGTTCGCAGCGTTGCCCGTTGTTGACCAGATCGCGCTTGCGAAACGACTATCGAATGCACGAGCAGGCGATCGCCTGGCAGAAGCGTTTGGTCGGTTGACGGTGGACCGCCGTGAGCGGCTGATCCAATTTTTAGAAGACGCGCGGCGGCGCGCCGCACTGGCGAAGGGAAAGCGCTAGCCATGCCGCACCAGGAAACATTTTCTCGGAGGGTGATCGACGTCGCGGCGCATACAGCCGCCAAAGCCCCTGCACCGCACACCGAATTTGACCAGCTGTCGACGATGTCAGTGGAGGCTCTCGTGGCGCGGATTGGCCACAGCACCGAAGTCGCAACACACGTCGTCATGCATCGGTCCGATGTGGTGGGTGAAGTCATGCAGCGCGCGCTGGTATCGAGCCCTGCGACCGCGATGGTGGTACTCGCGGTGTTGCGGTACGAGTTTGTGCGTTCGTACGGCTCGGGCTTTCAAACGTCGGCATGGGTTCGATCGGTGATGCGGCTCACCGGACCGCACGCCGACGAAGTCAAGGTCGCGATGCAGGCTATCATCGATGAGACTCACGCGGAGCAATCGAAACACGACCCCATCACGCATCGAAATCTTTCACAGGTGGATGGTCTCAACGACAAGATCGACCTCGCCAAGCGGGATCCGGAGGCCGGGAAACTATTTGCGAACTTCTTCGACCGTCCGGCTGAGGTAGTCGCCCAGCTCTTGAGTGAGCGCGCCGATCCGAAGAAGTTGCAGCGCCACGTATCGTTGCTCGTAGAACTGATGCAGGGCTCGCCAGCCGCTGGCCGCGCGGTGATTGCTGTGCTCGATACCTCGCGCGATCCAGACTGGTTCGAACTCAAGCACATGATCGTGGATCGGCTCCACGGTGCGATTGATCAGGAGCTATTCGCTAAGGAATATCACTTCGCTCGGGGAGAGCCAGACGGCGGCGCCCATGAGCGGATCGAGCGGATGATCCCGCTGTTGGCAGAGGTGGTCTCCCAGCCCGATGTCGCCGCGGTCATGACCGACATGCAGCTTCGCGGTACGGGCACCTCAGAGCTGCGGGCGATCATGAAACACGTGCTTGACTGGAGCTACTCCGAAGCCACGCGAAATGCCGTGCGGACCTCGATCGGCAAGGGAGCGAGCGAAATGTTTCGCGATTCGCTGGTTGAGACTGACCAAGATCGGCGCAGGGGCATGGCGAGTCGGACGGCTGAATTTCTCGGCACTGCGGCGCGTGGGGCGGCTGATTCAGGCCCGGAGAAATCCGTCCTGAGGCAGATGGGGGTGTTGCTCAAAGAGATGTCGTCGTTTATTCCGAGCGCTCACAAATATCCCACACGGGCTGCGGGGCTATTGCTTTCCGAGCTTGGTACTGACAAGGCGCCCGTGACGTGGACAAGAGATCACCTAAGTCAAATGATGTATCAGATCTATGCGTCAATGAATCCACCTCCGCGGGACAAGCCGGAGAGTTCCGCCATGCGGGAGCACGGGAATGCGTACCTCAATTGGGCCGAGGGGCCTCTCAACACCTATTCAAGGTTGGTAAGTGGCCATGATTGACGGCCGCATCGCTCGCCTTGAGCGTCTCGTGCGT
Organism: uncultured Kofleriaceae bacterium; assembly: GCA_964419605.1. GTDB lineage: Bacteria > Myxococcota_A > Polyangia > Haliangiales > Haliangiaceae > JABFXX01. Next base: position 1,572 of record CAYQQM010000134.1, on the reverse strand, counting down.
CTAGTACGTGTGATTGTCGCTTGTGCAACCGTGGTGTCGGTGTATCTGGTGCTACGCAAGCCCACCGACCCGCGATGGCCGAGTGCACTCGGGAACATGTTTCTCCAGCCGTACGGGGTGGTCGTCGGGAAACCCCACGGGACGCCGATCCTATTCCACCTCGCCGAGGCGACCCTCAACGCGGACAGCCAAGAAGCTGCGGTCGGGGTTAGCGTCGACATCGTTGGTACCCACCAGATTGTGAGCGAACGTTCTCAGATTGTAGAGTGGAATGTAAGTGGTCGGACGGACTCGAAGATCCTGATTGACACTGACACTGGCGAGTGGACCGTAGTGCGCGAACGGCGCGGACCGGGAAATAAGGTCATTTCAAAAGATGAAAGCCGGCTGGTTCCACCGCTGCCGCAATGACCTCACAGCGGGTTCATCTCAACAACGATATTGTTAACGGAGCATCATCATGACTGACGATCGTGTTCGTCGACTCGAACGGCGCATCCAGATATTGCTGGCGATTGCACTCGCCCCGCTGGCGCTTTCAATATATCTCGTGGTGCGCAAGCCATCCGTACCACGATGGCCAAACGCAGTCGGAAGCATGCAACTTCGGCCGGAGGGAATCTACATCGAAACTCCGACTCCGAAACGCAAGGTCTGGGGAACCCTGACCGCGGATGAGCACGCAGCATTGGTAGGGGTGGGTGTTGGCCCGGTGGGCATCACCCAACGTGCAATAGAAGGATCGCCGATCGTTACATGGTCTGTGACAGGTGTGGTCGGGTCGCAGATCTTAATCAACACCGACACTGGCGAGTGGACCCTGGAGCGTTCGCGTCGCGACGCAGCGGGCCAGATCATCAAAGAAGACAACAGACAGCTGCTTCCGCCGTTGCCAGAGTGACCGTGTTGCTGTCTGCGCTAGCGATTCTGACGTCGGGACGAGGTCCGCACCCCGCCAACAGAATCACCAATGCAGTAGAATCTCGTCGAACCGTCGCCCAAAGGCGTCTTCGCACCCGAGTTTGCCCACCCGCCGCGGCTGGCTTCGATTGGCCTGTAGCGGGAACCGATGCCACGAAGGCGCCACGGGTTCGTTTCGTATCTGTCCGACATTCGGACAGGATTCGTCCATGTTCCGACCCATGACCCACACTTTTTGCGCATGTGTGATCTGCCGAGCGAAACGCCCAAGTACCTGTGAGTTTTAGAAAATCGGGTTGGTATGGACCGTGTTTGTCCGATGCTACGAGGCAGATTTCGGCGTACGACCCAAGTGACCCGCCCCGTGGTCGCACGGCGAGGCACAGCACCACGTGTTGGAATTTGCATCTAGGCTTTCGGGCGCGGCTCGTGATACTCCGTAGTCGGATTCCCTATGGCGACGGCACGGCGACGGTACGGCAACAGGACAGCGCCCTCAACGGGGCGTCGAATCGTTGCGCCCGGCCTCCAGCCGGTTACGCGAAGTCGTCGTCAGTTGGATCATGAACTTCTGAAGGGGAGAGCTGACTAATGCCCAACGCAACGCAACGCAACGCAACGCAACGCAACGCAACGCAACGCAACGCAACG
>CAYQQM010000133.1:0-8296 GCA_964419605.1 uncultured Kofleriaceae bacterium | reverse complement strand
GGCACGTCCGGATCTGTGGGAGCCCCGGGGTCACGCCCGGGGCAACCCGACTGGTGCTAGCGCGGTGCGCGGTGGTTGACCAGCCGAACGACTACCTCGATTTGCGCTGTTCCCGGCATGAGGTCGAATGGCTCGATCGCGTCTGGGGTCCAGCCGGCGGTGGCAAGTTTCGTCAGATCGCTGGCCAAAGACCGGGCACCACAACTGACATACATAATCGTGGTCGGTGCGAGTTCAGTGACCACATGGATCGCGTTGGCCAGGCCTTTCCTGGGTGGGTTCACCACAACGACATCCGGACCGCGGCCCAATCGCGTCCGAACTTCGGGAGCGATTTTTCCAGCATCGCCCGCCAGCGGCGTTACTGGCAGGCCCGCCCGATTTGCGGCGCGCCGCAGTTGCGCCACGGCACCGCGATCGAGCTCGACGGCTACTACATCTGCGCCGCTGCGGGCTAGGTGCAGCGAAATTCCACCGATCCCGGCAAAAAGTTCGACGACTTGCTGTCTCTGTGGTGGATTCGGGGCTGCTGCGAACGTCGCTGTTCCGGCAAGCTCGGCGACCCGCGCATACATCGCATTGGCCTGAGCGCGGTTGACCTGGACAAATTCCGAAGCTCCGACCTCTACGTCAACCCCTGCGAACCGCTCCACGAGATGGCCGTGCCCCAGCAACACGTGGGCCGCCGACCCCGACGGAATGATGGCGCCATCGCGCCGATCGTTGGCGATGGCAACTAGTCCCCGCACCGCCGGGTGTTTTGAAAGCGCATTTGCAACGCTATTTAGCTTTGGCCGAGGCGCAGCGCTGGTGACAACCAGTGCAACCATGACGTCCCCGGCTACCTCGCGGATGACCGCGTAGCGAAGTTCTCCTGTGCGCAATTTTTCGTCGTAGGCTACGAGCTCAGCCCGTTCCGCCGCGCCACGAACCCACGTAGCGACTTCATCGATGACAGGTGCGACGACGCGACATCCCAGCGTGTCGACCACGTGATGGCTGCGCGGCGCAAAGGCGCCAAGTACCAAGCTCTTACCCGCGCGAGCGACGACGTATTTTCCCTTGTTTCGATATCCGAATTGCGATGGCGAGCCGCTCACCGCGGCGACCGCGACCGTTCCGGACTTGACGGCTGGCACATCGGCGAGGGCGGTAACGACATGAGCGCGCTTGGCTGCCAGTTGCGCTGGATACGCCAGATGTTGCCACACGCATCCGCCACACCGACCAAACGCCGGGCAGCTAGGAGCTACGCGGTCGCTGCTAAGCGGCCCAAGTCGTCGAATGATCCGCGCCCAAGCCTCGGGGCGGTGCGGGCTTTCGTGATCGATCGCAACTTCAGCCCGTTCGCCAGGAAGAAGATCTGCGACCCGGACTCGCACAGCGCCGGCCGTTCCAACGCCGAAGCCGCCCTCGTCGAGCGCACTTGCGGTAACTTCGCACTTCACGGCCCTCGGGTTGTAGCACCACAACCGCGGGCGCGCGCCTAGTTGATCGACTGCGCTTGGTTTGGTTGTGCATCGGGCTTGGGCTCGGGGGATGGCTTGGTCACGAGCTTGTCGCGGGATAGCTCTACGACCTCCGACAGCCGATTCTTGTCCACCATAACCGCTGTCGACGACGCCCGGTCGCGAACCCAATACGACTCGCCATCCGCGATCACATCGACGACAACCGGCGCTTGTGAGGCAGCCGCGGCGCCCGAACCTAAAGCCGCGGCACTCCCGGTCTGGGCGGTCTGGCCGATCTGGGCGGGCTTGCGGTCGATCGTAATCGTCGCGGTAGGTTTGCTCGCGTCGCGCTTCGGGTCGCCTGGCGTTTGGAGGTCGATCGAGGTCGCCGCGTTCACGACGCGTTGAATCGCTGCGCTGTCGACGGTTTCTCCCGCCGCCAACTTGATCGGGGCCCCAGCGAGAGTCGCTTTCCACTGGGTGCCTTCGCGCGCGAGCTCGTTTTTAACGCCATCGCGTTCGATCGTTACCTTTTCGACTTCGTCGGCTCGAACTTTGACGTAATCGGTATCAACCCAGTCGCGGGGTTCGCTGCCGATGCTCCAGGTGCTGAGTCCCGATACAGCAAACACGCGAGCGTCGCCGCCACGGCGCACTGCCGTGCGTCGAGACCCAGCTTGCGTTCCGAGCAGCACCGCGGTCTCTCCGCCGGAAGCGGTGATGACCAGCTTGCGTTCGAAACCGGTGTCGTCGACGCGAAGCTGCTTGTGCCGGCTCGGCTGCGTGGCGATCGGCGCCGCTGCCGACATCTTTACGATCGACGCAAGAACGTCGCTAACCTTGGCTTCCGCCACGGGGTAGTCAAAGCTGGAGCTGACCACCCACTTATCACCACGCTTTGCCAGCGTAACCGCTGGTTTGGTGCCATCTTTCGCATACACCGCGAGCTGTGTGACCGAGGCGGCGTCCAGTCCGGCGACAATCAGCTCGGCTTTGTTCGCGGTAGCGTCGTCGCGCCGGGTGAGCAGAATGGCTGCAAGGACCGCTTGCACAACGAATACAGCGGCCAAGATCTTATGGACTCTAGTAAACATTAGGCCACCTCCAGCGGCGTCACGGATCGCCTCCGCAGCCACACCACGCCCACCACGGCGCCAAGTCCGGCGAGCGCAAGCGCAAGGTTGATGTTTCTCCAACGGTCTCGCGAGTCGGGATCGACCGTGAGCGCATGCGAGGCTGCACCCCGGGAGCGGATCGACAGCAGATCGGTATCGGCAAGCGACCAGTCGACAGCGTTATGCACGAGCTCAACATTGGCGGTTGCGAGGTCCGACCCCAGTTGCTCCGCGAGCCCGAGCACGTCGTCCGATACAAAGGCCGAGCTGCCAAAAACGACAATGCGCGTGTCGGGTGGCGAGTGCGCGATCAAACGCGAGTCCTCCTTTTTCGCGTCGGCTTTCGCGTCGTCTTTGGCGTCGGACTTTGGTTCCTTCGGCTTTGCGACCGCACTGGCAAATCCGCCGGTCACCGCGACGGCAAGCACTTGGCTGCCTTTCTTGTCAGCGGCTGTCGCTGTAGCGGCAGGAAACCCTGTGGTGGGGTAGGCTGCAAAGTCGGGCTGGACCGCAGTGCTCGAGGACAGCCATGCGTTATTCGAGGTGCGAAGCAGCACTTCGACTCGCCGCTGATCGTCGCCGACTTTGTCCTGCGCCTTAACCGACGAGGCGTAGTGCAACACTGACCCCGGGATGCCACCGGTAATTGCATGGCCTTGGGCGAGCTGATCGCCATCCATCTTCACGAAGTACGGATACGCGAGCTGACGCAGCTCGCGGACCACCAGGCCGTTGCCGAGCTGGCGATTTTCAGGCACCGGGAACGAGTCATTCTTGGGATCCATCACCAAGTCTTCGCCGAGCGTGATCCCCCAGGTGGTCAACGCGGTCTCGAGGCCCGTCGTGAGTTTTTCTACTGCAAGGCCTTCTGCTGGAGCGAGTCGGTACCGTCCCGCGAGGGCGACAACCGCTCCGCCGCGCATGACAAACTGATCGACATACTGTTGGGCCTTTGCGTCGAGATTGGCAGGGCCCGCGAGCACCAACGCCTCCACCTCGTCGGGGATGGGGGCGTCTAGTGTGACCGGGCGAACTTCGTAATTTCCCGCCAGCGCCTTCTCGAGCGCGCGAAAGGTCTGCGGCGCGGGCTGTTGTTGCGGCGGCATGCCCTCCATCATCGGCGGAGACATTCCCCCTGCTGGCGGTTGCCACAGTCCAACCACTCGCGCAAACCCAGGCGCAGCGCGTTTGAGGCCATCGCTCAGTGCTTTTTTGAGCTCGGCTTCACCTAAGTTTTGCGGCGGCACGATGCGGACCGCCCGACTGCCGACTTGGAGAATCAAGTGAAAGTAGAAGACCTGACCCGCGAGAAGGTCTTGATAGGGGCGCAGCCCATACGTGGAAAATAGTTGCTGCATCTCCGCTTCGGTCTTTGGCTCTACCGTCGTGAACTCAAGCTTGTTGCCGCCCTGCTTTTTCAGCTCCTCGATTGCTTTCTGCAGCTTCTGCGGAGCCTCTTTCCAATTGTCCGGCAATGCGTTCGGGGTGAGGTAAGCGGTAAGCTTTATCACTCCGGTCGTCGAAGCGAATAGCGCATCGATGCTCGAGAATTCGGCAACCGTTTTTTTGATCGTCTTGGTGAGCTGATACTCGAGGTTGCGCAGCGTGATGTCGACATCGCCAACGTCGAGCACTCGCACGGTAATGAGGTCGCCGAGCCCGAGCACAGCGTGCTGGTCGCCGTACTCGATTGCGATGGAGAAGTACGCATTGATGACGGACTTCTCGTTTTTGCTGGCGAACCTCAGTGGAGTCGGGTCAATTCCAAACCGCTCCTTCGCTTCGCGTTTGGCGTCGTCCGACTCGGAAGGGTCGACAAACTCCACCCGCACCTTGCCGCGGCCGGCCACGCGGTATTCGTCGAGCAAGTCGCGAATCTGAGGCACCAGCGGCGCGAGTTTGGGGTGGGTCTTGTCGGAGAAATAGCCTCGAATGAGCAGGGGCTCATCGATACCCGCTGCGATCTTCTCGGTGGCTGGAGACAGCGAGTACGCTCCGTCCTGGGTGAGGTCGATGCGCAGCCGTCGGATCGGCGCTAGCCACAGGTCGAGAGCGATGGCGTTTCCTGCGACGAGTGCGACGGCGAGAATGGCACCTAGGCGGCGCGGCCGGGCGTTCGGCCCGCGACTCCAGGCGAGCCGGGAAAGCAGCAGCACGTTGACCGCGATTCCAGTCGCAACGATGCCGCCGTAGTAGGCGAGATCCCGAAGGTCGAGTACGCCGCGCGCAACGCTATCGAATCGGGCGCCGGTTCCGATCAGTCGTCCGACATCCCCGCCGACATCGCCGAGTGCATACGCGATGGCGCACGCGAGGGCCGTTCCGACGAACGCAACAATTTGGTTGTCTGTCGCTGCTGACACGCACATGCCGATGGAAAGGTACGCTGCAGATAACAGCAGGGCCCCGATGTACCCCCCAATGACCGGCCCGACATCCAAGTGCCCCATGAACGCGATCGTGACTGGCAGTCCGAGTGTGAGCCCAAGCGCAGTTGCGATCAGCAGCATGCCCGCAACGAACTTTCCGGCCACCAGTTGCCACCGCGGTACCGGCAGAGTCAGCAGAATTTCCAGTGTCCCGGCGCGCCGTTCGTCGGCCCACAACCGCATCGCGAGAGCGGATACCAAGATGATAAGCAGCCGCGGCATCCACTCAAACAGCGGACGCAAGTCAGCGATTCCCCTGGCAAAAAACTTCTCTCGCCAAAAGAACGTATAAAGCGCAACAGCCAGAAACGCAGCGAGAAAGATCACTGCGATTGCCGAGTTAAAGTAGCCCCGTAGCTCCTTTTTGATCACGCTCCACATCACGGATGCACCTCCTGACCGCTGCTTGCGGCGAGATCGCGAAACACGCGTTCGAGGGTTTTCGGCTCGGGGCGGAGTTCGCCCACTTTCCACGTCGTGCCGCGCAGCGCGTGAAACAGCGCGGGGCAGACATCGTCGCTGGCGGTCGAGGTGACGCGCCATCTCGCAAAGCCCGAAGCTTCGCCAGTGTTTTCGACCGAAGTAACTCCGTCCACGCGCTTTAGCAGATCCGCCACACCGGTCGCCGCCGCCTCGATCGCGACGACCGCTGTGTTGGCACTTCGCAGATCCGCGAGCTTTGCGTTTGCGCGAAGTTCGCCCTGCATGATGACCAAGACGCGTTCGCAGGTCGCCTCGACCTCCGACAAGATGTGAGTCGACAACAGCACGGTCGACTTCGTTGCCAAGTGCTTGATGAGTTCGCGGATCTCGGCGATTTGCGCTGGATCGAGCCCGGTCGTGGGCTCGTCGAGAATGAGGATCTCGGGCTCATGGATAATCGCCTGCGCGAGCCCGACCCGCTGGCGGTAGCCCTTCGACAGCGTGGCGATCGGCTGCACGACGCGATCCGCCAGCCCACATGCCCGGATCACATCGCGCATGCGGGCGGTTCGGCGTTCCGGCGCAATTCCGCGCATTGCTGCCATCATCTCGAGGTATTCCTGAACGAGCATCTCGCCGTACAGCGGCGCGCTCTCCGGCAAGTAGCCGATGTGGCGCTGCGCGCTAAGCGGGTCGGCGCAGACATCGATGTCTCGGACCTTGACCACGCCGGCATCGGGTTCGAGGTACCCCGTTAGAATCTTCATCAGGGTGGTCTTGCCTGCGCCGTTGGGGCCCAGAAGGCCGATCACTTCGCCGGGTTCGATCCCAAAAGACACTCCCGATAGCGCGCGTATCTTTCCGTAAGTCTTGGACAAATTTTCAATTGTAATCGCAGCCATGCGGCCTCCCAACCAGAGGTGTGTAGTGCGTTATTCCCGCTCGCGACTAGCGTTCGCGGAATCGTCTAGGCCTAAGAGGGCTTTCGCTTCTGGATCCGGCGGCCTACAGACCACGCGGTCAACGGTTGCCATCTTTGCGTGAATCACGTCGCACACCGAAGCGAACGAGGCTTTTTGAAAAGCTCGGATCGACGCTTGGTTGTGATTCGCGATCAGAGCCCACGATCGGTACGCGTCGCCGGCTCGAAGTTCCTTGGTGATCTGTTCGAGCATTACCGGGGCGACCCCGCGGCCGCGCGCTGCCGGAGCGACGAACACCGAGTGGATGTACGCGTCGTACTTTCCCAAGCGCAGCGAGCGGCTGAGTTCTGGTACTTCAACGGAGCCGCGGGCGGCCCAGGCGATACCCGCGGTGCGAATCCCGAGCGTGGCGAGCACCGCGAGATCGCCGCGTCGCCAGTACTTTCGCGCCGCCGTTTCGTCGAGGGCTAGCTGTTCGCGGAGCTCCGCTCGGCGGTGGTCATCGAGCTGATCGTAGTCGGCCTCCGCAAATGCCACGATTTCTAGCCCCGGTGGGGGTTCGATCCCACGCGTCCACAATTGGCCTCGATATAGGCCGTAGCGATCGTACTGCGCCAGGCTGGCCGCGGCGCTGCGGATTTTCGTCCACGCGGCCCGAGCTTGCGCCGTTGCCGCAGCCGGGGTATCGCGCGCCCGTCGCGCGCGAGTTGCGACGTGACTATAGGTGCGACCTACAGAGGCGGCCCTCGAATGACCCCAGATCCGGACAGCCAGCGCCTGTTGTTTCGACGTGGGGAGTGTAGGCAACGGATACTCTCCCGCGCCGGTGACCACGTCGAGCGCCACACACCCCCGCGCGCGCGCCGCGATTGCTTCAGCGCGCAGCAACTGCTGTGGAGCTCCGCGTCCTGCAACTTGCGGATCTACCGCCATTGCGAGCACGATCGCTCGATCGCCGTCGTGAACGACCAGCGCGGCGGCGACGGCTTCTGCGGTAGGGTCCTCGACTCGAACCAGTCGGATGCGACCGTGTTTGCCCAGGTCGAGCGCAACCTCTTCCAACAGCGCTCCTGCTTCTGCATCGGCCAGTGGCGACGACTCATCTCGCTCGGCCCACTCGAGTCGAGACAGGCGGCGCAACGCGCTCAAACCTTTTCGCAGCTGCGCAACGTCGTCGCCGTACGTGGTCACGAGGCCGCCCCCCTCGGCAGCGCTCACGGCACCGGTGCCCTCCGAGTCGGTGTAGGTCCCCTCTGCAAACGCGAGCGCAATTCGGGTAGCACCTCCGGCAGACGGCGAGCTCTCAATCGTGAATCCGGCCGGCCCAAGTCGCTGTACGAGGTTCGCTCGCAGCCGCGACGGATCGGCGAGCGGCTCCAGGTCGACGACGTCCCAGTTTGGGGCATCCTCGATCAGGCTTCGGGCGAGCGCCGCACCGGCTCGGTCTTCCCAACCTGGACGTGCGAGCAGATCGAGCGACGGAGGGCGCGGTCCGGCATCGCCCATCATGCGCAATTCACGGCTATCCAACAGCGCTAGGCGAACCGTGCGGCGGTACAGCGGCGCAAGGCATACGAGCTGGCCTCGCGGGGTTTCACCATCCGCTTCTGCTGCGCGGCACACCAGGACATGGAGCTCGGCGTGCAGGGTGTTGTGGTACGCGAGCCACCAAGGGATCAGCCAGTCAGGGCCTCGAAACAGCCCGCTAGGTCCCGAAGCAGCGAGGTCTCGCCATTCCGCTTCGAGCGTTCGGAGCGTTGCCAGGTCCCTCATCACGGACACATCAACCGACATGGGCGGGCGGGACCGTATCACTCAATGGCTCGCCCCGGGCTCTCGATGGATCACATCTTAGGCCCCTAGCGGCGATGCCGGTAAGTTAAGGAAAAACATCAATAGGCTTGATTCGTTGACGTTGACGTAATCGTTGACTCCACCATTGACCATGACGGCGA
>CAYQQM010000132.1:0-8312 GCA_964419605.1 uncultured Kofleriaceae bacterium | reverse complement strand
CCCAAGGGGACTTCCTTCGGGGCGCCCCCCAAGGGGACTTCCTTCGGGGCGCCGAGCCCGTGCTGCGCGGGCTGAATTTGCGCGTTCCGCACGGCGCCACTGTGGCGGTCGTAGGTGCTACCGGATCGGGCAAATCGACCGTCATCAAGCTTCTGACGCGCCTATACGAGCGCGACAGCGGATCGATTCGACTTGGTGGAGTGGATATTTGCGACCTGCCTCTTGCGGCCCTCCGGCGGCGCATTACCGTCGTGTCGCAAGACGTTACCCTGTTCGCTGGAACGCTCGCTGACAATATCACCCTTGGCATCCCCCACAGCCAAGCTTCGATCGTCGCCGCAGCCGCGCGCGTAGGTCTCGATCGCGCGTTGGCGAGGCGACCGGGCGAAAATGGCCTCGAGGAACTCGTAGCAGAGCGAGGCGCCAACTTCTCAGCCGGAGAACGCCAGCTGATCGCGTTCGCGCGCGCACTGCTGCGCGACACGGAGGTACTCGTACTCGACGAAGCCACTGCCCACGTCGACCCCGAAGCGGAACAACTGATCGAGTCCGGCGTGGGCGAACTCATGAAGGGCCGAACCACGTTGGTCATTGCCCACCGCCTATCGACGATTCGCAACGCAGACCTTATCGTGGTGATGGACAAGGGCCGCGTCGTCGAACAGGGGACCCACACCGAGCTCATCGCCGCTGGCGGCGCCTATGCCGCACTAGAAAAGACGTTCCGACGCCATCAAGCCGGTGGCTCGTAGACAAGGAAGTAGGCGATACGAACTCGGTTCCAACGACTCTGCCGCGATCGAGTTGCACGATCCGGTCGCCGAGTTGAGCCACCCATGGTGCCGTACTCCGTTCCGCCTCGACCAGCGGTGCGTCACTCGCTCGGCTGAGCGCAATGTTTGCGGCGTGGTACGTTGTACCGTCGAATTCATCCCGAACATGACCTGATAGCCGCGCCCGCTCGCGCTACGCGCTTCCGCGTCGGCAAACAGCCCGGCGACGCAACCGCGCTGTCGCGCTCCCCGCACAAGGAACTTCACGCAGCCAGCGCTTGCCCCGGCGAGAAGTCTAGTACAAACAATAGTTTGTAGGATATTGATCAGTACGTGGACGTCGGCAGCTCTTTCAACCTGTTCGGTGCTCTCGGATCAAGGGGTTACGACATGTCGAGTCACCGTAAAAATGCCCTAACGTCGGTGCCCATGTGCTGGTAGGCTGCTCTGGCACAACGGAACGATACAGCGAAACCATGGTGTTAAGACTTCCTCGCCCACCCGCTCAGCAGGATCATGAGATTTCACCGCAATTGGTGAAAGCTGATGGCAATTTCGACCGATCCCATTACGGGGCGCCTCGATTTACCCGATCGGGCCCAGGCTCGCCGTTCGAGCTGGCCGAACAGGTCGTGCCCGGTCAGAGGAAAGATCCAGATCACGAGATCTCACCGCTCGTAGCAAGCGCTGCGTCCGAGTCCGATCGCTCCCCGGATGCAGGGCCAGATGCAATATTGCCCGCGGCGCAGACGTATTACGTTTCATCAGAAGGCAATGATTCAAATCCTGGAACAGAGGGAGCCCCGTTTCTAACGATTCAGAAAGTCAGCGGGATGTTGCAGCCCGGAGATACCGTGCTCGTACAATCCGGCACTTATGATGCGCCGTACTTCGCGCCACGATCGATCGTTGGCACCGCCAAGTATCCAATCGTTATTGCAGCCGATCCGTTCGCCGAACCAGGATCTGTCGTAATTTCCGGGAAGAATAGCGGCTCGGATGCCAATAAGGGGTTCAACCTACAGCCGGGCTGCGACTACGTCCACATCATTGGCTTTACAATCAAGAATTCGGGCAGGGAACCAATCGATCCGAAGAACATCACGAAGTCGGGTATTTTCCTTCATGGTACCGTAGGCAACAAAATTGCGAACAACACCATAGACGGCATCGTCAATGGTAGCGGTGGTGTTGTCATCGAAAACGGCTCCAAGATCGTGGTCAGCGGCAACACCATCGCCAATATCACCTCGGAAGACGGTAGGAGTACGAGAGGGCACGGCATGAACATTTCTGCCGAGTTTGGCGACAGCAGTGACATCACTGTCGAGGACAATATCATTGAAGATAATGATTACACGGGCGTCCAGATTACGAGTCAGGGTGCTCACGTTGTTAAAAGGGTTTCGTTCCGACGCAACAAGATTCGCAGAAATGGACAAAACGCCATAAACGCCGATGGCGTACAGGACTCGGAGTTCGAAAACAATTGGTTTGAAGGTGGCGCCAAACACAGTCGAAACGGTCGAGCCATAAAGAGCCGGAATATCATTACGCTATATCGAATAGATTCTGGCGACGGCCTTGCTCCTGAGGACAAGGCCAAATATGGCAGCAAGAATAATCGATTTATGAATAATACCTTGATTCAATCGGAGGGCTTCGCTCTCAACGTTGGCGACGGCGATCACGGCGATGGCTGCACCAATAACATCGCTTTCAACAACCTTCTCATCGGCGGCCCGGCGGGCGCTACCAATGGCACCTACGGGCAGTTGCTGCTGCACAACAACGTCACGGCGCAAAATTCATTGACCTACGACGAGAACCACTTGCCAAGAGCGTTGACGGGTGGCGTCGCTTCGTTCCGCGGCGTTAGCGCTCCCGTAGCCGCCGATGGCAACTACTACATCGGTGCGTTTTTGTTCCCCAAGAAGGACTCGCCAAATCGGTAGTCGCCAGAGCTACCCGCTGTAGAGTCGCGGGCATTACGTAGATGCGGCCCATTGCACGCCGATAGCCGATTCCGCGGATTGGATGCCGGTGCAATCGTCGCTGTAGGGCGAGTTTCCCCATCGGACAAGTGATAGACGTACGTAGGTGTCTCACGAACGAGTCGCGCCGTTCTCGCGCAAACACCGCCGTTACTGGTTCCCGGTTACGGGCGGCATGATCGTCATCGGTGCCATCAATGTCGGACTGGGTGTCTGCACGTACGAGGCGCCGAGAGATTCGCAACCGATCGACTTGGGACTCACCCGCGATGCGGGCGTCGACGCCGCCCACTCGATGAGCGCCAGCCAGCTGCCACGGGAGGTCATGCGGGCGTTTGCGATCCGCTATCCGCGAACCATTCCCATCGGCGCATCGCGCGTGGACTCGACGTACGTCGTCGCGTTTCCACCCGGAACAACGCGCCGCACGGCAACGTTTCTCCCCGATGGAACGTTCGTGCGAGAGGACTAGGGCGCGGGCGCGTCTTTATAGTCAAAGCCGTGCTCGCTCCTCGCGTAGGGACGCTGCGCTCCGGGCGTGTTCGGATCTGGCGCACAACGCCGCGTCTCGCGACAACATTCAACCTGTTCAGTGCTCTAGCGAGTACCTCATGTCATTGGTTTTGGCAGGTTCCGGCACAAACAGGTGGGGCTGTCGTCCAGCGATTGGCCCCAGCTAGTGAATGCCCTGGTGTCCATACTCTCGACACAGCTCAGCGACGGTATTCCCCGGCGAGCGTTAGTGCACTGGTTCGAAAACAGAATCAGCGAGAAGGCCGCGTCGCCGGCGCCACCGGCTCGCCATACGGGTCGTGCAGCCGTGGCTCGCCGAGACCAAGCGCATCCAAGCCAGCTCGGATTTTAGATAGGTCGCCAACGATTGAGACGAGCATCTTGGCGGCGGGCAGTGTCGACTTGGCCTCGGCGACAACGGCTGCCGCGGTTACGGTCTGTACGCGGCGGGCGTACTGAGAATACCAATCCAGCGGCAGCTCGAATAGAGCCAACTCCGCAAACGCTTGTGCCGTTGCGCTGTTCGTATCGAAGCTGGAAGGCAACGCCCGGATCATGTTCTGTTTTGCTTTACTGAGTTCAGGTGTCGGAACAGGCGTTCTGGCAAGAGTGCGGAGGATGCCAAATATTTCTCGCAGGCCCCGCGCAGTTTCAGACGTCTCGATCGAGGTCGTAATGGTGAACGGTCCTCGATCGCGCCGATACGATTGCGCAGCACGTGCTTGGTACGTGATTCCTAGTTGTTCGCGCAACCGCTGGGTGAGACGACTCGTGAACCCGCCCCCGAGAACTGTCGACAAGACCTCGAACGCGAAGTAGCGCGGCTGCCGACGATCGATTCCAATCGTCCCGACGCGAACGTCGCTCTGCTTTGCTCCAGGACGATCGACGAGCAACAGCCGATGAGCGCTGGGTCGCTCTACGGTATCCAACTTGGGAGGGATGCTGCCAGCGCGATTCCACACGCCAAGTGTTGCACCAAGCTTGTTTCGCACTCGTGTCGGGTCAACGTCGCCCACCACGACGATGGTGGCTGCGGAAGGAGTCCAGTGCTGGCGATAGAACGCCCGCACGTCGTCGATCGCGATCGCGCGAAACGAATCGCGCATTCCCTCCCCGGGATGCCCGTACGGCGAGTCCAGCCCATAAAGTCCGGCGTTCAACACGTTGGTTACCACCTCGCGCGGACGATCGCGGCGAAGTTCGAGCGCCGTTGCGCGATCGCCTTTCACGCGGTCGAAGTCCGTTGCGTCGAACGATGGGCGCATGACGAGTCTCGCAAGCAGGTCGACCGTCAGATCGAACGTGGTCGCAAGTGTGTCGACCGAGATATGGACCGCGTCGACTCCCGCGGAAATCGCGATCGTCGCTCCCAGGCGGTCTTGTTCCTCCGCGACTTCGATCGCGGACATTCCAGCTGTCGCCTCGTCGATCATATCGGCGGCTAACGCCGCTAGGCCGGGCTGGCTCTGGGGATCGAACGCGCTTCCTGCCCCAGGAACAACCAACGACATCGCAACCAACGGCAATTGATGGTTCTCGACCACCAGCACGGTCATTCCATTGGCTAACGTGCTGCGCACAGCCTCCGGCGGCGCAAATGACGGCTCGGCCGTCGGTGCGGGTGGTTTGGACCAATCGGCGATGCCTGAAGCGCGGAACGGCGCTGCGCTCGGCTCCAATGGGGCAAGCGCAAGCATCAGCGCGATTGCAATGTGCCGCATCATCGACTCTTTTCCTCTGTGATGCGAGTCGACTTGGCGTCGACGTTCTTCGGGCCCGGCTTGATCGTCAGGGTCAGTCGCATCGACGGAGCTAGATACTTGGATACCGCCGCTCTCACCTGTTCAACTGTGACTGTGCGAAAGCGAGCCAGATCCTTGTCAAAGTACCCGGCATCGCCGGCCATCACGTCGTACTCGGCAATTTTCATCGCTCGCTCCATCACCGGCTCAAGCTCATGCAGGAACGTCGACTCTCGCGCGTTGATGGCGCGTTCGAGCTCGCGGGGTTCGGGCGGCACGCGAGCTAGTTTTTCGACCTCGCGCATCACCACGTCGACGAGGCGGCTCGCTTCTACGCCTGGCTTCGCCGTAGCGACGACAAAAAACGCACCGGCCAGCTCATCACCATCCGAGCCCACGCTCACATTTTGGGCGATCTTCTGTTCGTAGACCAAGCGTTTATACAGTCGACTCGACTTGCCTTCGCCGAGGATCGCAGCCGCCAACCCAAGTGCCGGCTCATCGACGTCGTACGCCGGAGCGCCGCGCCATACCACGTAGGCCCGCGGAACTTGAACATCATCGGTCGCGTCCACGGAAATCGGTTTGACGATAGGCGCCGGTTGCTGATATCGCGGCCGAGCCGGCGAAGCCGCCCGGGGAATCCAGGCGAAATATGTTTGCACGAGCTGTTTTACGCGTGCGGGATCGACGTCGCCCGCAATGACCATGGTCGCGTTATTGGGGACGTAGTACGCACGAAAAAACGATGAAACGTCGTCGAGAGTGGCTGCCCGAAGGTCCTGGGCATAGCCGATCGTCGGCCAGTGGTAGCCGAAATCCTTGGGCCACAGATTGGCGTCGATGAGAAGCCACGCCATCCCATAGGGTTGGTTTTCATACGACTGGCGTCGCTCGTTTAGAACGACAGCGCGTTGGTTGTCGAGCTTCCGCTGATCGAGCGCCTCGATGAGGCCAGCGAATCGATCGGCCTCGATCCACAATACTTGCTCCAGAAAATTCGAGGCCGCGACGTTTTGATAGAGGGTGTAGTCTGCCGAGGTCGCCGCGTTTGAAAACCCGCCCGCGGCCTCGAGAAGCGAATCCATACGACCATCGGGCAGGTGGGCGGAGCCTTTGAACATGAGGTGCTCGAATAGATGCGCAAATCCAGTTCGGTTTGGACGCTCATCTTTCGATCCCACCCGAACCCAAAGGACTTCGTAAACCATCGGAGCGCTGTGATCTTCTACGACGTAGACGACGAGCCCGTTGGCAAGCTCAAACCGCGTAAAGGGAATCCTGGGGCCGGGGGCTACTTCTCCGGGCGTTCCGGCTTGACCGGCCGCCTCAAAAACAAGGACTCCAACGAGGAGTAGCCCAGTGAGCCGCATGGCAGCAACGCTACCATAGCGGTTGCGTTGGGGGCGCGGTGGGACTAGGGTGCACCGCTTTGTCATTTGACGCTGTACATCCCGCATTGCGCCGGTCACTCGACGCACGTTCGTATCGCGAGCCCACGGCGGTCCAAACCGCCGTGATGGCACAGGACGCCCGCGATCGAGATCTCCTGGTGTCCGCTCAAACCGGATCCGGCAAAACTGTGGCGTTCGGAATCGCAGTTGCGCAAACGTTGCTCGGCGAAACCGACCGGGCGGAGCCAGCGCGTCAGCCACGCGCACTTGTGGTAGCGCCCACGCGAGAGCTCGCGCTCCAGGTGCATCGCGAGCTATCTTGGCTCCTGGCAGACGCCGCTGTGCGCGTCACAACGTGCGTCGGCGGCATGGATCCGCAGCGGGAGCGCCACGCATTGTCGCGCGGCGTGCATATCGTCGTTGGTACGCCGGGCCGGCTTTGCGATCACCTTGAGCGAGGGGCGCTCTCGCTTGAACAACTCGAGATCGTTGTTCTCGACGAAGCGGATGAGATGCTCGACATGGGATTTCGCGACGATTTAGAGCGTCTGCTCGACGCAGCCCCGGCTGAGCGTCGCACTCTGATGTTTTCAGCAACGCTTCCAAAGCCAATCGCGCAACTCGCCAAGCGGTACCAGCGCAACGCGCTGCGAATCGCTACGGTCAGTGCCGACGAGCGCCACGGCGACATCGAGTACCACGCCATTCCGATCGTTGCTCGCGAGCGCGATCTCGCCGTCGTCAACTTGCTTCGGTACCACGACGCGCCGGGTGCCCTGGTATTCTGCGCGACCCGCGACGGTGTGACCCACCTCGCATCCAACCTGGCCGAACGCGGTTTTTCCGTTGCCGCGTTGTCCGGAGAACTGAGCCAGAGGGAACGCAATCAGGCGCTTCAGGCGCTCCGCGATCGACGTGCGCGCGTGTGCGTTGCGACCGATGTGGCAGCGCGAGGCCTCGATCTGCCTGACCTCGGACTTGTGATCCACGCCGACTTGCCGATGAACTCGCAAGTGCTCGTTCACCGCAGCGGTCGCACAGGTCGCGCTGGAAAGCATGGTCTGGCGATCGTACTGGTCCCTGATCGGGCCCACCGCGCAGCCGAGCGCCTGCTCGCAGCTGCCCATGCGCGCGCATCGTGGCGGGCTGCGCCCAGCCCCGAGGAAATTCGCGTTCGCGATCGCTCTCGGTTAGCCGCCGAAATTCGCGCCGCACTCACCACCGCGGGAGAAGCTGCAACGGACGACGACCGCGAAGTGGCGCGCGAGCTACTCGGCGATGTCGGTGCAGAGGAGCTCGTTGCTGTGCTCGTGCGCTCGCGGCGCGAGTCGTGGCCCGCTGCAGAAGAATTGACACCCCCGCCTTCGCCGCGGGGAGGCAACGGACGACCGAACGATAAACGGCCTTCGATGCGCGATTCCGATCGATCGCCAAGGCCTCGGGATCCAGCTCGCCCACAACGACCAGTTCACGACAAACCGCGCGCTGGCATGGTGTGGTACACTGTTAACGTTGGCCGCTCTAAAAACGCCGATCCCAAATGGCTCATTCCGCTGCTATGCCGACGCGGCGGGATTACCAAAAATGCGATCGGTAAGATCGTGATCCTCGCTCGTGAAACCCGCGTCGAAATCGCCGATGCTGCGGCTCCCGGATTCGCGCAAGCCATCCAACGACCGGACCCGAAAGACCGCCAAATTCACATCTCCCCCATAGCGGACTGAGCGCAACCATAAGCCGCCCGTTCGCGCGCTCAGCAGCGGTCCTCGCCTTGCGGTATGGTTCGAAGTCTTAGAACGAAATGCGTTGTCGTCGTGCACGTTGAATATAGGGACAGCCCCTAGTACCTCATGTCAGTGGTTTTGGCAGGTTCCGGTCGCTGAGGCGTGCCGT
>CAYQQM010000131.1:0-8649 GCA_964419605.1 uncultured Kofleriaceae bacterium | reverse complement strand
CCTTCGGGCGTTGAGCACATCAAAACATTCCCATATAACTCGCCGGTACATGCGTGATCGCCGCTCCGATGCCTTCGGGCGTTGAGCACTGGGCATCGACGAGGCGTATTCGATCTAAGATTGCTGTGATCGCCGCTCCGATGCCTTCGGGCGTTGAGCACCGATCGGTCGCGCGAGTCATGGACACGCCTCGTGCGCGTGATCGCCGCTCCGATGCCTTCGGGCGTTGAGCACGATTGCACCCACTTGAGCGCGTGCTCGAAGCCGTCCGCGTGATCGCCGCTCGGATGCCTTCGCGCCGCTCTCCGCATGCGCGATGAGAGCTTGCAGTCCACGATCTGACTTATTCGGCGTCGTTGAGGAGACCAACATGTGGCCAAACAATCCGTGCCCATTCCGTTCGAGCCTCGAGCGCGCTGCATGTTCGTTGCTTGGCTTTTTTCGCTCTAGGGGTGGCGCAGCGTGGGGACGCGCTCGCGGCGCGACGCGAGCTCGCCGCCAGGAGTCGAATCAGCCCGCGCCAAAGCTTCCGACAAGTTGCCCCTCTTCCGGGTCGGTTGCCGGCCCGGACAACGTGGACGGCCAGCGCGGATCGTTATGCAGGTCATCTTAGTTGTTGAGCGCACCTTGATTGATCCATGCGCCGATGATGCGTGCTTCGGCTACGGGAAGTCCTCTACCGCTCGGCATTCCACCGCCACAACTACTGCCCCATCCATCACTTTGAACCACCTTTTGATAGACCAGGCTGGCCTGCGCGTTTCCGGGTACCGTGAGTTTCCGACCGTCACAGTAGCCTCCGGAAGCCGTCGACATCATCCGTTGGTACGCGGTATCAACCGCTGCTTGTTTGGGATGACATCCCGCGCAATTGCGCTGGAGGATCGGCCACACGTCCCGTCGAAAGCTAAGCGTTGACATGGTGCCGGGGCCGGTCGCAGCAAAGATCGTCGGGCTCCACCCGGAAACATTTCCGGCAACATCGAATGCCTTCACGTTGTAGCGATATCCCGTGGCGTAGGGCAGGCCTGTATTGGTGTACCTACTATCTGACGCATTACCGGGACGCCCCCTCACCATGGCAATGATCGCATCAACGGGGTAGTAGCCCGTTTGGCGATAGTCGGTTACACCGCGGTAAACGATATAGCCTGCTAGATCAGTTTCCGAATTCGGTGCCCATCGAATCGTGGCCGATGCAGGACCCGTAGTTGCTAACAATGGACTCTTCTTGCCGGAAGGCCCACCGACATCCGATTCTGCACCGCTATCGGTCTCCACCGAGACGTCCTCCGGTGCCATGACGTCGTTGTCTTCGCCCACAACGCAGGCGAACAAGTGGCACGAAACGGCGAGAACCAATGCTTGGCGTAGCGGGGGCATCATGTACTCCTAGGTGTGGAACGCGTCGACGTACTGCAACAGCGGAGCCAATTCTAACCGACTGATTTATTTGGCCAAACGCGCGATCGGTTAGGCAACACGTTGCGCAGTTGTGCAAACCTGGAACTGCTCCGGCGGCTTACGAATTGCGGTCGTGTTGTGTGTCGGATTCCGGAAATGCGATGCAGTTGGCTTCGCGATGGGTTGTGGAAGTTCGGTTTGCTATCGGACCTGCCGGGTAAAGTAGCGAACTCCTCGGAATCACCCGGGAAAGTTTTGGTTGTTCCCATGCGAAACTGCTGATACGTAAAACATAGAAAAATGGGGCTCACACCAAAGCTGATTCCCGACGAACGTGGTGTTGACCTGCTCGAGACTGGTGGTGTCGCCAACGTTCAAAAATCACAACACGTGGTCTCTCATGAGCTGGCCGGCACTTCCGGGCTTTCCTTCGCGCTCGTCCGTCCCGTCTGGGAGAAGACGAACCATCCCCCGGGATTCGCTCAAGCTCATCTGGTCGCGCTTCGAGGCGCTAACCAGTCGTCCTCAGAAAAAGCAGAGGATCAGCGATGTCTCTACGACGTGGAAACGTTGTACGAGGCTGGCAGCCATCGCGATCCCGCCAAGCTGCTCCCGAGCGCGCGAATCTACGTAAAGCATAGCGACCAGCCCAAGGGGCAAGCCGCACCCGTAACCGTCGAAGTTGAAGCTGCCTGTTTAGAAGGTGAAAAAGGGGTTCAAATACCGTTTCCGGCGGAGATCAAGATTACCACCAGGTATATCGGCGATGCCGATATCAACGGCGTGAAGCAACAGGATGTGAGTGAAGCAATAGCTCATTTCAAGAATCAAGGTGGTCAAACACTTGAATTTACATCCTTGGGAGTGGGCGCCAATGAGGCGACGCGCAATCTAAGGACATTTATGTTGGATACGTTTTTTAACTCCATGGTTCCCACCATCAACGAAGCAAGGCGCGCTCAAAACGGGAAACGCTAAGTTTGGTTCTCGCCGCCGGATAATCCTCCGCATCGCGTGAGCCGGTGTAGCTTGCCATCCAGGAGCGGCGGCTGGCCTGCGCGCGATACGACCCGCGGCGCGCCAGCGATGGTGGTCTCCCCCGGCGACTGATCGTCAGCGCGCGCCCAGGCAGGGGTCCGCCGCATGCTAACTGGCAGCTGCGAGCAGAAAAACGAGATGTCACACTCGCATGCTGGCGATACTACAACCCGCGTGCGAGATCACCAGGGCCGTTGGTTCACC
This sequence comes from uncultured Kofleriaceae bacterium, assembly GCA_964419605.1. GTDB lineage: Bacteria > Myxococcota_A > Polyangia > Haliangiales > Haliangiaceae > JABFXX01. The sequence goes on along the minus strand of CAYQQM010000131.1, from coordinate 6,003 downwards.
GCCTGACCAGAAGACCTAAGCGGCTGACGCCGTATTCGCTGTGAACCGGATAAGACGAAAAACATCATATAAATCAATTGGTTATATCCGGTTACGGCCGTGCCGCGAACGCCGGTGTTGTACCGTGGTCACGCGCCACGCTATTGTTCTCACATGGGGGACGATCCCGAGCAGTTCGCAGCGCGAGTGCAAGCCGTCTGCAAACAGATCGCTTCGCGGGTTCCGGACATAGACCCAGGGGACCTTCTTCTGATCGTGCAGAGCTTACTCCGGCCCTTAGGTTCTGGACGACGGTTCTTGTTGCGGGCCGTGCGTCCAGGCGTCTATGTCGCCTGACGAGGCGTTTGTCGTCGCCGTGCTGCAAGCGCTGTCGACAGTGGGTCTGGAAGCGATCATCGTTGGCAACACGGCGGCTGCGCTTCAGGGGGTCCCGATTACGACCCAGGATATCGACTTGCTAGTGCGCGACACGCCCGCGAACCGCGACAAGATTCTGCGATTCTGCAGCACCCTTGGAGCTTCTCGTCCGGTAAACGTCAGCGAGCTGACCTCGACCCAAACGATCCTGGGTTGCATGTGGCCGATCGACCTATTGTACGACCAGCTGATCGGAGGGCTTGAATTCGCCTCGGTTCGCAGCCGATGCCGTGCAGTCCCCATCGGCGACGCGACTGCGGTGGTCGCTTCGTTGACCGACGTAATCCGGTCGAAGGAGGCAGCCAATCGCCCCAAGGACCGGGCGGTGCTGCCGTTGCTGCGCGACGCACTTCGAGTGATCGACGCGCTGGGAATGGATGGCTAATGTGGCGCGGTCGCAACCGGTGGCGATGACTTATAACGTCGTCACGTTCGCGGGGAAGGTCTATACCTACCATAGCAGCGACGGGACCGGCGCGGGCAGGCAGCGTGCAGTGCACTTTGGACCGCTTGGTTGCGGGACAAAGTGGCAAGTCCACAGCCACTCGAGGTCGTCTGCGTTGGCGAGCGACTTACTGACGCCGCGTTGCGGCCAGGTCGTATTGTGCTTGGTTGAGCGGTTAATTGCCGCTGCGGAACGGCTATGGTCGGCGCGATGCCGCCGGGCCGGTTTGCACAGCTTCCGATCGATGAGGTCATGCCGCGCATCGTGCGCGCGGTGGCGGAACGGAAAACGTGTGTGGTGGTTGCGCCGCCGGGGGCAGGAAAAACCACGCGTGTGCCGGGGGCGTTGTTGGATTCGGGCGCCATCGCCGGTTCGGTGGTGGTGTTGCAGCCGCGCCGGATGGCGGCGTGGTTGGCGGCGATGCGCATCGCCTACGAGCGCGGGGTGGAGCTCGGCGGCGAGGTTGGGTACCAGGTTCGGTTCGATCGCAAGATCAGCGCAGGCACTCGGATTGAGCTAGTGACCGAGGGGGTGCTGACGCGTCGCTTGGTGGGTGACCCGGAGTTGCGCGGTGTGGGCTGCGTTGTGATCGACGAGTTTCACGAGCGTCACCTCGACGGTGACTTGGCGCTGGCGCTAGTATCCCGCTTGACCGAGTTGCGGTCCGACCTTGCGTTGGTCGTGATGTCGGCAACGCTCGATGCAGAGCCGGTCGCGGCATTTCTTCGCGACGCGCCGATCGTGCGCTCCGAAGGTCGCACGTTTCCAGTTGCGATCGACTTCGCGGACCAGCGCGACGACCGCGCTCTGGGCAAGCAAGTTGCGTCGCATGTTCGATGCCTTGCTCAAGCCGGTCTCGACGGCGATATTTTGGTGTTTTTGCCTGGAGCGGGCGAGATTCGGCGCTGTACGGATGACCTGGACGAGGTGGCGCGCGGGTTTCAGCTTTCGGTCTTGCCACTCCACGGCGAATTGTCGCTCGAACAGCAGGAGGCTGCTGTCCGACCGGCGAGCGACGGGCGCCGCAAGGTGATCGTGGCGACCAATGTGGCGGAAACTTCGCTCACGATCGAAGGCGTGACCTGCGTGATCGATAGCGGGCTTGCTCGCGTGCTGCGCCACTCTCCGTGGTCGGGCGTGCCAAGACTCGACGTGGAGCCGATCTCCCAGGCTGCGTGTGCACAGCGCGCGGGCCGGGCAGGCCGAACGCGCCCCGGCCGGGTGATTCGTCTGTACACCAAGCACGATCACGATACCCGACGGCGCTTTGATACCCCAGAGATTCAGCGAGTCGATCTCGCTGGGGTGCTGCTCGAACTCTGGGGAGCAGGCCTGTCGGCTCCGGATGCCTTGCGTTGGTTCGAACCTCCACCTGAAGCCGCGGTTCGATCCGCTGGAGATCTACTGGCGCGGCTCGGTGCTACGAGCAACGGAGCGATTTCAGAACTCGGTCGGCGTATGTTGAAGTTTCCGGCTCATCCCCGAATTGCGCGACTGATTTGTGAGGCCGAAGCTCGCGGTGTTGCGAAACAGGCATGTGCGATTGCAGCAATTCTTAGCGCTCGCGAATTGCGCGTGAGTCGACGCGGCCGAGGCGAGGCCGCACGCGTGGCCTCTAGTTCGGATGTCATCGACGATTTCGATGCATTCGTTGCAGCCTCGCACGGAGGTCTGCGCGCCGATCGAGCGCGCGCGTGTGAGTTCGATGTCGCGACTGCGTTCGCGGTCGACCGCGCCGTGAAACAGCTCGAACGGCTGGTCGACACCCGAGTCCGAAAGCCGCTATCGTCTAGCGACGATATCGATGCCGCACTGCAGATTGCTATTCTCACAGCATTTTCAGATCGAGTTGGAAAGCGTCGCGCGCCCAAGTCGCCCGAGATAGTGTTTGCCGGAGGTGGTAGTGGGGTTATTGCGGATAGCTCAGCGGTGATCGAGCCCGAGTTCGTCGTTGCAGTTGATGTAGCCGAAACGGGACGGTGGCAGGGAAATTCCGTTCAAATCCGACGGGCGAGCGCGATCGATCCGCTGTGGCTCCTCGATCTCTTTCCCGACCGCATTGCGGAGTGCGACGCCCTGGTGTGGAACCGCGAGCTCGAGCGAGTCGAGCACGTAGCGCAAATGACCTACGACGATCTCATCATCCACGAACAACGCGACGTGGAAGGTGCCCGCCGTGCCGGCCCAGCGGCAGCGGAACTCCTTGCGGAACAAGCGCTGGCCATGGGTATCCAGCACTTTGTCGATCGCGAAGCACTCGCCGCGTGGCGCGCCCGGATCGCTCTCGTTGCATCGTTGGTGCCCGAGTCGGGGCTCCGGCCGATCGACGACGCCGACCTCGCAAAGGTTGTCGCGTCGGCGTGTACGGGAGCGATTTCGTTTCATGAGCTGCGCCAGCTCGACTTGCTTGCCCTTCTCGACGCTCAGCTGGGCGAGCGACGAACGTTGTTGAACCGCCTCGCTCCTGTCCACTTCGAATTGCCGAATCGTCGTCGCGCGCCGATTCACTACGCCGCGGAACAGCCGCCGTGGCTGGCGTCTCGGATTCAGGACTTTTTTGGGCTCGCAAAAGCTCCGAGCGTGTGCGATGGCCGGGTACCGCTCGTGCTGCATCTTCTCGCGCCCAATCAGCGACCCGTACAAGTGACGACTGATCTTTCAGGCTTTTGGGTCAATCACTATCCGACCTTGCGCAAGCAGCTGATGCGGCGGTATCCGCGCCACGCTTGGCCTGAAGATCCGAAGCAGCTGATTCCGTGAGTGGCTGGTTACCCTTAGTACAGTTCCCAGTAAGTTGGTGGCCACCCCGGGCCGCCGATCCATCCCGGCTGTCTTCGTTGCTCCTCGGTCACGTACCTTCGGGTACGCTCCCTCGTCGCGCCTCGCCATCCGGTCGCCTCGGCGACCGGGTGGTCACGAACTTGCGGGGGCCTGTACTTAGTTCATGAGAAATACGGCGATGCACATGATCAAGCCAACGGCGATCGCCGTTACTTCAAGGACGTAAAGCGGGATTGTCCACGATTCGCCGCGGGGCGCAGATTTTTCCATGTGCTGTGCACCAGCAGTTGGCGTGCCAGCCCGTGAGACGCGCCACAAGCGGGTCCCGCGCAAGAGCTGCAGTGCGTCCGCGGTGAGCCGCAAGTCTTGCGCTATTTGGCGTTGAATCGCCTGGTATAGGCCACGTTCTCTGGCACGCAAGTTGCGGAGAGGGCGGCCAAATGGCCACTGAGGTAGTTACGTATGACGATGCAATTGTCCGTCGATTTGTCGCAGCAACGATCTTGTGGGGTGCGGTCGGCATGCTGGTCGGGTTGTGGATCGCGCTGCTGTTGGCGGTGCCGACGCTAAACGTTGCACCATATTTCACGTTCGGGAGACTGAGGCCGGTTCATACCAACGCTGTGATCTTCGCATTCGCAGGAAATGCGATCTTTGCGGCTGTCTACTACTCATCGCAGCGCCTTCTTAAGGCGCGACCTGTGGATGTGCTGTCGAAGCTCCACTTCTGGGGCTGGCAGTTAATCATCGTGGCTGCCGCGGTGACGCTTCCGCTCGGGTTTACGCAAGGCAAGGAGTACGCGGAATTGGAGTGGCCGATCGATTTGGCCATCGCTGTAGTGTGGGTGACGTTCGGCGTGAACTTCTTCGCGATGGTTCGCAATCGTCGTGAAAAGCACTTATATGTAGCGCTGTGGTTCTATATCGCGACGATCGTTACCGTAGCGATATTGCATATTTTTAATAATCTGGTGATCCCGGCTGGCCTTTTCAAGAGCTATTCGATTTACGCCGGAGTTCAAGACGCGTTCATGCAGTGGTGGTACGGGCATAATGCAGTTGCGTTCTTTCTAACGACGCCGTTTCTCGGCCTGATGTACTATTTTTTGCCGAAGGCCGCGAATCGTCCGGTATTTAGTTATCGGTTGTCGATCGTCCATTTTTGGTCACTAGTATTTATCTATATTTGGGCTGGCCCACATCATCTTCACTATACGGCGCTTCCGCAGTGGGCCTCGACGCTCGGCATGATCTTTAGCGTCATGTTGTGGATGCCATCGTGGGGCGGGATGATCAATGGTCTTCTTACGCTGCGCGGCGCGTGGGGACGCGTTGCGGAAGACCCCGTCCTAAAGTTCTTTGTCGTCGGGATTACGTTTTACGGCATGTCGACGTTCGAAGGTCCGATGATGTCGGTGAAAAGCGTAAACGCGTTATCGCATTATACGGACTGGAATATCGCTCACGTGCATGGCGGCGCGCTCGGATGGGTGGGCTTCATGGTATTTGGCATGACCTACTGGCTTATCCCACGCTTGTATCAGACCAAGTTGTACTCAAAACGACTAGCAACCATCCATTTTTGGACTGCGACGATCGGTATCGTACTTTACGTCATCGCGATGTGGGCTGCGGGCATTACCCAGGGATTGATGTGGCGAGCATTCGACGCTACAGGTCGCCTGCAGTACCCGGATTTTCTCGAGACCGTTACACGGCTGATTCCGATGTATTGGATGCGCGCGGTGGGCGGATCGCTCTATCTCGTTGGTCTCGGCGTCGGTATCTACAACATGATCAAGACGTATCAGGCTCGCCCGGACAACTACGCCGAGACCGAGGTCAGCGTGCCGCCGATGATTCGCACGAAAAATGCTCCGGGTAAGGACGAGAGCGCACTGCAACCAGCGGTTGAAGCAGACGCCGCTTGGCACCGCCGTTGGGAAGGACTCCCCGCGCTGTTTACGGTCCTTGTCGCGATCGCCGTTGCCGTCGCGTCGTTGTTTGAGATTGTTCCGACGTTTCTGATCGGTAGTAACGTGCCGAAGATAAAGTCGGTAAAACCGTACACACCGCTCGAGCTCTACGGTCGGGACATTTATCTCCGGGAGGGTTGCTACAACTGCCATTCGCAGATGGTTAGGCCGTTTATCGATGAGACGGTGCGTTACGGTCTCAATGGCCAACCGGCGGAGTACTCAAAACCGGGCGAGTTCATCTACGATCACCCGTTTCAGTGGGGAAGTAAGCGGACAGGCCCGGACCTGGCTCGCCAAGGTGGACGGCGCGATGAGCTTTGGCTGTTTCGCCACTTCGAGGACCCGCAATCGACCTCGCCGGGCTCGGTGATGCCGGCGTAT
>CAYQQM010000130.1:0-9217 GCA_964419605.1 uncultured Kofleriaceae bacterium | reverse complement strand
GTCCGCGAGCCGCGGTAAATCCGATCTGTTGCCCTGCCGCGCTCGACCGACCGAATACCGCTTCATTTTGTACATTGTACATGACTTGGCGGTATCCGCCAAGATCCGAATTGTTCGCCAGCCTTGGGGTTAATCATCGACTTCTAGAACAACGAAAGCTACCCGGACCGTGGCGGTCGCTTGAACCGCGTGCCAACCGCTGAGCAGTCCGAGCTACGATCGGCGAACCCCAGTCTGCGAACTGTGGTGTCAAAGAGCGCCGCAAGCGCGGCCGCATACGCCCCCTCTCCACGCCCCCGACGAAAGAACCGGGCATCGGAAAGTTGGCCTCCCCTGGTGTCGCGCACGCGGTGCAGAATCTTGTCCGCGGCAAGTGGCAGCGCAGCCCGGACCCGCTCGGTAAATACCTTTTTCACCACACCGGGCAAGCGCAGCAGTCCCCAGCTCGCTGAGCTCGTGCCGGCGGCTCGCGCAGACTCGAGAACGCGAACCATCTGGTCGTCGTTGAGCCCGGGAATCACCGGCGCACACATCACTCCCACCGGAATGCCGGCAGCAGCCATACGCTCGATCACTTTGAACCGACGCGACGGCGATGGCGCCCACGGCTCCATGGCGCGGGCCAGCGAGTCATCGACAAACGCGAGGCTGACGCTGAGATGAAACCCAGCCTGGCGTGCGAGCTCGCCGAACAAGTCGATATCGCGCTCGACCAAGGCACTCTTGGAAATGATCGCAACAGGATTGCGGTACTCGAGACACACTTCGAGACACGCGCGAGTGAGCTTGTAAGGCGCTTCAACGGGTTGGTAGCAGTCGGTCACGCCGCTGAACATCACGAGCTCTCCGGCCCACACGCCTTGTCGAACGCTTCGCGCAGTAGTTCCGAAGCGGCCGGCTTGACCACGATCGTGGTATCAGTCGCGCCCCACCGACGGCAAGCGACGACGATCACAGCTTAGAATCTCACCTATCAGTCGGGCCTAGCGGACCGGCGCGCCAGCGCCGCTCGGGCTGCAACAAAGTCCGGAGGCAACGCGGCCTCGAACCGCATGTGCTCGCCGGTTGTAGGGTGAGCAAACGCCAGCGTCATGGCGTGCAGCGCTGGGCGTCCGAGCGCGCGGGCTACGTCGGCAAGGATGGGGTCGCGCAGTTTGTGGCCATAGACGGCATCGCCTACGAGCGGAAACCCGTGGTCTGCGGCGTGAACGCGAATTTGGTGCGTCCGCCCCGTCTCGAGCACGAACTGCACAACGGCTGACCGATGCAGGGACTGGACGACGTACCAGTGCGAGACCGCAGATCGACCGGAACCCACTTTGGATGAAAACAGTTTGCGATGGACCGGGTGACGCCCAAACGCTGTGCGTAGCGTTCCGCGCGAGCCATCGGGAGGCGGCGATACAATCGCGAGGTACGCTCGCTCGATCCCGCCGGACTCGCCGCGGCTTTTCGCCGCAAACTGCGCGGCCAGCGAGGCATGCGCTCGATCCGTTTTCGCCGCAACCATGACGCCCGTGGTGCCTTTGTCAAGCCGGTGCACAATGCCTGGCCGCCGCATCCCGCCGATCCCCGAAAGATCCGAGCAATGATACAGCAGCGCGTTGACCAACGTGCCTGTCGCGTGGCCTGCCGACGGATGAACGACCATTCCGGCTGGCTTGTCGATCACGATGACTTCGCGGTCCTCGAACAAGATGACGAGGGGAATGGGCTCCGCAATAACTTCGAGTGGCTCGGGGGGCGGAACTTGCAGCTCGATGCGGTCGCCGACGCGAACCTTTTCACCGGACTTGGCCGCGACCACGCCATTGTGAATCACCCTTCCCTGCTCGATCAATCGTTGCACATGGGCCCGCGACAGCGCTGCCAGCGCGTTAGGCGCTGCCTTAGCCACAACCGCATCGAGTCGCCCAGGTTCGGCCGCGACGATCCGGTGACACTCGTCCGATCCCTCGCGCTCGTCGTCTACGTCGCCCTCGAGGTCGTCATTGCGGCCGCTGTCCGGATCTGACGTCACCAGATCTTAGACTTGACGTGCCCCTTGGACTTGATGAGGACGTCGACGATTGCGCGCTCGTAGATGTGCTGCCCAAAGATGTCTTCGGTGACGCGAGATTTGAACAGCTCGCGGCCTTCGGTGATCTCATCGGCCAGCTGCTCGAACAGGTTATCGTTGGCGATGCCATCGAGGATTTTCGGCTCGTGGTACAGCGTGAGGTCAGAGGCAATTGCACGGGCGAGCTGACGCGCTCGTTTCGCATTGTCGATCAAGGTCGCCATTGGGTGATCGTAGAGGCCTCCGCCGCCGCGATCAAGGCTCCGCGTCCCGGTTCGCTGCGGTTTCGCGGTCGACCTCAACCACCGAACGCCCACTGCGGTAGCGGTCGAGGTACGTCTGTTTCACTCGCTCAACGTCCAGGCCAAGCGCTCGCGCGTATTCCGCTAGGAAGCCCCGCACATACACTTGCGCTGGTAGGCGCTGAAAGTGCTCACTCTCGAGTGCCTGTAGGTAGGCCATGCCGATTTTCGACCGCTCCGCCACCTCGCGCAGTTCCACACCCACCGCCTCGCGGATTTGGCGTAGAAGTGGCCCCGAATACTCGGTCGTCTGAGAAATTTCTGGCATAGCCGGACGCGGCGCCAAGACGTCCGCGTCGTCGGGTTTTCCTGCGCGCTGCACCGGAACGCTTTCGTGAACGGTTGGCGCTGGCAGCGGTACGCCATCGGGAAACAGCTCGTTGTCGTAGTCCTTGCGCTTCGCGGCATCCATGAGCGTCGCGAACGCCAGATCGAGCCGACGGTGCACAGCCTCGAGGCTGGCAGGATCGTAGAGCCCCGAAACCGCAATCGACTCGGCACCATAGATATCGCGGATCCTCCGATTGGCCCGCCGAATGTCCTCGAAGCTGGCGGTCGGTGGCACTTCGAGCAGCTCATAGTGCGAATCCGGGGGGATTACGTCGCCCGACGGTACGGCACCGCGCACCGCCATCAGGCCGCGCGCAACCCGCTCAAAGCATTTCGCGATGCGGGTCTCTGGGTGCTCGCTGAGCAAAGGTCGCCGACGGCGCGTCGATGCCCAAACCGCCTCGTCGTACTCGAGGTGCCCAAGATAGCGAATCGGCGTCCCCAAACGGCGACGCGCCGCCGAAGTAACGGCACGGCCAAGCTCCATGTCCGACTTTGACCGTGCGGAGTTGACGACCAGCAACGGCGAAAAGCCGAGGATGGCGTCTTTGAGCGCCGGTAGGTCCGATGCATGGCTCGCCAATGCTTGCATGTACACGTCGAGCGCGCTGGGCGAGCGTTCGTAGTCCGAAGGTTCGCCGCCGACAAGATGCGACAGCCCGCTGCGCTCCAGTCTCGCTAAGAACGCCATGCGCACAAATCGATGCATGAGCTCGATCGACGTAGGATCGGGCACGGCGACGATCACGCCAAGATCTGCGTCGAGAAACAGCTCGAGCGTATGCGCGGCGAGGCCCGGCCCTAGGTCCACGACCACCCAGTCAGCATCCAGCGTGCGCCACTGCTCGACCAACGCGCGGACGTGCTGTGGCGTTGGGTTGGCGGCAGCTGGCGGGTCAGACACACCGGCGATAAGGCGAACCCCTGGGACATGAGTGGCAATTGCAACATCGGCAAGCGAAAGGCCCCCTGGGACCAGCGCTTCCCAAAGGCTCCGCGCCGGGCGCGGCACCCCGGCGAAGATATGTAAGGTGGGCGAACCAAACGCGGCGTCGATCAGCACAACCCTCTTGCCAAGGGTTGCGAGAAAAATTCCAACGTTCGCTGCGACCAAGCTCTTGCCGACGCCACCTTTCCCGCCTGCGACGGCAACTACGCGGGGAGTCATTGCGAGATCTATACCGCGTTCAGGGCCCAGAAGACACCGCTGCAGCGACCAGCGGCAATTCATCGTCCGCGATGGTCCGAACGTCCAGCCACAGCCGACCGGCGTCAATGCGGCCAATCACCGGCACGGCGGCGCTCCGAAGGCGGCGGTCCAGCCCTTCGGGCGATGCCCCTGCGAGCGTTACCGCAAACGACGGCAACTCGGCCGTGGGCATCGCGCCGCCGCCCACGGTGCTGATCGTTGGCTCCACGGCTACCGAAATCTTGCCGCCGTCCGCCGTGCAAATCAGGGTTACCAGGGCTGACGCCTTGTCCTTCAAGGCGCTGAGATTATTAGATATCATCGCAATGGTTGGGATTTTGTCGCCCCGCCCATCGCGGTACAGACTTAGGGTTGCCGCCAGGCCTGCCAGGGTCAGCTTGTCCGGACGCAACGCGCGCATCAACGGATGCTTGCGCGCGGCTTCAATCGCCGAGGCCTTGCCTACTGCGATTCCCGCCTGCGGACCTCCAAGCAGTTTGTCGCCCGAAAACGTGACGAGGTCCGCGCCGCTGCTAACCGCCTCGCGAACCGTCGGTTCCTCGGGAAGTCCCCAGCGCCGTTGGCTCTGCCGATCGATCAACATCCCCGAGCCGAGATCGATCATGGTCGGAATTCCCCGTGCGCGTCCGATCGCAACCAGCGCTTCTGCCGTTACCTCCGCGGTAAAACCAACCAGCGCAAAGTTCGAGCGATGTACTTTCAGCAACAGTCCCGTCGTTGGACCGATGGCGCTCTCGTAGTCGCGTGCATGCGTCTTGTTGGTCGTACCGACCTCAACCAGGTTGCCGCGAGACAAAGCCAGGATCTCGGGTAGCCGAAACGACCCTCCGATTTCGATCAGTTCGCCGCGCGATACCACGATGTCCTTACCGGTAGCCAACGCAGCGAGGCCAAGCACCGTGGCGGCTGCATTGTTGTTGGCGACAAGGGCATCTTCCGCCCCCGTTAGTTCGCGCAGCAGCGATCGCAAGTGATCGTGGCGTGAACCGCGCTGCCCGCGCTCCAGGTCGTATTCCAGATTCGTGAACCCGCGTCCTGCATCGTCGATCGCAGCTCGAGCTTGAGCCGCGAGTGGCGACCTCCCGAGGTTGGTGTGCAAGATGACCCCGGTCGCGTTGATCACGCGGCGCAGCCGCGGCTGGACCAGAACGGCGGCGAGCGCGGCAACATCGGCCGGCAAGATCGGAGTCGCGGCGGCGCCGGCCAAAATTGCGTCGCGCCGACTGGCCACCGTCCGACGTGCAGCTTCGACGAGGGCCCAACGGGGAACCTCAGTCACAACAACCTCCTCCGCTTGGGCGGCGAGCAGGTGCACAGCGGGCAATTCGGCCAAGCGGGGGTCGGTCACGCGCGCACGTTAGGGCCCTCGAATGATGAAATCAATCGATGATCGCGGTCGAGTCGCCTGGCTGGCGAGCCGACGGCGACGACCCTTGGAAGTCCCCGACGGGGGAGGACCGGAGGGGAACATCCTCGACGGATGTGACCCGACGACCCTTGCGACCCTTGGAAGTCCCCGAAGGGGGGGAAGTCCCCGACGACCCTTGCGACCCTTGGAAGTCCCCTAAGGAGGGGAAGTCCCCGACGGGGGACGGGGGAGGACCGCAGCCGGCAACGAAGACAGCCGGGATGGATCGGCCGCGAGAACGATCGATTTCATCATTCGAGGGCCCTTAGCAGGACTACTGCGTTGCGATCGAGGTGCGTTGATCGCTTGAACGGGTCCCGCACCGCCTCGAACCGGTTACACTGCGCTTCGGTGGACGCTCAAGCGGTCTCTGCGCTTCTCGCAGCACTTCTGATCCTTGCGATTGGGGCTTCGGTTCTGCTGCGTTCGCGCTCCGATAGTATGTACACGTCGTTCGCGGCGATGACGTTCGTCGTTTCGGGATGGCACCTATGCTCCTTCATCGCGGCGGCAACGAGCAGCCCGGTAATGCGATGGCTGTCGCTGTGGGCCGCGGCGTCGATCCCTCCGATTGCGATCCGGTTTTTCCGGATTTTTCTCGCCCAACCCTCGATCGGTGGACCGAAACGCGGCCCGAGAGTCACACTCGCATGGACGCTGATCGCGTACGCAGCGTTGGTGACCTCAGCGATTTCCCGGCCCATTCATGACTCCATCTATTTTCAAATCCCTTTCGGATTGTACGTGTTTGGCGGCTTGTATCGCTGCGTGTGGGATCTGTGGGCGCAATACCGCGCGACCACCAAGCGCGTCGAGCGCACCCGGGTGGGCTACCTCGCGCTCGGAGGATTTGTCGCAACCACCCTTACGCTGACAGACGTGCTGCCGCGATTCGGTCTGGCGTGGCCGGCCATTGGCAACGTGTTTGGCATTCTCTACTTGTATTTCTTGTCCGAGACCCTGTTCCGGTACCGCCTGATCGACCTCAATGAACTGATCGGGAAGATGGCGGTGCTCGGCACATTGGTGGTGCTGCTGACCGCGGTGTACAGCTTCCTCCCCGACTGGATTGGCAACCGCACGCCCAATCTCTATCTGGTCAACGCCCTTGTCGCCGCATTTGTCATCTTGATCTTGTTCGAGCCGGTTCGCAATTGGCTCGAGAACGGCATCAATCGCTGGCTCGTTCGGCAGCGCACCGAGTTGCGGGGCCGCCTCGAAGCTGTGCGAAAAGAGTTGCCCTCGGTGGTCGACGTCGCCGACATGGTGCCTCGGATCATCACTGCGCTCGAAGAGTCGCGGCGAGTGACTGATGCCAGCATGTATCTCCTCGATGCGGAGGGAACGGGCTTCGACCGTGCGGGGTACCTCGGCAAGCCGCCGCCCGAGCGGATCGACGCGAACGCCGAGCGCTCGCTGCTCGACCGCGTGCGCACCGGGTACCTCGATCTCGACCTCCTCGGCCGTGCCCTCGACGATCTAGGGCCCGCGCCCGATATCGAAGCCAAGCGCACCGCCGTGGTCGCGCTTCGCACCCGTGTCGAGGAGCTGCACGCATCCTTGATGTTCCCATTGCTCGGCTCTGCCGATACCGAACAAGGTCCGTGGCTACTCGGCCTGCTATGCGTGCGCGACGACCGAACGGACAGTGCGTTCGATCCCGATGATCTCGAAGTGTTTCGGCAACTCGCGATCGGTGCAGCCCGGGTCATCGAATCGTCGCAGGCGTACGAGCGCGTAAAAGAGCGCGACCGCCTAGCGGCGTTAGGAGAGATGGCCGCCGGTCTCGCGCACGAGATCCGCAATCCGCTGGGTGCGATCAAGGGAGCGGCCCAGCTCTTGGTCACCTCGGATGGATCGCAGGCGCCCGCCGCCGAGCTATCCGAGTTTCTGAACATCATCATCGAGGAAGCCAATCGACTCAACAACGTTGTGACTCGATTCCTCGACTACGCGCGCGCAGAGCGCCCAGGCCGCGACGGCGCGGACAAGGTCGATCTCAACCATGTGGTGCGAAAAACAGTGCAGCTGCTGCAACAAGAGCCGCTCAAAGGCCTTGAACTCCGCCTGCGCATCGATGAGCAACTGCCGCTGGTTGCCGGCGATCCCGAATCGCTGCTGCAGGTATTTCTCAACCTTGGTCAAAACGCACTACAGGCAATGCCTGAAGGAGGAACTCTGGAAATCCTGACGACGCGACGCCGGCGATCGCAGCTGGGGTACGGTCAATTTTGCGAGGTGCGGTTTCGCGATAGCGGCGTGGGCATCCCGCGAGACCGCCTGAAGAAGCTGTTTATCCCGTTTTACACGACGAAGCAGAAAGGCACGGGGTTGGGGCTAGCGATCAGCCACCGCATCATCAATCAGCACGGCGGCACGATCGAAGTCCGATCGACGATCGGCCAAGGTTCGACATTCTCCGTTTTTTTGCCCGCTGCCGAACCGGTGCCCGCCCACAAGGTGGAAGACATTACTGAAACCGGGCGACATCCCGCCACCAAAACCTCGGACGCCGAAGAAACCACCTCCGAGAGCCCGCCCGCAGTCGAGGCCGCCTCGAATCGTGTAGGGTAGCACTCTGACCATTTATGCAACCGGCAAAGATCCTTGTCGCGGATGACGAGCGCAACCTGCGCCGAGTGTTGGTCGCGCTGCTGCGGCGCGAAGGCCACGAAGTCGTACAAGCCTCGACCGGAGTTGAAGCGATCGACAGGCTAGCCGACGTCGACGTCGTGATCACCGACCTCAGGATGCCGGGAGCCGACGGCATGGAGGTCCTTCACACCGCGGCGAAGAATCACCCCCAGATTCCAGTCATCATGATCACTGCATACGGTTCCGTCGGACAAGCCGTGGAGGCCATCAAGGCCGGCGCATTCGACTACATCGAGAAACCCTTTGAGGCCGACTCGATCCGCGCCATCGTCGAAAAGGCGATCGGACAAGCGTCCGCGAACAAGCTTGCCCCTCAAGCCGTGCTGTATCCGCAGGATGGCGAGGCGAAAGGCAGGTTCGGACTGATCGGTCAGTCGGCGGAGATGCACGCAATTTTCTCGGTCATCGAGAAGGTTGCGGATACCCCCTCGACCGTTCTCATCACGGGAGAAAGCGGTACCGGCAAGGAGCTCGTAGCGAAGGCGCTGCACGAACAATCCGGTCGTAAGCACAGCCCATTTATCAAGATAAACTGTGCTGCTATCCCGAAGACTTTGATGGAATCAGAGCTGTTCGGCTACGAGAAAGGTGCGTTCACGGGTGCCACGACCAGCAAACCAGGGCGGTTCGAACTCGCCGACGGCGGCACGCTGTTTCTCGACGAGATCGGTGAAATTCCAGTCGAAATGCAGGTAAAGCTTCTGCGCGCCATCCAGGAAAGCGAGTTCGAGCGCGTTGGCGGCCTCAAAACGATCAAAGTCGACGTGCGGCTGATTACAGCTACGAATCGCGATCTCGAACAAGAAATCATTCGCGGCACCTTCCGCGATGACTTGTACTATCGACTAAACGTCGTGCCGATCCAAATTCCTCCACTCCGCAAGCGCAGTGGAGATATCCCGCTACTTGTCGAGCACATCGTCCGGAAGTTTAACGAAAGGCTTAAGAAGGCGATTGTGGGAATTTCCGACGAGTCCCTCGCTGCCCTGGAAGCGCATAGTTGGCCGGGAAACATTCGGGAACTTGAGAACGTTCTCGAACGAACCATCCTGTTCTCCAAGGGTGAGCGTGTCGAGCGCGGCGAGCTTCAGCTCGGCAGCGCTGGAGCTGAACTCAACCGAGTAGTCGCTCATGACGTTCCATCCGTCTCGCGCGCGCCGAGCGCGGCAGAAAGCACAGTCCCCACCCAAGGCGACTCCCTTCGGGGCGCCCCCCAAGGGGACTTCCTTCGGGGCGCCCCCCAAGGGGACTTC
>CAYQQM010000129.1:0-9472 GCA_964419605.1 uncultured Kofleriaceae bacterium | reverse complement strand
ACGACGATGACCCCACCGACGACCCTTGGAAGTCCCCGACGGGGGATGACCTGCATCTTGACCTGCTCGACGGCGACGAGGTCAAAATCGCCAAGGTCGAGCGTGGAGTCAACGACTACGTCGCCGTCAACCTCAACGGTGGGGTTAAAGACAAGGTCAACCCGAGTTGGTCATGGACCTAAATCGTTTCAAACTCAATAACTTACGCTTATCTAAGCGGCATTGGGTCTAGGGCGAGGTACTAGGGCCGGTTGTAGTCTGTGAGCACCATCTCTATGTCGCCCAGTTCCGTGGTGGCTGACACTTTCAGCGGGACTCGATCGGCGTCTTCCGAGAGCCAAACCTCGAAGGTGCGCGTTGGCTTTGTGGTTTCGGGTTTGAGGGTGGGCTGGGTTCGATAGGCTGCGCCCGAGAATTTGGCGGCGCTGCGATTGCCGAGGGGCGATCCGATGGTTTCGGTGCCGACCATCCGAACGTCGATTCGCCACAGCTTGCGGCCGCTGACTACATAAACCGTTCTCGCTTCGCCCGGTGTCGCTCGCCAGCTGCGCAGCTGTGCCATGGCCGAGTGCGTGTCGTGGACCGATCGGTCGCCGAATTCGATGTGATAACTGCGCGGCTTCGGGTCTGCATTGCGCCGGATTTCAACGTTCGCGCTCGTGGTTGTGAACGTTGCTTGGGCGACCGTGGTGGTGTCGCCCTCCGCAACACGGGTTTCAAGCGCCATCGGTCGGCCCGTAGCCATGTCAATCGTTGTCGTTGCGTGGTCGGTTAACGGCCGCACGAGGCGCAACGCACCGGTAGTTTCTGCGCTGGACGTTACAACAACCGCGCGCTGGCCAGCCAACGTCCCCGGCTCGCCGACGGCCAGCTGGACTTCGCCAGCAACCATGGCCCCGAACCGGATCTCAAATGCCATGGTTTCGCCTGGGGTTACGCCGATTCCCTCACTGCGTAGCGGCGCGGCCGGGGCAGCTGGAGAGACCACTGCCATCGCTTCGGCTCCGGCACAGCCGGCGACCGCTGCGATGACCAGCACGCGAAACATCTCCAGCAAGGAACCCTAAGGATGAACGATTCGCCGGCAGGAGCAAGTGGGATCCGCAGACCGCGAGGTCGACCCAGTGGTATTGTGCCGCTGTGGACCTTGGAACCACATTGGGCATCACCCTGGGCGACCCGGCTGGGGTGGGGCCTGAGATCGTCGTCGCGAGTCTAATTGCGATGCCTGCGCCGTGGCGGGCGCGATGCACGGTATACGGCGATCGGGAGCCGCTGGATCGCGCCGCACGCACGCTGGGTCATTCGCTGCCCGATGTACGGATTGTGGGGAGCGGGGCGGGCGAGGGGGTGACGCCGGGAGTTCCAAACGAGAACAGCGGAGCGGCCCAGGTCGCATATCTCGAGGCTGCCGTCGCTGCTGCGCGTCGCGGCGAACACGGCGCTCTGGTTACCGCGCCGATTTCCAAGCTGTGGGCCCGACGTGGCGGATTTCCGTTTCTCGGCCATACCGAGATGCTGGCTCAGCGCTTGGGGGCGCGCGATGTTGCGATGTTTTTCGTGGGGCCCAAGCTCAAGATTGCGCTCGCAACCGTGCATCGACCTCTCGTCGAAGTGGTTCACGAGTTGTCGACCGAGCGCATTCGAACGGTGATCGAACTCGTTGCGGCCTCCTTGACGCGAGACTTTGCGCTGGCAAACCCGCGGATCGGGGTGGTGGGATTGAATCCGCACGCCGGCGAAGATGGACTGCTGGGCGACGAAGACGAAGAGATCATCAAGCCTGCGCTACGGGCTCCGTGTGGGGCAGCGCACCTATCGGGCCCTCTGGTGCCCGATGCCGCATTTCGCGATCACCTGCACGGCCGCTACGACGCATTGGTTGCGATGTACCACGACCAGGGGTTGATTCCGGTAAAGCTCGTCGATTTCGATGAATCCGTCAACGTGACGCTCGGGCTGCCGATCGTTCGAACTTCGCCGGACCACGGAACGGCGTACGACATCGCGGGCAAGGGCGTTGCGCGCGCAACCTCCATGCAGCGCGCGGTCGCATTAGCGATCCAGATGCTCCAGGCGCGCACAGGTCGGGCCTGAGCTAGGCTCCTTCGGGCATTCGCGATGGCTTGCGCGCGATGTAAATCGCGCCGATCAGCATCACTGAACCCGCGCCGGCAAGCGCAATCCACGACCGAGTCGTGAGCGCCATGGCCGCCAAACTCGCGCCCATGCCGCCCCAGGCCAACAGTTTGACCCGAAGTGGGATAATCCGATGGTTGCGCCATGCCACGAGTCCGGGCCCAAACCGCCGGTGCTCGAGCAACCAACGCTCGAGTCGAGGGGAGCTTCTCGAGAACGCCCAGACTGCGATGATCAGAAATGGCGTGGTTGGCAATACCGGTAGAAATGCGCCGATGAGTCCGAGAGCGACAAATGCGCAACCGAGGACGAGGTAGGCGATTCGCATGGGCGCAGCACTCTCAAAACAGGGCCCGGAGAGCTTCGCTATTGGCGACGATTACCCTTCGGCCTTCAGTCGCGATGAGCCGCTTGCGTTTGAACTGAGACAACGTCAGTGACACGGTTTCGCGGGTCGAGCCGATCAGATTTGCCAGCTCTTGATGCGTGATCTTGAGCGACACGAGGGTCCCGCGCGCATCGTCGACTCCGTACTCGGCAGCGAGTTTGATCAGCAGCTCTGCTAGTTTGGACGGCACGTCCCGAAATACGAGAGCTTCGACTTTTTGCTCGAGCTCTCGTCGGCGAACGATCATCAACTGCGTCATCGCAAGTCCGAGCGCGGGATGGGCGTGAACGAGTTCTTCAAAGTAGCCTCTGTCGATTTCCGACAGCTGCGCGTTCTCCACGGCTTCGGCCATTTCCGTGCGCGGGCCTCCGTCGAGTAGGCAGCTTTCACCGAACAGCTCGGTGGGACCGTGGTATGCCAACGTCAGCGACTTGCCATCGCGCGTGACCTTTGACACCTTGATGCGTCCGCCGTGGACGAGAAATAGCGACCTTCCCGGGTCGCCGGGCAAATACACCACTTCGCGGCGACGGATTTCTCGCAGCTCGACGCGTTCGGCGATGCGTGCAACCGCATCGGCGCCCACGCTTGCGAGCAGCGGAACTTTCCGCAAGTACCAAAGCAGGCGCTTGAAGTCTGGCACGCAACAATTGTAGCAGCCCCTTCAGTTATGGGCGAGTTGGTGGTCCGGCTTACGAATGGCCAATCCGATGCCGGTGGCAGTACTTGCCATTGCAATCGCCATGGCGACACCTGGGTGTTCCTCGATAGCAGAGGACAGCCACGGTGCAGCATTCCGCGCCAACGCGATCACGAGCGCATTGTTCAGAGCGTGAGCGAGCATTCCGGGCAAGATGGAGTCAGAGCGCACGGCGAGAATCGCCAGGGCAATCCCGAGTGGCATCGTAGCTACGACTTGGATCGGCAACAGGTGATACAGCGAAAACACCAGAGCGGAGCCGACGATCGCAAGGGCCGTCGAGCGGCGCGCGAGAGCGCGCGCGAGTACGCCTCGAAACACCAATTCTTCGGCGAGCGCCGGCAGAATCGCAAGTCCGAGCAACGCCGTCGCGAGCGGCAATCGCTTCACCACAAGCTCGAGGTGACCGGGGTCGCCCGGCGGTTCGAGCCACGATACCAGCGCGAGACCGACGCACCAGGTCGACGATCCGATAAGCGTTGCTGCGATCCAAAACCGCGCAGGTGCCGCTGTTGCTCCGAGTCGAAACGCCCGCTTCTTCGCCCCCCAGACGACTCCAGTGGCTGCCGCGCCGAAGCTGATGAGAAACGCTCCCGAGGTAGAAATCAGTTGAGCGGCGATGAGCTGAACCAAATAGATCGCGCCGATCGCCATCGCGGTGAACGACATGGCAAGATGGGTGGGCGCGGCTGCGTGATACAGTGGATTCGTTGTGCGCGGCTCACTCGGGATCGGGCTCATTGTTGGCATCGCGCTGGGAATGGTCGCCGGCGCCACCGCAATGTATCTTGCCCTCCGGCCGCCGTGGGGCAGCGCCGCATCTTCGGGACCACCGGCGGCGAGGGCGACCGTGCCGGCGGATGCGGGTAGCGCGAAGGCGAAACCCAAACGACATCGCCCTCATCGCGTAGCGACAGCGGGCGAGCGCGGTTGGTCCCAAGACGACACAGAAAAGGAGCCCCCGCCGCAGCGCCTGCAATTGTCGGTCGCCGACCGCACCATGGAATGGCGAGGCGACGATACGTCGCTGCCGCCTCAGAAAATCGACATGAGCAACGAGTCCGCGGCTCGATCTCTTAGCGATCACGAAATTCAGTCGACCATCGAGGCTCAGTCCGGCCCCCTACGGTCGTGTGTTGCAACGAGCGCCACGAACACGGAGTTGAGTGGAACGATGACCGTCAAATTGGTGGTCGACGGCAATGGACGAGTAACGAAAGCGAAGCTGTCCGCGTTTCGCTACATGTTCGAGCAGGGACTACTCAGTTGCGTGCGCAGGGCCGTGGAGTCATTGCGGTTTCCCGCGACTGGTGCCCCCACCTTGGTAACTCTGCCGATGGAGGTGCATTGAGGCAGACGCGCTTGGCCCGCGGGGCGAAGTTACCCTCGTAGAAAAAACCACTATAGCACGGCTGATTCTTGTAGGCTCGACGGATGTACGTTGGTCGGTACCGATGTTGGGCAGTGCTATGTGGCGCGATCGCGGTAGGCGCATGTGGGAATCGTGCGCGGGTCCCGCAAGATGCAGCAGCCGATGCTGCGCCCGACGCGCCGCCGGACGCTCCAGTCGACGCTCCAGTCGATGCGCCACCGGTGTATGGACTCGACACCCGACCTCCGAACGCGGCATGTCGCCCATTCACCGCGCCGCCCACAAGTGGCAGCGTGCGCTTGGCAAAGCGGTTTCCGAACGTGCGCCCCACCGTTCCCGTTGGTCTCACACAGCGGCCAGGCGACAACACGCGTTGGTATGTACTCGAGCGGACAGGGCGGATTTTGCACTTTCCCAATCGCGCCGACGCGACCGCTGCAGACGTAAAGGTGGCGCTTGATTTGCGCGACGTGATCTATTCGCAAACCGATTGCAGTTTGGCGAGTTTGGCGTTCCCTCCTGACTTTGCCAGCTCTAAACGCGCGTACGTTGGCTACTGCCACATCACTTCAAGCGGCTTGCAGATTCGCGTTTCGCGGTTTTTCACCAGCGACGGCGGTGCGACGTTTGATCGAGCGAGCGAGGAGCTCATCGTCGCAGTGGACTACACTCCGGACGACTACAACAATGTGCACAAGCCCCCCGGTTTGCACGCTGTGGATGCCATGCATTTTGGCCGCGACGGATACTTGTACGTGGCGCTGGGGGATGGAGGACCGCAGGGCCTGATGGGGGGGCAGCAAGCACAGAACAAGAGCGATCTACGAGGTAAGTTGCTGCGACTCGACGTATCAGACCCCAGCCAAAAGCTCGTTGACGACGGCATCGTGCTAAATCGTCAACGCGTTGGCGCGGCGATTCCAGCCGATAACCCGTTTGTCGGCGGTGGCGGCTCGCCGGCGGTGTACGCATACGGGTTCCGCAATCCGTGGCAGTGGCACTTCGATCGAGCAACCGGAGCGATTTGGCTTGGCGACGTCGGCCACAACACATGGGAAGAGGTCAACCGCGATGTAACAAAGGGCGCCAACTACGGTTGGGGGATCTACGAAGGTACGCATTGCACAAATCTGTTCCCGATGGGGGCGTGTGCCGATCCGACTCTGGTTGCTCCGCTACTGGACTACAGCCACGGGACAGGGCCACAAGAGGGAAACGCGGTAACCGGCGGAGTTGTGTATCGCGGCGCAGGCGTTCCGTCTCTGCGCGGATCGTACCTTTTCGGCGACTCTGCGAGGGCTCGGATTTGGGCTGTGCGGGACGTCGATCACCTTCCGGCTACAGGGGCGCCGGCGAAGGAGTTACTGTTTAGCGGCATTCCGGTGTCGGCCTTCGCTGAAGATCAGGACGGCGAAGTCTTTGTGGTGTCGCTTGCTGGCGAAGTTCTGGCGCTCGAGGAGGTGCCAGTCGATCCGAGCCCCATGGCTGGCGGTCCTCCGCTTCAGTTGTCGCAAACAGGCTGTTTCGATCCGGCGAACCAGATGCAGCCGACTCCAGATCTGATTCCGTTCGCTCCACGTGCAGAATTATGGTCGGACGGGGCCGAAAAGCGGCGATGGATGGTGATTCCGGATGCGAAGAAAGTCGCGGTAGCGAGCGACGGCGATTTCGATTTTCCTCCTGGGACAGTGCTGATCAAGGAGTTTCGCCTTGCGGAAGCCAGAGTCGAAACTCGGTTCTTGGTGCGGCAAGAGGCCGACGGCCGCTGGGCAGGTTACTCGTATCAATGGAATGATGCGCAAACCGACGCCACACTCGTCGACGCGGGCGGCGCGTCGGCGACGTACCCAGGCCAGGTTTGGAACTATCCAAGTCGAGCGCAATGCCAAGAGTGCCATACAAGTGTGGCGGGGCATGCGCTGGGCCCCGAGGTCGCTCAGCTCAACCATGCGCTGACCTATCCGTCGACGGGGCGGAGCGCGAATCAAGTCGCGACGCTGACGCACATTGGCCTTCTCGACATCAGTGGCTTTGCGATGCCGTGGCCCGCACTTGCGTCGCTGACCCCGAGTGCGGCCTCCGTCGAGGAGCGAGCGCGTTCGTACCTTCATGCGAACTGCGCGAACTGTCATCGCCCCAACGGCCCCACGTTCACCCCCCCCGATTTTCGCTATTCAGTCCCACTCGCCGCGATGGGGATTTGCAATGCTCAACCCACGATCAGCGCGCTCGAGGAGCTGATTCCAAGCGAACCTCGGTTGTTCGCGCCAGGTGCACCCGAGCGCTCGGTCGTTTCCGTGCGGCTTTCCACAACCGATCCGCGATTTCGCATGCCGCCAATCGGAAGGACTCTCACGCATGCGGCGGGGGCTACTGTAGTCGCGGACTGGATTCGGCAAACGGCTGCGTGCCCCTAGATTCCACCAAATGCGATGACGCATAGTCAGTGCGGCTCTGTGTAGTAAGGTCCGCGGATGGGATTCGCGGGTTATCGGCAAGGGTGCGCGTTGTGGGCCATTGCGCTGTCAGCGTGCGCAGAGGCATCGGCTCCTGTCAGCTCGGATGGGCTCGATACGAGGCCGCCGAATGCTGCATGTCGTGCGTTTTCGGTGCCGCCCACCAGCGGCAGCGTCCAGCTCGCCAAGCGATTCCCAGCCATCAAGCCCGATGTGCCCACCGGCCTTGTCCAGCGCCCTGGGGATAACACGCGCTGGTATGTACTCGAACGCACTGGTCGGATCCTGCATTTCCCGAATCGGCCCGATGCCGCCGCGAGCGAGGTCAAGGTCGCGCTCGATTTGCGCGACGTCACGTATCACGAGTCGGATTGCTCTCTGGCGAGCTTGGCGTTCCCTCCCGATTTTGCAGCGTCTAAGCGCGCGTACGTCAGCTATTGCCACATTACTTCGGAAGGGCTGCAGATTCGGGTTTCGCGCTTTGCTACCACCGACGGAGGGGCGACGTTTGACCGGTCGAGCGAGGAACTCATCGTCGCAATTGACTACACTCCCGATGACTACAACAACGTGCACACTCCGCCCGGATTGCACGGTGCCGACACGATCCGGTTTGGCAAAGATGGCAATCTGTATGTTGCTCTCGGAGACGGTGGGCCGCGAACAGCGCTTGGCGCCCAGCAGTCTCAAGACAAGAGGGATATCCGAGGAAAGTTGCTTCGCATCGACGTTTCGGATTTGACGAAAAAGTTGATCGACGATGGCATCGTCTTGAACCGACAGCGAGTCGCAGCCCGCATTCCGGCCGATAACCCATTTGTTGGCTTGGACGGCAACGCCCCCGCGGTATACGCGTACGGATTTCGCAATCCTTGGCAGTGGCACTTTGATCGTAAAACCGGAGCCATTTGGCTGGGAGACGTCGGCAACGAAACGTGGGAAGAGGTCAACCGCGATGTCCAGAAGGGTGGCAACTACGGGTGGGGGATCTACGAAGGTACGCACTGTACGAACCTGATTCCGGGCTCCTCGTGCATCGATCCTGCGCTGCGACAACCGTGGCTCGACTATGCGCACGGCTCTGGGCCGCAGGAGGGCAACGCGGTGACCGGCGGGGTGGTCTATCGCGGCTCGGCGGTGCCATCGCTGCGCGGTGCATACATTTTTGGCGACTCGTTTAGGGCCCACATTTGGGCGGTGCGCAATGTCGATTCAGCCTCGGGGCCCGTGATGAAGGAGCTGGTCTTCGACGGTGTTCCCGTGTCGGCGTTCGCCGAAGATCAAGACGGCGAACTCTTTGTGGTGTCACTCGAGGGGGAGATCCTTGCTCTGGAAGAGCCGTCAGCTGCGCCGGGTCCAACGGGGGGCGGACCGCCACTGCTGCTGTCGCAAACCGGGTGCTTCGACGCCGCCAACCAGATGGAGCCGACACCCGATCTCGTTCCGTTTGCGCCGAGTGCGGAATTGTGGTCGGACGGAGCTGCCAAACGGCGGTGGATGACCATTCCGGACGCGCGTACGATCACCGTAGCCGCTGACGGCGATTTTGAGTTTCCTCCCGGAACGGTGTTGATCAAAGAATTCAGTTTGGCCGGGGCAAAAGTCGAAACGCGATTCCTGGTGCGGCAAGAAGCCGACGAGCGATGGGCCGGATATTCGTATCGCTGGAACGATGCGCAGACGGATGCGACGCTGGTGGACGCGGCGGGGGCAACAGCGACATTTGGCGGGCAGGTTTGGAACTACCCAACGCGGGCGCAGTGTCAGCAGTGCCATACCAACGCCGCGGGTAACGCCCTGGGGCCGGAGATTGCGCAACTCAATCAGTCGCTGACCTACCCAGCAACCGGTCGCAGCGGCAATCAGGTAGCGACCCTGGAGAAGGTGGGGCTGCTCGACGCCAGTGGCGCGGCAACGCCTTGGCCCGAACTCGCTTCGCTCGAGCAAGACGGCGCATCCGTCGAGCAACGAGCCCGTGCCTATCTGCACGCGAACTGTTCGAACTGCCACCGCCCGGGCGGCCCAACATTTACACCTCCGGACTTCCGTTTCTCCGCGTCGCTCGCTGACATGGGAATTTGCGATGCCGAACCGACGATTAGTGGCCTGGAAGAGCTCATCCCGAGCGAGCCGCGCTTGCTAGCGCCTGGAGATCCAAATCGCTCTGTACTCTTCCAGCGCATGTCTACGGTGGATCAACGGTTCCGGATGCCGCCAATCGGCAGAACGCTGACCCATGCGGCTGCGACCGGCGTCGTCGCCGAGTGGATTCGGAACGTGACCTGCCCGTAGTACCTCGCCACAGTGGTTTTGATCGGTTCGGGCCGCCGATCCATCCCCCGTCGGGGACTTCCAAGGGTCGTCGCCGATCGCTTCGTTATGCTCCGTCGCGTTACCGCCAGTAGCGCTTACTCCGC
>CAYQQM010000128.1:0-9487 GCA_964419605.1 uncultured Kofleriaceae bacterium | reverse complement strand
CGCACTCCCTCAGCGGGAGTGCTGCGCATCCCGGCGCGGCCGGGATTATCGATCCGCGCTCTCGAACGCGGCCCGCCGATCGACAACGCCCAACTCCGCCATCGGCATCGGTGTTGCTTCGCAGCGTGTTGGTCAATGCAAAGCCCGGATGGGCATATTTTACGATCGACTCCGATCCGACCCAGTACCAGACCCTGGCGAAAATCAGCCTCTCGGTGGGTAAACATACGATTCACTTCACACAGGGGGAGGTTCGCAAGTCCGTTGCCATCGATGTACCCAACAACGATGATCTGCGCGTTATTGCAGATTTCGAGGGGTCGGTCGCCCCTAATGAAAGGTCGAGCGCTGAATAGTTAGAGCTTGCCCGGACTGCGACCAGGCCCTGCTGGTCCGTAAGGAAAGGAGGAGCTCATAATCCCGAGGGTGTTTGTTGTTCTTGGTTCTTTCGACTCCGGCTCGACCGAGGTCGGGGTTGCCCTAGTCCACACGCGCAACCGTTCCCGGGCCCGCGACCTCATCCACCGCGTGCAGCAGCAGTTGTAGCGAGTCGGTTGGGCGCAGGTTGGCCCGGAGGCCGTACCCGGCGGCGACGTAGTAGGCCCGACGGCGATAGGGGTACTCTGGTTCGCGAGCAACCACCGCTACGTGAGCGCAGCCAGCTTTACGCGCGTCGACGAGCACAGCGCGCACTTGTTCGAGCGTCGCATCGGGGCGAATGTGAAGCGCGATCACATTCGACTTGCCTCGCAGGTCTCGGAGGACCGCAATGCGTTGCCGGTTCGGGCCATACGCGCGACCATCGACGACCAACTCGCCATGCGGACGCAGCTCGGCCTCTGGAACGTCCGGATCCTCCTCGGCGGCGGCGCCTGCCTTGGGCCAGTTGTCGGGGTCAGCGCGCCGGGAAATTTTCGGCAATTCGGCCGCGAGACGGGTATCGAGTGCTTCCCAGCCTTTGACGGCGGAACGCCAAGCGGAGTCGCTAGTGCCGGCTTCGCTCCTTGTCGGAGATTTCCGAGGGTAGCCGGTGGGTCCAGTGGAACTCTGCGACGAGGCAATCGAATCGGTCGATTCTCCGGAGCACTCGAGACAATCGGCGATCGCCGTCCGGATTCGCTCGGTCGCACGTCGCACTGCAACCGCTGCCACGACATGACCTTGCAATTCCGGGACAATTCGTCGGCAGTCGTTCGTTAACGGTCCCAGGCAGAGTCGAAGCAGGTATTGCTGCGGATCTTCTCCCGGCGTCGGTGGGATTTGCAGTGCCTTTGGATCGCGAATGTTGTACAGCGCGTCGGCCTCGATCGGGGGAGCAAGCAACGTCGGCCACACCGTGAGCGCGAGCGCCGCCACTTGCTGCGCCATCGGGCGGTCAACAACGAACTTTACGGGCGCCAGGCCCAGCACCAAAAGCCGCCGCTCAGCGTCTCGAGCAAGCGTGGCGTCCATGCTGGGACGTAGCGCGGTGATAGCGCCCGATAACGTCGCGTACGCTGCGGGTGTGCGATTCGCGGCGACAAACGCGTCGACCGCCGCAATGAGCCTTGCTTGTTGGTCGTTGCCGGGTGATAGCGGCTCTACGCGAATTTGTTCTTGGTCGCAAGCCACCATCGTGGACGCAGCGATCGCGAGGAATGCACGGATCATGGCGAAGAAGAACGGTACGTGGTTGTCGCCGCCTGAATACAAGCGGCCAATTGATCATGCCGCAGTTCGCGGCCGAGAGCGACCATCCTGCCGTAGTTGCCGCCAAAACCATCGGGCTCCCGTTCCAACGCTTCACTTGAGACCCGGAGGCCAACGCGATGAAAAACAGCCCATCCCCGCTCAGTACGCGCAATGCCTTTGATCCGGACGTAATTGGCCGGCAGTTCGGCGAGCTGGTCCTCTAGCTCCTCGAGGTCGATGACGTCAGAGATTTCAAGTGCGAGCGCGGAGACGCCGTGATCATGGTTGTGGTCGCGGTCATAATGAGGATCGGAGCCAAGCGGTGAAGGAGCGTGTTCCAGGTCAGGATCCGCCAACACGCTCTCGAGCCACGCTGCATGGTCGGCGGCGGTCCCGGTGCGAACGAGAGCGCGCGGGGCGATCGAGGTTGCAGCGGCGATCGCGGCAGCGGTGTTCTCGGGGCCCGCGCTGTCGGCTTTGGTGAGTAGTAGCGCATCGGCATATGCGACTTGCGCAGTCACAGCCGGAGTGATGTGCAGCGATGCAAGGAAGTGCGTCGCATCGACTACCGCGACTACCATGGCGAGGCGCACGGCGCTGGCTACGGGCTCGCGGCGAACGGCCCACGCGATCGGCAGCGGATCCGCCACGCCGGTAGTTTCGAGAACAATCGCCTCTAGGCCAGGATTCGAGGCGATCAGTTCCAGCAACGTTCGGTCGAGGTCGTCGCCCAGCACGCAGCATACGCATCCGCCAGGCAGTTCGACTTGGCGGGTCGCGTCGCCGCCGAGCAGCGCCCCATCGATACCGATCTCGCCGAGCTCGTTGACAATGACGCCGATCCGGCTCGTCGTTGAACGTTCG
Source organism: uncultured Kofleriaceae bacterium (assembly GCA_964419605.1). Classification (GTDB taxonomy): domain Bacteria; phylum Myxococcota_A; class Polyangia; order Haliangiales; family Haliangiaceae; genus JABFXX01. The sequence continues at coordinate 6,952 of CAYQQM010000128.1, read as the reverse complement.
GCGCGTCGCGCGAGCAAGCGATTCACAAGCGTGGTCTTCCCGGCTCCCAAGAAGCCCGTGATCACAACGAAGGGAACGCGCACGCTACATGCTAACCCGGCGGATAATCGCCGAACAGAATCCCAACCGCGAACTCGATTGCGCCGGATGGCTCGGCGCGCATCCAAAAAGCAACGGGGTCCAGGTAGTGGCCTTCCAAAACACCGATCAGCCTCGCTACTTCCTCGGCTTTACGGGGTCTTCGCAATGTTCGCTATGCACAACCAGCACCGAGCAGGGTGCGTGGCGAACCGTGCTTTCTGCGACGCTACCCAGGAGTAGTCGGCGAAATCCTCGCGCGCCGTGTGTTCCTACCGCGATGAGATCGTGACCGCCTCTCTCCGCCGCATGGGTGATTGCCGATGCAGGCGGGCCTTGAGTCAACTCGACGTGGATTGGATTGGGAAGGCCGGCTTGACCAGCGACAAACTTGTCGGCTTGGGCCTGTACACCGGTGAGCACAGCGTCGCGGATCGTGTTCCACGGAAATCGCGCTTGACCAAATAGCGAGGCGCCAACCGATCCCGCGGGCAGTTGCCACGCATGCACGACTTCGATGGGCACTCCAGGCGCGCACAAATTGGCCGCTGCGCGTACGGTCCGAAACGACGCTGGTGAGAAATCGCTCGCTGCAATCGGCCGTGAAAACGGCGCTGCGCTTACCGAACCGCGGCACACTAACACGTCGCACGGTGCGTGGCGCAAAATCGCGGTGGCGACGCTGCCGAGCAGGAAGCGAGAGATCCCGGTGCTGCCGTGCGTACCGACGACGATCAGGTCCGCCTGGCGATCTTTTGCCACCTGCGCCACTTGCTCCCCTGGAGGGCCGACCGGACTGACGAGCTCTACATCCAGGCCGCGCGCTCGCAAAGCGGCTAGTCGCTCGCGAAAGCTCGCGCCCACCTCGGCTTGCACCGCCGCCGATACCTCGCTCAGCTGTTGCAGAACATCGTTGTTGAGATGCGCAAGCGGCGCGGCCTCTGCCACAGCGTGAACGATCAGCAGCTTTGCGCGATGCAGCGCCGCGAGTGCAGCCGCCCGCTCCACTGCCTGCTCACTCGGCGCAGACAAATCAGCACCCGCAACGATCGTAGTCAGCGACATTCCCGCAGGGTAGCACCGGCCTGGCCTGAATGGACGCAGTACCTCGTACTCACCGTAATCGAGCGACCAGGGCTAATGCGTGATCAAGTAGTACACGAGACCCACGGGGATGTTGAGCTCGAGTACAAATCCGTAGCTATTCGAGGGCCGATCGAACGTGCGCTGCCATTCCACGCCGAAGAGAGAGTAGCCAAGGGCGAGGTTAAGTTTTGCACCATCTTGCTGGAAAAATTTCTCCACACCTCCGGTCGCCCATAGCCCAGCCGCAAAATTCATGACCTGCAGTTGTCCACCCCACGCCGTGCCCCCTAGGCCTCCGGCGCAAATCGTTGGGCCGACTGCAACAGCCAACGGTGGATCAATCCAAACAGCGCCTGCCCGCAGACGACCAAACATCACGCTACTCTCGTCCCGGTTGCTCCACGCGAATCCACCTACAAGGGCGAGGTCCCAACTCAGCATGCTCGGTCGGCCCAGAGTTACGGGGTCTGGCATTCCGGCCGTTGTGCGCTTCGGATTGGTGGGGCTTTCAACTCCGGGGCTTGCTGTCGGGTCCGTGGTGGTGGAGTCATCGCTGTGTGCCGGCGCAGCAGTACAAACCAGCCCAGCGACCACCAGCTTCTGCCATAGCTTCATTGCGGGTCCACGCGAAGCGTTACGGCGTAGGATCGCCCCGGCCAGCGAAGCGGGCTGCCGCTGAGTTGCTGGGAAAAGCAGTCTTTTCCGGCCATCACGAGTTTGCGCGACTGCACCGCTCCTTGCACTGCAGGCGATGTTACTTGCCTGCACGCGAGGAGCGCTTTTCCGATCGCTCCAGTGAGTTCGCTAGCAAGCGTTTCATCGAACTCGATCGGAGGCGTTGTGCGCAAACTACCGTTTGCTTGCGCCCCGGAGGGCAACGTCAAGCGGAACTCGTGCACGCTGGACTTGTCGCGGCGAGGTTCAGAACAGCCGAAAACAAGAAACACGGTTAAGGCACAAATCGCCTCAGCCGTGTCTCTACCAATGGATTGAACTCGAATTACGGAATTTCGGCAACCGAGCATTGCGATACGCCTGTCGGTGTAATCTTGCAAACAAAGACCTTGCGCAGCAAGCCAAACAAGAGCTGGTCGTTGCGAGTAATAACAACCGTGTCACCCGAAGCGGCGACACCGCCGTACGCGCAAGCTCCCAAAGAGAACATCGCTGCTAACATCGCTGTAGAGAACATCTTCTTCATGTGTATGATCCTTTCCGCGAACGGTTTACCCTTGGAGCGCCTAGGTTCGCAATCCTTCACTCCACATAGTGTCCCGCCGAATCAAAATCCCAGAGGTCGCGTGCAGAAGTCACTGACAGGCCGGCGGCAGGGGCCGGCATGCCGCCCATAAGCCCCGGCGATGCGCCTTGGCCTCTGCCTGATACGCCTTTAATTCGGCGTAGCGCTCCTTGTGTCCATAGGAAGCATAGCGGGCGCACGCATAGCCTCGTCGGACTAACTCGGCATTCACGTCGAGTCCTCTTACGTACGCAATCGCCAACAGGCGTCCGTATCGATCTCGACACTTATCATCGTAGACAAGGTCGACTACTTCGCTCGCCACCAGGTTGGCGTTCATTCGTGCCGCGTCCCAGCCGAAACAGTCTTCGCGGCCATGGATTTCTGGGCTATCGATGAGAGAATAGCGGACGTGGTCACCTGTCGTTAGGACGATCGTATCGCCGTCGATAACGCGTTCGACTGTGGCCTCCGCGGGACCGCATGGCAAATGGCAGCCCGCGCTCATCACCGCGCCGAGAATCGCGAGCCTCACAGGCACACATTCTCCGCCCTGGGAGTGCCAACGTTTCCCCGATCGCCATAGTCCTGGGCCGCGCGCGCTGCGCAATAGTTATCCTCGGCGTCGTTGGCGGCAGGATGTAGCTGAGTCGGCTTGAGTTGGCGTGCAATTCCATCGCCTTGCGCCGGCGTGGTCCACGTGATCCGATCTAACAACGTCGAGCCATCAAACGCGCTGATCGAACCGTTGGAGTTCGCCAGCGCAAACGCGAAGGTCGCGTCGACAGAGGGCAATCCACCATTGACCGCTGGATCGGCTGAGTGAGCAAGCAGTGCAAACGACCCGGGAGCCACCGACGTGCATTTCATCGAGTGGACCGTGTTGCTCTCCGAAGAACCGGAGAACGTAATTTCGTTTAGATCGAAGGCCGTCGGGCCGAGGTTGGCGATCTCAAACCATTCTTGGTTCTTGTCGTTGCCCGTACCGCGAGTATTGGCGAGAAATTCGGTGAGCACGAGCTGGCCCATCGTCGGTTTGACGATCGGTCGCATTACGCCTGCATCGATGCATTGGCCCGCACGTTCAGCCGGCGGACATGGAGGATTTTCGGCGCCGGGGGTTCCGAAGTTTCCCCCAGTTGCATCATAGGAGGTGACGGCGATGCAGAAGTTTGTCGAGTCATCATTGGCGACGGCATCCGTAGCTCCTGGATCGAGCTGAAGCGATGCGCCGGATATCGCCGTGCTCCATACAATGCGGTCGATAACCTCAGCGCCCCAGATCAGCTGAACGTCAGCGGAGTCATTGGGATTTAGTGAAAACGAAAACGTTGTGACTGGACGGACGTTTCCATTGGATTCAGAGTCGTTGGACCGCGCAAATACGGCATAGCTCCCGGCAGCGAGATGCACGCATTCCGGAGTGGAAATGATTTCCGGCCGACTGCCGACATCATTTGCGCGGTCGAGGCCGACGCCGTTGAGGTCGACATCAGCGGTGGCAACGACCTCGAACCATTGCGCTGCTCCGGCGCGCCATCGCTTCGGTTTGGGCATGACTTCGGTAATCACAAGATCGCCTACCCCGGGGGGAACTACATCGCGCTCGCCCCCATCGTCGATGCACGTCGCAACCATCGGAGGCTGCGACATTGGACCACAAGCCGCAAATCCCCACGAGACAATCCACTGAGCACGCATAGGCACCACTCATAACCATTGCGATCCGCAACCGAAAGGGGGGCTTTATGTCCGAAATTCGGACACAAATGCTAACAAGTCAAAATATCGGTGGCGTTTGAGCATCGCCGTTTGCTTTCGAACCCTTGGTTTCGTCGTACACTTGGAGCATCAGAAAAGGAGGTCGCTTGTGATCTGTATCAAATCGCTGCAAATCGTCGCAGTTGCTGGATTGCTTGCTGGCGGTGGTTGCGTCGTTCGCGGGCGCGGATATGTGTCGGCTCCGGTCGTCGTGGTTGATGTCCAAGAGGAACCACCTCCGCCTCGATACGTGCAAATGGAAGTTCGCCCCGGCTTTGTATACGTGCAAGGCCATTGGATGCGGGATGGGGGCCGCTGGGCGTGGCGCGATGGCTACTACGAACGCGAGCGACCCGGGTACTACTACCAGCCTGGGCGCTGGGACCGACGCGGCAACCGACATGTCTATGTACAGGGGCAGTGGAATGCCCAAGCTCAAGTTCGAGACCATCGCGGACATGGTGGGCACGGAGGACATGACGAAAGGCGTCGAGGTCCGATCGTTCGCGATCACCGCTAACGTGGCATAGTCATCGCGCAATGATGCGAGCGTGGATCGTTTGGTTCTTGATTGCCTGCTCCAACAGCCCGGCTGCGCCCCGAACTCAGGCGGGGTCTGCGGACACGCCCAGCGCGGACCCCAACGCAATGCCTGCTCCGCAGCTGTTCGCAGCGCTGTGCGCGCATTGCCATGGCGCCGAGGGCAAAGGCTACAAGGCAGACCAAGCGCCATCGCTCGTAAATCCGACTTTTCTCGAGAGTGCCAGCGATGCATTCCTTCGAACGTCGATTGAACGCGGACGGCCCGGCACCGCAATGGCGCCCTACGGCAAGAGCCTCGGCGGACCGCTCGCCCCGCCTGCGATCGATCGATTGGTAGCGTGGATTCGTGCACGAGGCCCTGCGGTGCGCGACCTCGCAACCGCAGTTCCGGGGGACGCGGCCCGCGGCGACAAGCTGTATGCGACACATTGCATAACCTGCCACGGCGATCGCCACACCCGGGGCTCCTATCTGATGCTCGCAAACGCCCGATTTCTCGAGGCTGCGACCGATAGCTTCGTGCTGCACGCGATCCGATTCGGCCGTCCGGGCACGCCGATGCTGGCGTTTCAGGGCAAGCTCAACCCGCAAGAGATCGCCGACATCGTTGCGCATGTGCGGTCGTTCGCCCAACCTCTCGAGGCCGGCCAATTGCCAGCGCCAACAGGTCGCGAGCCGCTGTTCGTTCACCCCAAAGGTGCAACACCTCGCTTCAAGCCTCGAGAAAGTCGGTTTGTAGGAGTAGTCGAGGTCAAAGCAGCGCTGGATGCGAAACGAAAAATGGTGATCATCGATGCTCGACCGCAATCCGAGTGGATGACCAGCCACATCGCTGGGGCGATTTCGATTCCGCACTATCAGATGGATCGGCTGGCGGAGATTCCCAAAGACGCGTGGGTTGTCGCATACTGCGCCTGCCCGCACCACTTGTCGGGATTGGTCGTGGACGAGCTGCAGAAGCGCGGTTATCCCCACGCCTTCGTCCTCGATGAAGGCGTCCTGGAGTGGCAACGCCGCGGGTATCCCATGGTGGCCGCTCCGGGAGTCCAGCCTCCGCCTCGACCCGCTGCACCCGAAGCGGGCAAGAATCTTGCGCCAAAAATCAACCCGGAGTGAATACGCGCGCGGCCCCACACGTCGAGCTATAACTCGGCCATGCGACTAACGACGTGTTGTTTCGCTTTGCTTGCCGCCACCTCTGCGTCCGCTGATACCGCAAGGGGGGTTGCCGCTTCGCTACCAAAAGTCGGTGACGTCCTCAGTCCGAGCGGTGGATCTGACTGGCCCAAACTGACGTGGTTGTACGATGCGCCATCTGAGAAAGATGCAACGGGCAAGGTCGCGATCCATTGGTTCTGCGCGCCGCAGACGCAGCTTCAACCCTGCATCGACGACTTGGCCCGCCTCGTCACGCTGCGCGACACGGGCAAGGTGTACATCGTAGCGTATATCAACGCGTACGGTCGGGCCGATATCAAGCGCGTCGATCCGATCCGTGAAAGCGAGGGCGTTGGCAAAGGCACGGTTGCGTACGGCAAGCCGGTCAGCACACTTTCGAGGCAACTTGGGGTGGGTCGAGATCCGGCCTCTATCGTCGTCGATGTCGAGGGCAAGGTCGCGCTCATCACGACGACTGCAGACCCGGCAGCCCTCGACGCTCGCGACGCCAAAGTCAACGCCTTGATCAGCGCGATCAAGGAATACACGCAGTCTCAAGAAGGCCCCACATCGGTAAAGACGGGTGAGAAGTTCCACCTTTCACTGAAGGTAAAGCTTGCGCCATGGCTGACGTACTCCAATGCGCAACCGATGGAGTTTCGCCTTACGGCTCCTAAAGATATCCAGTGCGACCAAACAACGCTCGCTGCCGACAAGCTAAAAATCGACGGCCGAAACCTCACGGCACAAGTCACCTGCTCCGGCGCGCGCGGTGTTTATCAGGTCTCAGGCCGCCTCAAGTTCGGCTACAACGCGCCGAGCGGCCCAGGATTCGGAAACGTTGACGGCGTCGTGTGGAAGTTCGAGATCAAACCGAACTAGTACCTCATGTCAGTGGTTTTGGCAGGTTCCTGTCGCCGAGGCGCGCTGAGCGCGAGGCTTGCGGAGTAAGCGCTACTGGCGGTAACGCGACGGAGCATAACGATGCGATCGGCGACGACCCTGGCGACCCTTGGAAGTCCCCGACGGGGGGGAAGTCCCTGACGAGGGATGGATCGGCGGCCCGAACCGATCAAAACCACTGAC
>CAYQQM010000127.1:0-9624 GCA_964419605.1 uncultured Kofleriaceae bacterium | reverse complement strand
ACTCGGCTTTTCTTCGCGAGCTGACTGCGCGATCGCGCTTGTCCACAAGCTCGCGCCGCCTTTCTTGTGCAACGACAATGTTCTTCTTTTCCGATTCGATTCGCGCGACCAAGGTTTCGGTGATTCCGATATCGCAACGAACCGGACCTTTGTACCCGTCGCACCAGTGAACGACATCTTTCATTGAGGACCGGCAGCTGCTCTGCATGTCGGAATACGGCACAGCTTCGCATCCGTCCTTCGATGCGGCTTCCTTGAAATCGTTTAGCTTGTCGGCGTGCACGACAGGCATCGCGTAAAGCGAGAGCCCACATAGAACGGTGAACCATGAAATTGCGTGTCGAGCCATCGTATGACCTCTGTGTCGAGCAGCGTATAGCATGCCGGGCATCGTTGGCTGAGGCGTCGCGCGAGCGTGGATCTAACTATCTGTAACTAATCGGGTTCCGTGATGCCGAAGCGGCGCATCCCGACGTCGCGCCACCATGCGGCCCAGCGCTCCGCTGCCGCTTCGCGTTCTTTGCGAGGCAGGTCGTGATGGTAGCCAAAATATTCGCCTGTCAGACGCCGCAGCTCTTGGATCGAGCTTTCGCGAATGGCTTCGTCTCGATGCACAAGTCCATCGATCATCCACGCGACGCGGTGTTTGCGCCGAGCGATCGCCCACCATTTGCGCCACTTTTTTTCGCTAGTGCCAAAGTCCTGCGCGGTTAGCGCGATCAGCGCTTTGCGAACGTGGTCGCTACTTCGGTCGCCGCGCTCAAGCGAACCAATGAGATCGCCGATCGATTCGGTATCTCCGAGGGCGACGATTGCGTTAGCCGCATGAGCGACGACCTGCGGGTCGGTGGAATGAACCGCGCGCCGCGCTCTCGCAAGCGATTGCGAACGCTCGTGTCGAGGATATCCGGACAATGCTTCGATCGCCGCGCCTCGTACTCCACCATCTTGGTCAAACAACCGCTCGACGAGAGCTGTTGCAGCGCTGCGAGGCCGCAGTTCGAGTATGCACACAGTTGCGTAGAACCGAACGTCGCGGTCGGGTGCACTCATCTTGTCGATCAGAAATTCCAGCGACGCCGGTCCCAGTCGCACGACGAGCTCGAGTAATCCCCCGTATTGGACAGGGCGTAGCGCGGGTCCGGCTACTGCAAGGCGATGCACCCGGAGTTTGCCAGGGAATCTTCGCACGAGGGCGCGCAGTGTTTCATCGGCGCGCTCAATGGCCTGATGAAATGCAGCTTCGGCATCTCCGGTGGTTGCTGTCTCGATTTCATCGAGAATCTTGTCGATCTGCGGCGGCGCCCCGAAGGAAGTCCCCTTGGGGGGCGTGTCGATCGACAACCGGCTTTCCCAGTCTTTTACGACCGTCGGATTCCGTTCGACTGCCGCTCCATTCGAAGATGGGAAAGGAGCGTCTTTGCCCGGGGCTATGGATGGGCGTTGGCGCTCTGCACTAGACCGGGAGTCGCCGCCGGGCTGGCCAAGCTTTGCGGTTTGGGATGGCGTTGGTCGCCGACCTTTTTGATTTGCCGCGGAGGTTGTCGAGTTTTTGGTAATCCTCGCTGTTTCGGCGTGTTCAGGAGCGAGTGCGCTCGGTTCGCTGTCTCCATCCGTTTTGTGCTTGATGATGAGCCGACCCAGCGCTTCAGCCGTCGCAGTGGCCAACGGAAGCAGCTCGGCCACATCCGCGAGCTTTAGATCGGAGTGGCCGCGATGCGCGACGACGACGGCGACCGCGCGTTCGCGCAGAACGATCGGAAGGATCAGCGCTGATGGAGGCAGCGACCCGCCAAAGCGCAGTACCATCTTGCTGATGCTGGGGTCACCACTCAGGGGCCCGATGTGCGGCTGCTGATTGTTGGCGACGCTGCGGAAGGGCGATACCACATCGAGCGGGATCAGGACTCGACTGATTGCGGTAGTGTCGATACCGGACTCAGCCAAGGCGACTCGGCCAATCGCGACACCGCCCTGGATCGTGAGGAGAGCCGCATAGCGCGCACGCGATCGGGTTGCGCGCAATAGGGTGAGAAACACGGAGTCCCTATCGTCTGCAGCTGCGAGCAGCTCCCGCGCTCGGACAACGGCGAGCGGGCTATCGCGCCCGGTCGTTGGGATCGGTCGAGTGCTCCGTGGCCGCGGCATTGCAGCTGCGGGGACACCGGTTGAGGGTGTTGGGGCGGAGTCTGCGCGCTGCGCGACGCTGCCGGATTGCCGGGTATCCGCTGTTGCGGGGCCCGGAACTCTCGCTGCGGCGGCGAATCCGCGACTCGTGGTGCGTGCGATACGAACCAGGTCGCGCGTTGGTCCTGACGGAGTAACCTCCGGGACGGCTTCAATCAATGGGGCCGCTGGGGGCGGTGGGACAGAGGTCGCGTCTGTCGAGGTCGCGGTTTCGGGAGATGCATACTGCTTCGGCTCATCTGGCTCATCTGGCTCATCTGGCTTCGCCGCGCGATCGTCGGGGTTCGCGGTTGGCGCGCTCGGCGCGAGGGCCGCAGGGACTGGTTCCGGCGGCACAGGTACCACGGGGGTGGGGCTAGACTTCAGCTCGACGATCACGCTGCGGGCGCGACCCACGGGTGTCGCTCCCCGCTCGATTTCGAGTGTTCGCGACAGGGTGGCGAAGCGCGCGGGTGGTTCGCGGTTGTATGCCGCTGCGAACGCAAGGTGCCATCGGTATTCGGTTGTGATGAGCGGCTGCAGAGGGCGATCTAGAAGGTCGGCCAGGTCCTCAAGCTCGGAAATTTCGAGCGGTGAGCAAACCAGGATGCGCAACGCATCGCCTTGGCCAATCCCAGCGCTATCCCCTGACAGCGGCACGGCCCGAAACTGCTCGGCGATTTCCTCGGTTATGGCCTGACGCGCTTCGGCCGAGATGTTGTTTCCCTCTTCGCGCGACGCCGGGGGTACACCAAACGCAAGCGAGAGATATTGCGTCAGCCGATCTTCGGGTACCAGGTTCATCTCGAGCAGGATGGTGTCGAGGCTGCCGCCATAGATCACTTGGCGTTGAAACGCTTTCTCGATGCGCTTCACGCCGACAAGTCCATCCCGCACCAAGAGAGAGCTCAGACGCGACGGCATCACTAGGCTCGAATCACGTAGGTCCCGGAGATCCAGTCGTGTAGTGCCCGCTTGTCGCGGTCAAACCCGACCCAAAGGAAGCCGAGGAATAAGGTCGCGGCACTTGCGATGTATCCGAGGCAGCGACCGACCGACCGACGCGGCGATGGAGGGTCGCCGTAGTGGTCGATCACCTTCATGTTGAGTAGTTGCATACCAAGCGTTCGGCCGCGGGCGATATGAAAGACGAGCAGATAAATCCATCCGATCGCACCAAACAATACAAGGCCCATGATGATCACGGGATCCGTCGCGATGACTAGGTCGATCCAAAAATCGATATCGCGCAGATGCATGTTGGACGGTGGCGTATGAATTCCGGCGATTTTGCTGACCAGTGCGGTGATCGCGAGTGCCGCAATCAAGACGATGCCGCAGTCGATCGCGGCGGCAACGCTTCGCTTCCAGAATCCCACAACAAACACCTCGGTGGCTTGGCGCTTCGGCAGAGGCGTCGGCGTGTCGTACACCGGCGAGTTTGTCGCGGGGGTCGACGACTTCAACGCGTTTGGATCGTGGCGCAATACGGCCGGCTCGCCGCCAGTCATTGTTCCGGTTATACGGCGGCGCAGGTCATGAACGCAAATAGCCTGCGCGTCGGCGGTGTAGGCGGAGAGATCCCTAAAACATCAGTACAAGACCGCCTACGGCCAAACCCAGTCCACCACCAGCTGCTGCGGCTCCATACGCTGGATGCGGAGTTTCTAAAAGGTAAACTGCCGATCCCGCGGCGGCGATGGCCAGCCCGGCGATCGCGAGCCCGATCCCCGTAGCGCGGCGGCGATGTTCCATGCGCTCGATCTTGGCGTGCATCGGGGCGAGGAGTGAAGCCTTGAGCGCCGCGAGCTGGGGACGTTCGTCTGGTAGGGTATCTGGGATCGTAGATAATAGATCGACCGTTGCCAGCGCTGCAGCCGATAGGGCTTCATTTACTGTGCAGACGTCGCAGCGTTCCGCTCGTTGCCCTAGGACGTTGCCGCTGTCTGTTCGCACCAGTGTGACGACCCATCCAAAGCTGGTGTCCTCGCCCGACAGCGCAGCCAGCAACACCACGTCTGCATTGGTGGTTTTCTTGATATCGGCCAGACATGGGCCGATGAGACAGCCCTCGACCCACTGCGTGGAGTTCGCCATCGTTTCCCGCATGCGAGTTCGGGGGGCAACGAAGTAGTGTTCAATGTCGACCTGGCTCTCTAGGTCGCGCTGAAATTGCGCTCCAACCTCTGGTGGCGCGCCATCGACGCGAATATCGAGGATTCCAACGACGCGGCGCTTGTCCGACGCAGGCGGCAGCGCTGGAAGCGGCTCGCCGCGCGGGGGGGCGATTTTTTTGGCGCCTCCTGGCGGCTTGGCTGAAAGCTTGGTCGAGCCTTTGCCGGGCGAGCTAGACTTCGGACCGGCGCTGGCCGAGCTAGATCCCAGCAGTGCGACGACGAGGGTGATAACGCTGAACGGGCGGCTCACGACTCGTCAACAGTGGCGATGAACTGCTTCATGAGCCCATCGATCATGAGGTTGCGATCCGTCATCGAGTACTTATTGTCGCGCCAGCCCGATTGCACGTCGGCGTATCGCTGCTCCATTTCGCCGATCTCCGCTCGATACGCCGATACCTTCTTGACGATGTCTTTTTGGTTGCGAACAAAGTAGGCGATCATCGATGCCCCGGCTGCGACCGAAAGCACCAGGCCTAGCGGTCCCCCGACTGCGTACCGAAGTCCGATCCGTAGCGCCAACAACAAGCCTGCTCCAATCGCGACTTTTTTTGTTCCAGTTCCGTCGATGACGGAGTCCTTGGCCAATGCCAACGAGGTTTGGCCGGCAGCGATCAGGAGCCCGATGAAGTTGCCTTTGCGCGTCGTCCAGCCGCGGTCGTAGTATTCGCGGATGGCTTGCTTGAGGAACGCATCAAACGAGTCGTAGATGCCATCGGCTCCAGTTGAGGGCGCAGAAGACGGGTCGGCCACGCTACATAGAATACTCTGTGTTGGACGGTTTGACAGGGTGCTGCGCTTCCCACAGATTGTCGGGATGCATGCTGTGCGCCCCGGCGGAGCTACAGCCTTGTTCGCGATCCTCGGTGCGGTCCTTGGGGTGTGTTTGTCGGGAAATGTCGCATTCGCTGACCTAGCGGTGGGTCGGGATCACTGGATCGCAGGGAGATACAGAGCGGCGATCGCTGAGCTTGCGAAGGTCCGTGGAAAGGATTTAGACGCTGCCCGGGTGGTGATGGCCAGGGCGCTTGTTGCTATCGGTGACTACGTGGCTGCGGAGCAGGCCATTATTCCTCTAGGGAACCGCAAGGACGCCCAGGCGGTCGACGCGCGCCTTATCTACGCGGAAATTCGCCGCGCTACCGGGCACCGTGCCGAAGCGCGCGCCGAGCTCGAGCAGCTTTATGTCGAACGCCCCAACGACCGCGCTGTGCGAACGGCGCTCGCATCGTTGCGCTACGCGCAGGGAGACATTGCGGGCGGAAAGGCACTATTTGAGGCCACAATTGCCGAGTTTGATCGCAGAGCGATCGATCTTGGCGACGCCGATCAGCTGGCTCAACTCGCCGAGGCGGCGCGGCATACAGGTCAATACGAACTCGCCAACGATTCGTATCGATCCGCGCTGAAAATCCAGCCGCAGCGGACAGAGGTTGGCGTGGCGTGGGCCGACCTATTCGCTCGTAAGTACGCCTCCGAGCTGGCGGCGCAAACTCTCGACGAAGTGTTTAGGGTGAACCCGAACCATCCCGACGCGCATGCGGCGATGGCCGAGTTAGTCGCAAATACGAGTTACGTCCTTCCCACCATCGAACATCACCTCAACGCGGCGCTCGCGGTCAACCCGCGCAACGCCCGCGCTCTCAAGGTTAGGGCCCTGCTAGAGATCGACCGCAACCGCTGGGACGCTGCGATCGCGATCCTTGAACAGGTGCTTGCTGCAAACAAGGAGGACTGCGAGGCGGTCGCCCTTCATGCGACCGTGGCGTGGCTACGCGGTGATAAAAAGGCATACGAAGCGCTGCGCGCCAAAGCGTTCAGCATCAATCCAGCGTACGCCGAGCTGTATCAGATCGTCGCTCGTTCAGCCGTGCGAGAGCATCGCTACGCCGAGGCTGTGGAGCTCGAAAAGCAGGCTCTCCACGTGAAGCCCGATCTGTTTGAGGCGATGGCGAATGTTGGATTGGGCTACCTGCGACTCGGGCTCGAAACGCAGGGGCTCGAGTGGCTCGATAAGGCACACCGCGGCGATGGCTACAACGTTCGTACGGTTAACACCCTGAACCTGTTTGAACGAACGATTCCCAAGCACTATTCGTTCCGCGAGACCAAGCACTTTCGCATTCGCTATCATGCGCAAGACAAGCCGGTGCTCGCTCGTTACCTCGAGCCGATGTTGGAGCGCGCGTTCGAAGGCATGGTGAACCGTTACGGGTTTTCACCCAAGACTCCGGTGGTGGTCGAGCTGTACGCAGAGAAGGCTGATTACGCTGTGCGTGCGGCAGGATTGCCCGACATTTCGGCGCTGGGCGTGTGTTTTGGTCAAGTCATCGCCGCGATGTCGCCAGCGACCGGGGACCTCAATTGGGGCATGGTGCTATGGCATGAGCTTAGCCATGTGTTTGCGATTCAACTGTCGCGCTCTCGCGTTCCACGGTGGTTCACCGAAGGCTTATCCGAATATGAAACGCTTATCGCACGGCCCGAGTGGCGACGCGAGAACGATGCGGACGTCTACGGTGCGCTGGTCGATGGGACGCTTCCATCGATAGCCGACCTCAATAGCGAATTCATGCAGCCCGACAGCAACGCTGTCGTTGTCGCGTATTACGTGTCAGCAGTGGCCGTTGAGTGGCTGGTCCGGACCTACGGCTTTGAGAAGATCGTACTTGCGCTAAAGCTATATGGATTGGGCAAGGAGACCCCGGAGGTCTTGAAACAGATCACAGGCAGGTCGGTCGCCGAGCTCGATCGCGAATTTCGCAAGAATCTCGCGCTTCGACTCGCTCCGTATGCGGGGACGTTCAAACTTCCAAGGCGCGGCCTCGACGATGTGATCAAACTCGAGATCGCGGCAGATGCGACGCCCAAGGACGCCTTGGCCAAAGCGCGTTTGGCGCTCGGTCACTACTACGATGGCGACGCGGAAAAGGCGGGCTTGGCGGCGCGGCAAGCGGTTGCACTCGATGCGTCGCAACCGATTGCCCGCTACATTCTCGCTGAGATTGCCATCCGCGCCGGCGACGCTGCGAAAGCGCGTGAACTGTATCGCGGTCTCATCGCGTCGGGCCACGACAATTACGATATCCGCATTCGGATCGCTGAGCTGGCGCAAGAGTCTGGAGACATGGCCGAAGCCGAACGCCAGCTATCGACTGCCAAGAAGCTCGACCCCGAGAGAAGTCATCCGTATCAGGTGCTTGCAGCGATCTACAAAAAGGCAGGCGAGTCGGCCAAAGCGCTCCTCGAGCTTGAACGTTACGCATTCCTCGAGCAGATGGAGCTCGCTCCGCTGAAACAGCTCGTCGCCGAGTACTCTCAGCTCGCCGTGTGGGACAAAGCGCGCACGTACGGTGAAATGGCCGTATTCATCAGCCCGCAGGATCCCGATGTCCTCGTCAAGTTGGGCCGTGCCTATCTCGAGCTCGGCGACGCCGCCAAAGCGCTACACACCTACGACTCATTGCTCGTGGCGCAACCCGCACCGCGACGGCCGGCGCTTGTGCATCTCGGGCGTGCCCAAGCCCTGGCAGCACTCGGAAACAAACGCGACGCCAGGATCGCAATCGATCGAGCGCTGAAGACGGAGCCTGAAAATGCCGAGGTGCTGGCCTGTAAGGCGCGGCTACGGTAGCGTTGTCTATTCTAGCCGCGCGGAATCGACACAGTAAAGGTCGTGCCGCGACCCAGAGTGCTCGACACGCCGAGATCGCCGCCGTGATCTTTGACGATCTGCTGGGTGAGGGCGAGGCCCAGGCCGCTGCCTCCGTCTTTGGTCGAAAAAAACGTATCGAACAGTCGTGGCAATACTTCCGGAGCGATGCCCACGCCTGTGTCCTCGACTTCGATGACGGCGCGTTCGCCGGCCTTTCGCGTGCGCAGGGTCACGGTACCGCCACCCTTTGCTGCCAGGGCATCCGCCGCGTTTCGCACCAAATTGACGAGGCACTGCCGAAGTTGCGATGCGTCGACGAGGGCGATGGGGTCGGAATCGGCGAGCTCTACCGAAAGGTCGATGTGTTTTGCCGTCAGATCTTCGCGCACGAACGCGGCGAGTGCTTCGACCATCGCATTCACGTGTTCCGACGCGATCTTGGGCTTGGGAAGTTTGCCAAATGCAAGATACTCCTCGGTGATCGCAGTGAGTCGGTCGACTTCGCGGTGGATCGCCCGACATAGTGCTTGGCCCTCCACGTTGTTCGCCAGTTCATCGTCGAGCAGCTCGGCGTTTAGGCCGATCGCAGACAGCGGGTTGCGAATTTCGTGAGTGATCATTGCCGAGAGCTTGCCTACGGCCGCGAGTCGCTCAGAACGCACCAGTTCACGCTCGCGCTCCTCGACTGCGCGCGCCATGGAGTTAAATTCGCGCGCTAGCTCTGCCACCTCTGTGGGACCGCGCTCGTCAATGCGGCTCGCATAGTCGCCACCACCGATGCGTTTGGCGGCGGCGCGCAACCGACTGAGGGGCCGGAGGGTGATGATCACCCAGACCGCCATCATGAACGCAATTGCGATTGCGATAATTCCAAGAACGACGGCGTACAGTCGCGCCTTGCGCTCGTTGTCTTCGAGAGCTTGGGTGCGTTGGTTCACGACTCGTTCCAAGAGCGCTGACAGGTCGGAAATACGGCGATAGACGTTGTGTTCTCGGCGCTCCAGATCGCGCAGCGGCGTCTTGACGAGCTCGCTGTCGAGCGCCTCGCCGGTGCGAAGCGCTGCAAACAGCTGATCATAACCGGATTTGCTCGCCTCGATGAGCTCCGATAGATCGCGGAGGTTTGGCGCAAGGGACCCCTCAATGGGAATGCCAAGTTTCAAGAAATGAGCCGCCTTGGACGAAAGGTTGGAAAACGCGGCATTGCGGCGCTCGCGCGACGTTCGAAGCGCGATTGCTGCGGCGTAGGAGTTTGGCTCCTGTTGAAGGTTGTCGGCTAGGTAGCTCTTGAGGTCCTCTTCACGACTGGCAAGATCTTTGCCGATAAACGCAAGCGGGATGTGTCCCTCTCGAAGATTGCGGATCGATTCCTGAACGGTGGACATGTTGACCAAGATGTTCACGGTGATGGCGACAAACGCGGCCACCAGCACCGCGAAACCAACCAGGATTCGGGCAGAAAGAGATCGCATGGCGAGCCTGCAACGGTAGCCCGACCTCAGGCCGAAGGTCCATCGAGTCGCACTGCAGCTGCAAGGGAAACTCGCGTCGGATCGAAGCGTTGGGGCTGTACTAAGTACAGGCCCCCGCAAGTTCGTGACCACCCGGGCCGCCGATCCATCCCGG
>CAYQQM010000126.1:0-9630 GCA_964419605.1 uncultured Kofleriaceae bacterium | reverse complement strand
CGGAGGGGAGCATCCTCGACGGATGTGACCCGAGGACCGGAGCCGGCAACGAAGCCAGCTGCGATGCATCGGCTGCGAGAACGATCGACTTTCTCGTTCGAGGACCCTAAGTGAGGCGCGGACGGCTACCGATGATCGCGAATCACCGGACCGGAGGGGCCACCGCGAAACCCGCCCCCTCCATTGCCTCGATACGCGGGCGGGCTGGAGCGGTAAACGGGCGGGCTGGAGCGGTAAACGGGCGGACTAGGGCGGTATGTAGAGCCGCCGCCGTACGCCTGAACGCCCGGGTTCGCAGGAACTCTCCGGCCCCAGTTCTGATTCGGGCGGTATCCAGAATCGCCGCGATAGCGCACGTATCCTTCGGGACGAGAGATGCCGCGCACTGCATAAGGGACATCGTAGCTTACTGCCCAACCGCGATTGTAGAACCCCGATCGGTACCAGAGGCCGCTGTCGTAGCGCCAATAGTAGCCGTCGCTGAAAAACACCGGGTAGTCGTAGTCCATCACCACCTGCACGCCAGGGCCGACGTAGGCCATCGAGGGCGTTGCGTAGCCGTATCCATAGCCCACGCTGTATTGCGCCGAAACGTAGGGATCTCTGTAGTAGCAAGCACCGACCATGATGAACCCAGCTAACCAAACGATTCTCATAGAAATCTCCTGCGGCTTGGTACAAGCCTAGCCCTGGATCGATCGCTCGGCTAGCCATTCGGAAATAGCCGATCTTTCACAGGTTTTGCTGCCGCGACACCGTACTTCTGCTACGCCTGGCTGGTGCGCACACCACATCGGATCTGCCGTCGCCGCCCGAACATTGGAGTGCGGTGATGCGCGCTGCAGCGAGTGATGTGACGAAAGTCATAGCGACCCATCGCAAGGCGACTCACGAGTACACGATCGACGACAAGATCGAGGCGGGTGTTGCACTCGTCGGCTCGGAGGTAAAGAGCCTGCGCGCAGCGCACGTAGTTCTGGCAGACGGTTGGGTCGAAATCCGAAAAGGCCAAGCCCTCCTTCATGGGGTGCAGATCCGGGAGTACTCGCAGGCCAACCGTTGGGGACACGAAGTTGCGCGTCCTCGTCGGCTGCTCCTGCACAAACACGAGATCAACAAGCTGGCGACCAAGACGCAGATCAAGGGCTATACGCTGATTCCGCTGGCGCTCTACTTTAAGGGCCATCGCGTTAAGGTCGAATTGGGACTCGTCACCCACAAGAAGCAGCATGACAAACGCGCGGCAAAGAAGCAGGCGGACGACCAGCGCGAGATCGATCGCGCGATCAAGCGGGCTCGGTAAGTGGAGGCTCCGGGATGAGTGTGCAAAGGCGTGCGGCCGAACCTGTGCGAATTACGGTGTACGCGAAGCCGCGGGCAAGGAAGAGTCGCATTTTGCAAGCAGACGGCTTGAGAGTGACTGTCTCGGTTGCAGCTCCCCCTGTCGACGGCGCCGCCAATGCCGAGCTGATTGCTGTTCTCGCACAGGCGATATCGGCTCCCCCAAGCGCGCTACAGGTTGCTCTTGGTGGAGCGTCCAAACGCAAAATGGTCGTGGCAACCGGCGTTTCCGAGGCAGAGGTGATCGAGCGGCTGGCACGCGCGGTTCTCTCCCGCAAAGCGAAGTGAGCAACGCCAAATTCCCGGTTGCACGCGGCGGCGACCCGAACGTGAACCTACTCCTTGAACGATTTGCGTTTTCGATCCAGCTCGGTCTTTCGGTCGGCCAACTCGGTCTCAAATCCCGAGCTCGAAGGTGTGTACACTGGAACTCCCTGAATCGGTTCGGGGAGGTAATCTTCCGGGACATAGTGTCCCTCGAAGTCGTGCGGATATTTGTAGCCTTGACCGTGTCCTATCGCGCGATCGATGGCTGTTGAGCCAGGTCGAAATCTCACCGGTACGGGCAACGCGCCATAGTCGCGGACGAGTCTGCGAGCTGCTGCGTAGCTCGTCAACGCGGCGTTCGACTTCGGAGCGAGCGACAGATAGGTAACCGCCTGCGTCATGGCGAGTGCTCCCTCTGGTAGGCCGACCAGTTCGAACGCGTGGAGCGCAGCGACAGCGACGCCTAGGGCCTGGGGATCGGCATTGCCAACGTCTTCGCTCGCAAAGATGACCATGCGGCGCAACACGAAGCGCGGATCCTCACCTGCCTCCAGCATACGAGTCATCCAATACACCGCAGCATCGGGATCCGAACCGCGCATGCTCTTGATGAACACGCTCACAACGCCGTAATGCTCATCGCCGGCCTTGTCGTAGAGTAGGCTCTTGCCTTGGGCTGCCTCTGCCACATGCTCCAAGGCGATTGCGACGCCTTCACCGCTGCTGGTCGACCGACGTGCGAGGTCAGCCGCCACTTCGAGGATCGAGTACATTCGACGGGCATCACCTGACGACGCAGCGATCAGCTGCGCAGTCACTGTCGGGTCCATTGTCGCGCCAAGCCGTGCCAGTCCGCGTTCGCTATCCCCTAGCGCGCGGTGCGCGAGTGCGGTTAGGGCGTCCTCGGAAAGCGCTTCCAGACGAACGACTCGGCAACGCGACAGGAGTGCACTGACCACGCCAAAGCTAGGGTTTTCCGTAGTGGCACCGACCAACGTCACGGTGCCCAACTCGACGTGAGGCAGCAGCGCATCCTGTTGGGTCTTGCTAAACCGATGAACCTCGTCGATGAACAACAGTGTTCGTACGCCGTACTGGTCGCGCCGTAGCGCAGCGTTGGCAACCGCGTCTCGAATGTCTTTTACTCCAGCGTCGACGGCTGATAGGGCGATCACGTCTGCGCGAACCGCCTCGCCGAGCAAACGGGCCAACGTGGTCTTCCCCGTGCCTGGTGGTCCCCACAAGATCAGGGAAGGCAAGGTACGATCAGGAGACAACTCGGCGAGGATCTTGCCAGGTCCGATCAGATGGCCCTGACCCACAACTTCTGCCACCGACCGCGGGCGCATGCGTTCAGCCAATGGTTGGCCTACGCTGCGCTGCCGAGCGCTGTGCGAAAACAGGTCCACGACGCTTGATAGCTCCGAAGCTCGCGTCGCTCAACCGGTTTGCCCACGCCGATCGACGTATTACGGACCGTGGCACAGGTCCCTAGATGTTGTCGGCTGAAGTAGCGATCCGCTGGCCGGAGCGGCTGACCGCTGGCCGGTGCTGCTAACCGCTGGCACCACTTCTGGATCGCCGCCGGACGTGCAAGCGAAGTCACCACCGCACTGCGAATCGCCGTCGCCCAGCGGTAATAGGAAATAAACACCGCTTGCCGCGACCGAACGCCGAGGAACACAGCGCGAAGGGGAGCGAATCGTCAGTCACACGATGACTGCATCGGAAGCGGCGGCGTCCATCAGAGCAATCATGTCAGCGGGGAGGGGAGCCTCGGCAAACACGGCGTGGCCATCCGGGTGCGGCACAGAAATCGCGGCGGCGTGGAGAGCGTGGCGAGGCAGGATAAACTGCTGTGCGAGTTCCAGGGTCATTCCGCCGTCGCAGTACGCGATGAACGCCTCGTCGCCGTGTGCGTAGATTTTGTCGCCGACGATCGGAAAGCCGGCATGCGAGAGATGAACGCGAATCTGATGTTGGCGGCCGGTGATCAGCGTGCATCGCACCAAGGAGAAACGGTTGTGTTGTCGCTCTACGCGAACGCGGGTTTGTGCTGGCAGCCCGCCGGGGTCGGGGAGAACGCGGACTTCGGGCAGACGCGTGTCGTCGGTGGGGGTCGACAGTCGCAGAGGGGTGTCGATGAGGTATTCGTCATTCCACGGTGGATGACCGTGGACCACCGCAAGGTACTGTTTGGTCGTGCGCCGCTTGTCTCCGATCGCCTGTTTGACGAACGCTGCTGCAGCGCGGTCTCGCGCGATTACGACACAGCCGGACGTTTCTCGGTCGAGGCGATGACATAGTTGGAGCTCGGGCTCGTCGGGGTAGCGCTCGGACAAGACGCGCGCTAGCGTATTGAAATAGAACTTTGCCGACGCGTGCACCGGCAGTCCGGCCGGCTTGTCCACGACGAGCAGTCGGCGATCTTCATGGAGTACGCCAAACGTTCGCGGACACGCAGGTTCGGGGTGCGCCTCGCGGCGGATCACAAAGTGATCGCCGGCAGCGACGATCGCGGCTGGCTTGATCGGCAAGCGGCGATTGACACACGTCAGCTGGTTACTGATCACCGTTTGGATTCGGGTCCGCGATAGCCGGGGGATCTGCGTCTTGACGAAGTGATCCAGTCGCAGCCCAGCGAGCGGCGGCGGAACGATCAAATGGCGCTCGACGATGCGCGGGTTGCCGTCCTCGTCGAGGTGCGACTCGAGGCCCAAGTCATCGGCCTCCGGGGGTGCGACGGGATTTGGCGGGATCATTTTGGTCGAACAACGCAACATAGCTCGAAGCCCGCTGTCCGTCACGACATGCGGCTCGGCGTAGGATCCTGGGAGCAGGATGACCGGTTCGCTCGATCCTTGGCGGCTGTTCATGCCAATGTAGGGCCGAGCGTGACTGACGCGGTCAAAAACGATGGTCCCCAGCCCGTGCTGGTGCTCGCGTCGGCATCGTCTCGACGACGTGAACTGCTTGAGCGAGTGGGCGTGGCAGTCGAGGTAGTTCCGGCGGATATCGATGAGACGCCGCGCGCAAGCGAAGCTCCGGTCGACTACGTCACACGGGTCGCGGCTGCGAAGGCAGACGCCGCCCGACGCCCCGGTCGATGGGTTCTGGCCGCCGATACAACCGTGACGATCGACGGCGCCATCCTTGGCAAGGCGACTACCGAGCAGCATGCCGCAGCCATGTTGAACCAGCTCAGCGGCCGAACTCACCAAGTGATTACTGCGTTTGCGATTGCGGGGAATTCTGTACATCGCGATGTAGTGGCCACCGAGGTCGAGATGACCGTGATCGATGGGTCGATGCTCGCTGACTACCTGGCGACCGGTGAGTGGCGGGGCAAGGCCGGCGCCTACGCCATCCAAGGTATTGCCGCGGCGTTTGTCCGCGGCGTGCGGGGCTCGGTGACGAATGTGATCGGGCTTCCGCTCGCAGAGGTGCTGGCCGCGCTGCACGCGTTGGGCGCACCCGGCGCACAGCTTTCCCGGGGAGTTCCTGCGTGAGCGCGATCGCCGAGCGGTGGCACCACGTCGTTGCGAGCGTAGCTCGCGCATGTGAAAGGGCGGGTCGCTCCCCGGCGGAGGTGACGATCGTCGCTGTATCAAAATTACAGCCAGCGAGCGCGGTGTGTGAAGCGGCTGCGGCTGGCGCACGCGATTTTGGCGAAAACTACGCCCAGGAACTCACCGCCAAACGCGGTGCATGCCCCGACGCGTTCCGCTGGCACTTTATCGGTCATCTGCAGCGCAACAAGGCAAAATTGGTGGCGGGCCAGGTCGCTCTCGTTCACGCGGTGGATCGTGCGGAACTCGCGGTCGAACTCGGAGCGCGTTCGGCCATACTTCAGCCCGTGCTCGTCGCGGTAAACCTCGCTGGCGAGGTTTCCAAACACGGCGTGACCGAACAGGCTGCTCCGGAACTTGCGCGCGTCGTTGCGCGCGTGCCGAACATTCGGCTCGAAGGTTTCATGACGATGCCACCACCTACCGACGACCCGGAGGAGAGCCGGCCGATCTTTAACCGCTTGCGGGCACTGCGCGACCGCGTTGCGGAGGAACTCGGCCGGCCGCTGCCCGTTTTATCCATGGGCATGAGCGGCGACTACGAGGTTGCGATCGCGTGCGGTGCTACGCATGTTCGCATCGGTACCGCGATCTTTGGCACGAGACCCCGTGCCGGTTGATGTGAAACTCGTTGCATCCGGCGCAGACGCGCACGCGACTTTTGAATTGTCCCGCGTGCACCGCTGCGCGTCGCCGAGCCATGGCTTTTTGGGGGGCCTTTTCGCGCGGCTGTATTCGCGTGCAGCTTGCGCTGCTCTCACCACCCTGGTGGTCGGCGCGGCGCGATGACGTTGATGAGTCGAGGTCGGTAGTCGCGCTGTGTCGGACTCCTGGAGTAGAGTGCGGCGTGCGAATTCTCGGGCTCGACCCCGGTAGCCGGCGGTGTGGCTACGGCATCATCGACAATGTCGGCGGCGTGCTGCGCTACGTAGAGTGCGGCATTCTGTCGGCTCGAGACGAGATTGCGATGGAAGCTCGCCTTGGGGAGATTGCCTGCGGGCTGCGCGAGGTCATCGAGGAACTGGCGCCCTCGGTCGTCGCGATCGAAGATGTCTTTGTCCACCAAAATGCCCGCAGTGCGCTCGCGTTGGCGCAGGCGCGCGGTATGGCACTTGCCGTGGTAGGCCTGCTAAATCTAGACGCTGTGTCGTATTCGCCGGCTGTAGTAAAAAAAGCGGTCACCGGCTCAGGCGGGGCGACCAAAGATCAGATCGCCCGTATGGTTCAGGCTCTGATTGGGCTGCGCCGGTTGCCGCGCGCAGATGCGGCGGATGCCCTCGCGGTCGCGATCACGCATAGTCGTACGGTGCAGCCTACAGCCGTGAAAATCGTTTCCGCGATTCGGAGGGCCTCGTGATTGCGCGCATCGAGGGCACGCTGGTCGAGCGGGCAACCGGTGCTTCAACCCCGTACGTCATCGTCGACTGCGGCGGCATTGGCTACCAAGTTGCGTGCTCGTTGTATACGTTTGCTGCACTCCCGGAAGACAACGCGCGGGTCGCCCTGCGGGTGTTTACGCACGCCACAGAAAATCGCATTGCGCTATTTGGCTTTCTCGAGGCGGCTGAGCGGGCCTTGTTCGACCTGCTCATCACCGTGAAAAATGTCGGCCCGAGCACGGCGATCGCGATCCTGTCTGGCTCGAGCCCGCGCGAGATTGTCGAAATGGTCGCGCGCGAGGATGTTGCGGGACTGGTTCGCCTCAAGGGCGTTGGCAAAAAAACCGCGGAAATGATCGTCGTCGAGTTGCACGACAAGTGCCGAAACTTGCTCGCCACGTGGCAATCGGACACCCGCATCGCTGCGGGCAACGGCAAGAGGCGAGGGTTGGCGGGGCAGGGCTTAACCGATGAAGTGATGACGGCACTCGTCGGAATGGGGTGGAGTACAGTCGAGGCGGAGGCAGCCGTTGGAGATCTGGTGGTCGCGCCCGAAACCACGCTGGAACAGTTGCTGCGCCAAGCGCTGCGGAGCATGCCTCGGTAGGTATGGCGCGTAAAAAGCACAACGACGCGGTGGCGGCCGACGAAAGCGTTCAGCGCGAGGTCGAGCCGGTGGAGCGGGCAACGGAGCGAGCGTGGCAGGCCGCGCTGCGACCGCGCAACTTCAACGAATACGTCGGTCAGAAGGACTTGATCGAGAACCTTCGGATTTCGGTGCACGCCGCACGGCAGGGCAAGTGGGCGCTTGATCACTTTTTGTTCGCTGGTCCGCCGGGGCTTGGCAAGACCACGCTGGCTCACGTGATTGCAAACGAGCTCGGAGTCAATCTCCATGTCAGCTCTGGCCCGGCCATCGATCACAAAGGCAAGTTGGCGTCGTTGTTGACCGCACTCGGCGAGGGCGACGCATTGTTCATCGACGAAATCCATCGTTTGCACCCAGTGGTCGAGGAGAATCTGTACCCGGCGATGGAAGATTTTCGCTTTGACCTATTCATCGGCGATGGTCCGCATGCGAAAGCGGTGACCATGCAGCTGCCGCGGTTTACGCTGCTGGGTGCGACGACGCGCATGGGCCTACTGTCGGCACCGCTTTTGGACCGGTTTGGGTTTCACTGGCAGCTGCGTTACTACGAACTGGCCGACATGCGATCGATTGTGACGCGATCGGCAAACTTGATCGGCGTTTCGATCAACGGCGATGGCGCCACGGAGATTGCGCGGCGCGCACGAGGTACGCCGCGAATCGCAAATCGGCTGCTCCGCCGGGTGCGCGACTTCGCTTCGGTCGAGAGCGACGGCACGATCGACGGCGACATTGCCGCGTCGTCGCTAGACCGATTGGCGGTGGACCACGCCGGGCTCGACGCGATCGATCGCTCGTACCTAGCGGTGATCTGCGAGCGTTTCGATGGCGGACCGGTTGGGATCGAAGCGATTGCCGCGTCGCTGTCTGAGGAACGCGGCACCCTCGAAGAAGTAGTCGAGCCGTTCCTGTTGCAGGTGGGCCTCATCGCGCGGACACCGCGAGGTCGTGTCGCCACCGCCGCCGGATTCCGACACATCGGCTTGATCGCGCCAAGCAAAGCGCCCACCGGCGGCCAAGGCGGGGCGCAGGGCCGGCTGTTTTGATCGTGCGGGTGTTAGGGATCCGTCGAAAAAAAATGAATTAGATAGCCCAAAACGGCCAATACACACGCTTCCGTTTCGTATCCGCATATGGCGCGCCGCCGTACAGGACGATACCGAATGGCAAATGAAAGGCGCGAACAAAGTCGTCCAAAATTGGTGTCTCGATCGAGCCCAAATTGGCACTCGTTTTGACTTCGATAGGCACAAGCCGCGTCATTTGAGAAAGTATATGTCAAAGGATAACTTTCTCCAGAGAAAGACAGTACGACCTGCAAATTTCTCCAGGCCGTCCATAAATAACTGTAATTAATACATTAAGCCAGCCTGAAGTTCCCATCCTACCGCTATAGCAGCTGGGGTGGTGCCGTGGTTTTCCCGACCTCGATTCCTCCAGCAACCACCGCCGCGGTCTAGCCGTGGCGGAGCCAGAAACCGACGACGATCGCGTCTACATCTCCCTTGTGACCTAGCCTAGGCGTTCTCAGGAAAGTTGAGGTCAACTCCCTGCGGCCTCGAGTCGGGCCAGCGGGCCGTGACGGTTTTGATGCGGGTGTAAAACCGAATTCCGTCGCGGCCGTAGCTGTGTAAATCCCCGAATAGAGACGCTTTCCAGCCGCCGAATGAGTAGTAGGCCGTGGGCACCGGAATCGGTACGTTGATGCCGACCATGCCGACTTGAACATCGCGTTGAAAGGCGCGCGCGGTGCCGCCGTTTCTAGTAAAGATCGCCGCGCCATTGCCGTAGGGATGCCGGTTCACCAGCGCGACGGCGTCTTGGTAGGTCGCGACGCGAACGATCGACAGCACTGGGCCAAAAATTTCGTCGGTGTAGATGGACATGTGCGGCTCGACGCGATCGAACAAGCACGGTCCGAGGAAAAAGCCGTCGGGGCGGTCGGCAACGACGAGGGTACGCCCGTCGCATACCAGGTTCGCGCCTTCCGCAACGCCCACGGCGACGCAACGAGACACCTTGTCGAGGTGAGCCTTGGTCACGAGCGGCCCCATGTCGGAACGCGGATCGGAGCCATCGCCGACGCGCAGCTTGCAGATGCGGTCCACGAGTAGCGGCACGAGTTCGTCTGCGGCCGACCCGACCGCAACGACAACGGAAATGGCCATACAACGCTCGCCAGCGGAGCCGTAGCCAGCGGACACCGCGGCGTCGGCCGCGAGTTCCATATCGGCGTCGGGAACCACGACCATGTGATTCTTGGCGCTACCGAGCGCCTGGACGCGTTTGCCGTGTCTTGCCCCGGTTTCGTAGACATAGCGGGCGATCGGCGTGGAACCGACAAATGACACGGCGCCGATGTGCGAATGTTCGAGCAGGCGATCGACCGCGACCTTGTCGCCGTGGACGATGTTGAACACACCCT
>CAYQQM010000125.1:0-9633 GCA_964419605.1 uncultured Kofleriaceae bacterium | reverse complement strand
AAGCCGACAAGGAACGGCTCGACAAGCTGGTCGACCGCATGGCTCACGTTAGCGGAATGAGCAGCGTGCCCGGCGGCTTGGCGGCGTATCAACAGATGGCGCAGGCCGAGATGATGATGGGTGCGGCAGAGGGTATGAAGCAAGGCGGCGATGCCGGAGGCGCAATGCAGGGTGCTGGCATCGGCCTGGGCTTTGCGATGGCCGGCCAGATGAGCCAGATGGGTGGCGGCGCGCAAGCGCGACCGGCCGCGGCGGAGACCAAGGAGCAGATTCTGGCAACGCTCAAGCAGCTCGGCGAGCTCAAAGCATCCGGGGTACTGACCGACGCCGAATTTGAAGCGAAGAAAAAGGACTTGCTCGCCAAGCTGTGACACGCGACCTGGGCTGCTATGGTCCTTTGCCGTGTCGCAGCTCGACAATCAAGCGTATTACGACGACTTTGCCGCGTGGTACGAACGCGAACGACATTTGCCCTATCACCGCATGGTGGACGACCTGGAAGTGGAGCTCGTCCAGCGGTACGCCGCCGGCAAATCGGTTCTCGAAGTGGGTTGCGGTACCGGCCTACTGCTCGAACGAGTCGCACAGTTTGCGGCGGCTGCTCAAGGCATCGATTTGTCGTCGGGGATGCTCGCGCGCGCCCGAACGCGCGGTCTTCAGGTAGCACAAGCATCCGCGACCGCGTTGCCGTTTCCCGACGCGTCGTTCGATGTCGCGTACTCGTTTAAGGTCCTCGCTCACATCCCGGATATCGCGAGCGCGTTGCGCGAAATGGCGCGCGTCGTCCGCCCCGGCGGCGTCGTGTTGGCCGAGTTCTACAACGCGCGCTCGATTCGTCGGCTCGTCAAAGCGCTCAAGCCTCCGACCGCTGTGTCGGAGAAGGTTCACGACGAACAAGTGTTTACGCGTTACGACGACGTCGCGGCGATCCGGGGTTACTTGCCGCCGGAACTCGACTGGATAGCAACACGCGGCATTCGCATCGTTACGCCCGCCGCCGCAGTACTCCGCGTGCCAGGCGTCGGTGCCGCCGTGCGATGGATCGAACATCGCCTCTCCGACTTGCCGATAGCGCGGAACCACGGAGGCTTTCTCGTTGCGATTTGTCAGCGGCGCTAGCCCGTGATTCGCGCGGCGATCGCTTCACCTGTGACGGGCATTTGCCGGTCGCGCGGAACCACGGAGGCTTTCTCGTTGCGATTTGTCAGCGGCGCGAGGGCGACGGAGCGCGCACCTCCAGCCTCAGCGCAAGTAGCTAAGCTCGAGCGCCCGGACCAGAATATTGGCGGCACCGTGGGTAACGGTCGACGCCAAGATCGATCCGGTCGCCGACCGCATCCAGCCGAAAAGCAGGGCGGGGAAAAATGTGGCGAGCGCGCGCGGATCTCCATCTTTGGGAATGTGAATGAGGGCAAAAGCAGCGGCGGAAAGCACGAGCGCAACCCCGATCCCTCCGCCGAGAATCCGGCGCTTGGGCGGAAACCGCCGTTCGAGCAACTGGAGCAAAAAACCCCGAAAAAACAGCTCTTCGGGCAGCGCAACGACAACAAGCTGGATCAAACAGAATTCGCCAAATTCACGCGTGACCACGTCGGGAAGATGCGCCGCCGCGCTGAAATGAGCGCACAAGTTGCGCGGCACGAAATGCACCAGGTGCGTAGAGCCACAGGCGATCCCGTAAAACGCGGCATAGCCCACCGCAAAAGCGGGTGCAATGACCGCGATCGACACTGCCGCGATCACAAGTCCGCGCCGAACGGGAGCCGCGCGAAACCCGTAGGCATCCAATGGATCGCCGCGCCGCCAGGCTGCCCAAACATCGCCCAGCCTGAACTCCGCCCCCGCAGTTCGAAGCCAGGCATCGGCAATGCCTGGGGCGTACAGGAACAATAGTGCGACCAGGGCACTGCCTAAGTGCCCGATTCCAGGCAAGATCACATCGATCCGTACCAGAGCTGTGACCGCCAGAAAAACCCCGATATACGTGGCAAACGCCGCCGTCCCGGCTCTGCGATCGGCCTGAGCTTCCATCGATCTACCCCCGCACTCCGCTGGGAGCGCAGCCCAGCCCAGCCCTACCCTGCCCTGCGATCCGCCCTTGCATTCCACATCCGCTGTATCGAGACCGCGGTGGCGATTGCAACTGTTTGCGAAGCGAGGTTAAAAGCGCGCCATGGACATCCGCAAGATTCGGGAGCTGCTGGGCAACCGCGCCAGCCTGCTCGACCACCAGTGCAAAACCATCCCCCATAGCTCGCTCACACTGCCATCGCCGCGCTACATCGACGAAACGTTCTTGTCGACGGATCGCAACACGCGTGTCGTCGGCGCGCTGCAACACATGCTCGACCACGGGCGACTGGGGGGAACAGGGTTCACCTCGATCCTTCCTGTGGATCAAGGCATCGAACACTCTGCCGGATCCTCGTTCGCCCCGCACCCGCTGATGTTCGATCCGGACGGAATCGTTCGGCTCGGCATCGAGGGTGGCTGCAGCGCCGTGGCCTCGACCTTCGGCGTGCTGGGTGCAGTTGCGCGCCGCTACGCTCATCGCATCCCGTTTATCGTCAAGATCAACCACAGCGAACTGTTGTCGCACCCGAATACCTACGATCAGGTGATGTTTGGGACCATCAAGCAGGCGTTCGACATGGGAGCCCAAGGTGTGGGCGCAACCGTCTACTGGGGCGCTCCAGAATCGCGGCGTCAGCTGCACGAAGTATCGCTTGCGTTTGCTCAGGCGCACGACCTCGGGATGTTCACCGTGTTGTGGTGCTACGTCCGAAGTCCGGCGTTCAAGACCGCAACCGCCGACCACAACGTGTCGGCCGACTTTACCGGCCAAGCCAACCACCTGGGCGTGACGATTCAAGCCGATATCATCAAACAGAAGCTCCCAGAGAGCAACGGCGGCTACAACGACCCCGCGCTCAAAGGATTTGGCAAGACCCACAAAAAGGTCTACTCCGAGCTAACCACCGACCATCCAATCGACCTCACCCGCTACCAGGTGGCGAACTGCTACATGGGGCGCATCGGCCTCATCAACTCGGGCGGCCCCTCTGGTGAAAACGACCTGGCCGATGCGGTCGCGACTGCCGTCATCAACAAGCGCGCTGGCGGTATGGGACTCATCGCTGGACGAAAAGCGTTCCAGCGCCCGTTTAAGGAAGGCGTGGAGCTCCTGCAAGCGATCCAAGACGTGTACCTCTGCAAAGACGTCACCGTCGCGTAGGGTCACCCCATGTCTAGGCTGGGGGAACTACTGGCCGCAACCGGCCTGGTCGAAACCGACAAGGTCGAGCAGGCACTGCGCGCCCAGGTCGTGTGGGGCGGTCGCTTGGGCACGAACTTGGTCGAGCTCGGATTCATCGATCTCGACGGGTTGTCGCGCGCCCTCGGCCGACACCACGACGTGCCCGCAGCCCTAGCTCACCATTTCGAGCGGGCGGATCCAGAACTGCAACAGCTACTGCCAGCTGAAGTCGCAGATCGCTACTCGTTCGTTCCCATCCTGCGCCTTACCGACGACAAGATCGCCGGCGCCGCGATGGATCCGCTCGGCCCGGAGGCACTCGCGGACATCGCCGACGCTCTTGGGACGATCCCCGGAGAGCTGGTAGTCGCCGTGGCGCCGGAGCAGCGCATGCGCTACCAGCTCGAGCGCGTGTTCGGCATCGCGCGGTCCACCCGCTATTTGCGGTCACGCGGCCCTCGGTTTCCGTCGTTTCCTACATTCGACAACCTTCCTCCCACTGATCCGGACATCGAGTTCGAACTTCCCGAGCCGAGTAACATTGCCCTCGATGAAGTAGCCCCTCTCGAACTCGAAGAACCGCCGGCGATCATCACGCAACGCGCATCGACCGACGAGCTCGAAGCGATGATCGAGGAGGCCGCCTCGACAGCCTCGCCGCCTCCCCCCACCGAGCCGTCGGGAATCGAGCGCCGCCGTTACGTGCCGACGCTGGCGGACGCTGAACCGCCCCGCTTCGTGGAGGAGCCGCCCACCTTTCTTGGCCGCATTGCGATCCGCAAGGTAGCAATCCCCGCCATACCGCCGGTCGCGTCAGCGCCGCCAGCCGCCAATCTCGCCGAGGCAGCCCGTGCGATCCGGCGCAGCAGCCACCGCGAACAGGTGGCGGATCTCGTCATGGATGCCGTGGAACGATTTGCGCGGAGCTGCCACTGCGCGGTCCTGCTGGTCGTGCGCGGCGATGCGGCCACGACGTGGCGGTCGTATTGTCGAACGAACTCTTCCGCCCCTGAACTCGCGGTTCCGCTCGACGAACCAGGCGTCGTCCCAACCGCCGTCAAAGCGGTCCAAACGGCGAGAGCCAAGGACAATCAACAATCCCAAATCGATCGAAAACTGCTCCTGGCCCTCGGAAGTCCCGATAGCGAGCTCGCAGCCATCCCCGTTGCAGTTTCGGGCACGGCGCTGGGGGTGCTGGCAGTTGCGATAGACCCTGACGAGCCGATTCCCAACGTGGATACGATCGCAAGCGCAGCCGGAGCGGCGTTGGGACGGCTGATGCGCGATGCAGCGCGGTAACCAAAAGGGTGAACTCCATGGGTAGCAAACACCGCCACGACCTTGGACACGAAGATCACGGCTCAAAACTGGCCGCCGGAACAACGCATACGATCCAAATCCTGCTGGGACTGTGGATCGCGCTAACCGTGAGCCTGGTAGTTTACGCGATCGCGACATGAAGACGCGGGCGCGCAACGAGTCATAGGCGCCATCGCGAGACAACAATAGAACTGGTCGGTCGTATTAGAGGCGTCGTACTAGAGGCCACGATACCTAACTGGATGAATGTTCTTCGATATTGCCGCGAGGTGTGTGCCCGATTTTTTTCGTTGAGTTGGCTGCGTCTGTGTGGTGATGTAGGTCACAGGCAAATAGATGGGCGCAGTCGCAACGAGAAATCCGCTTTTGGCAGAGCAGGTACAACCAACTGGGGACCAGCACCCATTGCAGCAGGAATTCGATCGGCAGGTTGCGCAACTTCTGCCGCAGCGGCCGCAGCGCCAACCTCGTTCGATTCCCAGCGTGCGCGCTTTGCACGGACCCGAGGAGTTGATTCGGGCCGTGGGGATGGTTCCTGTCTTTAGTTCGTCAGCCAGCGGAGCTCAGGGGCTCTACGAGTTGGCGGAAGGAAAGCCCGGCGAGGCCGCGGAATCGTTTGCGTTGATGCTTGTAGGCGGGACTGTGTTGCGGGAGGCGCTTGAGGTCATGAAGACCACGAGAAGCGTCGACGCACTCAACACCGCAGTCGGGACGTTCTTGTCGCATATGCATCTCCCCGAGGGCCTAGCGATGGCTAGAGAAGCACTCGGGGAGAGGCTTACCAACCTGAGCGCCACGTTCAGAATCCTTGACCATTTAAAGGGTGCCCAAACGCCTGGTGCGGCAAAGCTGCTTTTCGATACAGCTGCCACCGCCACAGACTCGCAAGTTCGGCGCCACGCTATTCAGTCCCTGCTGGGCCGGACCGATGGTGAAGCCAACCGATTGGTGTTTGACCTGCTCAGTGGAAAGAATAAAAACGCTATTCTGGAGGTCTTAGAACACACCACGAACCTCGAGCATTTGAAGCAGGTCATGAACCACTCGAATCTCGAGATTCGGATGGGCGCAGCTCGCGGGATGATGCGGTTGTTGGCCCAACAGGTTGGGAATCCGGATGCCCTTAAGTCGCTCTTGAGAGGTTTTGCGGAAACCCAGAAGCGAGGCGAAACCGACGCTACGATGGACGCCTTAATCGGGGTGATAGAAAAACTGGTTCACAGCTGAGCAATGCCGTCGTACGGCATCGTGGGTGAGGCCCAGCGATGCACAGAGCTGCCGCAGCCCTGGCTCACCAACGCCGCCGCCCCTTCGTGGGCGTTGCACTCCAGGATTCGGCCTCGCGGGGACTACCTTTTCGGCGACCGATCGGTCAGAGTTCTCCGTTCGCGCGGCCCGCCCCCGCGCGACGACGTATGATTGCTGATGAGATCATCGCCGAAATCCGAACCCGATCGGACATTGTCGCCGTCATCGGGCAGCACGTTCAGCTCAAGAAAGCTGGACGCAACTGGAAGGGGCTTTGCCCATTCCACGGCGAAAAGACTCCATCGTTCAACGTCTCGCCCGACAAAGGCTTCTTTCACTGCTTCGGTTGTCAAAAACACGGCGACGTCTTCACGTTCGTCATGGAGCTCGAAGGCAAGAGCTTCGTCGAAGCCGCAGAACAGTTGGGTCAACGGCTGGCCATCGCCGTGCCCAAGCTCGACGAAGCGCCCGAGCAACGTCGAGCTCGCGGCGAACGAGCGGCCATGCTCGACATCAACCGCCTGGCAGCAGACTTCTTCCGCGCAACGCTTCGGCATGAAACTCTAGGTGCCCCGGGCCGCGCCTACTTGGCCAAGCGCGGCGTTGGCGAATCCACCGCCGAGGAGTTCCAATTGGGGTACGGCCCCGCGGAATGGCACGCGCTGGCCGACTACCTCACAGAAAAGCGCGCCGACCTCGAGACCGCCGCAAAGCTGGGGTTGATCGCGAAGCAACCTCGAGCCGGCGGCTACTACGATCGCTACCGCGACCGGCTCGTGTGTCCGGTGATCGTCCCGGGCGGCGAAATTGTTGGTTTTTCGGCGCGCACCGTGGGTAGCGCACCACCACCCTCCTCCGACGTCCACGGCGCGAGCGAGCCGCCGAAATACATCAACAGCCCTGAAAGCGTGGTCTATAAGAAGTCGCGCCTATTGTTTGGCCTAGCGCAAGCGCGGCGCGGGCTCCAGCAAAACGGTCGGGCAACGCTGGTCGAAGGGAACTTCGACGTCATTACCCTGCACCAAGCCGGGTTCATCGATGTCGTGGCGCCCCTCGGCACAGCCCTAACGCTCGAACAAGTGCAGACGCTCAAGCGGCTAACCGACCGCGTCGTATTGGTCTACGACGGGGATCGCGCCGGCTATAAGGCGACCATGCAGGCGCTGCAGATCTGCGTGGAAGCAGAGATCGAAGTACTTGTTGCGAAACGCCCTGGCCACGCACGTTCCGGTGGGGCCGGCATCCTCAGCGATGGCGTGGATCCGGACAGCTTGGTCAGCAGCGGCGGGGCTGAGCAGCTCCGCGAGGCCATCGACCGCGCAATGGGCGGCATTGAGTTTTTTTGCTTCGAGGTCTGGGGCAAAGCGCGTGCCAACGCCGATGCACGAACCCGAGCACTGGAAGATGCCGGCAGATTGGTGGCGAAGATTCAAAACCCCCTGAAACGCGACCTCGTCATCGATACGCTGGCCACCGCGCTAGAGGTCGATCGGGGCCTGGTACGAGCCGCCGTGGCTCGGGCCCGCGGTGGAAGCGGGAAAAACGTGCATTCCGCATCAGTTCAGCACCCGAACGCACCGCCAGAATCTCGCGCAGCCGCACCGGAAGGTGCATACTCCCGCGCTCCCCAGGTTCCACCTATGGAGGAAATCGAGCTGGTGAGCCTGCTTACCGACCACCCCTCCCTGATGACAAGTTCAGAGGCAGACAGGGCTTTTTCCCTCTTGACGGACGAAACACTTCGCGCCATGTATTCCGCGGCTCGGGAAGGTCAGTCCTTTCTCGAGCTTGCCCCTCAAAAGCTCCCGCCGCCCACCGCGAAGCTCGTGCTATCCGGAAAATACTCAGACCACAGCGATCCCCGCGGACAACTAGTCGCGATGATGCAGGGATTCGAGCAGCGCAAGCAGGCGATTGAAAAGGCCGGGCTGCAAAAACAGCTGAACGCCGCCAGGCACGGCGTGGGTGGCACCTCATTAACGATGGTCGGAAAAGAGCTGATTCGCCTCCAGGCGCGATTGGCTGAAGCGCAGCGAAAAGGACAGCTCGAGCTGGTTGAGCAGCTCGAGAATGAGATCTCGTCCAACCGAAAGCAGGCAGAGTAATGGCACGCAGCTCGACAAAACCGATGAAACCAACAAAAGCTAACCCAGCGGCCAAGAAGCCCGTCACTCCGGGCAAGGCAGGCAAGAAGACCGCCGCGGACACCAAGGCCGCCAAAGCGGATCCTAGCTCGAAGAATGCAAAGGACGCTGTGAAGCTATCGGGTAAGCTCGAGCCGGGGGCCAAGCCGGCAGCTGCGAAACCCCTAACGAGGCCCGGCAAGCCAGTCAAGATCCGGCCACCGGCCGATTCCGACGAAGATTTCGGCGATGACGATGACGATGACGACGACTTCCTCCCACCCAAGCCCAGCGGCAAAAAACCAACGAAAGCCGGCCCCGGCAAGGCCGATGCCCTGCCCGACCTGCTAGACGACGACGACGCGGAGTTTGCCAGCGATGACGACGCAGAGGACGACGTCGCGCCGCCCCGCCGCAGCCTCGCTCTCGAGGCCGATGCCGCAGCGCTTGAAGCGGAAACGCGAGGCGCAAAAAAGGGCCGCACCAACGCCAATGCCGGTGCGGCAACTAGCGCAAAAGACAAGCTCATCGAGCTCGGCAAACAGAAGGGATTTGTCACCTACGATGAGGTCAACGACGCCATGCCGGAGGACGTGGTCTCCACCGACCAAATCGACAGCTGGCTGTCGGCGCTCGGAGATCACGGCATTGAGGTCGTGGATGGCGGCGGTGCCCGCCGCCCCGATATCGTCGATCAGCCTCCCAAGGGCCTCGACATCGAAAAAGACAAAGAAGAAGGCGAAATCGACGAAGATGAGGAATACGCGATCTCGCGCACCTCAGATCCCGTCCGCATGTACCTGCGGAAGATGGGATCGGTGTCTCTACTCACCCGTGAAGGGGAAGTCGAGATCGCAAAGCGCATTGAGGACGGCGAGCGCAAAATGCTGCAGGCCGTGCTCAACAGCTCAGTTGCCGTTGAAGAACTACTCGAGATCGGAGAGCGGCTGCGCAAGGGCAAAGTGCGCGTGAAAGATGTCGTGAAAGACATCGACGAAGACGAGGCCGAATTTAACGAGCAGTTCTACGTCGATCGCGTATGCAAGATCATCGACAAGGTTCGCAAGCTGCAACG
The DNA here is from genome assembly GCA_964419605.1 of uncultured Kofleriaceae bacterium. Taxonomy (GTDB): domain Bacteria; phylum Myxococcota_A; class Polyangia; order Haliangiales; family Haliangiaceae; genus JABFXX01. Next base: position 611 of record CAYQQM010000125.1, on the reverse strand, counting down.
CGACACGGAAAAACTCGAGGAAAAGCTCGACGACAAGGGCGCGTCGATGGGGCGCCAAAAGAAGGTTAAAGAAGCGACGAAAGCCAATCGCGCCCAAATGTTTGAGGAGTTGTCGGACCTGCGGCTCAACAAGCCGACTGTCGACCGCATTGTGCTTCAGCTCAAGAACATCATCGTCAAACTCGACAAGGCGGAAGCCGAAGTGCGGGAATGTGAACGCCGCGCGGCGATGAACGCGAGCGAGATCCGCAAGACCTTGCGAGAGATGCGCGCTTCTCCAGCCCGTGCGCGCGCTGTGGGCAAAAAGACGATGTTGACCATCGCCGACTTCGAAGACATGGAGGAAATGATCAAGACAGCGATGCGTAAAGTCGCTGTTGTTGAGGAAGAATCCCGCGCCACGGCTCCTGACCTGCGCTCGACCTACCGCGACCTCCACGAGGGCGAGCGCATGGCCGACCGCGCCAAGTCTGAACTCGTCGAGGCGAACCTCCGTCTCGTCGTTTCTATTGCGAAGAAGTACACGAATCGCGGACTGCAGTTCCTAGACCTCATCCAGGAAGGCAACATTGGCCTCATGAAGGCGGTTGACAAGTTCGAGTACAAACGCG
>CAYQQM010000124.1:0-9944 GCA_964419605.1 uncultured Kofleriaceae bacterium | reverse complement strand
CGCGGTTTGAACTCTGGACGCCTGCAAGCATTGCCGGAGAAGGTACTTTTTCGCGTTTCTCGGGCTGCTTGCGATCCCGGTGTCGTTGGTACGCGTCTGCTTCAAGTTTTCTGATGTCATCGGGCGTACAAGCGTCCCTTGCACTTAGACGAAACTCCGCTAACTCGACAAGGTCAGTAACGCCGCTGCGCCTTAGTCTTTCGGCTGCTGCTTTTTCTTCACGGTCGGTGTGGAAGATACCATTTCGCATCAGGTCAAACTGGTGCTGCAGCACCTCTTGGATTACCCGTGCAACCTTTTCTTCGAGTTGCGCCACAAGCATCGCATTTTCCAACTCGGTATCCCTGGGCCGTTTGCCCAGTGCTGCTAACGCTGCAAGATGTTTGCGATGTGCGACGTTTGCATTTTGAGTGGGCGTTGTAATGAAGGCTTGCACGACGCTCTTAGGGTCGCTCCTCGACAACGCGCGGTGCTTTTCAAAGTAGGCCTCTGGAAGCACCTGTACTTCCCGCCAAAGCTCACCGTCTGGCAACAGATCAGGGTCGACACTGACAATCTTGTTGCTGCCTCCGGAGTCCTTGCCGTAGATTTTGCTGTCCGAACCAACAACAAGCGCGCCATTGTCGAGGATCTCTCGAATGTCGGCGCGGCCGAGGTTGGTGTGGTCTTTGTCGGTTCGCTGCCAACCTGCCGCGGCGATGTACTCCAGGCGTACTTGCTGTTCTGGCGTCAATCGCTGCGGCTTCTTCTTGGGCTGTGTCGATTTTTCTGCGACGGCCAACGGTTCTACCAAGTCGAACGTAGATTGGTTCTGACATCGCTGTATCTCACCACCCCGCATCTCCGCCTCTGTAACGCTAGATGACTGCAGTGGCGACGATGCAACGTAGCACTGATCTTCACCGTGCAGAGGCGCTGGGATTTCGGCGTTGGCTAACCGGATTGGCTTGTACGTCATCGAAGGCTGGCTTTCGCCGACAGGGTACAGAGCGGGCGAGGCATTTTGCAATCGAGAAATTTCATCGCGAAAGCCCGGGCATGGACGTCATGCCCCGAGGATCGACGACCTTAGTGCTATCGTTATGGCGGGGAGCGCAAAAGCTCCCTCAGCCATGACGCAACCTATGGAAATCACGTCGATTCGTGGGGTATTGAGCCGCGCTCGGCGCCGAATCCGCATCCAGGCTGCGCTCGGCGGGGCGACCATTGCAACCGTTCCCGCTTCGGCGGTTGGCCTCGCTGCGGTGTACGGAGTTCGAACGGAGAACGTGGCGCCGACTGCCGGTATCGCCATCCTTGTGGGTGCGGGTCTCCTAGTCGCGGTGGGAGCAGGGATCGCGGCGATGCGCCGTCTCGACGACGAACAGGTAGCGCGTCGCCTCGACCGAGCATCGAACCTTTCCGATCGGTTGTCGACGGCTGTGGCCTTCCACCGAGCGCTCGGAGGTTCTAAGACGCCAAGCAACATCGGCTCAGACTTGACCCGCGGCATGATGATCGCGGCGATCCGCGATGGAATCCTAGCGGCGCCGCGTGCCCACATTCGCGAGGCGGTGCCGTTTTCGTGGCCGCGCCACAGTCGAATCGCTGCGGCATTCTTCGTCGTCTCCGCGCTCACTGCGGGTCTACGTCTGCCTACCCCGAATCGGCCAGGCGCTCCCGTGGCAGCGGCGAGTAGCGAGCCCAGTGGCAACCCAACTACCGCGTCAGCGATAGCGCTCGATCGCGATGAAAAGGCGTACATCGAAGCGATCGTGTCCGAGCTGCGAAGCGCGGCCGAGCGCGAGCGCGTTCCAGAACTCGCCGAATTTGCGGCCACCGTAGAGAAACTGATTGCCGAGGCCGCATCTGGCCGCATCACCAAAGAAGCCGTGCTCGAACAACTGGCAAAGGCAGAAGACGCGCTAACCGCCGCTGCGGAGCCCAGCCCCAATGAAATCTCGAAGGTATTGGCGGAGATGGGTAAGCCCCTGGGGGGCGATCCGCTCACGGCAAAGCTCGGCGAAGCGCTGCAGAAAAACGACATCGGTGGCGCTGAGCACCAGCTCAAGCAACTCGCTGAGTCGATCGCAAGCCATGAGTTATCCCCTCGTGAGAAACAGCGCGTAAGCGAGCAGTTGAAAAGGGCCGCCCAGCATCTGGCCAACCAAGAGCGCGACGCCCAGAACGCACAACGCCAGCGGCAGCAGTCGCTTGCGAACGAAGTCCGTAGACTCGAAGCTGAGCAGCGACAAGCTACCGACGAGCGAAGCCGCCGCGAGGTGGAGCGCCGACTTGCAGACGCGCAGCGCGAGCTGCAGAAGTTGCGCAAGGACGAACAAGCCAAACAGCAGTCGGACCAGCGCCGGGCGTTGCGACGGCTGCAAAAAGACGTAGAACAAGCCGCAGACAACCTGCAGAAGTCCGATGAGCAAGCCGCGGAGAATCTTCGGGAGGCCGCGCGTGAAACCGGTCGCGTCGATCGCGACCAACGCAAACAGGCAGCGCAAAAAAAGCTGGCGTCGCAAATGGACGACCTGCGCGAAGCGATGCGCCGAGCCAAACAAAAACCGAACAAGGGCCCTACCGATCCGTTCAACAAGCACGGCAAAAACGAGGATTTCATCGCTCGAGCTCGAGGTCAGCGCGGAACGAGCCAAGCGTGGAAACCCAACCCTGGCCAACCGCAGCCGACTGGGCAACGCGGCGGCGTTTCCGGACAGGGCAACGGCGCGGGCTCTGGCTCAACCTCGTGGGGAAGCGGGCACGATGAAAACCTCACCGGCGACCCGACCGCAATGAGCGGCAACGTCGAGGACCAGGATCTGCAGGGAAAAACCGGTGGCAATGGTGGATCGACGCGCGAGACGATCCTCGCCGCTGCCCAAAAAGGCTTTGCCGGAGTGGGCTACAAAAAGGTCTACGCAAACTACGAACGCATTGTCGAAGAAGTAATGCGCACGGAAAAACTGCCGTCGAGCTACAAATACTACGTCAAACGTTACTTCGCGAAGATTCACCCTAACCTTGCCGCCACGAGCGGTGCCACCGAAAGTCCCCCGCCATGACCCAAAGCGCCGCCGTTTCCGTGGAGACCACTGTTTCATCGTTCACCGCCGATCTACGTCGGTTACGCGAAGAAATCGGCACGGTCATCGTCGGACAAGAACACATCGTCGAAGGCGTGCTGATGTGCCTTTTGGGCGGTGGACACGCACTTCTCGAAGGCGTTCCGGGCCTTGGCAAAACGATGCTGGTGCGAACACTCGCTGACACCATTCATGCGTCGTTTTCGCGCCTTCAATTTACTCCCGACCTGATGCCGGCAGATATCGTCGGAACCAACGTGATCGTCGAAGATCACGGCGGCAAACGATTTGAGTTCGCCAAGGGGCCGATTTTTGCCAACGTCGTTCTCGCCGACGAAATTAACCGCGCCACCCCAAAAACCCAGTCGGCACTTCTGGAAGCGATGAGCGAGGGCTCGGTCACAGTTGCAAAACAAACCTATCCGCTCGACCAACCGTTTTTTGTGCTCGCGACCCAAAATCCGCTCGAAATGGAGGGCACCTACCCGCTTCCGGAAGCGCAACTCGACCGTTTTTTGTTCAAACTTGTCGTGACCTACCCCGACAAACAGTCGCTGCATACCATCATCGACCGCACAACAACCGAGGCCGCGCCTAGGCCTCAGGCGGTGCTCGCCAAGGAGCGCATCCTCGAAATGCGCGACGTGGTCCGGAAGGTCCCGCTGGCGCGCCAGATCCAGGACTACGCCGTGCGCGTGGTCCTCGCGACCCATCCCGGCAACCCAGAGGCGACCCCGCTGTCGAATAAGTTCATGCGATATGGCGCGTCACCTCGCGGTCTACAGGCCGTGATCATCGCCGCCAAGATTCGCTCCCTGCTTGAGAACCGATACGCCGTATCGATCGACGACATCCGGCACGTTGCTCCAGCTGCGCTGCGGCACCGAATGATCTTGAACTTCGAAGGCGAAGCCGAAGGAATCGCGGCCGATGCAATTATCGCCGAAATTCTCAACGCTACTAAGGAAACCTAGTACCTCATGTCAGGCCCGGCGGGCACACCCGTTTCGACACCACGCCCGCGCCTCCCCTCGCGTGTTGGTGACCGCAGCGCGTTATTCGACGACGCGTTTCTCCGCACGTTGGAGCACCTGCACCTGGTTTCGCGTCGCGTGTTCTCGGGCAACCTCCGAGCCGAACGGCGCACGCGAAGAATCGGCTCCGGCATCGAGTTCGCCGATCATCGCACCTACACGCGAGGCGATGACTTTCGATACATCGACTGGAATCTATACGGCAGGCTCGACAAGCTCTTGCTTCGCGTGTTCGAAGAAGAAGAAGACCTTTACGTGTATTTTCTCGTCGATGTGTCGGATTCGATGGCCATCGGCGCACCGCTGCCCAAGCTGCATTTCGCGATGCAGGTCGCGGCCGCGCTCAGCTACGTGGGACTGGCAAACCTGGACCGCATCGCGATTGTTCCGTTTAGCGACAGACTCATCGAGCACTTGCCGCCCACGCGCGGCAAGAACCGGATTCATCGCGCGTTTGAGTTTTTGCGGCGCTGCGACATCGGCGGCACCACCAACATGGCGGAGTGTATGAAGACATTTGTCGCTCAGCACAAACGAAGGGGACTCGCGGTCGTCATTTCAGATTTTTACGATCCGAAGGGGTTCGAGCAGGGCATCAACACGCTGCGCTACTACAAGCACGAACCGTTCGCGTTGCAGGTGTACGATCAGCGCGAAGCCAAACCGCTCCTGCACGGCGATCTAGCACTCGTCGACTGCGAAACCGGAGAGACCCGAGAAGTCACGATCTCCAAAGCGGTTCTCGACGCATACGAGCGCGAACACCACAAGTACTGCAAGGGACTCGAGGTGTATTGCACCAAATACGCAGTCCCATTTTTTCGCACGCACACCGCGATCCCTTTTGATCAGCTGGTCCTGAGGATCTTTCGATCCGGGGGATTTTTGCGATGACGTTTCTCGGCCCGGTCGGAATGGAATTGTGGTGGACGATTGCGCTTGGAGCGACTCTGCTCGCGATCGGCGCATACATCGTCAAAATGCGACGGCGCAGATTCGAAGTGCCATTCGTGCAGTTGTGGCAGCGCGTTCTCGATCAGGACCATGCCAACTCGCTTTGGAAGCGCTTCAGGCGTTTGCTGTCGCTGCTTCTCATTCTTGCCATCCTCGGCATCATCTTGTTTGCAGCGCTCGATCCATCCCAGGGAACAGCGAGGCGCGAAGCGCAAAGCCTTGTGATTCTCGTCGATACTTCAGCCTCGATGCAAGCCATGGACGGCGAGGCTACCGGATCGCAGAGCCGAATGAACGTTGCGAAGCAGAAGGCCGCTCAACTCGTCGCCGCGATGAACTCCGCAGATCTCGCCATGGTGATGAGTTTCGACGGTCAGGCAACTCCGAAGACCCGGTTCACCAGCGATCGAGTTGAGCAAACTCGGGCCATCGAAGATCTGGCGGCGAGCGACACCCCGGCGGATCTGCGTCGTGCACTGTCGACTGCCGCCGACGCGCTTCGTGGCCGCCCACATCCCCAGCTCGTGATCGTTTCGGATGGGGCATTTCCCGAGATTGAGCGTGGACACGTTCGCTGGGAATCCCCCCAAGGGGACTTCCTTCGGGGCGCCCCCCAAGGGGACTTCCTTCGGGGCGACGTCGACCTCTCGGGAATCGATGTCCGATACCTCCCGGTCGGCCATCGCAGCGACAACGTCGGAATTGTTGCATTCAACGTTCGGCGATACATTGCCAACAAGGCAGCGTACGAAGCGTTTATTGAGCTCCGCAACTTCGGTAAAACTCCAGCGCGCCGCCAGCTCACGCTCTACAATGGACAAACGGCCGTCGATACGAGACCGATCGACCTGGCGCCTGGTCAGCAAGTCCGTCAAATTTACCCAAAGATTCCGGGCAGCGAAGACACCGAACTGCGCGCAGTGCTTCGCCCGGTCGACAAATCCGGCGGCGATGTATTCGCGTTGGACGATACCGCGTACGCCCTGCTCCCAGCCCGCAAGAAGCAAAAAGTCCTCATGGTAACAACGGACAATTTGTTTCTCGAGGGTGCGCTGCTCGTTTACGACAATATCGAACCGCTCAAGGTCACACCAGCGGAGTACATCGCGGCGCCGCAGGTCGCTGACGGGATGGACGTCGTAATCTTCGATGATGTAACGCCCGAGGTCGTTCCACCACCTCCCGCGTCACTGATGTACTTTCATCCGACAGGCAACAGTAGCCCCATTGCGATCCGCACGGGCGAAGTCGCAAATCCGCACATCACCGAGGTCGATGAAGCGCACCCCGTGATGGAGTGGATCACGATGACCGACGTGTATGTAGACAAGAGTTCCGTATTTGCGCCCGATGCGAAACGGGGTGAGTCGACGCTGGCCTTCTCCGTCACCGACTCCCTCATCGTGGCGAAGCGCGATGGCAAGCGAAAAATCGTAGCCTTCGGCTTTTCACTGCCCGCGGCCGGGCGGACCAGCGCAACCGACCTACCGATGCGCGTGGCGTTCCCCTTGTTGCTGGTGAACGCACTGGATTGGTTTGCCGGCGACCAAGCGGACCTGCTTACTACCTATGCGACGGGACAACGCCTGCGCGTGGCTTTAGACAACGTGGTGGGTGTGCGCGAAGCGGAGATCCGGGGTCCCCAGGGTCCGGAAGCGACGAACGTTCGCACCCCGGTTGTCGACGGCCTAGCAACGTTTTACGGCGCCCGGGCGGGTTACTACGACCTGGTTACGCGTGCGACGAACGGACAAATTACCGCCTCCGTACGCTTGGCGGCGAATCTTGCGTCACCCACAGAGTCTGCGATTGCAGCGGCACCGGAGCTGTACCTGGGGAACAAGAAGCTCGCGGCGCCCACCATGGGCAGTCCAACTCGCAGCCAAAACCTATGGGTCTATCTTGTCGTAGCTGCGCTCGCGCTTCTCGCCGCAGAATGGATTACGTACCACCGCCGGATCACCGTATGATGCGACTTCCGTCGAAGGGCGTAGCGCTTCGGCTGGGCGTTGCGCTAGCAGCCGCCGTTGCGCTGTGGATTGGGTTCGGCCAATGGCTAGCTGGGAGGTCGCACGTTCATCTCGTGTCGATCGCAAACCAGCCGGTCGACCTGTTGGCCGCGCAGTGGTTGCGACTCGCCGCGATGATCCCAGCGTTTTATGCGATTCGGATCTGGTCGCTCACCGATCTATCCGTGCTCCAGCAGATCGTACAAGCTTCGTTGCGCGGGCTGGTGATTGCGGGCGTGGCGTTGGCGCTCGCCCGACCTGTCCGACGTACTGAGACGCACAACGTTGCGGTTGTCGCGCTCGTCGATGTCTCGGATTCGATATCGGACAAGCAGCTCGAAGCGGCACAGCGCTACGTCGAGAAGCTGCGCCAGTCCAAAGGTAACGGCCATTTACAGCTGATCGCGTTTGCTGAACGTCCGGCGGTCGTACGATCCGGACCAGCTGGCGCGGCCTCTGCCGCCATCCAGCGTCCTCCAAACGCCGGCGCTGGTACGGATATTCAAGCCGCTATGCAGCTCGCGTACGGCCTATTCCCTTCTGGATACGTGCCCCGGTTGGTCGTCGTTTCGGATGGAAATCAGACGGCGGGCGACGTTGCCACCGAGGCCTACCGAGCCAAGAATCTCGGCGTGCGCGTTTCATGGAAGGCGTTTGAGGCCGACCCCGCACCCGAAGTCCGAGTCGTCGGAGTGAGCGCTCCCGACGACATCAAAGTCGAGCAGCCATACGAAGTCACAGGCGAGATCTGGTCCAACCGACCGCAAACCGTCACGCTTGCGCTGCAACAGGACCCGTTTCCAAACCCACTCGAACCGACCAAGCGCGTTGACCTTCGAGAGGGGAAAAACCTGGTCAAGTTCAAGAGCGAGGCAAAAAAAGCGGGCCACACCACATATCGCCTGCGGCTTGCGCAAGCAGCGCACGATACCGAAACAAAAAACAATCAGGCGGCAACCGCGGCGCCGGTAAAAGGCAGGCCAAACATTCTGTATATCGAGGGAAGTGTTTCCCGCGAACCAGGCACGGCCAGTCATCTCAAGAAGGCCCTCGAGCATGAGGGCATCGATGTCGAGGTGCGCGGTCCGACGGGACTCCCTTCGACCGCTGGCGAGCTCGAGAAATACGATCTGGTGCTTGTGTCAGACGTACCGGCCCATCTCATGGGCTCGGGTCAAATGGTGGCACTCGAAGGCTACGTCAAGAACCTCGGGGGCGGCCTCATCATGGCGGGTGGGCAAGATTCCTTCGGCTCCGGGGGATATGAGCGAACCATCATTGAAAATCTCATGCCGGTGCGCTTCGACTCAGAGAAGACATTGGAACAACCACATGTGGCACTGGCGTTGGTGATCGATCGCTCCGGTTCGATGCAGGGCGCCAAGCTCGAAGCCGCAAAGGAATCTGCGCGGGTAACGACCGAGGTCCTGTCGCCCAGCGATTTTATTTCGGTTGTGGCGTTTGACTCCGAGGCGTCCGTGCTCGTCCGACCGCAACGCGCCGGCAATCGCGGTCGAATTTCGGCGGAAATATCCCGCCTCCAATCAGGCGGCGGCACCAACATCTACCCCGCGCTCAAGGAGGCGTTCGATATCCTGAGCGGAATCAACGCAAAAGTGAAACACGTTATCGTAATGACCGACGGCGAAGCCCCGACGGATGGGCTGGCCGAGTTGGTGAACGACATGCGCCAATCGCGCATCACCGTGTCGTGCGTCGGCGTCCAGGGCGCCGACCGCAACCTGTTGGCGATGATTGCAGACGCGGGCGAAGGCCGGCTTTATATGGTCGAGGACATCGGCGCCCTGCCCCGCATCTTCATGAAGGAGACGCAGGAGGTACAGAAAGGCCAACTGGTCGAGGAAGCGGTCCGCGTTCGCGTCGCGAAAAACGTCGAGGCCATCGAGGGCACGAACGTCGATAACGCGCCTCCGCTCCGGGGCTACGTGGCGACCAAGCCCAAGCCCACGGCGGAAACCATTCTGATCTCGGATCGCGGTGAGCCCATTCTCGCGCGGTGGCGTTACGGTGCAGGTACATCAACTGCGTGGACCTCCGACGTCAAAAACCGGTGGTCCGTAGACTGGATCCGCTGGAATGGTTATCCAAAGTTTTGGGCCCAGGTCGTACGAGCAACGATGCGGCGGCAAGTCTGGGACAGCTACGATCTCTCTGCGCGAGTCGCCGACGGACAAGCCCAGGTCACAGTAGACGCGATCGACTCCGGAGACAGATTCGTGAACGACCTTGATACCGAGCTTCAGATCATCGATCCGGTTACCAAAAAACCGATCGCCATCATGCCGATGCCTCAGACCGCTGCGGGTCGATACACGGCTGAGGTCGCACTTCACAACTACGGCAGCTTCTTGCTAAAGGCCGTGCACCGGCGGAACGGCAAGACGGTGGCGGAATCGCTTGGTTCCGTTGCCCTGTCGTATCCCCTGGAATATCTGCGTTCAACGCCCAACCTCGAGCCGCTGCAGCAGGCAGCCCTTGCTTCCGGCGGCCACGACCAGATTTCCCCATCGCAGCTGTGGAACGCGGCGGGTGAACACGTGACGTACTCGCAGGAACTGTGGCCTTGGGTGCTACTCATCGTGGTTGGGCTAGCGATTTTGGACTTGTACGCAAAGCGAGTCCGCCTGTTCGGTTACCGCGCAACCAAGTTCTAGTATCAATGCCGGTAAGTTGAGGAAAAACATCAATAGTCTTGATTCGTTGACGTTGACGTAATCGTTGACTCCACCATTGACCATGACGGCGACGTACGACGATGACCCCACCGACGACCCTTGGAAGTCCCCGACGGGGGATGACCTGCACCTTGACGATGTTCGAAAGCGATGAGGTCGAAATCGTCGAGGGTAGAGTCGACG
>CAYQQM010000123.1:0-10172 GCA_964419605.1 uncultured Kofleriaceae bacterium | reverse complement strand
TGTCGCACGGAGTGTACGACGAAATCAACTTGTATGCGGACTGCGAGTCGTTTGCGCGTGCACTCGAGGCGGAGATCGAGGCTCATTGCGCCGAAGGTGCGGTGGCAGCTTCAAGGTTGCGCTATCGCCGCATGTATTCGGGCGTCGAGCGAGCGATCATTGCGTATCAGTCTCGGCGAGGAGGGTAAGGTGGCCAAAGCCGATGTCGTTGTCCTCGACCCGCAAAAGCGGGAGCGTCGGCACCAGATCCTCGAGGCGGCCAAACATGTGTTTGCCGAGGCCGGATATCACGGCGCCTCCATCAACGCGATTATCGAGCGGGCGGCGATCGCGCGCGGCACGTTTTACTTGTACTTTGAGAGTAAGTCGGCCGTGTTCTCCTCGATCCTCGATCAGGCTATGTCGGATTTGCGCGCCCGCATGCATCGCATCGAAGTCACTGACCCGAAGGCGGGACCGCCGCAGGCGCAGCTGCGAGCGCAAATCGTTTCCGCACTCGAATACGTGGTCCAGGACCGCGCGCTCGCGATGCTGCTCTTGTCGGCTGGCCACACGCCGGACGCCGAAGCCGCCGAACGACTCGCGCAGTTCTACGCCGAAGTTCGCGATCTACTGCGACGAGCCTTCGAATCGGGTCAGGCGCTTAAATTGTTGCGCACGGTCCAACCGGAGCTCGCGGCCGCTGCGACGCTCGGCATGATCCGTGGCGTCGTCGAGATGCTCGTCGCCCGGCCGGGTGCTCCCGCCGTCGACAGCATCGTCGACGAACTCCTGCTCGTCGCCCTAGACGGCTTGGCGCTGCGCAACCTCGGCCAGTCCGTAGCGGAACGAGCATAGCACCCGTCGAACGTCGCGATGTTATCGCGTCATACCGAGTTGGGCGAGTGTTTGGATCCAGCCTTGGGCTTTGAGTTCGGTTTCCGCGAGCTCCGCCGCAGGGTCGGAGTCAGCGACAATGCCACCACCGACGTGAATGCGCAGCTCGCCGTGGGCGACCACGCCGATGCGGATCGAGATGGCGAGGTCGAAGCCCGTAGGGCCAAAATAGCCGAACGCGCCGCAGTAGGGGCCGCGCCGCGTCGGCTCGAGTTCCGCAATGATCTGCATGGCCCGAACCTTGGGCGCCCCCGTAATTGACCCGCCTGGGAAGGTGGCTCGCAACAGCGCCGCGTAGCCAAGACCTTCGCGCGGACATGCGCTGACGCGCGACACCATGTGATACAGCGCGGGTAGTTTGACGACGTAACCGAACGCATCGACGCTGACCGATCCGATCCGAGCGATGCGGCCCAGATCGTTGCGCTCCAGGTCGACAATCATGAGGTGCTCTGCGCCGTCTTTCTCGGACTCGGCCAGTTGTTGCTCATGGCTCGACGTCACAGGCCGAGTGCCTTTGATGGGCCGCGTCTCGATGCGTCCCTGCGAGCTGGCCAAAAACCGCTCTGGAGATCCAGATATCACCGCGAATCCATCGCCTTCGATCAGCGCTCCAAACGGCGCCGGCGCGACGTTTGCCAGAGCGGCGTACACCGCCAGTGAGTCGCCTGCTTCGATGACTCGCGCGATATGGCGCCGTGCCAGGTTTACCTGGTAGACGTCTCCAGCGACGAGAAAATCGCGAATGCGCTTGAACTGCTCGAAGTAGCGCTGGCTATCGTCGTCGGCGACGAGGGGACCGAATCGCGGCGGCGGTTGGGCTACATCTCCCAGCGCGCTGCGTCGAAGCTCGTCTGCCAGGCGGTCCGGGCGGGGGCCGCGTATCCAGGGTTGGTGGTCACCTTCGTTCCAGCATGCGACGCCATCGTAGGCGCTGAGCCACAAGTCGGGCACGTCGCCATTGGGGGCTTGGCCATTGGGCAGTTTCTCGACGAAGCGTCCTAGATCATAGCCAAAGAAGCCAATGACCCGGGGCTCGGGGACCCCAGGTTTTTTTTGCATCGTGCCTTCGAGGGTGCAGTTGTGTTCGGCGAGAAATGCTTCGGCAGCGTCGAAGGGATCTCCGGTCGTCTGCTTGGTGATGCGTCCTGAGCGATCGAGGCGAACGACAGACGTCCCGCGCGCAATCAAGGTGTCGGTTGGGTTGGCGGCTACGAACGATCGAGTGCCGAGCCCGTCGTCGTTGCGTCCCGAATGAAGCAGGACGCGTCCACGTTGACCGCCTAGGCGAGCAGCTGCAGCAATCGGCGACAACAACGGCTGCTGCATCTCAGAAACGTGCGCGGTCTACAAGAGCCGAGAGCGACTCTGGCGCGGTCATCAGTTCGAATGAACGCCTCCACGGGCGGGATCGGAGGCGTTTGGTTGCGCAGGTTCAACCAGGATGATGCCCTCACCGGCACACTCGATTCGCGCTCCTGCAATCCCGGAATTTCGGCGACCGGGCGCACCAGAAACTGCGCGAGGAATGACGCGGCCGATCCATCCGGCGAAATTGGCGGTGTCCACGTGCACGACGTCGTGGGCGGGAAGCTTAATGCGCATCAGGGGGCGCGCGATGCGAATCGCGACCGCGCCGTCGCCGCGAAACTGGACTAAGGGCAGCTCGCCGCGAAGTCCGGGCAGGAATCCGTTTTCCCACCGCAGCTGAGCTTGGAATGCGAACACCAGATCTTCGCGCAGATACAGGATGTCATCGTCGAGCGTAACCGCTGTAAATACGTGTCTCCCCGGTGTGGCGATCAGCCAGCCGCGGCCCGATACCGCGTGTAGCTGTGATCCGCCAGAGTCAAAGTCATCCATGGTTTGACGCCCGCGCGCTCGGCGTTGCGCTGCGGTGAATGCGAGGTCGCCGGCTGTCACATGCACTCCATCGAGTCGGGTATAGACGCGATCGACCACGTGAATGACGAGGGTCCCGTTGCTGCTAGTTTCAAATATTTCAGCACTATCGTGGGGATTTACGAGTGCATCCGTCGCGAGCTGCGACAGCGGAATGGGCGGCGCACCGCTGGCACCGCGAACCGAGGCAGGTGCTTCGACGACAATCGGGGACGCGACGCGAAGGGCCGCTGAAATGCGCGATCTGGTACTGCCTCCACTCGGCACGGATCGACCCGACTGCGAAGAACTTCGGCTTGGCTCTGAGTCGGTGGGTACGGGCTGGCTAACGCGGGTCGCTGCGCTTGCTGCCGCAGCGTTGCCTGCGCTCGACGTCACCGGGCTGTTCGCCAACGGCATCGATGCGTCCCCGATTTGATCCGTCGCGCCGACTCGCCCGAGCTGACCGAGGATTGCATCGCGTTCCGATTTTGATAGGTTTGGCGCAATTTCGTTCGCGAGTTCAGGCTGGCCCGCGAGCAGGAACGCACGATAGGCATGGCTGTATAGGCCTGCGCGGGCGTAGGCAAGGCCGAGGTAGCGAACGGCCCGTCCCTGGCTAGGATCGAGAGCGCGACTCGTCTCCAGTGCCTCAACCGCTCGCGCTGCATCGCCCAGTTTAAGGTACGTGAGGCCAAGATTTAGGCGATGCGATGCATCCGTCGGTGTTTGCGCGGTGAGCTGCTCGTAGATTGCCCTCGCGGGCTCGAATTGTCCGGCGCGGAAATAGGCGAGGCCCAACAGAACCAACGCGGGCTGATCCGCGGCGTCATTGGTGAGGGCGTTTCGCAGTACGTGTTGGGCCTCTTGGAGTTGGCCATTCTTGAGTAGCTCTTGCCCCCGCAGTACGGCGGTTTGGATCGCTGCACGTTCCGTTTCAGATGAAGCCACCTCACCAATACTTTCACGACCCTGCGCGCGGTGTCATCATGATCGCACCGCGAAAAAGCTGGCCCTATGGGCCAGAGCATCACCACAAACCACCAGCGCTCTGGCTGTCTTGCGCGACCTCGCCATCGGTGGAGATTGTGATTTCAACGGCTCCGCGAACATCCGTTCGCGCAATGTTGGCTCCGCTGGCGCGCCATCGCTCGATCACGGCGGAGCTGGGAAATCCAAACGTGTTGCCCACTCCACACGAGATCACAGCGATGTCGGGGTGGGTGGCAGCGATGAGCGCAGGTGATGAAGAGGTTGGACTGCCGTGATGCGCAACCTTAACGATGTCGACGTGGCCGAGGCCTGCTGCCACAAGATTGGCCTCGCCTTCGGATTCGAGGTCGCCCGCAAAAAGTATCGACCGTCCTGAAAAGCGCAGCTCAACGACCAAGGAGTTATCGTTCACGCTCCGCACCGGATCCGTGGCTTGCTGCTCCGGTCCACTGTCTGTTGCGCGAAACCGCGGCCCCCAAACGACGACATCAACGCCAGCCTGCGTTCGGGCAAGGCCAAGTGGTGGATGGCGAATTGGGGCGCCTACCGACTGGGCGACCGCATCAAAGCTTGGGAGTGAGTGCGGTCCGACGCCGGCACCAGGCCCAGCTTGATCGGGATCAGGCGTTGCGGTCCAGAGCTCGTGCACCGGTGCGGCAATGCGAGCCAGGCCGAGGTAGTGATCTGGATGCGGATGCGAGATAATGGCCAGATCGATGGCTTTGCGGCCTTTCGCTTCGAGCGCACGTTGGATGGTTCGGCCCGGAGCGCTTGCACTTGCGAGGTCGGGGCGATTTGCGAGGCCCCCCGCGTCGATGAGCCAGGTGGCGCCGTCGGGCAGCTCGACGAGCGCAGCGTCGCCCTGGCCGACATCTAGGAATGTGACTCGCAACGTTCCAGCGGGTGGCGTCGCCGTCGCTTGGGTCCATACCAGGCACAGGAATCCCCACAACCAAACGGTGGAACGCCGGCGAGGCGTGCAGACAATCCACGTGGACAGCACAACGAGTGCCGCCATCACGCTTGCCGATGCTACGGCAACCGTACCCAGCGGGATGACCTGCGCCAAAACGTCAGCTATGCGATCGATGAGACTGGTTGCCCAGGCCGCGGCTCGGATCGCCAAATTTCCGAGTTCGGACCACGCGCTGCCGACGAGGATCCCGATTAGGCCCAATGGCAACGCCACGAACTCCAGCCCTGGGGTTAACAGCAAATTTCCGATTAAGCCGCCGATTGCAACTTGATGAAAGTGATACGCGGTAATTGGGGCGGTTGCGATGGCAACCCGGAGAGACGCTGACGCACTGGTCGCAATCCAGTGCCACAGCCGAGATTGTAGACGCGGCTGTACGTGGGGCTGAACGGCGAGTGTAAGCGCGGCGATAAACGACAGCTGAAATGACGGGTCGAAGATGTCGTTGGGGCGAACGGCGAGAATCACGACTGCCGCAGCTGCCAACGCATCGCTCAATCGGATGGGGCGATCGAGCGCGCGGGCGATGAACGCAATCGCGACCACGCACAGCGCGCGCAGAGTGGCGATTTGCGCCCCCGTAATGAGGGTGTACGCGATGGCGAGCGCTAGCGCGGGAAGAGCCGCCCAACGGGCCGGACGAACACTGCCACCCCAGGGGGACGCCGCTACGAGCTTGCGCAACAACCAGAACGCGATCCCTGCAACCACAGCGAGGTGCAACCCCGACACCGACAGAGCATGAAAAATGCCGCATGCGCGCCAGCGTTCGTTGAGTCCGTCGGGAACCTCCCCACGAAGTCCGGTAACGATGCCGCGCAGCGCCGCACCCCCAGGCTGGCTGTTGTCGCCGATGGCCAAGGCGATGCGCGTTGCCCAGGTAGCTTGCGTTGCTGCGCTCCATCGCCACACCCGGGATCGCACGTCGCTTTCGACCCCGTAACGCTGTAGCGAGGTCGCGGTGAGTTCGAACTCGTGGTTTCCTTGTATTGGCGCACCCGGGTTGGTCGAGCGGCGCGGTGGGCGGAGTCGTCCGGTTACCGCAACTCGCTCCCCCGCCGCAAGCGCAGACTCGGTCGACACCCAGACCTTGAACCCGCCCGCATCGAGAAGGGCTCTGTGTCCAAAAGGGGTCGTTTGAGCCGGGCTGCGGACGACGCCCGCGACCCGAATCTCGCTGCGGCTATTGGTTTCGTTGTCCGAACTCCGATCGAGGCCGGCGATCGGTGCCGATGAGGGCTGGGTCGTGTTCGCCCCGCGCCGGGCAACGGCGAGGGCAACGGCGACCACCACCGCGACGTGAAGTGGGGCAGGGATGCGCATGGTCTAGGTATCGGCCGCACAGCGCGTTGGTTGCGTCGATCTGATGAGCCAAGGATTTCGGCCACGTAGCTTGCCGCCGAGTGCGCACCGGGCCTACGATCCGGATCGCATGCGGCTGTCACTAGCGTTCCAGATATGGATCGGAGTACTTCCCCTCGCAGCTCAGGCCAGCGCAGGGGTTCTTTACGGTAAGATCGAATTTCCGACTCGGCTGCCAGAACGCGCGCCCCCGGTTACCCGGGCGTTCCTGGATCGCATCGAGAATCCGTTTCTGCCCGTGCGCGCCGAAAATCTGTTGCAGCACATGGTCGTGGTGGTCGAGGGAGAGGCCAAGCCGTCTGCGCCTCCACAGGTGACCTGGGAGCTTGTTGGGGAGTCGTTTGCGCGGCCCGTCATTGCGGTACCCGTTGGGGCTGAGGTCGTTATCAAAAATCAGTCGCGGACTGCGCGCACCTTATCGGCGGTGGAGGATCCCAAGCTCCTCCCCCTGGGGCCGATGAACCCGACCTCTACGAAGTCGTTTCGAGCCGCGGAAGCGGGCAAGGTTTTTACCGTAGGAGACAAAGACGCGCCGCACTTGGTCGGCCGCGTCGTTGTGGTTCCAACCCAATACGTTGTTTACCCCGACGAGACCGGTCGGTTCGAGGTCTCGGATATTCCGCCCGGTACCTACAAGGTAAGAATCTGGTTTCGGACCGATTGGATCAAGCGGCCCGACGATCAGGTTAGCGTAGCGGCGAAGGGAAAGACCGAACTCAACCCCAAACTTCGGGCCGAGGCATTCGCGGCCTCGGCGAGGTAGGTGCCGTGTTCCTATCGAAGATCTGGTTCCTTTTGGTTGCGCTCCTCGCCGCGGTCGCTCTGACCGTCGCGCTGATCCTGCCGCGGCCGGCGCAGCGTCAGGTTGCAGCCAGTAGCAACGATCGACTCACCATCGCGTGCAGCGTGGTCGATATCCTTCTGGGAGACGAAGCGCACACTCGCGTTGCACTCACCGGAAAGTTCGCGAGGGCGCCCGAGATTGTGAAATCACTCGACGCAGCATCGAACGCCGATCGCCTCGATGAGACGCGGATGAAGCAGGTACGCGACGCAGCGGAAACCCTGTTGAAGAGTGGTTCGGGTCGAATGCCCGACTTCGCGATGCTCGTCGACCGGCGCGGTCGTGTGGTCGCTCGAGCACGGCTCGATGCCAACGATTTCGGCGATGTTGTCGCCGGTCGCCCATTGGTCGACGATGCGCTTGCCGGGTACATGCGCGACGACATCTGGGCGCAAAACGGCACGATGTACTTCGTATCGGCGGCCCCGGTGGTAACCCGCGATCCCCCCATTAGTTACGTCGGAGCGGTGGTACTTGGCCACAAAGTCACCAATGAGTTAGCCAAGACCCTCGCTAAGAACCTCGATGTTGAGCTCAGTTTTTCGCTCGGAAGCGACGACGTGGCGGGATCCAAGACGCAATCCCTTGAACGAGCGCCGATGATAGCGGCTGTGAAAGCGCTTACCGGGACGGACGTCGGCCACGACTGTGCTGACAAGGCCAACCGCCCATTCGATATGAAAGCTGGGCCTGATAGGGTGCGGGCGATCGTGTCGCGACTTCCTGGGGAGGCGATGGCGCGAGGGGCGTTTTTCACGGTCTACGTAACGCAGCCGATTGCGAAGGGCCTGCTGAGCACACTGAGCGATGTGAAGAAGAGCGACTTGTCGCTCGTTAGCGGAGCCGTTCTCGGCATTGGGTTTCTAGTCGCATTGGCAATCGGCATGGTGCTGATGTGGATCGAATCAGATCGCCCGCTGCGCCGACTATCGGAGAACGCGGTAAAGCTCGCCAAGAACGAAACCGATCGCCTTTCCGAGGACGTGCATGTCGGAAAGTTCGGATCGATCGCTCGTTCGGTAAACATCCACATCGATAAATTGGGTCGCGACGCCAAGTCTGCGCGTGCCAATCTGGATCAACTTCTCGGACCTGCCCCAGAGGGAAGTCTTGGGACGATCGACTTGCTGGCCGGTGCATTGCCCGCCGCACGACCAACTGCTGCGGCTACGCCAACGCCTCCACCTGCGTCGGAGTTCAAGTTTCACGACCCGGCCCCCCTGCCTGCGGTGTCGCGGCCCACGCCGACCCCTCCAACAGTCCCGGTGCGGCCAACGCCGCCGCCGCGACCCACTCCGCCACCTGTAGCCGCGCAACCGCCGTCAGTGCCACCGCCCGCAGTGCCACCGCCCGCAGCCGCGTCCCCACGTTCCCCGGTCACACCGCCAACCGGAATTGCTGCTGAGCCGGCCGGCAAGCTGGGTGCGAGCCTCGACGACGACATCCTCGGCGGTGGTGCAAACACGCCAGCACCGGTGGCGATAGACCCTCACTATAAACAGGTCTTCGATGACTTTCTCGCGGCCAAAAAGAGCTGCAATGAACCGATCAGCGGAATTACCTATCAGAAATTCAGCGAAAAACTGGTGCGAAACAGAGACGAACTGATGGCGAAAACGGGCTGCAAAGATGTGCGGTTTACCGTGTATGTCAAAGACGGCAAAGCCGCGCTTAAGGCGACGCCGATAAAGGCCGAGGGGTAAGATTGGTTTGCACGGATGCAGAAGGTCATGCGATTCCACTCGCGATAGCGCGGGCGCGGAGACGCTGGGACTCTGCTAGCGATTGTGCGGTGTTTGGCCGGTGAGTCGGATCTGGCGCTGACAGCCAGTCGAGGTATGCTTGAAGGTCTTGACCCAGTTGGCGGGCGTTTCCAAATATGTGGGTCGGTAACTGAAAATCGTCTGGGTGGCGGGTGCCCGCAATCAGCGCCTCCCGCGACCACGGTGTTTGTCCGGTCAGCATCTCGTAGAGCACAACCGCACTCGCGTAGAGATCACAGGCTGGGGACACGTCGCCGCGGCGTTGCTCCGGGGCCATGTACGTCAAGGTTCCGAGGGCCTGAGCGCGATGAACTGGACCTTCACTTGCGGCTTGCGAGCCAGGCGGGCTTGGCAGATGAGCCGCTCCAAAGTCGCCAAGCATCATCTCCACTCCCGCGTGGTCGGCGTCGCGACGAAACATGAGGTTTCCCGGCTTTAGGTCACAATGAACGATTCCGCGGCGATGAGCGGCTGCAAGAGCCGACATGATCTGGCCGTGGCGCTCGATAGCGCGCCGCAGCGGCCGAGGACCGCGGTCGCGCAGGACGTCTCGTAGAGTGCCTCCTGCTGCCAGTTCCATGACGATGCGGCGCGAGCGCTCATCGAGATCGAGCACCGCAACCACGTTCGGATGGCGCAGCGAAGCCATGATCCGCGCTTCGTGAAAGAACCTCGCTAACGCGCCGCTGGGTTCGCTTCCGCCGAGGTGGGGATGCAGCAGCTTAATGGCCACATTTCGGCCAAGTTCGGTGTCGTTTGCAAGGTAGACAACGCCGCTGGCGCCGCGGCCAAGCTCGCGCAGGAGGCGGTAGCGTGTGCCCGCCTGAACGCCACCGATCTCGCCCGCGGCCATCGTCTCTCCGGCATTCGGTGCGGCTCGACCCGTTAGTTGGCGGATTCGCTCGACGCGCGCGCGGACATTGGGATAGTCGACGTCGCGGCCGAGCACCGCTTCGTAGTGGCGCAACGCGAGCTCGTAATCTTCCATTCGCCTCGCGTGTTCGGCCAGCAGATAGTGGGCGCGAAGCGCATCGGGCTCGTGTCCCGTGAGCGAACGGAGGTGATCGAGCGCGCCGCTCAGTTCGCCGCGCTGCTCGTATCGCTCCACCAGGCGGGCGCGCAGCGCCAGAGTTTTGTCAGCGAAAATGCCAGGTACACGGAGCAGCTTTTCCATCCATTCGATCGCCAGCCGCTCCTGCCCCGACTCCCACAAGTCGTCGAGTTTCGCGAGAACCTTGGGATCGTCGAGTTCGCCTCGTCGCTTGCCGTCTCCCAGGTCGGTGGCCAGCTGGGACAGGAACACTTCGGATTCGCTGCCGAGCGTTTGCGGCTGCTCCGCGGGCGCGGGCAGAGCCGCTGGCGGTTGCGGTCGCCGCCAGATTCGTAGCCACCAGGCTTTCAGCGCTCCTCGAATCGGGCCCGTAGGGCCCGCCGGATAATAAGTCGATCGGCTGCGGCTTCGCATCCCGGGCAGCTC
>CAYQQM010000122.1:4497-10204 GCA_964419605.1 uncultured Kofleriaceae bacterium | reverse complement strand
GGCCAACGGTAGAGTCAAGGATCAGGTCAAGGTCAACGAATCAATACTATTGATGTTTCTTGTTAACTTACCGGCATTGGCCCTAGACCGCTTACGTCCGGTCCTTGTTCGGCGAAGAAATGCTGCCCCGCAGCACCTCGATGGGCTGGGTTGACTCGCGCGAGCTAGCCGCGTCCGCGACTTCGTGTTCGATCCAAGGCTCAATGGAGATCTCGGGATCCGAAGGTTCATCCAGGCTGAGCTTGGCGAGCGCGATTGCGAGCGCAGCATCGGCTGCAGCGTCGCGCGCCACAAGTCCGCCGAGATCCATGGGCGGCATCGAACCACGGGCGTGACCGCGAACATCGCTGATGCCGTCATCGAGTGGCGGTGGGCTGATGCGCGTGGCCAGTTGCGCAGCGATCGCGACCTGTAGCTTCACCCCAAGCTCGGCGTCTTCGTCGCATAACTCCTGAAAATCGGTTGCGCGCAGAGCGAGCGCACGAACCTGCGAACGCGCCAGCCACAGTTGATCGGTGCCAGGCATTGGTTCGTTGCGAACCAACGCTTCTGGATACAGCAGTGCTCCGGGGCCACATAACCGGCCGTGCTGCTCCACCGAACCCTCGAGAACAATCCACGCCACTCGATCTTCAAAGGTGACTGCCGGTAGCGCAGCTCCCGCAGCGATCACCTGGGGAAAAGCGGTCTGGAGCGCCCTCAGTTGTTGGGGAAGCGAAATGGTGGACGCCCATAGCGGACACGCGCTGATCGCATCCCGGTCGCGGTCAAGCGCAGCCGCCGAGCGAGCGTGAAAACCGGCATCTTGTACGCGAACAACGAGTGCAGTGGCGTTGTCGCCGCCTCCGCGCGCAAGCGCCAAGTCGACCAGACAACCAGCCGCATGAGACGGCTGTAACTGCGCCGTGAGGACCTCCGCGATTTCGTCGTGGCTCAGATAGCCGGTTACGCCATCTGTGCAGAGCAAAAATTGGTCCCCTCGAGCGAACGGAACCACGATGACAGCCGCTTTGCAGTTCCTTCCCAGCCCAAGGGCGTTGGTCAGCACGCTGTTCCAGCGCATGCCATCATGCGAAGTGTCCACGTCGATGCCCGCTGCGAGCATGCGCTGCAACATCGTGTGGTCTTCGGTCAACTGCGTTGCAACGTGATCCCGCACCAGGTACGCGCGAGAATCTCCACAGTACGCAAGTACGAGCTCGCTTCCGACCACCATGGCACCTACCACTGTGGTTCCCATGCCTTTTTTGGAAACATCCGACTTGGCGACCGCGACGACCGCCTCGTGGGCGGCGACCACACTCCCCTTGACGCGATCGATCAACGCCCTACGCGTCCTCGGTCCGGGGTGATCGAGCCACGCATCGACCAGGTGCCGCATGCGCAAGCCACCCCAACCGTCGGCGATCTTCGTCGCCGCGAGTGAGCTTGCCACCTCCCCAGCGGCGTGACCGCCCATGCCGTCGCAAACGACAAAAATGCCGAGGTCGATGTCGACCACGTGAGCATCCTCGTTGTGGTCGCGAACTTTTCCAACGTGGGTGACAGCAGATCCTTCGACCAAGGCGGTTTGGGTCACATTACACCTCGACGAGCATGCGCTCTGGCGACTCGAGACGGTCTTTTACTGCAACCAGGAATGAAACGGCCTCGCGGCCATCGACGACGCGGTGATCATACGAAAGTGCGATGTACATCATCGGTCGGATGACCACAGAATCTCCGACCACGACGGCTCGCTTGACAATATTGTGCATCCCAAGAATGCCGGTCTGAGGGTAGTTGAGTAGCGGCGTAGACATCATGGAGCCGTAGATTCCCCCGTTGCTAATGCTAAATGTCCCACCCTGAAGATCGGCGAGTCGAAGCTTGCCAGTCCGCGCATGCTCCGCGAGCTGCGCGATACCCCGCTCGATGTCAGCGAATGAACATCCATCGACGTCTCGCAACACCGGGACCACGAGACCCTTGGGGGTTTGAACGGCGATGCCAAAATCGTAGTGCTTCTTATAAACGATGTGATTGCCGATCACCTCGGCGTTTACACCCGGAAACAGCTTGCATGCTGCCACACACGCCCGGACGAAAAACGACATGAACCCCAACTTGATTCCATGCGTTTTCTCAAAGCTGTCCTTGTAGCGGGCTCGCAGCTCCGTCACAGCGGTCATATCGACCTCGTTGAACGTCGTTAGAGATGCAGCCTCTAGTTGCGCTTGAACCAGACGTTCTGCAACCCGTGCCCGCAGCGGGGACATCACCACAACTTCGTCGCGTGGATCCACCAGCGCAAGGCGTTCGCTATCGGCGGTTCGATTCTCTGAGCTGCGAGCCCCCCCGTCTCTGGCTGCGTTCGGTGGCAATACCCCCCGTTCGCGCGCTGCGACGCGCTGGGACGGCGTGAGCTTCATCAGCGCTTCTCGATCGAGCTCATTTGGCACTCCCGCCGACGCTTCAGCTCCCTGTGCGTCCCGTACACCGGAACGAGGACCCTCGCCGTTCGTCCGACCCGCGGATCCGGTTGGAGAAACGGCTACAGCCGCCTCAACGACACCACTCCCGGTTGGCGGCGGAACCGTTGCACGCGCAACTGACCGCCGCTCCGTGGCTGCAACAACTGCCTGGGATACCGGGCCCGATGGGGCTTGAATCACCGCCGCCGGAGCCGGGGCCGCCTTCTCCGGCGGAGCTACGATTTTTCCCTGCCTACCCGCATCGACGGCACCAATCACGTCGCCAACCCTGACCGTCGCTCCAACCCCAAACCGCTGCTCGGCCAACGCTCCCGCCACAGGCGACGGAAGCTGCACCGTAATCTTGTCGGTCTCCAGCTCGGCGACCGGCTCGTCGACAGCCACCGCCTCGCCAACTGCCTTAAGCCAGCGCGCAACCAATGCTTCAGAAATCGACTCGCCCAACTGTGGAACGACTAAGTCGGCCATTGCGGCTATTCTATACGACGCCAAGGCGGCGGCGCCAAATAGGCGCAGCGTTTGCCGCCGGGAGCGCCGAAATCGGCCGCTGCGCTCGCTAACCGCCGAACGCGTCGCTCAAGATCTTGCGCTGTTCTATGACGTGGGCGTTGTGCGACCCGGTCGCTGGACTTGCGCTTTCTGGACGCGCAACAACATCTAGCGTCACTAGATTCGGAAGTAGCTTGCTGAGCCGGGGCGCTACGTAAGAGGCTGCGCCCATGTTGAGAGGCTCATCTTGCACCCACTTGACCTGGCGCAGGCCGGCATATGGTGCAAGCGCGGCGCTTATCAACTCTGGCCACCAGGGGTACAGACTCTCCACTCGAATGATCGCCGTATCGAAAGCGCCTCGCTTGGCGCGCTCCTCCACCAGGTCATAGTAGACGCGTCCTGTGCACAACAGCGCCCGCGTGACGTTGTTCGGATTCGCGCTGGTATCGCCGATAACCCGTTGAAACGTGCCGTTCGCTAATTCATCGAGCGTGGACACCGCTGCCGGCAAGCGCAACAAGCTCTTCGGCGTGAACACGACCAGGGGTTTGCGTTGGGTGCTTAAGACCTGGCCGCGCAGCAAATGGAACATCTGCGCCGGGGTCGTGGGCTGAGCAATCCGGATGTTTTGCTCTGCGCAATTCTGAAGGTAGCGCTCAAGCCGCGCGCTCGAGTGTTCCGGCCCCTGCCCCTCGTATCCGTGCGGCAACAGCAACACGATACCCGACAGTCGCTTCCATTTGTCTTCGGACGTCGTGACGAACTGGTCGATAACGACCTGCGCGCCGTTGGCAAAGTCGCCAAACTGCGCCTCCCAGATGACCAGTGCGTCGGGGTAGTCGAGCGAATAACCGAATTCGAATCCCAACACGCCTGCTTCCGACAGCGGCGAGTCGTAAATGCGCACCTGGCCTTGGTCCGGGTGCAAACTGCCGAGTACCAAGTGCTCGCGACCGTTCTTTACGTCGGTGATGACCGCGTGGCGGTGGCTAAATGTCCCCCGCGAACAGTCCTGACCGGTCATCCGCACATTCGTGCCCTGATGCAGCAGCGACCCGTACGTTAAGAGTTCCCCCATACCCCAGTCGAGCGGCTTTTCACCCCGCCCCATCTCAGCGCGTTGCTCAAACAGCCGGATGATCTTCGGATGCGGCGTAAAGTCGGCAGGCACCTGGGTGATGCTGTGAGCGATCGATTCCAGTAGCTGCCGATCGATCCCGGTGGCGATTTCTTCCGGTGCTTCCAGAAGTCCACCGCGATAGCCGCGCCACATCGCGGTCATCGAGGTTACGGACGGCCGAGCTCGCGTGGCCTTTGCGGCAGCATGCTCCGCCTGCAGCTCGGTAAGGCGACGCGCCGTCATTGCACCCACATCATCGGAAGTTAACACTCGCTCGTCGATGAGGCGCTTGGCGTACACTTCAACCGGAGACGGTTTAGTCTTGATGCGGTCGTACATAATCGGCTGTGTAAACGCCGGTTCATCATTCTCGTTGTGGCCGTACTTGCGATAGCAGTACATGTCGATCACAACATCCGACGAGAACTCGTACCGGTACTCGCAGGCTAGTTGCGTAACCCGCGCCACAGCGTCGAGATCTTCGCCGTTGACGTGCCAGATCGGACATTCGATCATCTTGGCGATGTCGGTGCAGTACGGCGTTGAGCGTTGCTCCGCCGGCGATGCGGTGAAGCCCACCTGATTGTTGACGATAATGTGAACCGTGCCGCCGGTGCGATAGCCAGGCAGACTCGACAGCTGAAGGGTCTCGGGGACCAGTCCTTGTCCGGCAAACGCCGCGTCGCCATGAACGATGATGCCCATCACCTTGCGCATCTCGACGTCGCCGTGCCGAACCTGCTTGGCGCGCACGCGTCCGCACACCACC
Source organism: uncultured Kofleriaceae bacterium (assembly GCA_964419605.1). Classification (GTDB taxonomy): domain Bacteria; phylum Myxococcota_A; class Polyangia; order Haliangiales; family Haliangiaceae; genus JABFXX01. The sequence continues at coordinate 5,349 of CAYQQM010000122.1, read as the reverse complement.
GGATCGACGGCCTCGAGGTGACTTGGATTAAACGTGAGGGAAAGGTGCATCGCGTTGCCGTGAGCGTCGATGCGATCGGTCGAAAACCCAAGATGGTATTTCACGTCGCCGCCGCCGAGCGCCTTTTCCGGCTCAACATCCTCAAAGTGCCCGAACAACTCTCGGCCCGGTCGACGCAGCACCGATTCTAGCGCAGTCAACCGCCCGCGGTGCGACATGCCGAGCACCGCCTCGATCGCGCCGAGACGCGCGCCGTGCGACAGCATTAGGTCGAGCAGCGGAATCAGGCTCTCGCTGCCTTCGAGAGAAAACCGCTTCGTACCCGGGTACTTGGTGTGGCAGAACCGCTCGAACTGCTCTGCGTTGATGAGCAGGGCAAGCATGCGCAGCCGCACATCGGATGAAATCGGCTGCACCGTCTCCATGTGTCGCGATAGCCAGCTCCTGCGCACTGCCGACGAAATGTGCATGTACTCCAACCCAACTGAACCGGCGTACACCCGGCGCAGGTGCGACACCAGATCGCCGAGTCGAGCGCGCGGCAATCCGTGCACGCCCGTGGGTTCGATCATCGCGTTGGGATCGCGAAATCCCCACGTCTCAGGATCGAGCTCAGCGACATGCGCAGTCTCGAGCAAGCCAAGTGGGTCGAGGTCGGCGGCGAAGTGCCCGACCCAACGGAAGGCATTCACGAGCGGCCACACCGACGGTGTTTCCGCCATCGCGATCGGCGACATCGTGACCGACCCCGGCCGCGCCAAGTTCGGCATGGGCCGCGTGGTGCCTCGAGAGATAGCGATAGCGTCGCCGGAGCGCGCAGCACTCCCTGGGGAGTGCGGAGGTAGATCGAGA
>CAYQQM010000122.1:0-4397 GCA_964419605.1 uncultured Kofleriaceae bacterium | reverse complement strand
GCTCCGGCTTCGCCGGAGCGCGCAGCACTCCCTGGGGAGTGCGGAGGTAGATCGAGAGCTCCGGCTTCGCCGGAGCGCGCAGCACTCCCTGGGGAGTGCGGAGGTAGATCGATCTCGGCTGAGACAACCCCCGACGCATCCGTACCGTCAGTCGCGTGGCCATTGCGTTGTGCCGCCCCCATAGGAGCAACAAGCTCATTCCAGCTCACATCAGTTGCTGCAGGATCAGACCGTGCTTGATCATACATCTCGTCGAGAAAACCCAAAGATCCACCGAGCTCAACAATATCGCGCGCCATGCCACGCCATCATAGCGCAGCAGCCGGAAGCCCAGGGGTGCTCGCGCAGTCATTGCGTTGCAGGCGCTGCAACCTCCTCACCCCGGCATGCGCGCACATAGCGCCTCACCGTCTCTTCGAGGCCCAGATACAACGCATCGGCGATGAGCGCATGTCCGATCGAGGCTTCCCGTAGTTCAGGGACCTCGCGCGCTAACAGCGGCAGGTTCATGAGGTTCAAGTCGTGGCCGCAGTTGACTTCCAGACCGTATCCAACCGCAGCTCGAGCCGTCTGTTGGACCCGCAGCAGCTCCGCCGTGCGTTGTGACGTTGCCCAGGCCGATGCGTACGGCTCCGTATAGATTTCGACTCGATCTGCACCCGTCGCCGCTGCCGCCGCCATTTGGTTGGGATTCGGATCCACGAAGATCGCTGTGCGAATGCCAGCCGCCTTCAAACGAGCGACCACGGGTGCAACGAGGTCGTGATCGCGGGGCAAATCCCAGCCGTGATCGCTGGTAATTTCACCTGGAGTTACGGGCACTAACGTAAATTGTGTGACCGCGAGTTCCACGGCCAAATCGACCAGTTCAGACCGGGCATCCCCCTCGAGGTTGAACTCGACCCGGCGGTCCCGGCACAAGCCGCGGATTTCCCGGACATCGCCTGCCCGCGTGTGGCGATTATCGCGACGCCAATGCAGCGTTAGGCCTTGTGCTCCGGCGGATAGACAGGTTTCGCCTGCGACCCTGACGCCAGGGTTCTCCGAGCCGCGCGAGTTGCGCAATAGCGCAACCTTGTTGAGGTTCACCGACAGCTGAATGGCCACAGCCGTTCATAGCATGCCAGTCTATCCTCCCCCTGCCTTCGCCGCGGAAGCTGGTCGCTGCGCCGATCCGGCGTTCCGAGTTCATCGTACTATTGCAGACCTTGGAGGGAATGGGATGATCGAGAAGCATCTCGCACTGTCACAAAAGCTAGATATCTCCGACTTGGATTGGGCGGCAGCTCGCCGCGCCGGCCTGTCTCCGCGAGAGCGCGATATCCTGACATATTTCGCCGATATCGAAGGGCAGACGGTCTTCTACATGATCGAGGTTCTGAAGCTCAAAGTCGCTCAGGACCCCGATACCCTCGCGTTCGCGACGATCTGGAACTACGAAGAGTACTTTCACGGCCTCGCACTCGCGCGGCTCTTGGCCGAGTGCGGATGTCCCCTTCCAGACAAACGCACGATCGATCTACCTCCGCACTCCCAAGGGAGTGCTGCGCACCCCGGCCGAGCCAGGGTTATCGATGTCCGCGCCAAAGTGCGTATGCGCGCAAAGCTAGAGGACCTAGGACAGCAGATGCTGGCGCGGCTGTGCCCGCGCTCGTTTGTTGCGCTGTGGATGGCATGGGGCGCCTCGCAAGAGGCGATGACGCTGCGCGGGTATGATCAGCTCGCCGCGAAAACCGCGAACCCCGTGCTGCGCACGATCTGCGAGCGAATTGCAAAGCAGGAGCGGCGGCACTTCGCCTGGTACTACCAGGCTGCGCGAGAGCATCTTGGCCGCTCTCGGTTTTCGCAGCGGCTCGTTCGCTTCGTGTTCGAGAATTTTTGGTCTCCTGTAGGCTCGGGGGTAAAATCCGAGACCCAAGTGGCACAGCTGATGAACGGACTGTTTTCCGGCGACGAACTCAAGATCGCCGCGACGGATATCGACCAGCGGATGAGCAAGCTCCCCGGCATGGAAGAATTCGCTGTCGTGGGTCGCTGGGCGGACGAACTGCTTCGCAGCGTGCCCATCCAGTCGCAGCAAACCTCAACGATTGCGGACCGCTCCGACCACATCGCGAGCGCTTGACCCATGACCCTGCAAAGCAAGCTGTTCCGCGCTGGGGCATGGCTGTTCTTCGCCGGCTTGGTCACAGGCTTGTGGGCAGCCGCCGTATTGACCGACATGGTGTCCATTGCAATTCCACGCCTCGCGTTAGCTGCGCACCTCAATGGTCTCCTCGGCGGCCTGTGGTGCGTGGCAGTCGCAGCCACGCTGCCGCACATTCGCTACGGGGAAACCGGACGTCGGCGCCTGTCGGCAGCCGTCGCTACAGCCACGTGGGCGAACTGGATCGTCACTCTCGTCGCATCGGGACTCGGCGTGCGCGGACTGTCCTACGGCGGGTCACCAGCCAACGACATCGTGGCCGCACTGCTCCAAGTGTTTGTGGTGATCCCGTCCCTCATCGCAGCGGCTGCCTGGGCACATGGACTTGGCTCACACCGCACAAGCTGAGCCACGGAGCTCCGACCCGCACGCCGTCAAATCGGACGCTTGTAGGCGACTACCGTGTTGTCTTGGAACAGTGGAATCACGATGGCGTCGCGCTTGTTGTCGTAGGTCGCGTCGGCGGGTGCCGTGAGGCCGCTCAGCACCTGCGTCCATTGGCCGTCGGCGCCACTGCGCAACACCGCAGATTTCTCCCAACTGGTCACGTACACCACGCCGTCGACGGCGAACAACCCGTCGAGCCCACCCGCGGGCTTCGCGGTGTTGGTGCGCACGCCCTTTGCGTCGAGCTGATACACTTCACCACTGCCAAACGTAGCAACCCACGTCGCTCCTGCGGCAATGAACACGCCGTTGGGCTTACCCAGCTCTTTGCTCTTGGCGACCGGGGTAACCTTACCTTTGACCACCTTGTAAACCGCGTCGGTACCGGTCTCGGTGATCCCTTTGTCGTTAATCGTGATCCCCGAATCGGACACGTACACAGCGCCGGACTCGTCGCTGGCCACGTCATTGAGGAAGGTCGCTCCCTTGATCGCAATGTTGCCTTTCGACGCACCCGTCTTCACGTCGAACATGCGAACGGTGTCGATATCGGAGACGTACAATACGCCCTTGACCACCGCCATGCCCTTCGGTGCGTGCAACGGCGTCTTTTTGGCCGACCCGTCGATCCACTTCAGGTTTTCGATGGTGCCGTCGGGGCGCAAGCGCGAAATAAAACCGTTGCCATCCTTCGCAGAGGGAACGCCGTTGATGTTGGAGACCAGGTACACGTCGTCGTCTGCGAGGTAGTATACCGATTCAGGGGTGGCGAAACCGACGTCCTTTGCCGTCATGATCGGCTGCGGCGCAGCCGGCGGCGGTGGAGATAACGTCTTAACCGCTGCCGGACCACCGCTAGATTCAGAGCCTGGCGCGGGTCCAGAACTCGGTTCGACAGCGGCGACAGCACTCGCGTTCGGAGCCGCGGGCAGCGTCGCTTCATTCGTCTTGTTGCTACCGCAAGCCGGGAACGCAACGAAAAGGACAAGGAGGAGTGCTCGTGTATTCACGAGCTGGGCGTATCACAAGCGATGACAAATCGCGTCAAGGCCGAGCGACAAAGTGCTGCGCGCGCGTGTTGTCATCGGCACCTCGACCAGCAATCTGCGACGCGACTACCCACTACGCCGCCTGGGCGTAACGATGGGCGATGTGCAGACAGACGGGCACGCCAACAAACGTGAGTTCAAGCCGATAGTCATCTCCGTCGTAGTCCAGCGCTGTGCTCACGGCGCGAAACCGGTAACTGCGTTCGGCGATATCGATTACCAGCTCGACCAACTCACCGCATTCGATCCAAGGTGCCCTCGTACAAATCAGACCGCTGACACCGATCTCGGTGATATTCACCTGGTCGTCAAACCCGGCGCCGCGTACCGTGCCGCGCAAGCCCACCCTTGTCCGCATCTTTGAGCGGGGGTGTACGAAAAGTGCGCGTTCCATCGCGGTCAACTGGGCAATCTCCTCCCACGTGAGTCCACACCCCAACTCACATTTTCCAATCAGCGAGCGATATTGGAAGATCGCCTCCACCATACCCAATCACTCAGCAGGCCCCATGCCAAAGTTGAGAGGCTACCGCCGACGATATACCGAAGGAATCGCAAACCCGGACGCCACGCCACCGGGTGTACGGTCCCCACCCCGGTGGGGCTGAGAACCGATCCAAAATTGCGGAGGCGTAGGCCGCTCGGTTCCGCGCCGCATTCCTATTTTGTTACAGCGCGATTGAATTAGGGCCTGTCGGGAAAATCGGCCCCTCCGGGTTTTGGGTGGTTGACCTTGACCTCGACCCTACCGTTGA
>CAYQQM010000121.1:0-10236 GCA_964419605.1 uncultured Kofleriaceae bacterium | reverse complement strand
GCGGTTAGGACGTCGGCCTCTCACGCCGATAACACGGGTTCGAATCCCGTTGGGGTCACCATGCGCGCGCGGGGATACCGAAGAGCGCCAACGCATTGGCTGGCCAGCTGGGCGCTCGCGACCGCGGCTTTGGCCCGGGCAGATCCTCCATCGCCGGATGCTGCGACGACGCCCTTCGATCGCGGCAGAGTCGCCCTATCCGTCGGCGCCGGAGCGCAGCGCGGCACCAGTCAGGTCGCGATCGCCGGAGCGTTGGGGTACTTCGTTCTCGATGGAGTCGCTCTCGGATTGTCGACTTCCTACGCGTTTGGGAGAGGACCGAGCGTCACTCGTGTGTCGCCTGCGCTTACGTACGTCGCCCATCCGCTCGCCACCGTGTGGCCCGTGGTGCCCTACGTGGGCGGGTTCTACAAACACTGGTTCATCGGCGATGGCTACGACGACGCAGATTCGCTGGGTGGCCGAGTCGGACTGTATTTCGTGTCCGGCCACGGCATACTGGGACTCGGCATCGGGTTCGAGCGCGTGGTTTCAACGTGCTCGACCGACTGCAATTCGATTTACCCAGATCTGAGCCTCGGCTTTGCCCTGTAAAACCGGCTCATGAAGTTCGCAAAACGTAGCGCGTGACTCACGCTGAATCAGCTTGATCGACGTCCAGGCTCCGCTAGCTCAAGCAGAAGGTCGGAGACCGTGTCCGCAGTTACCTCGACCACCGACATTACTTTACCGTAGTTCATCCGCATCGGCCCAATTACGGCAAGCGCTCCGATCGGATGTTCCTCAGCGCCGTAGGCCGAAGCAACCACCGAGCTCGTCGACAATTCGGTCATCGCGGTTTCGGCTCCCAAAAACACCTGCAAACCGTCGGCGTGCCGCGTGCGATCCAGGAGTCGAACCAGGGTCTCCTTATCCTCGAGCGTCTTCAACAGATCCCGGATCTGATCCGGCTGCACGTCATCGACCAAATGCGCCTGTCCAGCGACTACTACTTCCTGAGTCGCCTTTGGTGACGACACAAACACCGCGTGGCCCAGGCGTAGAGCGGATGCAACTGCCTCGTCGTAGCGATTCTTGTCTTCGCCAAGCTCGCGAATCACTCTGTCTCGAACCTCGTCGAGCGTCATGCCGACCAACAGCTGATTCAAGTAGTTGTGGATTCGCTCTAACCTCCCGCTGTCGACATCGTCGACGACCAATCGGTTCTCGATGCGACCGTCTGTGGTAACGAGGATCGCGATCAAGCGGTTATCCCGAAGAGGGACAAATTCAATCCGTTCAAGCCGCTGTTGGTCGGGATTCGGCGCCAGGATCACGGCCGCGTGATGTGTGAGATCGGACAACAGCCGCGACGCACGCTGCATGACTTCGTCGGCCGTGGGAGCCACGACTCGCTCGCGGATCTCATCGCGCTCACGCGGCGACAAACCGCGAACCCGGAGCATGCTGTCGATAAAAAACCTCAGACCGGTGGTAGTGGGCACGCGCCCACCGGAGGTGTGGCGCTGCTCGAGCAGGCCGAGCTCCTCGAGATCGGCCATGACATTTCGCACTGTCGCGGGCGACAGCCCGAGATCGTGACGCCGGGCAACCGTGCGCGAACCAACTGCGTCACCAACGGAAAGGTACTCCGTGATCACAGCATGCAGAATCTTCTGCGCGCGCCTAGTTAGGCCGTTTCCTGCCACGCAGACTAATCTTACATCGCCTCGGCGATGCGCGCTGCGATCCGATCCGCCATCATAAAGCCGCGTAATGTAGGACAAATTCTTGAATGTTTACGTTCCGCCAGTCCCTGGTCGAGCATCCACTCGAAAACAGCGCTCGGAATGTCATCTTCCGCGACGCCACAAGAGGTTCGCATCGCCAACCACGCGCGATCGATTCGCATCGCAGCTGGACTGACAGATAGGACCTCGGCCGCGATCCCCGGGTCGGCGAGGTATTTCGCCGCACGACGCGGGTTGGTGGTGCGCACGCCGCTGCCGTCCGCTGCCACGGCAAGCGAAGCCGCGCCTACCCCGAGACCCAGAAATGGCGAACCGCTCCAGTACAAGGAATTGTGGACAGCTCTCCTGCCAGGTCGGGCATACGAACTGATTTCGTAATGCTCGAAACCCGCCGCAGTAAGTGCGTCGTGGGCGCGCACGTAGAGGTCGGCTAGAACATCTTCATCGAGCGGGACGAGAGTTCCCGCCCGCTTGCGTTTGCCGAAAGCTGTGCGCTCTTCGATCGTCAGCTCATAGACCGATAGGTGGTCAACCCGCGTGGCGGCAATTTGCTGAAGCCCCACTAGCTTGGCACGCGTCGACGAGCCGCTCGGAGTTCCAAGGATGAAATCGCACGACGTAACAAATCTTTTCGAGGCGAGAGCTCGCTGTAACGCTTCGGGTCCATCGCCAAATCGGTGGTCGCGCCCCAGAACGAGCAGCTCGTCTGCATTTGTCGACTGGATCCCGATGGATAGCCGATTGATCCCGGCAGCAGCCCATGCGGCTAGGTTCGCTTCTGTACAGTCCGTCGGATTCGCTTCAAGAGTCACTTCGCGAAGCGTTTCCCCCGGAAATGCTCGGCAAACCTCGACCACGACCCGCTCCAGACACTCTGTACGCCACAAAGATGGGGTTCCACCTCCGAAGTAGATCGAAACCAGATCACCCGCGAACTGCGACGACCGTTTCGCCAACTCAACGAGCACTGCGTCGAGATATCGCTCGTGCTCGATCCTCCCTACCTCGACCGCGAAGTCGCAGTACGGGCACACCTTGCGGCACCACGGAAAGTGGACATAGACCCCTAATTCCCTCGTAGCCATGAGCGCAGCGTACTTCCTGTACGTGAGCACCGCAGCGACGAAGCCAACGAAGCATCACCCCAAACGAACCGCGCTAGTTCGCGAACGCGAGCACGATCCGATACATCCCGCCCGGCGACTCGCGAAATTTCCAGCGTTTGATCATTCCTGTCAAACACGTGCCCAGCGAGTCGGCCCCATGTTCAGAAAGCTGCACATCGTCGATGGCGCCCGACTTGTTGACCGAGATGGTAACGGTGAGGCGCTTGAGATCCGCAATCTCGATGCCCTGGGCACCGCGCTGGGCACGCATGTAACACCGCTGCGTTCCCGAGGCGTTCTTGCTGGCCATTTCCTGAATCTCGTCTGAGCTCAGCTTGGATCCGGTCCCAGGTGTCTCGTCCGCAGGCCCGACGCTTGGCCGAGGCACGGCGATTCGCTGGGCCGGAGGCCGCGAGGTTGTTGGCGCCCCCGTGGTATCGCGTGGCATCATGGACAACCTCACGATCTCCTCCGGGCGTGAGGTATCGATGGTTTTTGTTTGAGTAAGGCCGCCCGTCGATGAATCTTCATCGGCCTTATTGACGATAAAGACGACTGCGACGGCTACGCCGATGAGCAACATTGCCGCCACGCCCACCAGCATGATGAGACCGCGCCGGTGCGCCCGAGCAACCGCAGGCGCTCCGACCATGTTCTCCCCGGGAACAGTCTCGCTAACGACAGGATCTGCGATCAAAGCAGGTTCTGCGCCGTTGAGTGCTCCCGAGTCGAGTTTGGGTGCCGCTCCGGTCGCACGCGGAGAAAGGGCTTGCGCCCGAACCGTTTTTCGAGCTTGCGGACTGGCCGCTTTTGCGATGTCCGCGAGTTTGACGACGCGCGAAACCTCCCCGAAATCGAGTTCGTCTCCCGACAACGACTCGCCAGCGCCATTGACATCGCTTGCGTCGACCGAGCTAGCTTTCGGAGAGGCGATACCCAAGTTTGTGGGGCGAGGTGACCGCGGATTGGTTGCGCCATCCGTGGGAACGGCAGCCGATCCCGTCCCAGTCGCTTTCACCGCATCGCCGGATTTCGCCGGTTGCGGAATCAACCGCAGTCCCAGCCCCTGCCCCATCAACGTTCCGCTCTCCAACGCCGCCATCGTCGCTGCGAACAGTGGCTTAGGCTCGCCTTCTGGAGCGGGTGCAACGGCCACTGCGGGCTGCGCCACAGGTCGCACCGCGATGGGCTTGTTGCGAAGATTGCGGAACTGGCTGACCTTCTCGACCACCAGCCAGTCATCGAAACCTTCACTCCAACAGTAGAGCTCGGCGCTAGCCGGTTTCTCGCTAACCCATCGCTGAGCGTCGGCGAGAGAATACGGACCGTGTTGTTCTCCGTCGATGGAGACATACCACTCCGCTTCGAGCACGGGAGGGGGCGGTGCGGTCATTTGGGCGGCAAACGCCGAGGCAAGGGCGCCCGCGGCACCGGAAGTTGGAACCATCGTCGCAGGCGCAGCGGTCGTCGGGCGACCACGGCGCTCGGGGGCCGGAGGGTCGTCGGAAGCGGTCATCCCTTCGCGAACCGTAATGACGTTGCCGCAATTCTTACAACGGACTTTTAGGATCTTGCCGCGAACGCGCTCGTCCCCGATCGAATACTTGGTCTTGCACCGGTCGCAATGAAATTTCACGTCGCAACACTCCAGGCCCGCGCCGCCGGGGCATCCGCCGCAACATGAAACTCAAGGTGGCGCGACACGAGTCCTCATTGTGCCCAAAAAACGGAGGCCTCGCAAAGGGTCGCCACCGTCGATACGCGCAAACTTAACTCGGCGCCATCTTTGACAGTTCAGCAGACTCCGTACTCCCGCGCCCTGTGGTAGACCAGCACGGCGACCACTCTGCTACCGGCCGATCACCTTGGGGTGGGTTTCTACCCCCGTTGTGTGTCCAGCAGAGACTCCGGAGCGCCAAGGGACCTGGACCGAGGACAACACGTAAAGGTCGCGAACGAATTCACCCCGTCGCGCAACAAGCAATCCGCCGACCTCCCACGATTCGCCACGGACAGCCACTTCGAGAGCCAAGTCTAGATCTGCGAGCTCGCAGCCTAGCCATCGTGCGTTTGCAGCGGTGAGCTGATACACTGGAGTGGCATCTGCCACCTTGGCCACCCGGAGTCCGACCTCTCCCCGACTTCGGGCTGCGAGAGAAGTACTTCGCCCCACCGCCTCAATACGGTAGGCAGTGAGGAGCCAGGTGCGGCCTTGTGCGTCGTCTTCATGCGAGATAGCGACCACATCGTCGCTTCCGCCCAGATGCCTCAGCGGCGCCGCCCACACAAGGTTCGCTACCCTGGGAAACCGAACCATTCGTTCGCCCTCGGGGATCCGAACCCACAAGTCCCCGCCCTCAACTACCAAAATGTCGGGTCCCCCGGAAATGCACGCCCCATAGTGCCCACGAGTCTGACCGCTGTTGTCGATCGTTGGCCGAACGCAACCTGTGGGGAGTTTCACCGGCGGCTCGGCGGCGGCCACCACTAGCCCCGAGATTCGGTCAAAATTGGACGCTTCGGCGGTCCCGCTTGCAAGGGAAGTCCCCTTCGGTTGTGACTCACCCTGGGAGTCTCTAGAGGCTCCGCGATCGCCCCCAGTCCCAGAGAAGTACCGCGATGGTTCGACAAAAAACGCCCGAAGCTCATGCATCGCCTCTGGCACGACGATACGAGGATCTCTTGCCCGGGCAGGCTCGTTCGCCGGCGCACCCAGCGCGCCTACCAGTTCCTGGCGGGTCGATCCAACGTGGATCCCCGATACGGTACGAGCGACGTCGTTCCGCACCACAGCCACAAAACTGGCCCCCCCACCTGGACTCGCGGCTCCCACCAGGATGGCATCTTCCTCCGCGTGCAACACGTTTAGGTGAACAACCTTCGGAATATCGATGCGAGCGTTTTGCGCTCCAGAGGGGACTTGGTTGCCCAACTGCTCAAGCGGAATTCCAAGCCGGTAGGGTCCAACACCGTCGCCACGAATGGCGTGGGGAGGCAGCGCCCGAACGCCTTGTGGCGGCGAATTGATTAAGCGCGGTTGCCTGTCGATATCGGGTGGCGCCGGCGTGCGGCGCTCGCACGACAGTACCGCCCCAACAAGCGCAACACAGAGCAGGCCGCGAGCACACGTGCGCACCCCGCCAGCGTCTTGCCGAAGAATGGCCTCACCCTTCACTGCAGAACGATATACGAGATGAATGCCACAGCGGCCAGCCCCAAGGGCCCGCGTATGAGTAACTCGATCGTTCTGGCGGCCGATCCATCCCGGTTCGCTTCGTTCCGGCTGCGCTTCCGGTACTCATGTGCGTCGAGCAAGCTCCGTTCCGGTGCTCGCCTCGCGCTCCGGGCGGCTCGACCGCGATCATCGATCGTTTTGCTCATACGCGGGCCCTAACAAAGGATGTCGAGAAGCTGGGCCCGCGTAAGGTACCCCTCAAGCGCAGCAGCAAACGCGTCGATCATCAAATCGAGTTCCAGCGTCGTTTTGTTGCCCACGTTGCGATGAACTCGCCCAGAAATCGGCACGTCTGTGCCCGCGAGAGTCGCGACCCCGGACAGCCAGCTGCCCACCTCTGGCAGCGCCCCGGGAAGGGCCATCGTAATATGGGTGCGCGAAATGTCCGCAACCGGCACAACTCCCAGATCGAGTTTCACGGTAGCCGCAAGCGCCGGAGGCGGTTCGACCCGGTAATTGACTCGACGATTGTGGGTGATCAGCCGGTCAAGCGTGTCGTGAACGGGCGCAGAAAGCGGCGTCTCTGGCGACTCGAGGACCAACTCGCGCAGGCGTTTGAGTTGTTTTTGAGTGGAAATTAGGTTGCGGCGCATGTCGGCAATGCGCCGCTGGTCGCGGTGCACCTTGTCTGCGACGACGCCGAGAAGATTGACGAGAAACCGAATGCCGAATTCCTCGCGCGTTGCAAGGTGGTCCTGAATTCTCGTCGCAGCGACTTCCCAAACCACCGACCCCGGCGCCACGGTCGCCTTCGTCGACCGCGGCAACCCGGTCAACGCTCCAAGCTCACCGATCAGCGCGGGAGGGTGAAGTCGAAAGATATCGTCTTCCGGGCGGTCCAAAACCACTTCCCCAGCGGTGAGCACGTATAGGGTCGTTGCTGGTTCGCCGACATCGAACAACGGCCGATCGGGCACCGCGTCAACACGAGTAAACAACGCGCCAATGTCGTTCAACTCCGCATCGCTGAAGCCGCGGAACAACGGGATTGTGCGTAGCTCGTTTGCGGTCGGGCCCATGGGCAACACCATAGCGCGGGAATACCGGCGCGTGGCAACTCCGCGCGCTTTCTCGCCCCGCAGTGCCGATCTCATTCCACCGGATAGGGCCGCGCACATTTCTGCAGCACCACCTTGTTTCAACTCCGCCACAGGGTTACGCCCGCTCTATGAGGCTAGCTCCCATACTGATTGGATTGCTTTCGACCACCCCTGCGTTTTCACAGCCGCAGCTGCTCCCCAAGGACGAGACGCTGAAACCCGCTGAAGAACAAGCCCCTCAAGGCTGGAACCCCACGCTCGCGGGAACCGCAACGGTTAACGTCGTGTCCAACTCAAACGTGGTCGGCCAGGTGAGCGGCTTTTCGACCCTCTTCGGGGTTGGCGTAGCCGGTGGAGCCGACTACATCCGCGGTCCCCACGTGATCCACAATACGTTGTCGATCGCCGAAAGTTTCGCACGCACCCCGGTCATCGATGAGTTCGTGAAGACGAGCGACCTCGTTCAGCTCGAGGGGCTGTACAACTACTTCTTCACCAAGAATCTGGGGGGATTTGGCCGCCTCGCGCTCCAAAGCGCGCTGTTTTCCGCAACCGATGTTCGAGGCACACCTACGAGCTGGGTGGAGAAGCTCCCTGACGGAACAACGACGCCGCTTGCAACGGATGCGTTTCGCCAACGCCTGGCCAGCCCCTTTGCACCGTTCACCATCAACGAATCGGCTGGGGTGTTCGCCAACCCAATTGGCAGCGAGAAGTTCGGGCTCACAGTTCGGGCCGGTCTAGGCGGTCGCCACACGTTTGCTAGTGGTGTTCTCCTGATCGACGACAACAAGGCCACTCCGGTCATCGAACTGCTTCGACTCTCCGACGTGCACCAACTCGGAGCGGAAGGATTTGCCGGAGCAACCGGAAAGCTCCAACGAGGCAAAGTGTCGTACAAGGCGGGCGTCAGCGTATTGGCCCCGTTCGTCAACAACGACAAGGCGAATCGAAGCATTGGAACCCTGACGCGAGTCGGTCTAGAAGGCAATTTGACGTTCAACATCTTTGACTGGATGTCCTTGGTCTACAGCCTGTCAGTCGTGCGCGATGCACAGCTATTCCCGGAAGGCAACGAGCTGACCCAAGTCCAAAACAACCTGCTGCTCACCTTCAAATACACATTCGTAAAGAAAAAGGAGATCGAGAAACTCACCCCCGAGCAGGAGCTAAGCGACGCCAAGGCCCGCGCCGACGCTGCCGAAGCAAAAGCAACCGAGCTCAAGCGACAGCTCGAAGCCTGCGGTGCAAACTGCCCAGCCGCGGCGACACCTGCGCCCGCGAGCACGCCTGCGCCCGCAACGCCGTAGGTCATGATCCTAAAGCCGGGCCTGGCCTCCGCCGAAGTCGACCGCTTACCTCGACCGACTGCTTACCTCGACATCGACTTCTCATGATTGATCACATGTCTCTTGCCGTTGTGCGGGCCGTGGCCTCCAGAACAGGAAGGGAAATCTGATCAATCATGAGACTGCGAGTACTGGGAGTAGCGCTTACTCCGCAAGCCTCGCGCTCGGAGCGCCTCGGCGTCCGGAACCTGCCAAAACCACTACCGCGAGGTACTAGCCGCGAATCTTGTAGCCGACGTTGCGCACGGTCTCTACCAAATCTCCGGCGACTCCAAGCTTGCTACGCACTCTGCGAACATGGATATCGACGGTCCGTGTGCCCCCTGCGTAGCGATAGCCCCACGCGCGCTCAAGCAGCGCTTGACGAGTGAAAACGCGCCCTCGGTGCTGGGCCAGAAAACGCAAGAGTTCAAACTCTTGGTGCGTGAAATCGATGCGGTGACCGCCGATTTTTACCTCGTATGCGGCGATATCGATAACCAGGTCGTCAATTTTTATCACTTCGTCAGAGCCGAAGGTTGCCGACTTCCAGTCGAGTTGCCGAATGCGAGCGTAGAGTTCGGCAGGAACCAGCGGCATTAGCACGAAGTCGTCAAAGCCGATCGAAAAATCAAGGGCAGGCAGCCTTGCCACTGCAACCGCGACCAAGATCGGAACTTCCACGAGAGGACCATTGTCTCGGGCTCGTTTTATCGTTTTATGGGTCCGCGCCAAATCATCGCCCGCTTCGACCACCACGCATACGGGCGGGTTGGTGGTTAGCGCGAGCTCGTTGAGCCCCCCCAGGTCGAACCTGCCCACCGACAATGTCCCACCAAGCTCCGTAAGCACAGAGACGACCGACCCAGGCTCGTGGCCGGATCGCTCCGGATCATTACAGATCACGACCACTCGCACAGCCCCCTAGTGATCTCCGCTACCAAGGCTCCGCGTCAAGCCTTCCGACATATGAACGGGATTCCCGGCTTTGCCGCGGCCGTGGAACATGTAAGAATTGGAGTCGGATGGAAGAGTTCCACTGCTCCTTCTGTGGAAAGCAGCGGCGAGAGGTTCGCAAGCTTATCTCGGGTCCGCGCGTTTTCATCTGCGATCAGTGCGTGACGCTGTGCAATGACATCCTTGCCAAGGAAGAAGCATCCGAGCGGCCCAAGTATCCGCCGCCTCGCGCGATCGTCGAGGAACTCGATCGGTACGTGGTTGGCCAAAAAGCTGCGAAACGCGCTCTGTCGGTGGCCGTTTACAACCACTACAAACGCATCGGCATGCGGGGCAAGCAGTCAGATGTCGAACTGCAGAAGGGCAACATCTTGTTGCTGGGGCCGACTGGCTCGGGGAAAACGCTCCTCGCCCAGACCCTCGCGAAAAAGCTCGACGTGCCGTTCGCGATCGCGGATGCCACCACGTTGACCGAGGCCGGGTACGTCGGCGAGGACGTCGAAAGCGTGATCAAGGGACTGTTCCGTTCGGCGGGTGGCGATGTCGAGCGAACCGCGCGCGGCATTATCTGCATCGATGAGATCGATAAGATCGCTCGCAAAGGCGGCAGCCCCTCGCCCACCCGCGACGTATCTGGCGAGGGAGTTCAGCAAGCGCTGCTCAAGATTCTAGAAGGAAAAACTGCAACCATTACGCCGGATGGGGCGCGCAACCGCCCGCAACAGGAATTGATTCAGATCGATACCACCGACATCCTGTTCATTTGTTGCGGCGCGTTCAATGGGCTCGAGGACATCGTTCGCCGTCGCACCGGCCAACGAGGATTGGGATTCGGAGCCC
>CAYQQM010000120.1:0-10825 GCA_964419605.1 uncultured Kofleriaceae bacterium | reverse complement strand
GCACCAAGCAGCCCAGTTCCGCGCCCCCGCAGGCGCGGTAGGCGGTACGTAGAACTTGCCAAACGGCTCAAAACGGATCACCAGAGATGAATGCCGACGAAGCCGAAGAATCACAAGCCGCTGTCCCGGAAGACGCAAGCTGCCGTGAACGAAGCCGCCGATGCGGCCGGAAAGTCCACGCTGGAACGCGACCACTGGGTCGGCGCCAAACTGAAGCAATGCCACGATGGCAAGGTCCACGAGGTCATCGATGAATGCCGCACACATAGAGGACTAGGCAAAACGCGAGCAACCCGACTCGCCGGCTACATCGAGAAATTCAAAGCGAGCGTGAACTACGGCGCGTTTGAGAAAATGGGATATCCCATCGGCGCTGGCGAAGGTGAATCGCTACATCGCACCCTGAGCCAGAAACGAATGAAGCTTCCAGGTGCGTGGTGGAGCGAATGCAACGTTAACCCCATGCTCGCGCTTCGCGTCATTCGCCAAAATGACTGGTGGGATGAGTTTTGGGCTGACCGATCAGCAAATCATAAACGAATTCAGCCGCTTGCCACGACGGTGAATTGATCAACTACTTTGGATCGCACCCTGAATCCAAGTCACCGATGGCGGCCGTTCAGTTTGAACCCTTTTCCAGCACGAGTTTATGTTATCAACTCCGGTGGGCGGCAGCGCAACCCTGAAACCCGAAGCGGTCCAACACATGGAACCAAGTCCCTCAACCGAAGCGTGGCCGGTGCAAGCGCTGAGGGGGATGGCTGCCGCGTTCGACAATTTTCAGCACGGGTTCCTTTGTAGCCGCATCGAGACCAGCGAGAATAAGCCCACGGCCAGGGCCTACCGCGACATCTCTCCATTCGATGCGGACGCACGCCACCAATTCGCCACCAAAGTGATTCCGTATATTGCCAAGCAGTACTGCGGGTATGACGATCCTTGGAAGGCCGCCTTTGACGCATATTCTGTGGAAAGCTGCGCTGGCGGGTTCTCGCGGCCAGTGCTAGGCGGGAGCAGCCTCACGAGTCTGCTCTATGCCGCTGGGTACGAAAGCCGTACCCAGTAATAGCTTCTCCTGGACATTCGATCACCAACGGAATCTTCGGCCACAACGGCGCTACCTTGGAAGAATTTCGCACGCTAGCGGGCCTGCAGCCACGCGGTACGTGGCTCCAGGCCGAGAAAAAAACAACGCCCCACCGGTAGGCTTGTGACTTGGCGTTGATCGGAATTACACAGCTAGAGTCAACTGCAATCGAACCAACGCCGATCTAGAAACTGCTCCTTGCCTCGCATCGAGTACGCGAAATGGTTAGATTTGCGTTTCGTGGTGCCAGTCATTGGGACAGTGCAACAATCAGGCGGCGCCCAGCCCGTCGACTCGGAGAAGTCCCCACAGGGGAACAGCGCGGGAATGGACGAAGTATTGAAGCGTCGCATCATCGTTTGTGTTGGATCAGGCGGCGTAGGTAAGACCACGACGGCGGCAGCACTGGCTCTGGCCGCTGCGCGGCGCGGCAAGAACACGCTCGTATTGACCATTGACCCGGCAAAACGACTTGCGAACTCGCTCGGACTCGCCGACCTTGGCCACCACATTCAACAGGTCGATCCCGCATTGATGCGGCAACCTGACGGCACCGCGGGGACGCTGCACGCAATGATGCTCGATCAAAAGCAAGCGTTTGACGAAATCGTGCAACGCCATGCCAGCGACCCCAAAGCCGCACAGCGGATCTTTGCCAACCCGGTGTACAAGCAGATTTCGAGTTCGTTGGCGGGCGCTCAAGAGTACGCGGCGATGGCAAAGCTCCACGACTTCGACAAGATGGACCGATGGGATACCATCGTCGTCGACACTCCGCCCACAGCACATGCGCTCGACTTTCTCGACGCGCCACGCAAGCTGAGCGAAGCGATCGACTCGCCCGCGGTGGAGTGGTTTCGCAAGCTACAAGGCGACTCTGGCTCGAGTTGGTCAGTGGTCGGCAAGACCGGAACGTTCGTGATGAAGCGGCTGGCGAAATTTGTCGGCTCGCAATTTCTCAACGACGTCGGCGTGTTTTTTACCGAGTTCAACGACATCCTCGGCGGGTTTCGGCAGAGAGCCGAGGAAACATTTGCGCTGCTTCGCCAACCGCGGGTTGGCTTTGTGTTGGTCGCCAGCCCGGAGCCCATGGCTGTCCAAGAAGCCCTGTACTTTCACGAACGACTTGCACAAGCGGCGATGCCATTTGTCGGATTCGTGGTGAATAAGGTCCATCCATCGCGGCCCTGCTCTGCCGATCTGGCCACTATTGAACGCGCCCTGGCTGCCCATCCAACGGTTGCTGCCCTCGGGTTTTCGGGCACGACCCGCCACATGGCAGCTCAAGCGCTGTCGGCGGCGCACGGCGAACTCGAGACACTTGCCTTGGCGGATCGAGCCGCGATCGATACCTTGCGCGTCGCTGGCGGCCCTAGCGCGTTGCTTGTCGAGGTGCCGCTGCTCCGTGATGACGTTCACGACGTCGACCGGCTGACAGGGCTGGAGCGGTATCTGTTCACTACGTAAAGCGCCTAGAGCACCGAACAGGTTGAATGTCGTCGCGAGACGCGGCGTTGCGAGGCAGATCCGAACGCACGCCCGGAGCGCAGCGACGAGCGTAGTGTCCCTACGCGAGGAGCGAGCACTGGACGTACGTTCGGAGGTGCCCGCAACGTCGCGTCGCAGCAGACATTTCAACCTGTTCGGTGGTCTAGCTACCGGCCGCGGAATCGAGGTGGACGGCTTTCAGCGAATGCGGCCAGGCCCTCGTCGCGGTCTTCGCTAAACAGCGTGACGTCGTAGCACTCGCGCTCGATGCCCAGCGCATCGGGGAGAGGTTTGCCGTACCCGCGCTGGATAGCCGATTTGGCCATCATCACCGAAATCGGCGCACAGCCGCTGAGCTCGGCGCGCAGCGCATCGATCGCAGCGCGCAGGCCTGCTCTTGGCACTACTTGGTGCACAAGGCCCACTTCGAGCGCGCGAGCCGCGGCGATACGGCGCCCCAGTAACAACAGTTCTTTGGCCCGCGCTTCGCCGATCAACCGCGGCAGACGCTGTGTCCCGCCAGCGCCTGGGATGATCCCTAGCCGCACTTCGGTTAGCCCCACCTCGGCGCCTTCCACCAAGACGCGCAAGTCGCACGCCATCGCGAGCTCGAGGCCGCCGCCGTAGGCCGAGCCGTTCATCGCGCATATCGTCGGCTTTCGGATCTCGCCCCAGGATTCTACAGCGCTGGCGATCGCAGTGACGTATTGCCCCGCTTCATCCGCCGAAACGCCTTTGCGCTCCTTGAGATCCGCGCCGGCGCAAAACGCCTTGTCGCCACTTCCGGTTAGTACGATCGCGTTGACGGAATCGCGCGCATCGAGGTTGGCAGCCAGCTCGCTGAGCTGTTTGCACAGGTCGCGCGACAGCGCATTTCGAACGTCGGGTCGCTGCAGTGTGACCCAAGCGGTATCCGCCTTGTATTCGACGATAAATTCGGCCATGCGGGACCCTACTACGAACCCGAGGGCCCCAGCTGCTCAGCGCGCCGGCGCGCCCTCGCCTGCTTGCCAAGGTGCGCCTTAAGGTACTTGGACGGTAGCTCGTGGCCAACGAATGCCGAGGCAACCCGCGAGGCCTCGATGAGCTTGTCGAGGTCGATCCCCGTCTGCACACCCATCCCGTGTAGCATCCCGACCAAGTCTTCTGTTGCGAGGTTGCCGGATGCCCCCGGAGCGTAGGGGCAGCCGCCGAGCCCGCCCGCGGCCGCGTCGATCGTTGTGATGCCCATCTGCAACGCAATCAAGCAATTGGCAAGTGCCGTACCCTGCGTGTCGTGCATGTGGACCGCGAGAGCATGTGTGGGATGAGCGGCGATCACCTGCGCAAGAACATCCTCCACCTGCCGTGGATTTGCCACACCGATCGTGTCGCTAATCGAGACTTGGTACACCCCCATGTCGCGCAATTGCCCCGTGAGGTCCACGATTCGATGCGGATCCACGTCGCCTTCATAGGGGCAACCGAACGCCGTTGACAGATAGGCGCGCACCGCCAGCCCAGCATCGCCGGCGGCTCCTACAACATCGCGAAACGCGGCTAGCGTGTCGGCGATGGACTTATTCACGTTCTTGCGATTGTGCGTTTCTGAGGCCGACATGAAGACCGCAATCTCCTTCATGCCAGAGGCCAGGGCCGTATCGAGGCCTCGCCGATTGGGCACCAGCGCGCTCATCCTCACCCCGGTGCGGCGGCTCACTCCGCGCGCAACCTCCGCGGAGTCGGCAAGCTGTGGAATCCAACGCGGCGAGACAAAACTTGTAATCTCGATCGAACGAATTCCCGCGGCGAGCAACGCATCGATGAACCGGATCTTGTCCACCGTGGGCACATTGCGGGCTTCGTTCTGAAGCCCATCTCGCGGCCCCACCTCATAGACTGTGACAGACGCCGGTAACTGCACGCACTCTAACCATAATCTGTGGCGAGCTCCACGACCAGCGACCCGGCTACGCCAAATGCTGCTTGAACGCGCGAGCGAAGTGGCGAAAGTCAGTGTCGAGGGTGAGCAACGCGATGTCATTTGCGCGAGGCCTCTGCAAAGCAGGATGCATTTCGAGCCGAAATTCGAAGCACCCGATCGAACGCGGCGCAGAAATGCCCCAAGCCTCGTCGCAATCCTACCGCGTGGCGATCTCGCCCAGGCTGGGATTGGGCGAAAGAAGGCCGGTGAGGTACAATCCACCTGGGGCATTGTTTATTCGGATGCGACCGACTCCTCCACCGCCATCGCTGCCATATACTGATAGATTGCCTCCTACAAGGCCGCCGTCACCATCCGTGGCCCTCAAGTTCCCAGCCGCTCCTCTGCCGCCGCCACGCCCCCCGGTGCTGCCACCGTCTCCTAGACCACCCGCGGCCGGAGTAGCATCTAGTCGCCCATCTTCGGCTGGGCCATCGCTGTCGCCGCCAGCACCGTTCGCCACCACACGACCAGAGACCTCAACGATCGGAGCTTCGAGTAGAATGCCTCCCCCCGAGCCACCACCGGCGCTGCCATTGGCCGCGATCACACCAGTCGTCCCGGCCACCCCGATTCGAGTACGACTGACCATTTGAATAGCGCCGCCACCCCCGCCATAAAAAACACTTACACCGTTACAGCCTCCACGCAGTGGAACAAGCGCGCTGCTGCCAGTCACAGAACCGCCAGGGCCACCGAGCTGAGTGCCATTAGCATTCGTAGCTGGACCGCCCGAACCGCCGGGAGATCCAAAGCCCGCGCCTCCATAGCCTCCGTGTGTCCCGGCAGCATTGGAAGTGGGGGGCGGTTGCCCGTTGCAATTACTGTCACCAAATGCACCTGCCCCGGCAACCCTCGCTCTTGCAGACGAAGAGAAGTTGCCATTGATCCTGACTTCTCCGCTGCTAACGACAGCTAGTGCGTAGGCTCCACTGACAACTACATCCTTGGCCGTAAGACTGCGGACCATCAGTACACGAATGATTGGCCCCCCGGACTGGACCACGTTTTCGCTTCGAACCTGAACCTGCCCGCCCCCTACCTTGACTTCACCCGTATCGGTGTTGATCGTAGCCGCGTCGCCGAGATTGAGATCAGGCTGACTGTTTGCCATATCGAGGAACCGAGCCAAGCCGTTGGATGGTGCAACGTCCGCACACCGACGCTCTGCTGCGACGCAACCCAGGCCGCAAAGCTCGCTGACTTCGGCTGTGCCCTCGGAGTTGCAGCGTAACAGGTTCATTCCATCGCAGCGCAGCGCGGCGCCTGCTGTACAGGCGCGACCGCCTCCGTCCTCCCCGGAGGTGTCGACCGCGGCGTCGCTGCCTGGCCGGCGGTAGTTCGGATTTGGGGTCGTGCAAGCTACTGCGACTACAACCAGCAGTGCGTTGACGATTGCGGATGGCGAACATCTAGCTTGCTTCATATCGAGTCCTTTGCGTAGGGGTGACCCTACCAGGAGCGCGTCCTGGCAGGGGCCGTTTCTATCGAACCGACTTATCGGCACATGCCCTCGCGTGGTTGCGCCCAAAAAGGCCTTTTCCTATAAGCATTTGTTTATTCGGAATTTTTCGGCAGAATTTCCGCTCTAACCAGTTCCCGACTTGGCGCCGAAACGTGTTGTGCGTCACATCGCAATGGACCGAGTTGGCGGTTAGTCCCAGCTGCCTTGTAATACAAGCGTGACGACGCGGCCGTCCGTGCGGTAGCCAGCGCGTACTTGCGGGCGATGGTCGAACAGATCGTCGCAGCGCAGGACCGCGAGGTAACGCGGCGATAGCTGCGACGCGAGCGTTGCGTCGACGGTGGTGTAGCTGGAAAGTGGGATGGTTTGGTCGACCTGGGCGCCTGCGTAGCGGACCCGAGCCAGCAGCGAGAGCGAGGATACAGGCGTGGCGCGAAACCACCCGTCGGCGCGATGGCGGGGAAGACGATCGATCGCGTCGTCGGTGACGCGGATATAGCCGTACGATGCGCCGAGTTCGAGCCCGGTAAAAACCGTCACCTGCCCACGCGCATCAACGCCGTAGTAGTTGAGGTCGCCGAGATTGACCAGTTTGCCTGCAGAGCCTGGCGCGACGCGGATCGTGCCGGTCGAGTGCTTGTAAAACGGCGCGGCTTCGATGCGCAGCCAGCCGCCAGGCCGCGCAGTCGCCCGCAGTTCGGCGTGATCGATCATCTCGGGTCCGAGTGCCGGGTTACCGGTCATCGGATCGAAACGTTCACGCAGCGTCGGTACGCGGCCTTTGCGGGCAAGGGTTGCGTCGAGCTCCAGTGGACCGTAGTTGGGGCGCCACTTGGCAACAACTTTTCCCTCTGGCCAGGGAGAAGCACCGCCCACGACGATAGGAATTGCCAGTCCCCCTGCGGCATCTACGCGAGCCGTTCCGCGTTCGTATTGCCCATCGACGGCCAGTTCGGCCAGCGTGAGCGACGAATTGTTGGTCGCACCTGCGAGGTCGCGAACCGAGATCGCATTGTAGTCCAGGTTCGCCGCCACCGCCCATCGCGCGCGTTTGCCGATCGGATGGGTTGCGAGGGCCATGGCGCCAACTCGCAGCGCGTTCAAGTCTTCCGCCGTTGCGAGGTCGATCAAGTCTGCATCGCGATAATAGTGCGAGCGGCGATACAGGCGATGTACCCAACTCTGCGCTTGCAATTGCAGTTTGCCGCGTTTGACGTCGGCTTTGATCGATCCGCGCTGGGTCGCCTCGCGGTCGATGAGCAGGATGGTGGAAGACGCGTTCTCGTCGGACGGTGGCGAGAGGTAGTGGCGTTCGTCGGTAAACCCGTCGACCACAACGCGACCGCTCTGGGTGCGATACTCGAGCCGAGCACTGCCAGTCGCGGCATGTCGCCCTTCGGTCAACGTGGCCCCGGTGGGAAGCGAAAACTTGCGGCCACCGCCGACCCCGGAGGCCGATACCCGCAATGCCAGACGGTTGGCGAGCGCAACGCGCGCCGTGCCGCTCACGCCTGCGCTCGGCAGCGTATCGCCTTGGATGCGCGCCATCACAAGCTGCGGGCCCATCGCATCGCGGGTCAGTACTTCGATCACGCCGCCAGGGCCGCCGGGACCGTCGATGGGCGACTGCGGCGTCGTAGCAACCCGGATTTGCACGATGTCGGTGATTGGGATCGTCGATACGTCGAAGGTCCCGTAATATGGATCGCTCACCAACACGCCGTCGATGAGCACGCTGACCGCACCCTTCCGCGCACCGCGGATGTCGACGTTTTGTCCACCCCGCCCTACGTCTCGCACCGAGACGTCTGGTAAAAGCGCGAGCGCGCTTGCCAAATCGACCGCGCCACGGGCTGCGAGCTCCTCGCCTGTGAGCCGAACTTCCGTATCCCGGTCGAACGGCTTGTCGGGCCGCTCGTCGTAGATTTCGATGGCTTCCGCATTCGCCAGCGCTGCGAGTTCAGCGTCAGAGATCGTGGGCGCGGGGGCGCTGTTCGCGGCTCTTGCCCAGAGCAGGCCCACTCCCCCCAGCGCAACAAGGGTCAAGGCGCGCAACTGTTCTTTACGCTGGGCTTGCACTAGCGAGTAGCGAGGCTTCCCTGGCAGGCTGGGGCGGCTACAATCACTAGAGCACCGAACTGGTTGAAATGTCTGCTGCGACGCGACGTTCCGGGCACCTACCGAACGTCCGTCCTGTGCTCGCTCCTCGCATAGGGACACTGCGCTCGTCGCTGCGCTCCGGGCGTGCGTTCGGATCTGCCGCGCAACGCCGCGTCTCGCGACGACATTCAACCTGTCCTGTGCTCTAGTGCGTAAACGGTTGCGGATGGGAGCCATTAGTTTGCTTCACTTGATGCCCTTTGGCGAGGTGAAGCTACCAGGAGAGCGTCCTGATAGATTGTTATTTTCAACAGGACGTATCGACACCGAATTCGCCAACGGCACGAATAGCCGGCGACGTCCATCTCCCGAAGCCGAGCGATGCTAGGGCACGCACGTCCTGGCGGATTTGGGTTTGCAAATTCCCATGTTATTGCAGGTTGCCGGGGCACCGTTAGTATCGACGGGGCACGTCGTGCTATCGCCAGGAGTACACGTTTTGGTGCAAACCGAGAATCCATCCTTGTTGAATAGATGACAAGTCTTGTCCATGCACTGGTCATCGGTAGAGCAGGGATCGTACGCGACCCCTTTGCACGTCCTCGCCGCCGAGGAATCGGCTGCGGCGTCTACTGGGGGCGTGGTCGTGCTGTCTGTACAGGCGCCAAGGATTGCCGCAAACGTAATGATGGATAGGATCGTGGTTCGCAAGTTCACGCCCCACCTCACCAGCAATTCACGCGCCAGGCTGCGCGCGTGCGCAGAGCCCAGAAAAGACGCTGATGCACAGAGCCGCCCCTGGGACTCAAACTCCGGGCCTTGGGGGGGCAGGACCTCAGCCATGCTCGTGCAATTTCCGCCTGTTACTCCTGTGTAACCATTGCGCAAATTCGTTGTTGCAAGCAGCGCGATCGTAGACTCGGCATCGGGCTTGCTGCAGTCTATCAACCCGTGCGAACAGCCATGTTTTTCGCGATGGTCGCTGCGGCGACTGCCACCGCCGGGGCAGACGCTCTGCCAAGCTGCGAGGACGTACCCGGTCCGCGCGTATACGTGATGTCTGGCGATACGCAACTCAACCTGCTCAAGCGGTTGGGACGCAAACTTCGCGACAATACCGCGCGGCCAATCTCACTCGTGTTCACCACGACTGGTTCCTGCGCGATTGTCGACATGATGTACAATCGCGTGCCAAGCACAGGCATCTCGGGTTCGATGCAGTACGTTCCTTCATCGGCCGAAGACCCGAATTGGGACCCGTCGAAGCCAACGCTGTCGTGTACTCCACCACCCAACAAGTTTCCCGATATTGGCATCTCTGCGCTTTTCAATAGCGCGTGTCCACAGGGGAAAGTCCCACCTCCCAATACAGTGGAGCTGCTCAACGGTCCACGCCAAGCCTATGTGATGGCGATGCCGCGCGGCACCGACCAAATTGCGATCACGTACGAGGAAGCCTACTTCGTTTTTGGCTTTGGTCCCGTACTCCTCGAAGCGATGAGCGGAGCGATCGCGCCGTGGATCGCCGAACCCGAGCTACAGATCCGTACGACAAGCAAAAGCACACTACTGGCGTGGGCGGCGAGCATCGACGTCCCCGCCGCGAAGTGGAAAGGGAACCAGAACGACAAGTCGACCGATGTGGTCAGCGCACTCACCAACTCTGCCCAACCGACAGCCGCGCTGGGCATTCTCGGTGCCGAAGTCTACGATGGAATGCGCGACAAACTGACCGCGCTCGCGTTTCGAGCCAAAGGCCAATACGCTGCGTACTATCCTGACTCAACCGCAACGTCGCGAGACAAGAAGAACGTACGCGATGGTCACTATACGGTTTGGTCGCCTACTGTCTGGATGGACCAAGTTGTAGACGGAGCACCGGTGAATAGCGATGCCCGCTACGTCATCGACCTCGTCGGTTCTCGCGCAGTGACCGTTGCGGCCAATTTTTCGCCCATCTCACTGATCGCTGACGTTGGGCTCGTCCCCGATTGCGCGATGCGCGTGGATCGCTCGGTAGAAGGCGGGCCGCTGCGGCTCTACAAGCCGGAGATTAGCTGCACGTGCAAATACGAGAGCTTGGTCGACGCGTCGCAGTGCCAAACGTGTTCGGCCGCCATTCCGTGTTCCTCCGGCGTTTGCCGCGAGGGCTACTGCGAGGAGTTCTAGTACCTCATGTCAGTGGTTTTGATCGGTTCGGGCCGCCGATCCATCGCCGATCGCTTCGTTATGCTCCGTCGCGTTACCGCCAGTAGCGCTTACTCCGCAAGCCTCGCGCTCAGCGCGCCTCGGCGACCGGAACCTGCCAAAACCACTGACATGAGGTACTAGTTCATGACCCGACTCTATTTGACAAAGTTATTTGTTGTTGCCTTTGCATGCAGCGTCGGCTGCGGCAATGATGGACGTTCCACTCACCAGGATGCTGGGGTCGACGCGATGCCCAGCTGTTTTACCAACCCCTCGACCCACGAGGAGATCATTAACGCGTGCACGACCGCACAAAAGATTTACAAAGATTCTCGTCCCGCTTTGCTGCATCCCGACGGTACGCTGCCGCCCTTGCCGTAGCCGTTGCGCCGATCGTGGCAGCCGCAGATCCGGACCAGCGACCGACTGCCGCCCAGCCTGCCGCTACGGCAGCCGAACCGCCTGCTTCGCCGCTCGCGACTCCGACTCCGACTCCGACTCCGACTCCGACTCCGACTCCGACTCCGACTCC
>CAYQQM010000119.1:0-10828 GCA_964419605.1 uncultured Kofleriaceae bacterium | reverse complement strand
GGGGTTGGTGGGTGGTCGACTCCCGGTTGGGGGGGTGTGGTGGGGGGGTGGGTGGGGGGGTGGGTGGGGTCGGTGGGTGGGTGGGTGGGTCGGTGGTCGGTCGGTCGGTCCCGTCGCGCACTTTGAATAAGGGGGGCACGACCTAATATATTAAAATTACAAATCTGGAGCGGCTCTAGACGACCCGAGCCTCTCAAAGGCCGGTGTCGTGTTTCTCGGCACAGCCGCATCGAGACTACACTCCGCATCCATGGCGAATCCATCTTTCCTTGGTATCGCGATCGTTTTGCGCTAGGTCTTGCCCTGCCAACGCGGCAGCTTCTTTCGCGACCGTGCTACAGCTCGCTGGCGCGCGTGCGCAGGCGTCCCGGGCGCGCGCCAATGCGGCCTGAAACCCCTGATCGTCGCGGGGCAGCGCTGTCGGTGAGCGCGTCAAGGTGCCTATCTCAGCGACGTCGCTCGCACTCTCGCCCGTCCAGCGTTGCACGCCATGACGCTGGCGTTTGCTCACCCGGCGACCGGCGAGCACATGCGATTCGACGCGCCGTTGCCGCCCGACTTTGTTGCTGCACGAGCGGCACTTGCAGCCGGCCGACTGGGCCCGACTCCCACTCGATCGCTGCCCCCAGCGTCACGGTGTCTCCGATATTTCCTAGCCCAGGCGCGCCGTCGAACCCCCGCAGCGAAGCCGAAGGATGCGCGACCGAGCCGACTGCCGCAGGCTGGAACATTCGTTTTAGGTTTAAACCGCCGCGACTGTCCAACTCGCTCCCGAGCACACTGCCACTTAGTCCTCCGACAAAGCCTCCCACAACCGCCCCCACCGCTCCGAAACCATAAAAGAGGTGCGCCCGGCCGCTGTGGTGTGCGGTGTGCAACTTCCCAATGTCAGCGATGCTCAGTTTGCGTCTTCGTTGGCGGAGTTGGAGCGACTGGCTACGACGCTGGGTCTTCGCCCGATCGCCCGAGTATGCTGAACGTCAACTACATTGACCCAATGACGACAATTACATCTCCCCATTCGTCTCCTTGGTTGGGGTAGTTGTCGTAGCCTGATGGTAGTTGTCGTAATTGTCGTCTGGGGTGCGTCTCCTCGTTTTCGTGCAGCATCGTTGCGGAAGCTCGAGCCGGTCATCTCGAGGATGACGGCGTCGGTGGACCAAACCGGAAGCAACGAGGTTCGAGCTGCCACGTTGCGTACGCGATGGTTTCGAGTGCGTACACCCTCGCGACTGCGGTGGGCACCGGGCCCTGCGAAGGGCGCCGAATCACGATCGTGGGCAATGCGCTCGCCAGCCTTCTGTACCAGAAGATCACTGCCTCCCAGGACTGTGGAGAAG
The DNA here is from genome assembly GCA_964419605.1 of uncultured Kofleriaceae bacterium. Lineage (GTDB taxonomy): Bacteria > Myxococcota_A > Polyangia > Haliangiales > Haliangiaceae > JABFXX01. Next base: position 9,488 of record CAYQQM010000119.1, on the reverse strand, counting down.
CGCCGCCCGGGGGTGCACTTCCGTCCGAGCAAGCGAGAATCGTTGGCGCTTGGATCAACCAAGGCGCTCTCAACAACTGAACAATGCAGGCGCGTCGCGGATCATGTTTCGTTTGGCCAGGAAATCTCATAATATCCTGTAATCATGTAAAATATAGGCATTGAACTGTGGCCAAAGGTATGAAAAATTCGAGGGAATATGAAGCTCGCGTTAGGTCTGCAACTTGTCGCGATGCTTGGTGCCTGCGCAGCGAATAACGAGGTCTCAGATGGTGATGGCCAATTCGCACCTGATACCGGTGGGCTGGGTGCAAAAGCGGTTGCCGCCTCGCTCATCAAGATCACCTGGCGGCCGAACTCGGAGTCTGACCTCGCTGGGTACAAGGTGTACCGCGACGGAAAGATCCTAGCGTTTGAACGGGGCACTCTCACGACCTACGCGGACCGCTCAGTTCTGCCCGCCACGACGTACGCGTACAACATCTCCGCTTTCGATATTGCGGGCAACGAGTCGGGGTTCAGCTCTACGTATCGCGCCACCACGCCGCCTGGGGCCATGGCGCCGCTGAGCTTCGCCAACGACGTCTTCCCGATTTTGCAAGAACACTGTTCGAGCTGCCACGTTGCGTACGCGACGGTTTCGACTGCGTACACCCTCGCGACTGCGGTGGGCACCGGGCCCTGCGAAGGGCGCCGAATCACGATCGTTGGCAATGCACCCGCCAGCGTTCTCTACCAGAAGATCACGGCCTCCCAGGACTGTGGAGAAGCGCCGCCGGCGGGCCCTCTGGCATCGGCGCAGGCGAGGATTGTGGGTGCATGGATCAACCAAGGCGCTCTCAACAATTGAACGTATAGGAGCGCGCATGGGTATTTGGTCGTTTCAGAAACGCGCGTGTGGCCGGTATAGTGCTGCGATGCGAGCCGTGTGGATCAGTTTTGCCCTAGGCTTGATGGCGTGCGGCAGCGTCGAGAACGGGCAAGCTGGCGACCTCTGCCGCGCCCTGCCTCTGACCTGCGGGCCGATGGGCAACGCTTCGTGCTGTACCAGTCCGTATGTCCCCGGGGGAACGTTCTTTCGAGGCTACGATACAGCCGCCGGCACTGCGTTCGGCCAAATGACGCACGCAGCGATGATCCGCCCGTTTCGGTTGGATGCCTACGAAATCACCGTCGGGCGGTTTCGGCAGTTCGTGAATGCAAAGCAGGGAACTCAGGTGGCGCCACCCGAGCCCGGAGCGGGTGCTCGAACGCTCAATGGAACTGCCGATCAAGGCGGTTGGGACGCCAGCTGGAATATCAACCTCGCCGCAAACCGAGAGGCATTGCTCGGCGCGCTGCGCTGCGATCGCTTCGCCACGTGGACAGACGCCCCAGGTCTCCTGGAAAATTATCCGATGTTGTGCATCACCTGGTACGAGGCAATGGCGTTCTGCGCGTGGGACGGTGGGTTTCTGCCCACGGAAGCCGAGTCGCTATTCGCCTCCAGCGGCGGCAACCAGCAGCGCGCCTATCCCTGGTCCAGTCCTCCCGATTCGGTTGTCATTGATTGCAGCGCTGCCAACTTCGGTGGAGACAACTGGCCTCAGACAGCGTGCGCGGGAGCCGGCGCGCAGGCGGTTGGAACGACGTCACCGTCAGGCGACGGAGCGTTTGGACAAGCCGACCTTGGAGGAAACGCGTTTGAGTGGGTACTCGACTGGGCCAAAGCGGACACTTCCTCGACCTGTGACGACTGTGCTGTTCTCGCGCCGCAGACCGATCGGCTGATTCGCGGCGGCAGCTTCATCGACGGCGCAGTTGCCGCGCGTGCCGCCGCGCGCTCCTACAGTCTGCCGCCCGATGCCCGGGTTTCGTATGTGGGCGCTCGCTGCGCGAGGGCACCGGCCGTGCCCGCTGCCGCCTCCTCGCGGTAAAAACAGGCACAGCAACGCAACTTCCTTTCTTGCAGCAATAAACTGGCCGGCGATAGCGCAGGCCCTACTTCGAGTACTAACTAACTAGCTGTGTTCTAAAGCAATTGAGAAAAACACGACCGACAGGAACAATCCGCGTGGGGCGACCGGTACTACAGTGAGACCATGCAAGGGAGCGCGCAAAAACGAGCGGACTTTGAGCGAACCGCGCTCATTCACCTCGACGCTGTCTACGGTACAGCCTATCGGCTGACCCGCAATCCCCGGGATGCGGAAGACCTGGTGCAGGATTCCTTACTCCGGGCCTATCGGTTTTGGGGGTCGTTCCAACAAGACTCGAACTGCAAGGCGTGGCTACTCCGCATCGTCACCAACACGTTCATCAACGAATACCAGCGCAAAAAGCGCTCGCGAGAGATCCTCGACGCTGCCACAGCGGAACAAAGTGCCACGGACGGTGTTTTGGTGCACGCCGAATCCAGCGACAGACAGTCGCCAGAAGGCGCCATGTTGCAGCGAAGCGTCAGTGACGACGTTCAGCGCGCCCTCGACCTAATCCCGACCGACTTTCGAACTGCGGTCGTGCTGTGCGACATGCAGGGCCTGTCGTACAAAGAAATCGCTGACATCATGGGGTGTCCGGTGGGCACCGTCATGAGCCGGCTGTTTCGAGGTCGCACTTTGCTCGCGCGCGAGCTGCACGGCTACGCCGTGGCCCACGGATATGTCAAACCACCGGCTGCGCCCTGTAATAACACCGTGGATCTACAAGCATACCGCGCAACCAAAGCGTCGCAGGGAGAGTCCCGATGAGCCGCGGCGTGCCGGTTCGCATTTGCGACAACATTGCGAGCCTGGCGATGGTGTACGTCGATGGTGAACTCGCCGCCGAGGAGAAGCACGAAGTCGAAACCCATGTCATCGAGTGCGCGGCGTGTCGGGCCGAGGTCGAAGCCGCGCACGTCGAGCAAGATGTTCGGCGAGCCGCACTGTCCGCACCGCTCGCGCCCGCGGCACTGCGACATCGGCTCGCGGCGGCCCTCGACGCGGCCCAGCGTTCTGAGAACGCAGATCAGCGCCGAGCCAAGCGGCGACAATGGTCGTCGTGGCTTCTACCCGGCAGCGCGATCGCAGCGGCAGCAGCAGCGATGGCCGTGTTTGTTGGTTTCGGTCAAGTCGGAAGGATGGGAACCGTGGCATCGAGCGGGCGCGTGAGCTCGATTGCGAGGGCCGGCCTCCACCAGCAGATCCGCGCGATTCCACTGGAGGTGGGCGGACCCACATTTGGAGGGCCACAGTTTTCTCAGGAATTATCGCAAGTCGAAGGGAGTCGACTATTAGGCCACCGCATCCTGCCTGAAGGCGTAAACGGACATGATGCCACGTTGTACGCATATGACGTACCCATCACCGATGATCGGCATCAGATTGCGCGACGCGTCGTTCTCACGCTGCTGGTTATCGAGAACATCACTCCGAGCGAAATGGCCGATGGCGAAGCGGTGCGCGCGGGCGGTAGGCTCCTGCGCGTCGTCGAAATTGACGGCCACACAGCAGTCACGGCTGTCGATGCGAGTCGACGTGGCTACATGTTTATGGCCAAGGACCTCGCGTCCCAGGAGCTGGTATCGCTGGTGGGTCGTACGAGTCTCGTTGGGCCGCAGTAAGGCTCCATCGAAGATCGCGAATCCGCCGCGCCTACGTTATCATCTTGAGTGGTGACCCGCCGCGTCCTACTCATCGATGCAGACCCCACGTTTCGACATACACTGAGTTCGGAGCTGGGTCCCTACCAAGTCGAGGTTGTGGCAGAGCCAGATCCCGACCGCGCTCTGCAGCTTGCAGCGAGCAACCCGCCAGCGCTTATCGTCCTGTGCATCGAGGAAACAGATAGCAGAGTCGGCTTCAGAGTATTTGAGAAGTGCAAGAAAGGTCCGCTCGCCAGTATTCCTGTCGTGATCGCGACCAGCTCCATCTCACAAGCCACGTTTGCCAAGCACCGCGAGCTTAAGAATCACGCCGATGACTACGTCGACAAACGCACGGCATCGAACCACGAACTCATCGCTACCATCGATCGGCTGATCGGACTCGGCGATGACCTAGCCATCCCGATCGAAGACGAGATCCCTATGGAGATCGTCGACGATGACGTCGCTTTGGAAGACGCGGGCGACGCAACCGAGTTCGATACGTCCGCAGCCCCTCCCAGCCGCGAACGCGCTGTAGAACCTACGGTCGAAGCAGAAACCGAAGCCGCGTTCGCTGCGCTGTTCGGCGACGACGAGGCGGTGTCCGCGCCCAACGAACCCGCCCCCGCATCCGCAAGCGCCACCGCTGCTGCGCAAACACAGCCGTTGCCAGAAGCCGATATCAGTCAAGCGTACGACGGCGACACCATCGAATACGTCGAGGAGACAACCCTGCCACGTGAGGAGGCAACAGCAACTAGTCCGGAAGGCGAAGCCCCAGCGCCCCTGACGCTCGAGTCTGCAACGCTCGCCCAACCGGCCGAGCCAGAGGCGTCCCCCCTTGCTTCCGTCATCCCTCCAACCCAACCACCTCGCACGCGCACCCGGCCGAGCGGATCACGCGCCACACTGGACCTTGGCCTCGACAAACTCGCAAACGATGCAGAATCGGAGCGGTCGGGAGTCCATGACCGTGCGGCCCTTCGAAAAATCGGCGAGCTCGAGAGTGAGGTAGTGAGGCTGCGAGCCGAGCTCGATCGGGCGAGCTCGAATACCGATTCGCGGGGCCGTGAGACCCAATTTCTCAATCTCCGAGAGGAAATGGTCGCCAAAGAGACCGAGCTCCGACACGTCCAGGACACCTTGGCCGAGCGCGATCGCGACCTGGCCTCGGCAGACGATCGATTGCGCCAGATTCAGCACGCCCGGTCGGCCCTCGAAGCCAAGAACACAGAACTCGAGCAGCGACTACTCGAGGAACGGGCAAAATCCACCCAACTAAGCGCGGCAGCACGAACATCCGCAGCCCAACTCACGGTGGTCCAGCAAGAGCTGGAGACCATGACAAAAGCTCACAGTGCTGCTGAAGAGTCCCGAGCGCAGCTAGAACACGAACTAGCCAAAGAACGCTCCACCATCGCCACCGCCACGTCTGACGCTGAGCAATTGGTGCGGAGCGAACGGGATCAATTGCTCGCGCAATTCAAAGCGGAGCTCGCTGCGGCCAAAGCAGACGGAAGTAGCGCCCAAGCCGCGGCGGTTGCGGACATGCGCGACCAACTCGAGGCCGCTCACCGCACGGCTCTGAGTGAAGTAGTTGAGGAAGCTCGCCGAGTTGCCGCAACGCAGCAACAGGACGCGCTCGCGGCTCTCAAACGCGCCCATGCCTCCGAAATCGTCGACCTCCAAGCGGAACACGCTCGCGACCAAGTTGCGCTGCGAACCGAGCTGGGAGCCGAAATCGCTCGAATCGAAGCCGCCCTCGCCGCTGCGCACGCAGCGCATCGCGATACGATCAGCGGACAAGAAGCCTCTGCCAATAAGCTGCAGTCGCAGCATCGCGAAATGCTGGCCGCGCACGACCGTGCCCTGGGCCAAATCAAGGCAGATCACGACAACGACCTTGCTCAGGTGACCGCCGCCAACGCCGACGAGGTACGACAGTTGAAGGCGAGCCACGCCAGCGAGGTAGCTGCCTACGAGGCCGAACTTTCGGAACTTAAGGCCGCACATCAGCGCGCGATCTCCGCACTGCAAGACCAGCTGTCGGCGATGACGACTGCGCACCACGAAGCGCTGAACCGAGTGAAATCCGAGCTTCGCGAGGAGCTGGCATCGGCGCGAATGGTCGTCCAGGAAGCTGTTGCCAGCGCAGAGGCGGCTCATCGCAACGAACTCGCCGACCAGGCGGCCCAACATGCCGTCGCCCTAGAGCAAGCACAGCGCAATCATCTCGCCGACCTCGAACGGCAACAGATCGACCACGCCGCAGCGCTGGCATTACACGACGATACGCTCAAGGAAGCGCGGCAAACCCATGCCGCCGACCTCGACCGGCTGCGGAGCGTACAGGCCGCGGATCTCGAGCAATTGCGTCGGGATCACTCTATCGAATTTGAGCGACTTCGCGGCAGTCATGCCGCCGAACTCGCAGCTCGCGAGGAAGCGTACGAGGAAATGTGCGATCGCGAGGTGAGCGCGCACGAGCACGAGGTTGCGGAGCTGCGCGCAGAATTTCAGCGGTCCGCTTCGGCGCTCGAGCTCAAGCTCGACGTCGCCAAACGCGAACTCGCTGAACAAGCCGCCACCGCCGAGCGCACCATCGCCGCGCTAAACGAACAGCACTCGACCGCCCTGATCCAGCACGCGGAGTCTCTGCAGGCAAAACACAAATCTGAAATCGCGGAGTTGCGGATTGAACTGGACCAGGTCTCGCAGGCGGCTCGACGTAGCGCCGATGCTCACCGCACGGCACTTGCAGAAGCCGAAGCTGCGCATGCCATCGCTCTGTCGCGAGCGTCAGAGTCGGCGCGAAACGAGGTCAACGAATTTAAAGACGCCGCAAACGCTGCCAGATCGGAGCTCGACGAGTTGCGCACGCGAACGCAGACCGAAAACGAGGAACTCAAACGCCTCCACGCCCAAACCATCGCGGACCAGCAGGCCTCCGCCAAAGCAGAGCTCGTTCGTGCCCTGGCGGCGCAAAAAGCCGAGCTCGAAAAGTCGCAGATCGAGTTCTCGTCCGAACGCGAGCAACTACAGCAAGCACTCGCCGCCGCCCGCGACAGCCAAACCCGGTCGGCGAGCGAACTCGCCGCTGCAGTGCAGTCGATCGCCGATCGCAACGCAGAGCTCCGGGCCCACGCCGGGGCCATTATCGAACGCGATCAACGCATCGCAGAACTTCGCAAAGAGATCGAAGCGATCGAGAACGAGAACGCCAGCTACCAAGACCAGGTGCTGCGCGCCTATCAGAAAATCAAGACCGACGAAGCCATGGTGGCCCGCGCCCGAAAAGCGATGGCTATCGCCCTGACCGCTCTCGACGACGAAGACAAAACCACCACGACCTGACTGGTTCACGTGCGAACCGCGCGCCCCCCAAGGGGACTTCCTTCGGGGCGCCCATCCCTGAAGTCGTGCCCTCACGCTGTTCATTGACTCCGCCGCGATAATGATCGAACCTCCGAGAAACGAAGCCCGAGGATCGAACTTGACATGCCGATGCATTCCGGGATGATCGACCACGAGCTGTGGAGGCCGCCGCCGAACTCACTTTTGACGAGACCGAGCAGTTGCCGCGGGCTGAGATCTGCCTTCGGTACCCTGATCAATACGTCTGACTAGTGAATGTCGAGAGTCGTGAGGTTCGCAGTCCGGAGATCTGCTCCGCACGGGTCGTCGGTCATGGCTCAACGCATGATGCGGCCTTCGCTCCTGTCCGCAACCTTGCCAAGCGGTATCCTCGATGCGCAATCAGATATACGGGTGTCTGCTCTGAGCCGCTGATTCGACCCACGCTAGTCCTAGATGACGAAACTCTCGAGCTTCTTCGTTCGTGATCGCGAACTAATTCTGGTGGATGCGTGGCGGAATTCACGGTGTTGGGCGTAACCGTCCCGGACTTCGCCCTGACCGTGTTCGCGCTCGGCCACAAGGATATTGACGGGATCGTCGGTATGAACTTTCTGCGGCATTTCAACTTTGAAATCCGACCGGATGAGCAGCGCATCCTGGTGGAATTGATCAATCCGTAGCTGCGAACATCACGCGGCAACCGTCGATCTCACCACTCCGATTCGATCGACGACGGGCGGCAATACTGACCGGGCAGGTTTCTTTCGCACCGAACATTCGCCGATCAAAACAATCAACACCGACGAAGCCATGTTGCCCGCGCCCGCAAGGCGATGGCGATTGCCTGACCGAGCTCGATGACGAGGACAAAACCACCACGAGGTACCTGGTTAAGACCCTATGAGATCTTAAGACCCCTCTATCTGATTCCCTACATTGTCCGCCGCCGCTATTCTCGTTGACATCGCGGCTGTTTGTGTTGGAGGTTTCGGTATGGCGACGCGACAACTAAAGGTTGTTCCGGTCCCACCTGAGCAACACGGGGAATGCCCCCAAGCCCGGACTGTGCCGGCAGCGCAGGCGTTTGGTTCGCAAATGCAGACCTTACGCCCGTTGTGTCCGCTGCATCCGAGCGACCTTACGCACAAGGCGTACGACCCGTCCGGATTCCATTACGGGTCTTCTGCGGCCGCGCCGGGGCCCCCGTTGGCCACAATAGCCATGCCCGATTTGCAGTTCCCCGCGGCACCCAAACTGCCTGGGATCCTCCGCGATGAAGTTCTCGATCAATGGCGAAATGCAGCTGCCGATGGGGTGTCCGTGGCTGTACCATTTTTCGGCGGCTACGTCGGCGAACGGCTTATACGGGGGAGCGATTGGCAAACCACCTTTATCCTTGGCACGGCGAGTTTTGTCGGCATTAGTTCAAAGCTCGCGAGTCTGGCAGCGCCTCGACTTGGCGCGCTGCATCCTCTTGCCCGCACTCCTACCCGAGCGCAACGGCTGTCCCAGCCGCAGGCACGTCCGGGCAACTTCGGAGGAACGCTGCAACGGATAGATGCGCGTTCCAATGATGGCCAACGAATAGCTGCCCTCGTTCGCAATTTTCGGCAATTTGCTGAAAGATACGGATACGCAGTCTCTGCAGATGGCCAATCGGCATTTGTTCCGGACGCGCACGCACTTCAGGGTGTCGTGGCTCACATGAAGCGTTCGGGCCAGGCAGCGCCCATGTCCTTGGTAGAGATCGACCGCGATTTTTCGCCAGCTTCGTACTCTGCGATGCGGCGCCTTTTGTTCCCCGTGTCATCTCCAGAATCTGAACACTTCATCCATGATGCCCTTCACGCCATCGGAGCTCTGGCCCTACCCCAACCCATGGTGGTTCAGATCCAGCAATATCTTGTCATTGCTGACGAGATTTGCGAGACCATCGCCAAGTTGACGTCCAAGGGGACGCAGACCATGGAAGGCGCGTCCGTCGAATCACACTTCATGAACACATTTGCTGTCAAGATGGACAGTGGGACGCAGCTGCTTAGCGACGCCCTGACACTTCCAACCGGCAACCTCGCAGTCTCCTACGAGCTATTTGTTCGGGGTCTTCGGCTGCTCGATGAGGCGGGAACCTCGCTTCAAGTGGCCGCGCTGCACGTCACCGAAAACCTCCCCCAAGCCACACGCAAGGCAATCGCAGACATTCTTGAGAAGACTCCTCGGGGGCTATCGGAGGACGAACTGGACCTCGTTGCGAGCAACGCACTCAGAGAGATGAAAGGCAAATCGTCGTGGTAGTCGTTGAGTCGTGACGCTGAATGACCCTAGTACCTCGCCACAGGGATTCTGACCGATTGACTGCGGCGATCCTTCGCGGATGCCGTCGTTGCCGCTCCTGGCGCTACGTCCAGTAGCGCTGCGTCGCGGCGCCTCGGCCTCCGCGTGCCTCGCCTGATTCAATCGACCACTATCCCTGTGGTCGGGTAGCCCGGCGAGTCGGCTCGCCGGGCCCCCACAGATCCGGACGT
>CAYQQM010000118.1:0-10877 GCA_964419605.1 uncultured Kofleriaceae bacterium | reverse complement strand
TTCGAAATGCCGATCAGATAAGCGTAAGCTATTGGGTTCGAAAACGATTCAGTTCATGACCCGAACCGCGTTTGACGTTGTCCTTGACCCCACCGTTGAGTTTGACGGCAACGTAGTCGTTGACTCTACCCTCGACCTTGGCGATTTTGACCTCGTCGCCGTCGGGCGTGTCAAGGTACAGGTCATCCCCCGTCGGGGACTTCCAAGGGTCGTCGGTGGGGTCATCGTCGTACGTCGCCGTCATGGTCAATGGTGGAGTCAACGATTACGTCAACGTCAACGAATCAAGACTATTGATGTTTTTCGTTAACTTACCGGCATTGGTTCTAGTTCGTTCTCTAGTTCGGAATGAAAACGCACGTTCGCGCAGAGTTCCTGACGCCCGCCCAGACCTCACCTACGAGCTGGGGGTACGCTGCCCTCGGACATAGTACGCCAGCGCGAGTACAGCCATTACACCGGCTACGATAGCACTCGCCCGCGGATGAGCGGCTACCTGCGAGTAAACGATCCAAAGTGACAATGCGATGAATAGCACCGGAGTCACGGGGTAGCCCCAAGCGCGGTACGCAGAGATCGCACCGCGCCGACGCATGACGAACAGCGATGCAACCGTTAGCGCGGCAGAAGCAGCAAGGGCAAAGCCGACGAACTCAACCAGTTGGGGCAACGTGGCTACCACCACGAACAGAACTGCCAACCCGCCCTGCGCAACCACTGCGACAGAAGGCACGCCCCGCACCGAATGCCATGCAAGGGGACGAGGCAGCGCTCCATCGGCCGCCATCGACGCATAGACTCGCGGTCCCGCCATCACCATCGCGCTCACGGTGGACACCAAAGCCAGCGCGATGAGCGAAGCGATCAGGGTGCCCGCCGCATTGCCAAACAACGCAACCGCGGTAACCGCGCCCACTTCGCCTACGTTTTCAAGCCTCGGAGACGACAACGCGTAGAAATAGACCACATTGAGTAACACGTAGAGCGCCATCACCGTTCCTGTGCCGACCAGCAGCGCCCGTGGCAAATTTCGCTCGGGGTTCTGAACGTCCCCGGCAATGTACGCCGCCGCGTTCCATCCTGAGTACGCGAAACTCACATACATCAGCGCAATTGCAAAATCTTTGGTCGCGACATTCGCCAATCCTCCGCTCTGGGTGGCGAAATGCGACCAATCGCCCTGCCCCACGACCAGGCCGGCACCCACAAAAATGACGATGAGAGCGACCTTGAGGGCCGTAAACAGCGCCTGAACTCTTCCGCCAATCTTGGTGTCGAACGAATGAAGCGCAGTGACCGCCAAAATCAATGCGATCGCGATCGCCTTTTGCGCAGGGTCACCGAGCCCTTCAACGGAACTCCCGCCTCCGGGCACCAGGCCCGTGCCGACGATCGCTGAAACGTACTTCGCGAACGCAATTGCCGCTGCCGCAATCGGCGCGGAAAACCCTGCGGTCAAGGAAACCCAGCCGCTCAGCACTCCGAACATCGGATGATAGGCTTCACGAAGGTAGACGTATTCCCCACCCGCTTTGGGCATGATGGAGCCGAGTTCGGCGTAGCACGCGGCTCCGCACAGCGCGGCGATTCCGCCAATGATCCAAGCCAGCACAATCGTGCCCGGATCGTGTAGCGATGCGGCCTGGTACCCCGTGAACGTGAATACTCCGGTGCCAATCATGTTGGCCACGACGATGGCGGCGGTTACAGCAAATCCGAGCTGGCGACGAGGGCCCGCCGTCACTTAGTACAGTTCCCCGTAAGTTGGTGGCCACCCCGGTCGCTGAGGCGACCGGATGGCGAGGCGCGACGAGGGAGCGTACCCGAAGGTACGTGACCGAGGAGCAACGAAGACAGCCGGGATGGATCGGCGGCCCGGGTGGTCACGAACTTGCGGGGGCCTGTACTTAGAACTCGGCGACCGAAACCCGGCCTGTGGACGGAAAATCACTGGACGGCCTGCAGCGCGACTTTCACGGTTCGGCGCTTTCCCCGATTCTCGATCGCAACCTCGATCACGTCGCCCACTTTGTGAGGATCGAGCGCCTTGTACAAGTCATTGGCGCGATGAATCTCTGTGCCATTGATCCCTACGATTACGTCTCCTATCTCGACCCCCGCGTGAGAGGCTCGCGCGCCAACCAGGCCAGCTTTATCAGCGGACCCGCCCGGCGCGACCTCCACAATCACCACGCCATCGATTCGATTCTGCACAGCAATTGGATCGGCCAAAATGCTGATGCCGAGCCCCGGCCGCGTGATTTTGCCGTACTTCACCAGTTGCGGAACGATCATGTTGATCGTGTCGACAGGGACGGCAAAGCCCACCCCAGCGTTCGCACCTGACGGACTGTAAATCGCGGTGTTCATGCCGATCAGCCGCCCCGAACTATCGAGAAGCGGCCCCCCCGAATTGCCCGGATTAATCGAAGCATCGGTCTGAATCACGTCTTGAATCGGCCTGCCGGAAACGCTCTTGATCTCTCGGCCAAGGCCGGAGATTACGCCCGTTGTAAGCGTTTGATCGAGACCAAACGGGTTGCCGATGGCGAGAACTTTCTGCCCAACCTTGAGATTCGCCGACTGCCCGAGAGGTAATGGCAGCAACTTCGCAGCCGGAGCGTCAATGCGCAAAACAGCGATATCCTTGTCCGGAGCTGCTCCCACGAGCTTCGCCGCGTACGTCGAGCCGTCGTTGAGAGTAACGGTGGCCCGATCGCCTTCCTGAACCACGTGAAAGTTGGTCACGACGTGACCTACCTGGTCCCACACAAACCCCGACCCGGTGCCCTGGGGAAGCTCAGTGACATCCATCGTAATCCGATCGCGCCGCGAAGCCAGGCTCGTGATGTGGACGACCGACCGAGAAAACTTTCCGAATACGTCGATGGTGTCTTGCTCGTCGGCCCCAAGTTTGTCGTCTGGTCTTTGCGCAATGGGCCGAGGCTCGTAGGCAACTCGGTCCTGAACGCGCCGCTGCTGCACGACCGTGTACATCAGAGCTGCCGCTACTCCAAGTAGCAACACCGCAAGGATTTTCGTCAGCTGTGTCTCTCGCGACATCGCGTCTCTCGAATGTGGATACACGATTGTGTACCGGAACACTAGCCAGGGCTATTCCCCATGGTGGGATAGGAACGCCTCCGCTTCCAGCGCCGCCATGCAGCCGCTGCCCGCGGCGGTAATCGCCTGCCGGTACTTCTTGTCCTGGCAATCTCCAGCAGCAAACACACCAGGAACGCTCGTTATCGATGTACCGGGCGTTGTGAGAATGTAACCTTGCTCGTCCGTCGCCACCTGGCCCGCGAGGAAAGCGGTGTTGGGAACGTGACCAATGGCAAAAAACAGGCCGGCTGCTGCGAACGTCTGTTCCGCATTCGTCTGCACATCGACCACCCGCACCGCCTCGACACCGGCGCCACCCTCGACCGCAGCGACGCGATGCGAAAGCAGGATTTCGATCTTCGGATTGGATTTCGCGCGCTGTTGCATGATCGCGCTGGCACGCAACTCAGCGCGGCGATGCACGATGTAGACCTTCGACGCGAATTTTGTAAGAAAGGTCGCCTCTTCCATCGCGGAGTCCCCACCGCCGATGACAAACAACGGCTTATCGCGAAACATGGGGAGCGCGCCGTCACAGACCGCGCACGCTGAAACGCCCTTCTGCCATAGCTCGTGGTCCCGGGTTCCCGGAATGTCGTCACGCCTCGCTGTCGCCCCGGTCGCGATGATCAGCGCCCGTGCGTGGCCTTCTTGTTCGTCAGACGCGTAGTGAAACGGCCGTTTTGATAGATCCACGTTCGCAATCGTTTCGGTGACGATCCGCGTGCCGAACCGCAGGGACTGCGCGCGAAAGCGATCGCAGAGTTCAGGGCCCAGAATTCCGTCGGGAAAGCCGGGAAAGTTCTCTACCTCCGTCGTGGTAGTCAGCTGCCCCCCCGCCGCGATGCCGCCGGCCAGAAAGCCTTCGAAGATGACAGGACGCAGATTCGCGCGCGCCGCATAGATCGCTGCGGTGTGCGCCGCAGGTCCGCTACCGATGATCACAACATTTTCGGCCATGGCAGACTGTTTACAACGTTTTTGTGGCGACGACAGTGGTGGTGAGCCACGTTGCAGTGGATCCTGGGTAAGTTATGCATCTGGCCTCATTCGCGCAGCTCGACCGCTCACATCGTCGCCACGACTCGGTCGTCGAAGCTCTGCTGACCGCAGCCCGGCGCCTCGCAATGGGGCGCCCAGACCCGGGTGACGCCGACACCCTTCACCAGTCGGTCGCATACTTTCAGCGCGCCGGGAAGCGGCATTTTCTCGATGAAGAGGGCTCGGTATTTCCGAGACTGTCGGCACGTCGACCCCAGCTGGCCGAGCAGCTAGCTACCCTGTCGTCGGAACATCCGGCGCAGATCGCGCTTCAAAATGCGATCGCCGAGGCTGCGGCTGGGCTCAGCGGGTCGAGCCAGCAAAGCGCTGGCAAGCGCGTGCTCGAGTTGGCGGAACGACTGGCCGAGCTGCACCGCGCTCACGTAGCGAGGGAGGACCAACTTTTTGAAACGGCTCAGGATGCGCTCACCTCCGAGGACGATGCAGAGATCGTGTTTGAGATGGAAACTCGCCGGGATCGCGATGGCGACCGCGGTTCAGGCCTGGGGCGAGGCGCTCGGCGAAGCACAAAGCCGACTACCAACCTTAAGCCGTTGCTTGGCACAACGCTCCGGCAACGGCGCACGAAGACCACAAGTACTGTAGCCCGAACGCGAGCGCCGAAGGCGGCGACCCCCAAAACGCGATCGCCGACACGCCCCAAGGCCAGTGCGAAACGCCGCGCTAAGCGGAGCCGGTGAATTGTTTCAAATGTTGCGGCGCCAAGCCGAGATTTCTGTACTCGACGAACCGTTCGAGAACTCTACCCGCCCACTCATATGGTCTAGAACAGCTGCGATCATCGCAGCGTCTACGTCGCGCGGATCGAGGCGCGTTGCGAGATCGGCAGCGTACCGGCCGATAAAGCTCGTATCGTAGTCGCCCACAGCAACCGCCGCATGGCGAAGGCAGCGCCGGTGAAACGGCAAGTTTGTCTCCACGCCGCGAACCTGATATTCGTCGAGCGCTCGACGCATCCTCGCCAAGGCCGTTGGACGATCTTCACCCCACACCACGAGCTTTGAGATCATCGGATCGTAATGCACCGGGACGGTGGCTCCCTCGTAGCAGCTACCGTCGTTGCGAACGTAGGGCCCCTCCGGCACGCGCAGATGCGTGATGGTCCCGGGCGACGGCAGGAACCTGACCGGATCTTCGGCGTACACGCGGCACTCAATCGCGTGCCCGCGACGACGCGCGTCGAGCTCCGGTTGCGAAATCGGTAGTGGCCGACCCTCCGCCACGTCCAGCTGCCAACTCACGAGATCGAGCCCGTAGATCATCTCTGTCACCGGATGCTCGACCTGAAGCCGCGTATTCATTTCCAAGAAGAAAAACTTGCCATCAGCGCCAAGTAGGAACTCACACGTGCCTGCTCCAACATAGTTGACCGCACGCGCCGCCGCGACAGCGGCCTCGCCCAGTCGCGCGCGAAGTTCCGCTGAAACTGCTGGCGACGGCGCCTCTTCGACGACTTTCTGATGACGACGCTGAATAGAGCAATCTCGCTCGCCGAGGTGCACCACATTGCCGTGATGATCGCCAAACACTTGAATCTCGATATGCCGAGGCCGCTCGATCGCTTTCTCGAGGTACAATGTAGGGTCCCCGAACGCAGCGAGCGCTTCGCGACGCGCAGCCTCAAACGCTGCGTCAAGTTCCGACTCCACGGCGACCAACCGCATCCCTCGCCCCCCACCCCCCGCGGCCGCCTTGAGCAGCACCGGGAAGCCCAACTCGCGTGCCGCCGCCATCGCCTGCACCGCATCTGGAAACCCACCGGCTTCAGAGCCGCTGCGCCCCGGCACCACTTCGATTCCCGCAGCGCTAGCCGTCTTGCGCGCCTCCGTTTTGCTTCCCATTTTTCGCATGGCTTCGGCCGATGGGCCGATAAACACGATGCCCGCCTCGGTGCAAGCGGTGACGAAGCGCGGGTGCTCCGATAGAAATCCGTAGCCGGGATGAACCGCGTCCGCCTGCGACGCTCGACACGCTGCGAGGATGGCTTCGATCTGTAGGTAACTTGCCGGTGCGCCGATCGGAATCGCAAAATCTGCGAGTTGAACGTGTAAAGCGCGGCGGTCGACATCGCTGTACACCGCCACCGATTCGACACCACGTTCCCTACACGTACGGATTACGCGGACAGCAATCTCGCCGCGATTTGCGATGAGGATTCGACGAATGGGACGAAACACAGTCTCAAGGTACTACGGCCGCACGATGCATTGCATCAGGTCTTTGGTCACCGTAGAATGCTTATATTATTGTCGATTGCTGACACCAAGGATCAGCGCTCGGCGACCACGAAGGAACGACCTTGGCCGACCCAAATAACCGCCGAGTCGAGCGCACACCAGTTACGCTCAAAATCAAGTTCAAGAGCGAAACACTCGATCAGTTCATTGAGCGTTACGCGGTCGACGTAAGTCCAGGAGGCATTTTCATCCGGACCAAAGAACCGTTGACCGTTGGCACGCCGATGAAATTTGAGTTCCAGCTTCGCGATGCTACGCCGCTAATCGCAGGTGAAGGTACGGTTGTGTGGACACGGGAAAACGATCCGAGTCGACCCGCTGTAGCGCCCGGGATGGGTGTGCGTTTCGATCGACTCGTCGATGGTAGTCAGGGAGTCATTGACAAGATTCTGGTCGAAAAGTCCAAGCAGCCACAGCGCGCGGGTTCCGTCACCGCCAAACCGTTTACCGACATGCCGACACGCGTCGTTGCGCTACCAGCCGGGACCCCGCTATCCGGTTCTCCACAAGCGATATCCGGAGCGAGACCATTTACGGATATGCCGACCCGGGTCGCGCCGTTGCCCACCCGAGAAGCGCTCATCGGCGGCGACACTCCCACCGTCCCCGCTCGGAGAACCTCGCCCACGGCCACACCGTTTCAGACGGATGCTGGCTCATTTGCCGCCGAAGCGTTTGAGGAAGCCACCAAGGTACGTACCCTCGACGAGTTAGTCGCAGCAACAGCGGCAGCTAACCAGCTTGGCCGAGCGGAACCCGACCGTACAGGCACGTCGCCATTCACCCCTGCAGTTTCCGTCGACCAAGAACTGGCTAGCCCATCGCATGAGAATTCGCCCTCTGGGCTGGTCGAGGATCTCGACTCGGTTCCAATCCTGCCGAACCCGCCTACTCACGACGGTCAAAACCGATTTGGGGTGGAAATAGAGAGCTCCGCGGAAAGACGGTTCCCCCGGGGTAGGCCGAGCACCGCCCCGCGCCCCGAAGCAAGTCCCCTTGGGGGGCCCGTGGCGCGTTCCACAACGTCGTCTGGCGAACTCGCTGCCGAGCAGGCCCCAGCTCCCCCACAAAAACGGTCGAGCAGAACACCGACAGCGATCGCCGCCCTCGTACTTGCGACGTGCGCGGTCGCAGTCTGGTACTTCGTCCTGCGCGCCGACACGAAATCGCCAGCGGGGCCCGCGCTTCCCGAGACCACGGCAGTGCCGCACGTGGATCCGGGAGTCGGCGCAGCACCGACGCCCGATCCGCCCACGCCTGCCGAGACAGCGGACGTGGAGGTTACATCGAATGCGCCCAAGTCCATGGTGACTGTTGTCGATTCAACTCCGCCCTCCCAGGGAGCGACCAAGACGCCCGAAAAAGTCGTTCACGCCGGACCGGCGCCTCTCACGGCCCGGCTCGAGAAAGACAAGTCCTATCTGATCCGCGTCGAGGCGCCAGGACACATGAAGTCGGAGACCGTGGTGGTCGGTGGCCAAGACCGCGTAGCCGCAACGCTGGTCGCAAAACCCCACGTTCTGATGGTTTCAAGCGAACCATCAGGGGCCCAAATCCTCATCAACAATTCACCTACCGGAAAGGTGACCCCGTCGGAAATCGAGCTGACCGCATCGCACCGCGCCAAACCTCGGCTCCACGTACAGCTACACAAAGCCGGATTCCGTTGGGTAGACCGCATCGTCGAGATCACTGGCCAATTTACTGAGCAGGACGCCAAGATGTCGCTCAATATCAGCGTTCCACTTGTGGTGTCGAACACCGAACGCAACGCGGAAAAGCCTGATGGAAAGGTCGAGCCCCGTGGCAACGGGAGTCCCGAACCAAAGCACTCGTCAGAAGAACGAGCGCCCGAGCCACCACCGGTGAACACCACCCCCGAAGCGGCGCAGCCCTAACGGGCCGTTGTCTTTTTTTGGGCTACCTGGCGGTTAAAGCCAGTTCCCGAATCAGCTGTCCCAAAGCCCCTTCGATGGGCTCGTTGGTCCTAATCCTTAGACGAATTCCAATGTCCGTCGGCTCCCAACTCGCACTGCTGCTCATCCTTTTGTAGATAGTGACAAAGACCGAACCCGCCGCGTTCGGCTCTGTGATCACAGCGATCTGAGCACCCTCTATGACCTCAGTGCCCATGATGGGCTTACCGGTTGGTCCTACCTTGGGAACGAGTTTCGCGGCGGCCGGCGTTCCTTTTGCGTCGAACCAATAGAGGCGACAGGATTTCCAGCTGCCGCTCTGCAGGAGATCCAATAGGCGAGCGTTGTTTGTGCTGCCTGAAATGAGTCCAACGATTCCCCGCTCAAATTCTATTTGGCCGGGCGCAGCTCCGAGTTCCTGAGTCGGCTTCGGCGGCATTTTTCGCCCCGCATCGGGTGTCTCGATGGCCTTCGAAAGAGGCTGTCCGTTTACTACACGCCGTTGATCAGGAAACTTTATTAAACGACCCCGCACATTCCCGAAGGGCGTTCGCCCAGCGCCGTTGGATCCGAGCGCTAGGGCGGCAGCTTCGGCTTTGCAGAGAAACGACGAGCCTTTTTGGTCGAACAACGCATCCAACTCGTCATCGATCTTCTCTAGATGAGGATTGCAACCCTGGTAGGGGTAGAGCGGGCCGAAATCGTTCGCGGTGGAGTGCGAGCCACCCTTCGACACGTAGTCGGCGATCGCCCCGATCGGTCCCGTCATCACCGCGCCTACGACCTCAACAAATTTGTACGCTGGCGATTGCTCGGGTGGTTTTGTTTCAGACATCGTCGTGAGGCAGATGCGTTCTGGGGATGCGTAGCTAGGCGAAGTACTACAGCAGCTCGCGTGGTAGTCAAGGGCATTCTCACCGGGGAGCCATAAGTTGCTCCTAAGGAGTAGTCATTCCGATCGACGAAATGCGAGTAACCGCCTCAGATCACCGCGTCCGGATCGTCACCTGAACCCCCGTCATGACACCGTAACATTGCGACAAATGGCGTAAAATTAGGAGTGGCCAAGGCTCCGCCCGGCCGGCAACGGACGAGTTGTCGCTCCGGCTACTGCGCGTGTGCTCTGTGTTATTAATGGTTCCGGTTTGCAAATTCCAGAGGAGCAATAATGCTGCGATTACTGTGGCTTTTCGTCGCCGGGTGTGGAGCGTCGCAGATCGCAGGTGATGCTGCGTCACGAGCGCCCAAAGCTGCACCACCAACGCTAGTTCGCGTCGGTGCGTGGCGATTCGCTAATGACACCACGTACTACACGCGAGGCTCAGGCTTCGAGGTCGTGGTGCGGCATGGGTTGTTCAACCGACTCGCGGTTACGGTCGACAACGTCGACGTGCCGCAAACCAGTGGACCGCCGACAGAAACACCGCCGCGCACTGCGTATCGCGTCATGGACCGATCCGACAACGCCAACCAACAAACCACCGAGGTTCGGCTGCATATCTACCCGAAAGAAGCGCAGGTCACGCCATTCGATCCGCCGACCGATGGCACCGTGCGTACCTATCGGTTCATCGAAACCAGCATCAATCCCAGCTACACGGGCACCGACAAAGTCAGCACCCCGACGGAACTCCCCCTCAAACATTGGAATCTTACACCCAGAATCGTCCTGTTCGACGTTTCGCCCAATCCGCCGGCGACCAACCGGCCGCTACAAATCCAGTGGCGCGCGGATGACGTCAAGCAGGTCGAGCTCCTTGAAATGACCCTCCAGGGGGTACCGAGACCGGGGACGCCATTCACCGATTTCCGCCAACGCTGGTCGGTGCTTGAAACCCACACGTTCGACAACGGCCCCGCCGGTGCACTCGAAGGCAATCGGGAGCTACGAGTTAGCACCGATGTGAAGGCCATCATGTTGCGCGCACGAAGTGCCGGTGGGATTGCCGAACAACGAGAGCAATATTTCGACGTCGCGCAAGACCTGCCTTGTCCGCAAAACTCCAACGGGCACCGAAAGTGGTTCGACTTCTGCATGACTTGCTTGGGCCGCCCCCCCGAACCGCTGCCGCAGTACGCCTGTTCTGAAGATGAAGCCCGTCAGGCTGCGAAAGACTATGTGTTGGGCCAGAATTGCAAAATCGACGACGGCGCCTGCTTTACGCCATAGCGCCGTCGGCGTTCGCCACCAGGCCGAGGATTGATCGGTGCGAGTTGTACACGAGATACTCATTCCAGCCGCAGCGGTCAGCGGTCAGCCGCAGCCGCAGCGGCCAGCCGTCAGCCGCAGCCGTCAGCCGCAGCCGTCAGCCGCAGCGGCCAGCCGTCAGCCGTCAGCCGCAGCGGCCAGCCGTCAGCCGCAGCCGCAGCGGCCAGCCGTCAGCCGCAGCGGCCAGCCGTCAGCCGCAGCGGCCAGCCGTCAGCCGCAGCCGTCAGCCGATCGCTACTTCAGCCGAGAACATCCAGTACCTCATGTCAGTGGTTTTGACGAGTTCCGGTCGTCGATCCATCCCTCGTCAGGGACTTCCCCCCCGTCGGGGACTTCCAAGGGTCGCCA
>CAYQQM010000117.1:0-11543 GCA_964419605.1 uncultured Kofleriaceae bacterium | reverse complement strand
GGAATTACCTCGCTGTACGACGGAACCAGCAGAACGTCGTCGAAGGTGAGCGCTTCTCGCAGATCATCCGCAACCATGGCGCACCCTATTATAGAGGTCGCGTTACCGCAATGCCCTGCGCCGGCAAGGCCCGCCCCCCGAGTCAGCACTCCCCGGTTCTCGCCGCGAATAGGAGGCAATCTCCCCGAATTGCGGACGCTGGGCGAGCGCAGCTCTACGCCCACAGGGTGCGAGGATATTCTCGGCGAATCGCCACGTCAGCGGTTACCAGAGACGCCTGCTGAACCTCCGCATGCGCGACAATCATGCGGTCAAACGGGTCTCGAGTCCATTTGAACCGAGTGGCGGCGCCTGCCACAGCACCAAACGAGCCGGCCGCAACCTCAAGTCCAATGCGATGACCAAGGTCGCGCACGACAACTCCACTCGGATCTTTAAGTCGGCCAATTTCGTGCAGGTATTCCAATTCGAGCTCAACCATCGGCGAAATCGCTAAGGCATTGCGTTCCAACGCATCGGCAACGTTGGGTGGAATGCGTTGCTTCATTCCGGCGAATAGCCAAACGACGACATGAGTGTCGAGGTGCACTACGGTTGCCACTCGTGGCTCCAGTCCAACGTTACGAGATCATCGGGATTGCCGGTCACGGCGCCCGGCCTCTCAACGAGCCGGTCTAGCTTGCGCGACGAATCGGCCACACTGATCATCAGCTTTCGACCCTTGCGCTCAATCTCAACCGGAACACCGGTTTCGAGTACTTCATCCAAGACGCGGTAAATCTGCTCGCGTAGCTTCGATGCGTTCATGTACGTACGTTATTTTAATTACGTACGTACGTCCAGAGAGGATTGAATACACCAATATAAACATATGCTTGTAGCGCCCAACCAGGATGCGGCGCGTGACCGCGCATTACGCGCTCTCAATTGAGGTAAATCATTTTGCCGACGACTTTGACGTCGCCTTCTTTGGCTTCAACATCGACCCCGGTCTCTGCCTCGATATCCACGACACCGGCGGTGAGGGCCAATTCGTCCGTTGCCGCGATGGCAACCCGCTTAGAGCTGATCTCGATCGCTTCGTCCGCCTTGAGTTGGAGTCGAGCGCTTTCCATCTGCAGCACCGGCCCCTGTTCCGTGAGCTGAATCCGCACCTCTACTAGGCCGGATTCGCTGCGGATCTCGACCAACGAACCCGCGCTTTGTTCGCTCACCACCAGCTTGCGACCGTCGCGCAGGTAGACCTCGCGCTGGTCGCTGGGCTCGGCGGTTTCCTCCGTGTCTTCCACGGTCTGGAGCGCCTGCTTGGGCGGATGGGACATCCCCCTACGCTAGCATAGGATTCTAACGGCAACGCAAAACATCGGGGGCGGGAACATTTCTCACTCAAGATCCGTATATCGTTCACAGTCCCGCCTATGCCAGCTCCGACCGCCGCCGCCATGCAACAACTTGCGCGACAGAAGTTCATGTCGTTCAAGATCACGGTACCCGTTGGCTGGAAAGAACCCCAAGGCGAAGCCGCGCAGCAATACGCGAACGCGCTCAAACCCGAGGAAAAGGTCACTGAGCCTGGGTCTCCGCCGCTGTTCTTGCCGGCTTCGCTCGCGAAACCGCACACCGAAGTGCAGAAACTGCACATCGCGACCTACGGCGGCTTTATCGACGGAATTTGCGCCGCGATCAGCGCTGCGTGGTCCAAGTGGCAAGCAGCAGCGAAACTCGTTGGCGTCGCCATCAATGCCGCCACGGCCAGCGGCGGTAAGATCGAGGGCCCGCCGCTGGGGAACCTCATTCTCGGCAACGCGCCTAAGAATCCCTATTCAAAAACGATCGCGGACGTCCTCGGCGAGGCATGGCTGAAGTTCTCGGCATCGGTGAAGGTCCCGTCGCTGCTCTGGTACCCCGCATTTGCGGCGTGCCCCACCCCCGTTGCACCACCAACCGCCAATGTACCAGCGCCGTTCGCCATGCTGATCCAGAACCCGGCGCCGTTGATGGCAGCAACCACCAAAGCTCAGATGGTGGCAAAACTTGGGGACCCCGCCGCGCCACATCACCAGCCATTGTTCGAATCGATCGCCCACGCGTTCGAACAAAGCTACAATCAATGGAAAGCAACCACGAAAGTGACGAACGTCATCGGTACCGGACCGGCGCCTCCAACGGGCGGCCCAGTGGCTAACGGGGTTGGCATAATGACTCCAGGAGGATTCACCTAAATGGCAGGACTTGCGACCGCTGGCTGGCCCAACCCCACCATTGCGAAATCGATGCAACACCACCACAATTGTCCTGGGTGTTGCAGTGGACCTGGGCATGACGTCCAGGGCCAGTTCATCAGCGGTTGCCCGACCGTTCTGTGCAACGGCAAGCCGGCCGTCCGCGCGACTGATATAGGGGTGCAAATGATTCCGTGTTGCGGCAGCAACGCCTTTGAAGCAAAGCAGGGCTGCCAGACGGTGAGGATTGGCGGTCTGCCCGCACATGGCGGGGGCTACATCACGATGCATTGCCAGACGAAGATGCCTGGCGTTACCGACGACAGCACCTGCTCCAAGAACGTGCAGATTCCCGCAGTGTAGCCCCGGCGCTGGCGTGACCGAGACTACCGTCGATATCGCCATCGTCGGCGGAGGCCCCGCGGGACTCTCCACGGCGCTGCACCTCCATGCCGCAGCACCGCGCGTGCGCACGATCGTGCTCGAAGCCGAGGCGTATCCGCGCGAAAAGATCTGCGCCGGCGGCATCGGCGCGCGCGCGTTTCGCATCCTCGAAAATGTTGGCATCTCGCTCGACGTGCCCCACGTGCGCCTCGACGCGATCGCGATCCGAGTCGGCGGTGAACACGTCGAGATCCGCGATCCCGGGCTCGGCGCTGTGGTGCGGCGCGCCGAATTTGATCACGCATTGGCGATCGCAACCCAAGCCCGCGGCATTGAGGTTCGCGACCGCTGCCCGGTCACGCGCATCGTCGTCCATTCCGACCACGTGGCGGTCGAAACCGCCACGGGTGCGCGTTATCGCGCGCGATCCGTCGTCGGCGCTGACGGCGTCGGCGGCATCGTGCGGCGCTGTACCGGCTTTGGCCGCGGCGAACTGCGCGCGCAGGTCGCAGAGCTCGACACCGAACCCGTTGCCGGCGATGCACCGCGTAACACCGCCGTGTTTGACCTGTCAAACCCCGAGCTGCGCGGCTACACGTGGGACTTTCCCACGCTCGTCGATGGCCGCGCGTTGGTGTGCCGCGGCGCGTACCTCATTCGCGGAACAAGCGATGCACCTAAGGCCACACCGAAATCGACCCTCGCTGCGCATCTCGCCGACCGCGGCCTCTCGCTCTCTACCTACCGCCTCAAGCAATTCGCCGAACGCGGCTGGGTGCCACGCGCCGCGATATCTGCGCCGCGCGTGTTGCTCGTCGGCGAAGCTGCCGGGATCGACATCGCCACCGGCGAGGGAATCGGCCAGGCCATCGAATACGGTTCCCTCGCTGGACCGTACCTCGCACGCGCGTTTTCACGCGACAACTTCGGCTTTGCAACCTGGAGCGGGTACGTTGCGCGACGCCACCTGGGTCGCCAGCTGGCGATTCGGCACGCGTGCTACCGCGCCTTTTATGGCTCGCGGCGCACCGCGATGCAGCGCATTCTGCCAAAAATTCCGTCACTGCTTCGGGTCGGCGTTGCCGATTTCGCCGGACGCCCGCTGCCGCTACTCGCCCTTACACGCGGCGCGTCCCAACTACTCGCAGCAGCAATTCGCTGAGCAATTCCGATAACCTCGAGGACGAACGCAACCTGTGCGATAGATCACAATCCAGAAAAGCGATCGCTCCAGTCGATTTCCATCGGGCGGCACGGTTGTGCTTGCCGGGCATGGTCGCTACGATTGTAAGTCGGCGTTGCAAGCGCTCGCTCAAGGGAGAACCACAGAGGTTTCCGCGCCGCCACGTTCGCGCCGCGAGGCCTAAAGGGAACACCAACCATGAATCGACGATCATTTCTGTCGCGCTCTTTGCTTTCCGCTGCGTCCTTCGGGATCGCAAATGCGCTGCCGCGCGGACGGCGCGGCCGGTTCGGACTGGCTCGCTCTGCCGAAGCTGCACCACTACCCGTTCCGTATCCGGTTCTGCAGATCGCTATCCATGGCGGTCTCGACCCTGCGATGCACATGGTCGCCACACCGAATGGAAACTTCGGCTCGGTTACAGTCGTCAATCGGCTCCCGGATTCGTCGTCTTTCGACCGAGCGAAAGACATCCTTTATGTTCCGTCGGTGGTCACACCGCCCGGTAAGGAGCAATTTAAAGCGCACCTCAACGATGTTGCGCTAATTCGGTTGCTGCGCCTCAATGGAGATCACGGCGACACCGCGGCGATCTGGTTCGGCGACCGACCCGCGGGTGAAAAGACCTATGGTCGGCTGGCATGGGCCAGCCAATTGACCGCCCAGTTTCGCAAGCGAGGAATCATCGTTCCAAAACCGTGCGCCGTTGCGTACGGCAAAGCGGCAGAGGGGCTGCCGTATCAGGAATACATCGCGTGGGGAACGCAAAGTCCGGACCCGGCAACGATCGCCGATCGGATTTTGTCGCTCAGCGGCTACTTCAACTCGTTTTCGGCGGGGGCGGGCTTACCGAAACCGGAGGTGCAAACTCCTGCCTACGCCCTGGTCGATGCACTCGACCGCAGATTTCCGCCGAACACGCAGCCGGACTATACGCAGCGCTTCGCCGCCGCGAATGGCACCGCAACCCACCTTCTGACCAACGTTCGCGCCAAACCGGATTGGCCCCCCGGGCCTGACGTTCTTGGACCACTGGGCGTCAACGCCTCCGACCTTAACAAGCCGATTGGAGAACTGAGCTACGAACATCTGTTTGCGTTCGCGGCCCAAGCGCTCAAGCAAGACGTCGCGCACGTGATCGCACTGGCCTATTCGCCGGGTGGAAACTGGGACAGCCACAACGCCAACGTGGTGAAACAGCGAATCAGCGGAAATGCCCTCTGGCCTGCATTGGGCAAGCTCATCACGGTGATGAAGTCGATCAAGTCTCCGATCGACGCCAACAAGACCCTGTTCGACACAACCAACATTTGGATTCAGTCGGAGATGGGCCGTACCAACACCGCACAAATGGGTGACGGGACCGACCACTGGAGCTGGGGATCCGCGACGTTCCTCGGAGGCAGATTCAAGCGCGGCATTGCGATCGGAGGCTATTCCCCCGACTGGAAGTCGCTGCCGATCAATCCCGCCACTGGCAACGAGGCCGGCGGTATCGAGCTTCGCATGAACAACGCGATTGCCACGGTGATGAAAGCAGCCGGCGGAGATCCAAGTGAATTCACCAACGCGGCGCCTGTCGACGCGATTCTGGACATGTCTCTGTAGGGGAGGATGCATGCAGAGAACAACAGACATCCAACAGATTGACTCTGGAGACACTATGGCCAAGTCATGCAACATCGCTCACTTCAAGATTCTAACTGCGGCATGCCTTTCCCTCGTCGGCGGATGCACCGTCGGAGGAGGAGGTGGCGATTCGCAAGCAGATAACGAGCCAGTCATCGGCGCAAGCGCTGGCGGCGAGACCAACATCATCTCCGATGGCTGGGAACTCGCTTCGGTCCACGCGGGCAATAACCTAAAGATGCTCAACTTTGCCCAGATGCAATCCGAAGTTCTTCGCGCGACGTCCATCGCCTACGAAGGCTGGGCGGAAAATCGCGTCGTGTTTGGCGCCCCGGATTTCAAAACAACCTTCCAAGAAGACCGCACTCCTACTGCTACCAAGATCCTCACGTGGCGAAAAATCGCATTCTCGGTCTGTGGCTCGATGGTCAAGAAAGAGACCGCGACCCCTGCGCTGTTCTCGTCGATCACGCCAACCGCTGCCATCGCCGCCGACGACGCAAAGGTCACTGAACAGATCGCGAAAATTTTCACCAAATTCTTCCTCGAGCCGCCAAGTTCAAGCGAGATCGAAGCCTCTACGAAAGCTCTCGTCGATATCATCGCGGCCGGGGCTACCCCCGCCGAAGCTTGGGGCAGCCTGTGCGCTGCCTACCTCTCGAGCATGCGCTTTCTAGCGTACTAAGGAGAACGGCCATGAAGACCGCCCTCGTCCCTACGTCCATCGCCGCGTTGCTCGCTTCTGCCGCTGCCTTCGCGGACCCCGTCCCGACCAAAATTTCGGACATCGCGTGCCTGCGAAAAGTCGCGCTCGACTTGACCAACGGTGCTCCCTCGGAGGAGGACCTCGCCGCTCTGGCCTCGGGCACCTCGCTAGAAACTTTTGTCGACAAGTACTTGGCGAGCCCTGCATTTGCTCAAGTCGTGTTTGATGTCTATCGCGGCGCATTTCCGCCCACCGCAAAGGTTCCGGACAACGCCGATAAAGAAGAACCCGCGCGCATCGCACGCCACCTCGTGGTCAACAACCTCGACTACCGCGACATGGTCATCGGCAACTACACCGTGGATGCCACGGGCAAGGTGATTCCCGCCACGGGGGTCGCCTCGGGCATCTTGACCACCCAGACCTACCTCTCCGCTTACAGTGGAATTGAATTCCGCAATTGGTCCGGTCAAGTCCTCAAGGGCCTAGCCGGGATTGTGTTGCAGCCGGTCTCCGAGATTCCCGTCGGAGTCGACGCTAGTCGCGGCGGGCTCGCCAGCAACCCCGCCTGTGCAAGTTGCCATGTCAGCCCCCTGTATGGCGTCGACAATGTCGCCTCGTTCCACGACTGCTACGACGACAAGGGCCTCCCCGTCGCCGGTTGCACCCCCGGAGCTCCCAAGACGTTCCTCGGCAAGTCGGGATCCTCAATCACCGAGTTGGGACAAATCCTGGCCGAGTCCGTCGAATGGCGCGCCCAGGCGGTGCAAACCTTTTACAGACTTCTGTGGGGCCGCGGCATCGGCAAAAATGAAACCTCGTTTTATCGCCGTGCGGAAAAGGCCTGGCTGAGCGCCGAATTCAAACCCCACGCCCTCATCAAGGACATCATCCTCTCGCCCCAATATTGCGCTCGCTAGCCTAAGCCACTCGAGCCGTTTCAAGAGTTTCAAGAATCGCCGATCGTTCCTGTCGAGTTCTTTGCTGTCGGCTGCATCGTTCGGGAAATGAAGGCCGCCGGCGCGGACCCGTCTGAGTTCACAGATGCTGCGCCGATCGATTCGATCCTCGACATGTCGCTGTAACGCACTCGTCTTTTCGGCTACATGGCCGACAAGAAGTGCCTCAATATGAGGCGCAGAGCACGCCCTGTCTCAGGAAAAAGTCCGAGGCCGCGCTCCAGGACGACGCCGCCCTCTTCCGATGAGCGCAATGAGGACGAACACCGTTGCGAGCCTGGATTGCGCGCCGCCGATCGCACAACCGCCGATCACATCCCGGGTATTCAAGACGTCGTTGTCGCCAGGCGAAACTGCGTTCGGAGAGATGAACGCGCTGGCGTTGGGCGTCCCGTAGCCGGTCGGCCCGTCCCAACCTACCCCGGCGGTGCACAAGATCGGCGAGGAACAGGTTCCGTTGCTGCCAGAAGTCACGTCGAAAAACCTGCCGCCATTGGCTTTCAGAAACTCGCCGGAGACCTTGCTGGCATTGCCGGTGGCTGCGAACAGCCCGGCAACAAACGGCGATGCTGCGCTGGTTCCGCCGAGGATCTGCCACCCGCCGTTGCGCGAGTTGTAAACCGCAACGCCGGTTTGCGGGTTGCCAACGGCCGCGACATCTACAGTCGCTTTGAAGTTACACCCGGTGTTGGTTTGGTACGCCGGCTTGGGAATCGAGAGACTGCACGCACTTCCACCATTGGCCCACGCCGTCTCGGAATAGCCCCGCGCGCTTTGGTCCTTGGCCAGCGTGGTGCCGCCCACCGCGATCACCTTGGCTGATGTAGCGGGATAGTCAGGTCCCCTGCCTGCGTCGTTGTATCCGTTGTCACCGGCAGCCGCGAACGTAGCGATACCTGAATTGCTGAGCGCAGCTTCAAATGCGGCCAGCGATTGCCCCGGCTGTTCGGGCCCTCCCCAGCTATTGCTTATCACATTCGCACCCAGATTCGCGGCCGCGCTTTGGCCAACGAACAGCCCGTTACCGAGGTTATCGTTCGCCTGTACCACCAGCAGTTTGCACTTTGGACACGCGGCACTCGCCATGTCGACATCGAGCGCAGTTTCGAGCGTCCAGTCATCCGTGGGCGGCGGAGGCGCTGGGAGTGGAGAGGTCGCACCGGTCTGGTTCACGATCTTCAGACAGCCACTCGCGGTCGTACATGCCGGTAGCCCATATTGCGTTCGATACACGGCAAGGTCGGCCTCGAGTTCGGGATACCCATAAGCGACCACAATCGCTATCGTTGGAGCCACACCCAGGTTCGAAGGAACCTTGTACGCGGCCTGCAGATCGGCTGCGCCGAAGCCCGCCGGGGTAGCAAAGGGTCGCGCAAAGCCAGCAGGCGTCGCGTGAATGTGAGCCAAACAGCGATAGGTGCCCGACGAGCAAACCCCCGCGGTCAGCACCCCGTCAGCGGAAGGCGCATCCAGCTCCATCCGAGCCATCGTAAGATTAGGTGAATACTTGGGAATTTCGCCAGTGCCGGCTTCCTCCGGCGCTGCGTCGATGCACCCGGCGCAGATCACTCCCAATACCGAGGTCCCCAGGCCCCGGATCTGGCGCCCGAAGTAGCTGAATCGACGCTGCTTCGAGCCCATCCCCGTAGTGTATTCAACATGCGGGCCACGGCCAAGCCCCAAAAGACGACCGCAAAATCCGCGCTAGCGCGCCGCCATTGTAACAAGGTAGCGCTCAATCAGCCGCTGCTCCTCGAGTCCAATACCTGCGCGCTCGGACATCTCCACCAGTTTTGCGGGCCACTCCGATGGCGCGTGGTCAGTGGGCATCGGTACTCGATGACAGCTACCGCTGCACTTCTGAACCAAAAGCGTTCGACCTCGCTCCAGTTCCGCAAGGGCAACCCGCGCCCGCTCCGCGTCGTGGGGCGTGGCTATCGGGGGCATGGCACGCATGCACCCCACGGCGATCAAGACGACCGCGAATCGCTTCAAAGCGCGAACCCCATGATCAGTCGCCCTGTCAACTTGTCAGAAATCTCGGTCACTCCCAACCCGGTGGTTAACGCCAACCAAAACCGAGAGGAAGGCGCTAGGGATAGCGCCGGGCCAACTACGACGCGAGTTTCCCCCTCGCCATACCCGCCCCAGGTTTCAGCGCCCAATCGAAGCGCCGGAGACAGCTCATACGTGGCGCCTGCCGCAAACCCCAGCTCCAGCTCGGTCTCGGCCACATCGCGGCCAACTTCCACCTCGCCGATGAGGTTCGCCGCCACCGTAAGGCGGTCGAAATCCCGTGCAGCGATCGCTTTGGCCTCGAGTTCGTATACCCCCTTGCCGAAGTCCTTCGCGACCTCGAAGTAGGCGACGGTGTCCACCGGCCACTCGCCGCGCTCTGCAAACCGATAGCGCGATTCAAGTTTTACCGCGTCTAGGCCAAACGACCGCGCTTGAGCAGCATCGGGGGAGGCGACTTGCTTGAACACGGTATACATCGCAGCATCCCAGCGATCGGTAATGCCGTGTTCGATCTCAAGGATCTGCTCGAACCGCTGGGGCGAAGAGGACTTCCAGGTATCGCGAGACTGGGTGTGCCACAGCTCCACCTCGGTCTGACCCTTTGGCGTGGTCGCATATTCATAGGTGTACGTGAACGACCTGCGGTCGGCGTATGCCAGGGAGGAGGTCAGCGAGATAGCCACGAAGAAACCGCGATTCATTGATTTTGAAAGTAGATTTCAATTTCACAAAATGCAAGCGGAATCTCACTTGTCCTTCAAGTAAATGAATTTACTTAGATTTTTTATATCATCACCCCTCGCCGGTGCACGCGCCGTATTGACCGAAACGGGATGTTGAACGCAGCACCCGCGTTTTCGGCTACTCTTCTGCGCCATGTATTGGTGCGTGTTGTTGTGCCTGGTAGCAGCGTGCAGTCGCCCCGGCGAGGGAAGCGACACATACAGGCGCGAGCAGATTTCGTTCGACAAAGAGCGCAAGCCGGAAAAGATCGTCGAAGCGCTCGGCATCGGCCCCGGCTCGCGCGTCGCTGACATCGGGGCAAGCTCAGGCCTCATGACCGTGCACCTTGCCCGAGCAGTCGCGCCCAACGGCCGCGTCGTCGCAACCGACATCGATGGCCAGGTGTTGCGCCTACTCGTACAACATGTGAAAGCAGCCGGACTATCGGATGTAGTCGAGCCTCGAGTCGTTGCCGCGAATGCGCCCGGCCTGGAAGCAAAATCGTACGATGCGATCTTGCTCGCCGAGGTCGACCACTTGCTCGACGACCCGGCGGCATGGTTGGGTGCCGCAACTCGAGCGCTCAAACCAGCCGGTCGCGTCGCGATTTCGAATCGCGTCTATCGCCACGCGAAATCGATAGCAGCCGCGAAAAAAGCTGGCCTCGTGCTGGTCTCGGAATCCAATCCGGTTCCGACGCACTTTATTGCGGTGTTTACCGCAGGCCCGTCGTAGTCGCGGCCTGTCGGCAAGCACTGAACTCGGGCGTGACCCCAAATTCAAACCGCTGTGTGGAATCTTGAGGTACGATCCCAGCTATGAACCGACCTCATCTGGTTGCGTACCTACTCGTGCTGTCCGGCTGCCCCGAAGCGAATCCTCGCGTTTTGTGGCTCTCGCTCGATCAAGTCGAAACGCGGGTGGTGCTGACCGAAACCGAGCCGCGACCCTATTGAGCACCAGGAGTGGGGGCCGGGCGCTCCCAAGAAGCGGCGTACACCCTAAAGGCGGCGGTCCCTGCCGGCACGTATCATTTTGTGCTCGACGCGATCATCGTCAAGCCGGTCGACGTCACCTTCGACCTAATCTGGCGCCGCGATTCGACCGACATCCACCTCTCCACGTGGACCGAGCACTACACCCCTCTGGCGAGCGGCTCTTTTGACGCGCAGGCATTTGAGTACGACCAGGCCAGTCCTGCGATCGAATGGCAGCACGGCGATCAGCTCATATTCCGCTACACCGGTAACGCCGCGAGCGCCCCATCGTCTTACGTCCCCAATGGCGACGGCGCGTTCGCGCACGGCCGCATTCCCAACCTCACCCTTCCCTAGTGCGCCCTTACTTCTTGGCCGGAGCGGCAGCCTTGGGATCTGCCTTCGCGTCTTTCGCATCCGGCTTCTTCGTCGCTTCTGCCAGAATCTTGGTCACGACGCCGGCGCCGACCGTCTTGCCACCCTCACGGATCGCAAACCGCAGCCCCTCTTCGCACGCAATCGGCGACACCAGCTCGACATCGATCTTGATGTTGTCGCCTGGCATCACCATCTCCGTTCCCGCAGGCAGCGTCACCGTGCCCGTTACGTCGGTTGTACGGAAGTAGAACTGCGGCCGATAGCCGTTGAAAAACGGCGTGTGCCGCCCGCCCTCTTCCTTCTTCAACACGTACACCTCGGCCGTGAAGTGGTTGTGCGGGCTAATCGTGCCCTTCTTGCACA
>CAYQQM010000116.1:0-11988 GCA_964419605.1 uncultured Kofleriaceae bacterium | reverse complement strand
GTTTCCAAGCTTGCTGGAAATGCCACAGCGCGCGGTCGACGCGGCCGAGGTGGTCGTTCCACAGCGTTGCCGCGCGGCTGTGGTGCGACGCGCGTCGGTGCGTTAGCTCAGGGCTTGCGGCGCCTCCAAGGAAGTCCCCTTGGGGGGGGGCCTCGCGTTTCGCCAGCTCGGCCAGTTCGTTTTCGAGGATTTCTACCGCGCGAGCGGGATCATCTGGCTCCACGATTTCGAGCAGCCGATCGGCCGCGCGATCGTTGGTTGGATCGAGCTCCAGCGCGGACTTGAGGTATTCGATCGCAGTTTCGGTTTGGCCGGCCAGAATCATTGCTTCTCCGGCTTCTGACCATGCAGTCGCAGCGAGCATCGGGTCGCTTTCGTGTGGCGCCCACAACGCGCAAAGCTCGGCGAGCAGCTCGCTGCGGCCGGCATCGCGCAGTTCTTGGCGCAGGGCCACAAAGCGAACGGCTTCGGGCTGGCGGCGGAATTGCGCAACGCTAGCGGCCATCGCATCGGTAGCGCTGGCCGGATCAGAAGTGCCCTCGTTCTCTGACATGCCGGTCTCGTACAACAATACCATCTTGAGCAGCGCGATTCTGGGTACGGCGTGCAAGCGGATCTGCAATGCGACGGCCAAGGCGAATGCCCGCGCTTGCGGTGTGGCTGCACACCGCGATAGGGTGCCATCCCACATGGGCGGTGCAGGAGAGCCTCCGTCGAAACGGCTAGTGCCGTTGGTTGACTCGCCGATGGAAGACCCGGCGTGGACGTGGCGAAACGACCCGCAGCCCGATGTCCCAGTTCGTCGTCCTGCGATGGTCGGGCCAGGGATTGCGTCGGACATGGCATTTGGCGACGCGATTTTCGCAAGGCTCGGCTTGGTCTGGGAATCGTACGTGCGGCCGTGGCGTGGGTTTCAGAACATCATCCGAAGTATGGCCATCGATCCCGAAAATATGGCCGAGCTGGCGGCCGACGACGCGAAAAAGGTTCGCGACAATCTTCCGATCGTTTCGATGTGCCTTGTCGGTACCGCTGCGACCTTTATGGGGCGGGCAAAAGCGCCGCCCGGCGTGCTCAAGGTCGTCCTCAATTTTTTTGCGAAGGCGCTTGCGGCATTGGGCTACGGCGGGCGGGTCGGATCCGCGGCGTATTTTCTGGCCGAAGGCCTGAGTCTCGCGTGGGATGGCGATGTCAAAGCGGCGAACAAGATGTTCATGTATCTCACCTTGGCTGCTGTCGGTGGGCCGGGTCTAGGTAGCGCGGTCGCGCACGGCGCCGAGGGCGTTGCAGCGATTCAGGCGGCGCGCGCGGCACAGGGTTCTGGCACCGCGCTGGCAGCGCTGGAAAATTGGCTGGCTACGACAGCTGCCGCGGTGTGGCCCGAGGGACGTATGGTGGCTCCCCTGGGCCCAGCGCTGGCGCCTGTCTATTGGTCTCTCGGGACGGACGCGTCGGGCAATTTGCCCGCGACACCGGGTCAGCCTCGCGGCGGTGCACCTTACGGCGGCGCCCCGGCGCGAGCTGGCGGTCGTGGAACCGTTGTTTCGCCCGATACGGTGTGGACCGTCAGAGACGTGCATCCCGATCTCATTGCGGCGGCTCGCGCCGCGGGCCCTGAAGCGATGAGGTGGCTTCGCGAGCATCGCTACGGCCTCGACCTCAAAACCACCACGGTAGCGGGTCTCCCGAGCGTAACCGCAACGCTAAAAAACAGCAGCCGAGAGCAGCTCGCAATAATTACGCTGCAGGGGGTCGTTCTGCCAGGCGACAATCCAGAGCGATTGTTCGGAATGTGTGTTGCCGTACTGCTCGACAAAATCGGGGTGGTTCCCCTGCCGACCACGGCGCCACGCCCTGGGAGTCATCCAGTTCGGCCTGGCCCTACCTCTGAGCGAGCATTGCTGCCGCGCTCGACCCCCATCATCTGGGAACACCGCAAAGTCGACTCGTTTGTGGTTGAGGCGGCCAAAGAACAAGGGGAGTTGGCCGCGGAGCTGATCGATCGCCTGGGTTTGGAAGTGCTAGAAGTTCATGAACCATACATCCGCAAAGTTCCAGACCTCTTGAACCCAGGGCAGGAAATCGTGTCGAAGTGGCAGTCCACCCAATCGAAATTGGTGGACAAAAAGACGGCGAAGGTTCTCGCTGTAGCCATTTTTCGCGGGCCGATTTT
This sequence comes from uncultured Kofleriaceae bacterium, assembly GCA_964419605.1. GTDB lineage: Bacteria > Myxococcota_A > Polyangia > Haliangiales > Haliangiaceae > JABFXX01. Next base: position 9,815 of record CAYQQM010000116.1, on the reverse strand, counting down.
TGAGCCAAGAGGCGTGGCGGATATGAGCAGCGGGGGGCGGGACCCGCTCGCTGCGCGTAAAGCGGTGCTGCTGGAGCAGGCCTACGAAAATCATCCCGAGTTGCCGCTCTATCGAAATCCCGACACCTTGCGCGAGGAGCGGTTTCGCCTGAACACCGTTGCGCCACGGCCATCGGACCCACCGTACGAAGCAAGTCCGGTGGGCACCCCCAACCCGGGCGGTGGCCCAGAAACCGATTGGTATATGGGGATGTAAATCCGCTTGCGTTGTTGCATATGGTGTGCATATTCATACACCCGCTATGCAACGACCCTCGATTGCCATTCTTGGCGCCTCTGGCTACAGCGGCGTCGAGCTAACGCGCCTTGCAGCCTTGCACCCACACATCGAACTCGCCGTGTGTGGCAGCGATCGCTGGGCGGGACAGTCGGTTGCCACGCGCGCCGGGGTTCGGTCGGACGTGCGTTATGTTGCGCCCGAACAAGCCCTCGAATTGGCGATCGGCTGTTCGGTCGTGTTTTGCGCCACGCCAGCTGAGGTGTCTCACGACGCGGTTCCGCGCCTGTTAGCTGCGGCGAATTCTCATCTAAAGGTCATCGACCTTTCCGGCGCGTTTCGACTTCGCGATAGCGCGGCGTATTCGCGCCACTATGGTTTTTCGCATCGCCATGAGACGTTGCTGCGCAGTGCTGCGTATGGCTTGCCTGAGCTCGGGCGCGCGGCGATCGCCGGCGCAACGTTAATCGCTAACCCAGGTTGCTACGCGACTGCGGTGCAATTGGCGCTCGCTCCGATTCGAGATCTGGCGCGTACTCCGTTTATCGTCGACGCCGTGTCGGGGGTTACGGGAGCAGGGCGCAAGGCGACCGAGGAAATGAGCTTTGCCGAGATTTACGGCGACGTTCGAGCGTACCGCACGCTGCGCCATCAGCATGCGCCGGAAATCGCACAGGGGCTCGGTGCGCCGGTAACGTTCGTTCCGCACCTGATACCCACTGCGCGCGGCATTTTGGCGACCTGTCACGCGGAGTTGCCGCAAAGCGTTGCCGATTCTGAGGTTGCAGCAGCCTTCGCCGCCCGCTACGCAACGGAACCCTTCATCGAGCTCGCGGCCAGTGCCGATGCGGTCGCTATCCACGACGTCGTTGGCACCAATCGCTGCAAGATCGGGTGGACGCGCGAAGCCGACCGACTCGTCGTAGTTGCGGCGCTCGATAATCTTGTCAAAGGTGCGGCGGGGCAGGCGATTCAAAATGCAAATCTCGCACTCGGATTGGCCGAGACCACTGGCCTCGATCTACGGAGTTTTCATCCATGAATGTACCGCTGGGATTTCGGTTTTCTGGTGTTCAGGCAGGGCTCAAGCCGATGCGGCGCGATTTGGCATTGGTGGTCAGCGATGTGCCGGCTGCTTGCGCCGGGCGTTTTACCGTGAACCAGGCCGCGGCTGCACCGATTCTCGATGTGCGTCCGCGAGTTCCCAGCGCGGCGGTTCGCGCGGTCGTTGTAAATAGCGGCAACGCGAATGCGTTGACCGGAGCCGCGGGCTTGGCGGATGTCGCTGCAATTCGCGCGGCGGTGTCGGGCGCACTCGACGTTGCTCCAGACGCCGTCTTGACCGCATCGACCGGGATCATCGGGGTTCGCATGCCGGCCGAAAAGGTCGTCGACGCGGTGCCGCGCCTGGTGGCCGCTCTGGGCCAAGCCCCCGAACCGGCGAGCGAAGCGATTCTCACCACGGATACTCGAACCAAGCTCGCATCGCGCACGATAGTGCTTGGCGGACACGACGTAACGCTATCGGCGATCGCAAAGGGCTCGGGCATGATTGCCCCGCAACTCGCAACGATGATCGCGGTGATCACCACCGATGCGGCGATCGCGCCTGCGTTACTCGACCGAGCGTTGGGTAGTGCAATGGCGGCGAGTTTTCACTGTTTGGTGGTCGACGGCGATATGTCGACCAACGACGCGGTATTCGCGCTGGCGAACGGGCGGGCGGGCAACCCCCGGATCGCGGATCCTGGAGCTGACTACGACGCGTTTTCCGAGGCGCTGACTTCGCTGTGCATTGAGCTTGCCCGCGACATCGCATCGGACGGCGAGGGCGCGACGCGCTTGCTAGAGGCCCACGTAACGGGGGCTCCGAGTGTCGACATGGCGCGCGACTTGGCGCGCTCCATCGCGGCGAGTTCCCTCGTAAAAGCTGCGATGTTTGGCGCCGATCCCAATTGGGGCCGCATTTTGGCGACCGTGGGTGCGCGCTGCGGATCGCAGCACTACCCGATCGACCCCTACAAAGCCAGCGTGAAGATTCAGGGCGTTACCCTGTTCGCATCTGGGGAGCCCGTGGCCGGCGACTCCAACGCGTTGCGCTTGAAGATGCGAGCGCCAGAAGTGCGGATCGAAGTGGCTTTGGGGGATGGTACTTCGTCGGCTGCCGCCTGGGGGTGCGACCTTGGGTACGACTACGTAAAGATCAACGCCGATTACTCGTCGGTAATTGTTCAGACCCCGGATGGAGCGCTCGCAAAGGATGAGCGACTGACAAATTTTTCGCCTACGTTTAAGCGCACGCTCTTGGTGGAGGCGCTGTCCTACATTGCGCGCTTTGCCGGTACGCGATGCGTGGTCCGCTATGGAGGTGCGGCCATGTTGCGGCCGGCGTTGCAGCAGTCGTTCTGCGACGATATCAAGTTGCTGCGCTCGTGCGGTCTGCATCCGATTGTGGTTCACGATGGCGGTTCGGAACTCGGGGCGCATCTCGTGACGTTGCTCAACTTGGACGGAGGCCACGCCATTGGCGTTTCGGGGAATGACGGTGGGCTCATCCGGGCGAAACACCGCTCGGAACAACACGGCGAGATCGCCACCGTGGATGGCGCGATGCTCGAGATGTTTCTCGGTCAGGGCTATGTCCCCGTCGTGTCCACGAGCGCGATCGGCGATCATGGCCAGAGCGCGATCGTCGACGCCGACCAAGCGGCTTCTGCGATCGCGATCGCGTTGCGGGCGCGCAAGCTGATCTATCTGACCGACGCAGCGGGGGTAATCGAGAACGGCGAACTCGTGACCCAGCTGTCTGCGACCGACCTGTCGGCCCGATTTCGCTCGCCTTTGGAGCGCGCGATCTCCAGTGCGCTACAGGCCGGAGTCGAGCGCGTTCATGTCATCGATGGCCGCGCACCTCACAGCGTGATTGCAGAACTGTTCACCGATGGCGGAGTGGGAACTTTGGTGATGCCGTGAGAGGAGTCGCCAAGGATCCGAAATTGCGGCGGGCGCAGATCCGCGAGCTCATTGCTGCACGACCGATTGCGACTCAAGGCGAACTGCGCGCCCAATTGGCGCGGCGCGGCTATGTCGTCACGCAGGCAACTCTGTCGCGCGATCTTGCGCAGCTCGGGGCTCGCCGATCGGCTCAACCCGATGGTGGCACGGCATACGAGCTGCCGGACGCACCGGCCAGACTTCGGCTTCCCGATCTTGTGCAGTCGATCGACGATAACGGCACGGTGGTGGTGATCCATACCGCCCCAGGGGCCGCTCAGGCGGTGGCGAGTTCGCTCGACCGCGCAAAACCTGCGGACATCCTGGGGACGATCGCAGGCGACGACGCGATTTTTATCGCTCCAGCGAGGGGTGTTCAGACCTCGCGGTTGACCCGGCAGGTCCGCGCCCTTGTGATGCAGTTTGGGCAACGGTGATGCGGAGATTTCGCCCGAAGTGGCGCGCTGCTGCGGCGCTTATTGCATGGCGTAGGGCGCCACTTCGTTGCATGATGTGGGGACATGCGTCGTTGGTTACGTCTCACCATTATTGCCCTTCTGACCTCCGGATGCCACGGTAACGATCCCGCAATTGCGGGCGGGTCCGCCGTTGCTGGCTCCACGACGATCCAGCCAAAACCCAGTGTTTCTGCTTCGCCCCCTAGCGGCGCAGCAATCGCCTCCGCAACACCGGAGCGCGGGCCGGCGGTCGCTCCGGTGGCCGCCAAACCCGCCTCGGACAAAGCCACGGCTTCGGCAACTGAACCGAACCCGGCTTCGCCCGCGTCGGCTAGCGAGGCAGGCGGGCATGATTTTACGCCAGAGGCCCGAGCTCTGCTGGTCGTCGGCGCGTGCAACGAAGGGCCGGTACCCGAGGGGATCGTTGCGAGCGACGTGGCGGCACATTGCGAAGCGGTCATGAAAGCGCAGGCCGCGTACGCGGAAAAATGGGTGAAGCCGGCCCGAGAGTTTTTCTCGGAACTGGTGCCCAAAGGCGTGCCCAAGCGCGTCGTCTACCCGTTCGCGGGCGGTGACCTGTCAACGGCGTTGACCGTTTACCCGGATGCGGACGAGATCACGAATATCTCGCTGGAGCCGGCAGGGGATCCTCGAGCGATCGACTCGCTGCGGGGCAAGGAACTGCGCAAGGCCTTAGAAAAAGTGGCTTACGAGCTCAAGTTTCTCTATCGCGTAAACTTTTCGAACACGCTCAATATGATCGATGCGATGCGCGGGGGCGCGCTTCCCGCCGAGCTGATTTTTGCCCTGTCTGCACTAAAAATTCATGGGTTTGAGGTGGTGGCGCTGCGCTACTTCGCGGTCAACGAGGACGGAACGCTTCGCTATCTCAGCGACGACGATGTCGCGAAGGCGCCCGCCGCCACCGAGTCGAAACCGCAGGCTCGCAACGCGATTTTTTCTAACGCTGAACTGCAGTTTCGGCGGCCGGGTGGCCGCACACAGGTGTACCGCCACATCCGAAACAACCTCGGAGACGCTGACGGGAAGGGGATTGGGCCTGGCTTAAAGCGAGATCCGCGGATCCTTAGACACCTCGAGGCGAAAGGCCAGGTCGCAGCGATGACCAAGGCGGCGAGCTATCTGTTGTCGTGGGATTCGTTTTCGCTCATTCGCGGGTACCTCACAGCGCATGCCCAGTGGATGGTCTCCGATGCCACGGGGGTAGCGCCGAGATGGGGCAAGCCTGCGGGCTACGAGTATGAGACCTACGGATATTTTCATACACCGCACATTCCCGCCGGCAATGGCATCGCCAAGGATTGGCGCGGCGAATTCAACGCGCAGACCAGGCGCGAACTCGGATTTCGCTTTGGATACCCCGACAAGAGCAATCGCAACCACCTGGTCGTGATGAGGAAGAAGGTCTGACTGTCCGGCTTGGCGCCGACGCGGGCGAGCTCTCGACGGAAACCGAAGAGCTGTGGCGGTCGTTTGATGTGGTCGCGGTTGCATGCGGCGGACACGCCGGCGATGCGGCGTCGATGGCGCGCGTGCTCCGCTGTTGCGCGGCCGATGGGCCGATGGCGCTTGCGCATCCGTCGTATCCGGATCGGGAGGGGTTCGGCCGACGAACGGTGGCGATTTCTGAAATGGAGCTCTCCGCTGCAGTCAAGGCGCAGTGCTTGGCCCTTGTGACCATCGCGCGCGACCTCGGCTGTGCAATTCACGGTATGAAGCCCCACGGAGCCCTGTACCACGATGCAAACGCTCATTTCGAGCTAGCGAGGGTGGTGGTGGACGCGGCCCGTGTGGCGCTCGGTGACGCGGTGATTGTCGTAGGCCCGCCGCACGGCGCGCTCAGAAGCGTTGCGCACTCGTTGGGGCTGGAGTTCTGGCGCGAAGGCTTTGCCGATCGGCGGCTGCGCGCAGACGGCACGCTCGTTCCGCGCTCCGAGCCAGGTGCAGTGATTACCGACCCGGAGCAGGCGGCCGCGCAAGCGTTGAGCCTTGCGCACGACGTCGAGCTAGTTACTTCGCATGGAGATACCCCCGGGGCGCTCGCGATCGCCGCTGCGGTGCGACAAGCGGTTCGATCGCGGTTCCCGACGCACAATATGGCTGCCGCCCAACCAGCGAAGGATGACCGATGACGCCGACATGGCAGCGACTCGGCGATCGCGCCATTCGATTCGCACGCGGATCCGGACAGCCAGCTGCAATCGTTCGCGCCATTCGCCGCTGGCCGCACGTCGTCGATGTGGTCGTTGCCCACGACGATATCGCGGTGTACTTCGATTGCGAGCCGGTCGATGAGCTTCATCCGTCGCTTGACCCTTCGGCACCTTTGGGCGTGCGGATCGATGTGGCTTGGATCGCGGCGCTGGACGGACTTCAAGCTGACGCGGCGCCGGCGCAAGAGCACATGTTGCATTGCGTGTACAACGGTCCGGATCTCGACGCGGTGGCGCGCGCATGCGATCTGCCGATTGCCGAGGTGATTGCGTTGCACAGCAGTGTATTCTATGTAGTTGAAACAATGGGATTTTTGCCAGGTTTTGGATACCTGGCCGGCTTGGATCCTCGGCTCGCACTGCCTCGGCGCGCGACGCCGCGGTCCCGCGTTCCGGGGCTGTCGGTGGGCATCGCCGGCCGCCATAGCGCGGTGTATCCGTTCGACTCCCCAGGGGGATGGCACCTGATTGGACAAGTTCCCGATCAGCCGATGTTTGGGCCCGAAGGAGCGCGGCTGGCGCTCGGCGACCGCGTACGCTTCGTGCCGTGGCGCTGATTGTAGAAACGTCGCTCGGTCTCGTGACCGTGCAGGATCTGGGGCGTCCGGGACACATGGACCAGGGGCTCGCTCACGGCGGGGCGCTCGTGCCCGGCCTTCTCGTCGAGGCGAACCGCAAGGTGGGCAATCGCGATGACAGTGCAGCCGTCGAGGTTTTGGGCCGGCTCGTCGTGCGCGCCGACAGGATCATCGCCACCAACGTGGGCGTGTTCAAGCGTGGGCAGAGCATTGCGATCGAAAGCGAGCCTCGCCGCGCCTCGTATCTCGCCATTCGCGGCGGGGTGGCCGCGGTTCGAGTGCTCGGCGGTTGTGGAACCCAGTTATCTGCGGGAATTGGCGAACGACTTCGCGCTGGCATGGAGATCGGTTGCGCCAATCAGCCCAGGAGCAGCCGTTCGGCGGCACCGTCGCAATTCAACGAGGTGTTTGCAGCGGATGCTCGAATCCGACTGGTGGCGGGTCCCGATACCGACGCGTTTGCCAGCGATGCACTCGCGCTGCTGTGCTCGGCGCCGTACCGCGTACTACCGACCAGCGACCGCGTTGGCACGCGACTCGAGGGACCGAAGCTACCGCGCCATTCGGGCGTCGATCGCTCGCGGCCCATGGTGCGCGGCGCCCTCGAAGTTCCGCCCGACGGAGTCCCAATCGTATTGGGACCCGAGCATCCGACGACCGGCGGTTACCCGATCGTCGCCGTTGTGGCCTCCTGCGACCTCGATCGAATGTTCGCCACGCGGATCGGCGGCCGGGTGCGGTTTGCGATCGCGAGGTGAGTTGGGCTCCATCCTGGAACTCAGCCCGGCCAATGGTCCACAGAGGGTACGAACGGAACGATCTTGCGACGCAGGTGGGGCGGCACGCGTTGGTCGAGGATGCGCGCGACCTCGGCAGGGCGGTAGAGCTGTGAACAATGCATCATCACGATCACTTCATTGTGAAACGCTTCGGAGCGCTCGATCACTTCATCAAGGTGGATGTGGCAGCCGGCGCGTGCGGCGTCCAACGACTTGCGATCGTCGAGGAACGTGCATTCCATGACGAGCACGCGCGCGCGGTACAAGTCGGACGCGTGGTCGAACGCTGTGATAAGTGTGTCGGTTGCGTAGGCCAGTTCGATGCGGTCGCTGTACTCGATCATGACCTCTCCCGCGCGTCGGCGTGCTGCGATTTCGGCGCCCGACATCCCTTTGAACTGCGGCAGCAGTTTGGACACGCGACGCGACAGTAGGTACGCAAGCGATGGCACGGGATGAAAGGTTCGAACGGCGCGGATGCGGAGGTCGCCCCGAAGTGGCTGCTCGTCGTTGGGGCGCATTCCGACCGCCTCAATGGCGAGTGGAAACCGCTGCAGCTTCGATAACGCCGCGAGTGCGTTCTCGAGGTCCTCTACCATCTCCATCGGCATTACGACCCGGGGAGGCTTAATCTTGCCGTGCAAGGCGCGAATGCCCAGCAGAGCAGGTAATGCGCCGATATGGTCGACGTGCCCGTGGGAAAGCACAATCGTATCCAGCGATGCCAGCGATCGCGCCGGGATACCGGCGTCGAACAGCACGCCTAGCTCAGGTACAGCGATCGCCGTGTATACCCCGCCGACCGAGACGCCTCGGATTGTAAACGGTCCCGCAGCGACAGACGTTAGCAACGCTGGTCAGCATAGCCTCTCGGCGAGCCGATATGCCATGCCTCGCAGCTGCGATGCTGCTACGATGCGCGCGATGGTCTGGTACATCCTTTGGGCTTGTTGCGCGGTCGGGCTCGCGCTGTCGATCGCTCTCCCGGTGCCGCGCAGGGTGTGGGCATTCGCCTTGATCGCAACGAAATTTGGGGGGTTGCGATTGCTCGACCTGCTCGGGATCCGCTGGCTGTGGTTTGCCGCTTCCGGGCAGCGCGGCGCCTATCGACGGTTGACTCGCCCTGTTCTGCTGCGGATGTTTTGCGAGGACCTCGGACCTACATTCATCAAATTTGGCCAAATCATCGCTTCGTCAGCCGGGATGTTTCCCGACGCGTACGTTGCAGAATTCCACAAGGTGCTCGATCGGGTTCGGCCGTTTGGCTACGACGATGTCAAGCGGACGCTCGACCAAGAGTTGGGGGCCGAGAAAGCGGCGCACCTGGTCGACATCGATGTTACACCGCTGGCTTCCGCATCGATCGCTCAGGTTCACGCCGCGAAACTGCGCGATGGAACGCCCGTGGTCGTCAAAGTGCAGCGCCCCGGCATTGTGCCTCGCTGCATGGCCGATATGCGGATCATGCGACTCGTGGCAGGGTGGGTGGCTCGCTATTCCAAGAACGCGGAACTGGCCAATCCCGTTGGTGTGGTCGACGACTTTACAAAAACACTTACGGAAGAGCTCGACTTCCGTCGAGAAGCCGCGAACCTCGACAAATTTAACGACATCATGCGCGAGCTCGGTCACACCAACATTCGCGCACCTGTGCCGCAACACGAGTACACGACCCGGAAGGTACTCGTCATGGAGCGATTTCGCGGCTTGCGCGTCGATAGATTCGACGACATCAAGGCCAAAGGGATCGATGGCGAGTCCAAGCTCGTCGATGGTTTGCGCGCGTGGTTCCAGTGCGTCGTGTTCTACGGCTTTTTTCACGGCGACGTGCACGCCGGAAATCTCATGTTGCTCGACGATGAGACGATTGGATTTCTCGACTTCGGCATCGTGGGTCGGTTCGACGACAAGGCGCGATATCTCGTAACCGACTACATGATCGCGTTTGGTTCGGGGAACTACAAACGCCTGGCGGAAGTCATCTGCGAAATGGGGGTTACACCCGAGGGGCTCGACGTGGAGGCGTTTGCCAAGGACCTCGGCGATACCTATGCGCCTTTGTTAAAGTTGTCGTTCGGCGAGGTCAACTACGCCGATTTCCTTCCCGGGATACAGCGCACGGCAACTCGGCATCGCGTGCGAATGCCAAACGAGTTTATATTGATCACCAAACAGCTGTTATATTTCGATCGATATGCGAAATCGCTGGCGCCAAAGCTCAACGTTTTTACCGATCCGCGGCTCGTACTGGGCATGATGCAGGACATTCAGAAAGCTCGAGCGTCCAGCTAGTACCTCATGTCAGTGGTTTTGGCAGGTTCCGGTCGCCGAGGCGCGTCGAGCGCGAGGCTTGCGGAGTAAGCGCTATCCTACACATCTTGTCTCTTCATGACATGCAGCAGTAGTTGGGTTATTTCATAGACTTACGCTCTGGAGGACCCGCAAGACACGTGGTCGACTCCTTGGACGTGATCGCCCTCGTGAGCGTGGCCGCG
>CAYQQM010000115.1:0-12054 GCA_964419605.1 uncultured Kofleriaceae bacterium | reverse complement strand
TGCTCCGGGCTGCTGTGCCTCGCTCGACAGCTTATTTAGGGACAGTGCCTAAGGGTTTGATCGGAAAATGGTTGAATGCCGGGGTACGCGAGGGGCTCGAGCTTTCGTACCCTGGTTAGGGACAGGCCCCAGTACCTCCAGGTAATTCGAACGGTCAGAACCGGCCCGACAGGGCAAGTCCCGATGTGTTCCGATCCGCAATTGGCACAACCGCAAGGCCGAGCAGATCGTTGCGAACAAACACGCGGCGCTTCGTGGTGAGCCCGTAATACAGCATCACGGCGCCGGCGACCTGGGCACCGCCGAGGCCGACGAGAAACACGCGGGCCGTTGCGCTGTCGGTATGGCCGATTTGCAGAAACGGTCCAGCGACCGGAATCCACATGGAGGCGACCTCGTTTCGCCCAGAGTCATTGATGTCCTCTCCCACGGCGGCAACTATGGCCGAAATCCCGTACGACACCCCCAGGGTCACGCCGCCGCCAATGAGCAGGCCTTTGCGCTTGCGATGGACGACCGTGTACCCCGGCGGAGGGGCTCGGTCTTCGACCTCGTCGATTTCTTCGGGCCCAGACATCGCGACGCTTTGCGGAACATAGCTAGGCTGAGTCAGTTGCGACAGCGGAGCCGGGTATCCCTGCGGCGGTGGGTATTCCTGAGCGGCGGGTGGGGTGGTGGGAGGATCGTCGTCGGCTATTGCTGGTGCAGCCGTAGCGATTGCGAGCGCAGCAACAAGCGACCGGATGGTTTGCATGGCTGCACAGCAATCAATCCGTATGCCACGCGTTAACTCCCTAAAATCATAAGAGCCCCCCCGTGAGCTTTGCACGAAGGTCCGACCAAATACTGACACCTATGTCACACTGCACATAAGTGGTGCTCGGGCCCATACAATCGGCACGCCCGGATCTGTGGGAGCCCCGGGTCACACCGGGCCAACCCGATCCTAGAGCGGTAACGCGGCCTGCAGTGGGGTGTTGCGAGGGCGTGGCGGTGGGTGATACGACAGGTCGTCGTCGATGGTTGCGCCGGCGGGAATCGGTGCGCGAGGAACAACTTCACCCGCCTCGAGCGATGCCACCGCTTGACCATCGACGTAGAGCACCGCGTTGCCAACCACGGCAGGAACGCGCGGGCCGGGTGTTAGCACGCCGACGAGATTGAGCGGGTCGGTTGCGGCAACGCGGCATACTTCGGCGACGGATGCCGGTGCGCGAACGCTGCGCAGCAGGTCAAGCGCCTCGGGCAGGGCGAATTGTTCTCCTACGAAGCCGGTGACAAATCGCCCACCGCGAATTTCCCCCCGGGCTTCGAGCCGTCGCAGCGCGACGTGAAGGTCGCGCCAGGGCGGCAAGCTAGACTCGCGCGATAGCAGGTCGCGAAATACCACGCCGTAGCGCGACAACAACTGGCGGGCGCACGCATCGGCGTCGACACTGTGGCGGTCGCTACCGCTCGTGTCCGGCGTTAGTTCCGGCAGCAGTGACCACCGCCCAGCCGACGTCGGCAGTGAGCGCAACGCATGGGCTGGGCGGTCTCGATCGCGGGTGCGTACGCGTCGGATGGCCTCTTGCCACTTCGGTAACGGCGCTGCAGCGGGGGAAGGCCCCGAGCGATCGAAGTGGCTGCGGACTTCGCCTCGATTGCGACTGACCAGCACGCGCAGACTGGCAAAGCCGTCCGCCGTGGCTACGCCTGCGCCAACGAGTTCCCACAGTGCATCTTCGATTTGGTCGGGGCTGGCGGGCGCAACATCGCCGAGCGGGGAGCCTGTTTCCACGGGGTGGGATAGATCCGCTTCGAGGGCGCTTACCAGGTCTGCGAGAAACGAAGCACCCCGCGTCGCAAGGTGGGTTTGAACCCGCGAGGCGAGATCGCTTAGCGCTGGCGGATCGCTGCGTCCGGTTGCTGCCGCCCTGCGCAGCCAGCCCGCGTCGCGGCGCAGCATGAGCGCCAGGGGAGCTGAGCGCGATGGTGCGTTGCGCAGGGCACGCGGCGGTGGGGCAGCGGCGCGGTTGACGAATAGATCCAGGTTGAGGTGGGGGAGGCGGTACCTGTGCGCGACCGCTGCCGTAGCAGCGATCGCAGCGTCGAGCCGCGTGGCTCGTGCGGCTCGAGCTGCGTCCAAGGTGGCGCGAATGGCGGCGATCGCGGCGTGGAGTCGCTCATTGTCGCTCGCTGCGTCGATGCGAAGGTCTAGTACCTCGCCAGAGTGGTTTTGAACGGTTCGGGCCGCCGATCCATCGCCGATCGCATCGTTATGCTCCGTCGCGTTACCGCCAGTAGCGCCTACTCCGCAAGCCTCGCGCTCGGCGCGTCTCGGCGACCGGAACCCGTCAAAACCACTGTGGCGAGATACTCGCATGGATGCGCCGCGCTTGGAGACCGAAAGTCGGCCAATAACATCGCGCGTGCTCGGCTCGGATTGCAGCGCCGCGAGTTCGGCTTCCCCGGCGCGGTCGCCCGCAGCGACAGCAGCCTGCAACTCCGGAGCGAGTTGCGCGATGGGAGGTGGCGCGTGAAAGGTCGCTTGGGTGGCGGCCGTGATCTGCGCGTACTCCTCCGCAGTCATCGGCTCGGTTTTTGTGCGCGGACTGAGCCGGCACCAAGTGACCTGCCCGGCGAGGCAGGCTTGATCGAGCCACGCCGGATCGTAACCGTGGAGCCGGGCCGGCAGAACCTCGCGTTCCCATGCCGCTGCGGCTGTCTCAAATCCTTGCAGTTGCTCAATCGATTTTACCATGCCCTCGGCGCCAATGAGCTGTGAACCGCGCGCAACGCGTTGCCATCGCAGCAAGAACCGCATGAGGGCTGCGGCGCTGACGGGTTCGATCTCGCGGCGCAGTTTCGCAAGCGTGAGGCGATGGATGCGGGCAAGAACACGGCGATTGCACCACTCGGTGTGACCGCTCGGCTCCGCCGTTGCCTCGCGAACCGTCTTGCGCATTACCGGATCCGAGGTCGTGAACGAACCGCGAAGGATCGCGCCATCGCTTTCCAGTGCAAGTAGTGCGGTGAGGACATCGGACAGCGGCAATCCGAGTTCGTTCGTCAGTCCACACGTGGATACCGGTCCGCGGTGGTCCAGATGCGCACCTACCACTTTCGCGATCGCTGCTTCGCGTGTCTCGGGTAAGGTCGCCCAGCTCGGCGTTGCAAGCGCCGGCACACACGTGACGTCATCCCCGAGGATCGCCCGCGCAGCCCCCAGCCGCTCGGTGGCTATCCACGTTGCATGGCCGCCATAGGTCGCTCGCACCGCGCGCCCGGTGGAGGTCAGTGTTTCAAACCACTGCGCTGCATCGCTAGCCCACCCGAGTCCCTGCGGTTCTGGGACCAACCAAAGCGCGAGCAGCGCGTCGTGAAGCTCATCAACATCGCGCACGGTGGGCGCGACTTCCTCGGCTGCTAGGGCGATCGCTGCTACGTCGAGCGCTGAGGCGGCATCGATTGCATCGGCTGGCAGTCCGCGGCGCAGTTGTACGGCGCGAGTTCGTCGCTCTTCCAGCGGAGCGTCGTCGAGGAACGCGTAGGGATTGGCATGGATGAGTTCGTGCGATAGGGGGCTGGGCTCGACAGTATCCCGAGCCAGAAATGCGATTTTTCCGCGCTCGAGATCGCCGAGTACCTCCTCGAGGCCTTCGCAGTCCATCGCTTCGACCAGGCAATCGCGAATCGTTTCGAACACCAGCGGATGATCAGGAACTTCTCGCGGGCCGACGATGTTCTCCGCGCAGGCCTGAGCTTGCGGAAACACCACAGAAAGCGTGTCTGCGGCGCGCATTTTGATGAGGTGGGGAGGAACGCGCTTGCCGTTGCGCCGCCGCAGGACCGTAAGCGCTCGGGTTACATTCCATCGCCAGCGAATTTCGAACATGGGTCGATCGAGCAGGGCCTGGACCAGCACGTCGCGGGTCTGGTGCGGTGGCACGAACGCAAACACGGTTTCAAGCGGAAAGCTGTGCGGCTGTCCGAGCGAGATCACAATGCCGTCGTCGGTGGCTGCGGCTTGCAGTTCAAAGTCAAAGGTAACGCAAAACTTCTTGCGCAGTGCCAAGCCCCACGCGCGATTGATGCGGCCGCCGAGCGGCGAATGCAGCACGAGCTGCATGCCACCTCCTTCGTCGAAAAAACGCTCTGCGATCAGAAGATCTCGACGAGGCAAAGCGCCAAGCGCCGCACGTGCAGCCGCGAGGTACGCGACGGTTTGCCGGGCCGCGCCCAGTGGCATGCTGGTTTCTTCGGCTGCCCAAGCGGCGACGTGGTTGGGATCGTCGGTCGCGAGCCGCGCATCGATTTCGCCGCGCAGTGCGCTTACTTCGTCCGACAGTTCGCGGCTGCGCGCCGGGGCTTCGCCAAACCAGAACGGAATCGTAGGTGGTTGGCCACGGGCGTCTTCGACGATGACTCGCGCAGCCTCGACTCTGCGAATGCGCCACGATGTGTTTCCGAGTTGAAAAATATCGCCGGCGGAACTATCGATGGCAAAATCTTCGTCGACCGTTCCAACTGGCGTTTCTTCTGGCCACTGCACGACCGTGTAGTTGTTGTTATCGGGGATCGCGCCGCCCGAGGTAACAGCGGCTAGGCGAGCGCCTCGGCGCGCCTTGATCATTCCGCTGACGCGATCGCGGTGAAGGTACGCTCCAGTGCGGCCCCGGCGATCCGATACGCCCTCGGACAGCATGATCAGCAGCTGATCGAGTTGGTCGGCTCGCATCTCTGCGTACGGCGATGCGTTGCGAATCGTTTCGATGAGTTCGACTTCGGGAACATCCTCCGCGGCAGCGATCGCTACGATTTGCTGAGCCAAAATATCGAGTGGGGCGTCCCGCACACCAATTTCATCGAGGTTGCCGCGCCTCACGCCGCGGATCAGCGCGGCGCATTCGACGAGTTGATCTCGGGTGAGCGCAAACAGACGGCCCTTCGGTGTTTTTCCCAGCGAGTGACCCGAGCGGCCAACGCGCTGGAGCAATGTGCTGATCGAGCGCGGCGATCCGATCTGAACCACCAGGTCGACGCTTCCCACATCGATACCGAGCTCGAGCGAGGCGGTTGCGACCGCGCATTTTACACGGCCATGCTTGAGCTTCTGCTCGGCTGCAAGGCGAAGCGCGCGCGACATCGAGCCGTGATGTGCCACGACGTGTTCTTCGCCGAGCCGCTGCTCGAGCGCGGCTGCGGTGCGTTCGACGAGGCGTCTGGTATTAACGAACACAATCGTTGAGCGATGTTGCGTTACCAGTTCGGCGATTCGATCAAATACGCGGCCGAACTGCTCGTTGGAGGCGACTGCGGAGAGTTCATCGTCTGTGATTTCAACCGCGAGGTCGAGCTCGCGTTTGTGACCTGCATCGACGATGTGAGGCAGCGGTCGCTTTGCTCCGACGAGCAGGCGCGCGATGCGCTCGATCGGGCGCTGGGTGGCAGATAGACCGACGCGAATCGGCGACCTCGCGGTGGTTTGCCGCACCAGTCGGTCGAGCCGCTCGAGGCTCAATGCGAGGTGACACCCGCGCTTGTCGCCGGCGATCGCGTGAATTTCGTCGACGATTACGGTGCGAACGTGCGCCAGCGACGCCCGACCGCGCACTGTCGTCAACAAGATGAACAGCGACTCTGGCGTGGTGACGAGGATGTGGGGTGGTCGCTTGGCCAACTTGGCGCGCTCGCCGACCGGGGTATCTCCGGTCCGCACTGCAACGCGAATCGGCGGAAATGGAACTGCTTCGCGCTCGGCGCGCGCAGCAAGTTCCGTCAGCGGCGCTTCGAGATTGCGCTGGACATCGTTCGACAGCGCTTTGAGTGGCGAGACGTATACGATCGCCGTGTGATCGCTCAGCGGCGATTCCAGCCCACGTCGCACCAGATCGTCGAGACATGCCAAGAAGGCTGCCAACGTTTTTCCCGAGCCGGTCGGGGCGGCAATGAGCACGTCTTCACCGGCGGCGATTTTTGGCCATCCAATTCGCTGCGGCTCGGTGGGCGAGCCAAATCGATCGACAAACCAGCCCCGGACGAGTGGATGTAGCGCTTCAAGAATTGGATCCGGCGGGTCCATTGTGCGCACCGCATCGTAGCACTGTGAGGTCGGAAAGCGACTGGGGACAACTCCGAGGTTTACTGCGAAAGTGCGCCTGGTTCTACGTCGAGCATGCGGCGCAAGCGCGGGATGAGATCGTCGGTCATGTCGTCGAGGGAGAACCGAGGCCGCCAACCCCAGTCGCGGCGTGCGGGGGCGTCGTCGATCGCTTTGGGCCAGCTATCTAGGATCGCTTGGCGAACGGGGTCCGGGGCATAGGTGAATTCGGCATGTGGAATCGCGCGTTGTATGGAAGTGGCGATTTCGTGGGCGCGCGGTGAAAATGCGGCGATGTTGTAGATGGTGCGAGTGAGTTGTTCGCTTGGGGAAAACGCAATCTCGAGAAGGGCTCTCACACCATCGGGCATGTACATCAAAGGGATTCTCGTGTCGGCATGGGCGAATGCTTCGTATCTGCCGTAGCGCACCGCATCGACGTACATGAACAGAGCGTAGTCGGACGATCCGCCACCTGGCATTGCCGCGGAAACCAGGCCGGGGAATCGCACACCGCGACAGTCGATCCCGTACCGACGACGATAGTACTCGCACAAAAGCTCCCCGGCGACTTTGGTCGCGCCGTACATGGTCGTTGGGTGGAGCGCTACGTCATCGGGGCAGGGGTCGGGCAACTGCGCGCTCGGCGGCGGTCCGAACACTGCAATGCTCGAGGTGAAGATGAGGCGCTGTACCGAAGCGTGGCGCGCTGCCTCTAACACGTTCCAGGTGCCGGTCTGATTGACATCGTACGCGAGCTGCGGATCTTGCTCGCCGCGCGCCGACAAGATGGCGGCCAGGTGAAACACCAGCTCGGGCCGCTGCAACATAAATAGGTTTCTGACCGCGGCCGCGTCCGTGACGTCGAGACGCTGCCAATCGCCGCCGGCGTGGGCGTGGCTAGGCGGCCGCGGCGCGAGATCCGTCGAGGTGACTTCGTGGCCGAGTTCCACGAGTGCCCCGATCAGGTCATGGCCGATTTGGCCGCCGGCTCCGGTGATCAGGATCTTCATTCGTTTGTTTGCCTAGCGAGACCACAAGAGGCCGAGTTCAAGCTCGATTGCCTCGAACGGAGTTGCACGGATCCTGGCATCGCCCGAGAACAACGTGGTGCTGCGATACCCTTTAGGATCGTGTTCGAGGACCTCTAGAGTACGGGCCTCGGGGTCGACGAGCCACACGTGCTCCACCATAAATGCGTTGTAGATCGTGAGTTTGTCGCCGCGATCGAGCGATGCGGTGCTCGGCGATAGCACTTCGCAGACCCAATCCGGTGCGAGATCGAAGTAGGCCTTGTCGACAGGCATTTCGGGCATGCGGCTACGTCGCCATCCGCCGAGATCGGGTACCAGAACGTGTGGGCCGAGATGAAGCTCAGGCTCATCGAGAATGAGCCAACCACCCGGTCCGCCTCGTCCACGCTTAAACGGTGGTCCAAGTTCTTCACCCAGGGTACTTGCGGCTTGCGCGTGCTTTGGGGCAGGGCGCGGGCTTGTGTGAAGGCTGCCAAACACGATCTCGCCGACAATGTGCGCCGGCAATGCCATCAGGTCTTCGTAGGTCGCATATCGACGAACCGTGACCATGACTCTCCCTAGTGTAGTACGTTGAGCAGAATATGACAGGGGTTTGGATCATGCAGCACCAGCTTTTAGCTGAGCGCGCTGGCGATCTTTTCGGCGGCTCGTGTCGCCATGGCCATGATCGTGACCTGCGGGTTTACGCCCAGCGACGACGGCACAGATGCACCGTCGACGATGTAGAGCCCGGCCGTATCGTGGCACTGGTGATCTTGCCCAACCACCGACTTCGATGGGTCGATGCCCATTCGGGCCGTTCCAAGCGGATGATACGCCGACAGCTCGAGGTCTCTCGCGTGGATGCGTGTGCGTCGCAGCGCGGGCAGATCGTTGACCGAGTTGAGAATGCCAAAGCCGTGGATCGGAACATGGACGCGAGTCGCGCCAGCCGCAAAGTAGACTTGCGCTAGAACATCGAGGCCGCGCTTAATGCGCGCGACGTCGCCATCGTGGAGCCAATATCGAACGATCGGTTGGCCCAGGAACGTTCCGACCGAACCGCGCGAAATATCCTCGACCAGAAAACCGAAGCTCGCGACTCGATCGAAGCTTTCGGCGAGTCGGACTAACTCTGGACCGAGCATCGGAGTGATCGCCATCGTCATTTCGAGCGGTACCGATGCGCCCTCAAACAAGATGCCTTCGTCGTGGAGTTCCTCGATGGAGTATCCCTGCGGGATGCCGCGCCACGGTAGGATGGGTTCGTCGAACTCCGCGAGGAGCCCGCACGCGGGGTGGATCGAAAGGTTCTTGCCGAGCTGCCCCGATCGATTCGCGAGGCCCTGTGCGCCTAGCGCGATCGGGGTCATGATCGATCCACATGCGATCACGACGGCTTTTGCACGTACGGTGAGGGTGCGATGGCCGCTTTCGGTTTGGGTGGTTGCGATCACACCGCGCGCGCGTTCGTCCTCGATGATTACCTGCGTCATTTTGCACGCGGTAAATAGTTCGGCGCCGGCTTTCAGCGCCAGCGGGATGTACGACACGTTCGTCGATCGCTTGGCGTCGGTGGGACAGCCGAAGCAACATACGCCTTGGCCGTCGCACTCGGGGGCATTGCGCTTGAGCGGGCCATGGTGCGTGAATCCGAGCGCGTTACAGCCGCGCGCGATCACGCGGCCGTTGCCGCCGAGAAATTCAGGCCGGGCGGGCTCAACGCGCAACACGGATTCCACGCGTTCGAAGTACGGAGCCAGCTCGGCTGGACCTAGTTCATCGAGACCCAATTCGCGTTGCCACGTCCGCAGCACTCGATCAGGTGTTCGAAAGCAGGTGCCCGAGTTGACGGTTGTAGAACCGCCAACGGTTTGGCCAAGTGGGATTGGGATCGCGACATTGCCAATGGAGAACGTGGATCCGCCTCGGCGATACATCGCTTGCTGCATCGCAAACGCCCTACCGGTGAATTGCGAGCGGTCGAAATACTGGCCTTCCTCGACGAACACGACGGCGAGTCCCAATTCTGCGAGCTCGCGGCCAACCACGGCACCACCCGCGCCTGTACCCACGACCACGACATCGCAATCCACATTCACGTCGCTGTCGAACTGGTTGCCGCGGTGGATTCGCTGTCGGAGAAATCCCGGCTTTGCTTCCGCTGCCGGGTGAGATTCGTAGACGCACCCGAGATGGCGATACAGTGCAGGATCATCAAAATGGGCGATCTTGAGCGGACTCACCACGGCGCGCAGAGCCAGCCGTCGCATGACATCTCCGGTCCGAAAGCTATCGAGTACGGCGAGTCGGTGTGCGGACGAAAGGCGTGCGAAGGGTCGCCGGTACCGCAGCCAGGCTACGCCATCGATCAATCGTAACAGCCCGGAGATCCCCGAGCGCAAAAACGGTGGCAGGTGATCGACGAATCCCTCGACTTTGGTCACCGTGGATTCACCACCCGCGGGCAAGAATCGACCTGCCGGCAGCACCGCCTCGGCGATGGCAACGAGAATGTCGCGTTGATCCATCTGGGTATTGTATGCGCAATCAGCGCGCAAACGTTCCGTCTGCGAGGCCGTACGTCCCGCGCACGTGTGCGCCAACGACGAATGTGCCGTTGTCGTGCGCCGCTTCGGCGGAGACTCGAATCCCGGAGGTTTCGTTGATGTTCATCGTGTAGCCTAGCTCGCCGGCGACGCGCAGCGCCTTGTTCGTCTGCATGCGGTCGTCGGTCGATAGTTGGGCTGTTGCAGAGAGGTCGAATGCTCCCAGAGATTCACTATGGGGGCCGTACAGAAACCGCCTCATCGAGCCGGTGGCGCCAATCGCCCACGGTGCTGGATTTGAGTTGCTACCGCTATCGCCTGCAAATAGGCGAAGGCGGCCAAACGCGGTCCCCGCGACTTCCAGCTTGTCGTCGTCGAGTTGGCGGCCATAACGCGCGCGTGCCAGCAGCTGCTCTGCTCGGCCGTTTTCGAAGCCCTGATCCACGAGCCCCTGGGGACGTCGCAAGTAGCTTTCGCTGAACGTGACATCGCATTCAAATCCGCTCGGGCGGATCAGCAGCTGATGGTCGCGCAACACATTCAAGATCTCAAACGTCAGTCCACTATCCGGCTCGCCGATGAGTACACCCGCCTCGCGCAAGACAGCAGCTGTGGCGACCAACGCGCGATAGCTGCTGCGCTCGCCGCGGAGCGCCCACCATGTTAGCTGGAGCTTGCGCGACGTTGCAGCGGTGATCGGCGTACCCAGCGCATGGGCGGCCTCGAGGACTCGGGTTAGTCGGCGGACCCGAAGTGCGGCGCCCACATCGAGCACGCGCCCATAGCCGATTCCGACTTCGGCTCCGAGATCAGCGAGCGACGTGGTTTGACGGAAGTCGTTGTTCGCGTTCATTGCGTCGAGGTCGGCGGTGTAGTTGACAAAGAGCGAACCGGCGGCTCTGCCCACGCCGTAGACTTTCCCGGTGTAGAAGCGCGCTTCCGCATTCGCGTTTGCGTTGATCGCCGTTCCTCGCGTTTGTTGACGGCCAGCCGGGTTGATCAGCCCCGCGACCACGTGCGCGCGAGCGCCGATACCCCATGCGAATGCCTCGCGCTCGACGCGTTTTTGGTATTCGCCGGCGGCATCGAGCTCGAAGTCTAGCCGCTTGCGGGAGGTATCGTAACCTACGCTTGCGGCACCGGCAGCAAACGTGATCCGATCGTACGCAGCCAGGGTGTCCTCGGGCAAGGCGGGGAGGTGTGCCGGCTGTGACGACGCTGGAGCTTGTTGCGAAGCGCTTCCGAGCGATGCGCGCGGGGCTGGGTCGCTAGCTTCCGTCGACCTGGTTTCCAGTCCCGTTGCGGCTTCGCTACGACCGCCCGCGGGTTCGCTGGACGCGGCGCTCACCGCACCTAGTTTGCCGAGAGCTTTGCGCGCCAACTCGCGCTGGGCGTTATCGCGCGATGGGTCGGCGGCGATGGTCTGCAACGTCGATTGCGCCCCGGCGTCGCCGAGTTCACCCAGGCCTTCGATTGAAATTTCTCCAATAACATCAAAGGTTTCGGTTGTAGCGAGTCGGATTAGCACCGACAGTGCCCGCTTATCTTTGCTGCGGGCGAGCTTGCGCGCTGCCTCGCGCCGTTGCTCCTTCCATGTCGCGCGATCGACGTCTGCGGGTTGAATTTCTACCAGCTTGATGAGTGCCGAAATGTCAACCGCTTGAGCGTTGGCAATGCGAGGGAGGGCAGCGAGTGCTAGGCCCGCGATGGACACGAGGACGCTCGCGCAATGCGCCATACGGGGGCGCATCACCGGCCCCCGAGGTGAAAGCACGCCATCTGATCGCGGTTTGGCTCATCGGGAGAACCCGCCACCTTCAGAGCGTCACAACTCGACGCAGCGATGCAGTGAATGATCAGCTTCTGCGCGCCTTCGATCGATGTCTCGATCCGATCCACACATTCTCCCCAGTCGAAGCGGTTTGTTGAAGAAGCGATGGCGACCGCACCGCAATCGACAAGCTTCCAGCACGCCTCCTGCGGTGTCTGCGGAACCTCGCTGCAGGCGGTTAGCGCGCCCCCTTCAGCGCACCGAGCGCGCGAACCGCTGGCCGTGTCGCCGTCAGCGGAGCACGCGATAGCCACCAGCGGAACGAGCCATCGAATAAAGGCCATCATGGCTTCCATCATAACCTCGCTTATTCGACGGTTCCCGCCAGCCAACGAAATTTCGGCCATCTCCGGCATCGTTGCGCCAACGGGTTCTTCGCTGCCATTACGAAGAATCTGGTGCGTACCGAGGTGCGCTGGATCGTTCGTGCCATCACTCCGCGCGGTCGCGGCGACGGACGAGACTGCTGGCAGGAACGTCGATCGATTGCGCCACGAGTTCGGCGATATCGAGCACGGCGACTTTGGATTCGGCGTTGCGCTGCTTCATGCCGTCGGTGAGCATGATGTTGCAGAA
>CAYQQM010000114.1:0-12058 GCA_964419605.1 uncultured Kofleriaceae bacterium | reverse complement strand
CATGAACTGAAATCGTTTCAAACCCGATAGCTTACGCTTAAGTGAGTGGCATTGGTACTAGCTCCTTCACAGATCCACTACGAGGTCGCCGATCGCCCGACGCAACTGCTTGATCTGATCGGCGGAATTTCCGCCGCGGCTCGGGTGTACGCGATTGGTAAGCAAAGCGACCCAGCGCCTGCGCGACAGATCCAGCCACAGCGACGTCCCGGTAAAACCGAGATGGCCAACGCCGCTTCGAGGCCAACGATCGCCTGCATGCGATACGTTCATCGATTGCGATGGCGTATCCCACCCCAATCGCCACGACCCGCCCGCTACGGGCGCGTCGGTGAAAAACCGCGTCACGACATCGGGAGAAAACCGGCCGCGCGGCGCGACCATTGCAGCGGCAAATTTCGCCACATCGTCGATGGAGGCGAATAGCCCCGCATGGCCGCACACTCTCCCGCCGTAGTAGGCGTTCTCATCGTGAACCAATCCGCACACCAAACCGCGATCGTCGAGCTCCGTAGCGATCGCATTTTCGATGCGAGTCGTCGCGAACCGCGCCGTCAAATCGAGGGGGCCAGCCACCATGTCAACAAAAGCGTCCTCGAGAGGCTTCCCAGTAATTCGCTCGAGAACGCCCCCAAGCACGATGTAGCCCAAATCCGAGTACACCGGCGCCCCGGGCTCCACCGGGCACGCCGCCGCACGGATTACCAACTCCCGCCGCGGATCGGGAGGGGGAACCGCTCGAAGCGACCGAAACAGCTCGACGTGAGCCGCGTACCCAGCAGCGTGGCCCAACGCCTGCCGCACCGTAGCCCGACTCGTTGCCTCGGAGATCCAGCGCCGAATCGGTGCATCGAGATCTAACCGGTGTTCCCCTACGAGCACCATCGCCATAGCGGCGGTGACCATCGGCTTGGTCAGCGAGGCCACGTCAAACAGAGTTCGCTCGTCGATCGGCGAACCCTGATCTGGAACGCGTCGGGTGTATCCGCGAGTCAGTCGTAGAATCTCGCGACCCTGTTCTCCTACTGAAATCGCTGCTCCCGAGCCCAACCCCGCCGCAAGCGCTTCGTCTACTAGCCTTACGACGAGGTCCATAGCCCGCATAGCGAATATGGTACGATAGGCTCGAGGGCCCTAAGGCGTTGAATGCGAAAATCGCGAGCACCCGCATCGACCCCCGTCCCTTTTCTCCGTTGGGACTTCTATGGCTCGAAGGTCCCGCGTAGATGACGCGCTACGAATTGCTCGACCGCATCGGTGTGGGCGGCATTGCCGAGATTTTTCGCGGTAAAGCCATCGCTGCACAGGGGTTTGAAAAACCTGTAGCGATCAAGCGCATCCTGCCGCACTTGTCGCAAGATCCGCGTTTTGTCGAGCTGCTGATCGCCGAAGCCAAAGTGCTGTCACTGCTCAAACATCGCAACATCGTTCAGATCTTCGATGTCGGCCTTAGCGACGACGGCCAGTACTTCTTGGTGATGGAGTTTGTCGACGGCAAAGACTTAGGCACCGTTCAGAGAGCGTGCCAAAAGGCCCGCCACTCGGTTCCCTTCGACCTCGTCCTCCACATCGGCGCGGAACTATGCGAAGCCCTCGAGCACGCACACGGTTCGCACGGTCCCAACGGGCGGGCCATGTCTCTGGTGCACCGCGACGTATCGCCATCGAACGTATTATTGTCGCGTGCAGGCGAAGTAAAGCTGACCGATTTTGGGATCGCAAAACGAGCCGAACACGATCTGACCCACGTAGGCCCAATCCGCGGACAGTTTGGTTACATTTCCCCCGAACAATCTCGCAACGAGCACCTCGATCCCAGAAGCGACGTGTTTTCAGTGGGGGTGCTGATGTGGGAACTGTTGTGCAACCGGCCGCTGTTCTCCGGCCTCGACGACATTTCGGCTCTCAACGCGATCCGCTCTGGCAATATCCCCAAGCCCACCCATATCGATTCGCGCTTGCCCGGAGAGATCGACGACATCGTGATGTCCGCACTCGCGCGCGACAAGAGCCTTCGCCCGCCAACGGCGGAGGCTTTTGGCAATCAATTGCGCACCCTGCGATATTCGCTCGACATTACAACCGGCGATCCCGGCGCCGAGCTCGCGAAAATGATCGATTCGTTCGACGATTTCTCGCCGGGAATTTCGCGCCCAAAACCCGCGACCGTCGTACCCAACGAATTCGAGAACCCGGAGGCGACCGTGATCCGGCTCCAAACAGTGGCTGATTTCTCAGCCCGCTTTAGCAACGCCAGCATTTCAGCGGCGAAGCAGGTTATCGACCGGTTTGAGGAAGAAGAAACCCGTCTCGCTGCGCTATCCCCGGAGGAAATACGCGTATTGCGCCGCCCCGCGACAATGGGAGTATCAAACGCCACCCGCCCGCCCGTGCGCGAAACACCACCCGCCCCTGCGACTCTCAACCCTGGCGTGTCGGGCACGTCCACGTTGCAAACTGCCGCTGCCTCCCCTGCTCGCCTGGAAGGCTCCGACCACGTTGAGGCCCCCGTCGCGGCAATGCGCCGCAAATCTCCTGGGCCCGCAAAGTACATCCCTACGCGAAAAATCGCGCGCTATGCCACCCACGCCCACACGTTGTGGCGAGAGCTGGGCGTGCTGATCGCCGTTGCCATCGCGCTTGCCGTCACTTCGTTTGCTATTACCCGATCATTGCTTCAATAGCAGCCTCCTACGTACGATAGGTCGTGTGAAACGAGACCCGATCGCCCGACTCGACGCCATGGAGACCGAAGCTTCGCAGGCAGGCGGGGAGGCTCGCATCGCCAAGCAACATCAAACCGGGAAACTCACAGCGCGGGAACGAATCGCTGCGCTGCTCGACGACGACAGCTTTGTAGAACTCGACAAATTCGTTACACACCGATGCGCTGACTTTGGCATGCAAGACCAGAAAATCCTCGGCGATGGAGTGGTGACTGGGCACGGTACGGTCGACGGTCGGGCGGTATGCGTGTTTGCTCAAGACTTTACGGTGTTCGGTGGCTCGCTGTCGGGTGCTTACGCGAACAAGATTTGCAAAATCATGGACCTCGCAACCAAGATCGGCTGCCCAGTCATTGGGCTGAACGACTCGGGCGGAGCGCGAATTCAAGAGGGAGTCGAGTCGCTCGCCGGGTACGCAGACATCTTCTTGCGCAACGTGTTGTCATCGGGAGTGATCCCGCAGCTGTCGGCCATTATGGGCCCGTGCGCGGGCGGCGCGGTGTATTCGCCCGCCATCACCGATTTCGTGCTGATGGTGGACCGAACATCGTACATGTTTATTACCGGTCCCGAAGTCATAAAAACGGTAACCCACGAGGAAGTAACGAAAGAACAACTCGGCGGCGCCGAAACCCACGCGTCGCGTTCCGGCGTGTCCCATTTCATCGAGGCGGATGAGCTGTCCTGCATCGCCCGGCTGCGCGAGCTGCTTTCGTTCATGCCGAACAACAATGCCGAAGATCCACCGCGGCGCAACACCCAGGACCCGCCGAACCGCGTTGAGCCGGCGTTAGATACAGCGGTTCCGGCGGAATCCAACAAACCGTACGACATCAAGAAGCTGGTTTTGACAACGGTCGACGATGCCCACTTTGTTGAAGTTCACAAAGACTACGCCAAAAACATCGTATGCGGATTTGCTCGATACGACGGTCGCTCGGTGGGCATCGTAGCAAACCAGCCAATGCATCTAGCCGGCTGCCTCGATATCGACGCTTCGATCAAGGCAGCGCGGTTCGTCCGATTTTGTGATTGTTTCAACATTCCTTTGGTGACGTTCGTCGACGTACCTGGATTTCTCCCAGGAACCAACCAGGAGTACAACGGCATCATCAAACACGGCGCAAAACTGCTTTATGCATTCGCCGAGGCAACCGTTCCCAAAATCACGGTAATCACTCGGAAAGCATATGGCGGCGCGTACGACGTGATGGCATCTAAACACATTCGCGCCGACGTCAACGTGGCGTACCCAACCGCCGAGATCGCGGTCATGGGGCCGGACGGGGCAGTCAACATCATCTTCAAAAGTGAGCTCGACAAGATCGCAGATCCCGCCCAACGGGCAACCGCACGCGCCCACTTTGCCGAGGAGTATCGCGATGCCTTTGCCAACCCGTACAAAGCCGCATCGCTAGGATACATCGACGAGGTAATTCACCCTCGAGATACGCGATGGACGATCGTGCGATCTCTGCGCGTGCTAGCCAACAAACGACAAGCGAATCTCCCTCGTAAACACGGCAACATTCCGCTGTAGGGTCGAAATCACGCACTCAAATTCGGTCGACGGTCAATCAGACCAAAGATTCCGGTGTAGGGTCGGCAAATGAGCCGATCGTTGGACAGCCCCCGCGCGACCCGCTTCGTGTACGCCTTTGGGTTTGCCTTTATCGCAACGACCAGCTTGTTCGGATGGAGTAGCTGCAAATCCGGTCCCTCCGACGAACAGTGCAAACAGTTGCTGCAGCATTTGGTCGATCTCGAATTTGCCAAGGCCGGTGCAACCGCCACAACAGACGCCGCAAAGGCCGAGCTAGCCAAGTCCAAAGCCGCGGTAGCAGAAGCCAAATCCGAAGAGTTTACAGATACTTGTAGGAACAAGATGTCCAAAGAACGGGTGACCTGTGCCCTCGCCGCTACCAGCCTCGATGGTGAGGGCGGCGTGGCCGCCTGCGACGAAGCAAAATGACCTAATGCGATTCGAGCGCGTCGATTACGGCGTCGGCTGCGATCTCACCTACAGCGGGAGCAGCAGTGGCGCCGTGGCCGCCAAGGCCAGCAGCCCATACCAGCCAAGGTTGGCTGGGATCGCGGCCGATCTTCATCTGGTGGTCCGCGGTAAAGGCGCGCTGGCACGCCCATCCGCGCGCAATCGGGAGATCCACAAAGTCAGGCGCAATGGCGGCAAGGCGACGGCGCAACTGCGCCAGCCCGTCGCTGTCAGGTTCCTGATGCCCGGGTTGACACGGGCTGGCGTCGCAGGGCGAGGCAAGCAGCGCCTGGCCATCGACCCGGAAATATACCTCGTCGCTGCCCACGTGCCATAACCAAGGCATTGTGGGGTCGACCTGGGACTCGAGCACAAACACATGGCGCTTGTAGGAGCTAAGCGCGGGACCTCCGGTCAGTGCGCCCGCCCACGCGCCAGAGGCATCGACGACGACACGCGCGGCGATAGGCCCACGAGAAGTGGTAACGGTTGCGCCACGTCCGTTCGAGGCGACCCGGGTTACCGGACTCGCGCAAACGAGCCGTACTCCCGCTGTAAACGTGTCCAACAACGCCACGACATCGATCGTCCCATCGCTCGGTACCCACAATGCCGTTGCAACGCGCAGATTTCGAAGCGCCGGCCATCGCGCCACTGCATCGCTAACGCGGAGTTCCTCCACAGCAACGCCCAACCGGCTAGCTCGCCGCATGTACGTGGTTGCCGTCGCAGAATCGTCAAAGCTGAGCAACCCGCCGGTAGGCGCCCATGGCTCGAGGTCGCGCAACAGGCGAGCTCCGTGTACGGTGAGCATGGACGTATGATCGTCGTCGGCGATTTGGCGACCCAAGCCTGCCGAGCGCCCGCTGGCAAACCGGCCGAGGCGGTCCTCTCGCTCCAATACAACGAGGTCGCTGACCCCACGCCGCCGCAACGCCCATGCGGTCGCCGCCCCAGCAAATCCTGCGCCAATGATCACAACGTCGGCGTTTGTGGGCAGCGCGGTCACCGAGCGCTTGTAGCCCATTGACCTAGGGTCCGCATCCTCGGCAGACTCTAAACATGCTGCGACTGGTTCGCATTGATTCTGGCGACCCCATTGGGACAATTACTGAAGCGCACCAAGCGTTCCTGCTCGCCCAACTCGAAGAAGCGGACGACGATACCGAGTACTATATCGACCGCGACACGTTGGAACTGCTATCCGACAACGGCGCCGATCCGGAGTTGATCGCAATTCTCGAAAAAGGCCTCGGTGACGACGACGAAATGGACGTTGCCGTCGAACCTGTAACCGCATAGCAGCGGCTTACGTCAGGGAGTCACCGCGCAGCGCGGCGGCGATTGACCGCGGGGTAACCTTTTGCCACGTCACGAACAGGGTACCGATCACCGAAAGCGCGCCGGCCGACATCGCGATGAGGCGAAGGGCATCGGACGCAGTGTGCAGCACTCGGTCGATGGCCAAGCCCAGAGCGCCGCCTGCCGCGCAACTCGCGATAATTCCCCACGTGCGGGTCGCGTAAAGGCGAAACGACAGCGCCGTGGTACTCATGACCAAATACATAAGCACTGCGAAGGCGATCGGATAGCCAATGGCCCACGCTACCGCGACCGACAACAAACCCAACGAAGGCCCCAGCCAAAGAGCGCCGATCAGAAATGCGCCGGGCACGGCGATCGACGCCACAACCATATAGCGCAATGTCAGATCCGGCCGCCCCACTCCGTCGAGCAGCGGCGGGCCGAGAAGGCCCAGGGAGCGAAAAAAGCCCATCACGCACAAGATGCGGACCGCCTGCGCGCAGGTGTCGACGTTGGCTTCGGTCCAGCGGACCTTGCCGGTATCGCCTAACCAGAACAGGCGAAGCAGCTCCGGCGCCACCAAAAAAATCAGAATCGTGTACGGAAGCACAGCCATCAAGTTCAGACGCGTGAACTTGATGACCTGTGCGGTAAGTTCCACCGCGTTGGTGCGAAGTTTTGCGAAGGTCGGAAAGGCAACATCGATCACGACGTTCGCGATCGTCTTCACCGGTTCCAGCACAAACATGTCGGCCAGCCAATACACGCCGCTTGCCTCGGGACCGAAGTAGTACAGAACAATCGGCGCGTCGAGGCTGGTATAGACATGGTACAGCACATTGCTTGCCGCGGTCCGTGCGCCAAAGGTTACGTAGGAAATTACGTCGCGCGGCTTGAATACCCACGACGGAACGAATGGGTGATAGCGCTGCATCGCGACGCCGAACAGGAGAGCGCGCGTACCCGCTGCGAGCGTAAAGCACCACACGCCAAATCCGAGATACGCGAACAGCACGCGCCCTATCGATTCTCCGAGGTGAGCGAGCACGCGCGCCTTAGCAATTTCGGCAAATCGAAGCTCTTTGCGCATTAACGCAAACGGAATTGCATACAGATTCTGAAGCAGGAGTTTGCCCCCGTACGCGATTAGCAGCCAAGCGATCACCGGCGTATCTTGAACGTGCGCGTATAGAGGTCCGGCGCCTAGCAACAACGCGAACAGCGCGAGCGTAACCAAGAGATTGAACCAAAATACGGTGGAGACACGCTCCTTGGTGTGGTCGTCGTGCTGAATGAGTGCCGAGCTCACTCCGAGGTCGGCGATGTAGTCGAGTGCTGTGTAAAATGGCACCAGGCTGCCGATCACACCGAAGTCGGACACCGACACCCAGTACACGGTGACGAGAAAGATCGAGACCAGATCGGCGATAGCAATGATCGCCTGCGCGGCAGCTGCCCAGGTTACCCCGCGAGCTACCTTGGTTCCAAGGCTATCGCCGTTCGACACTCCGACTCATACCACGACTCGTGCTAGTGTACCGAGCCGCCATGCTGCCAAGTCCCCGCGCCGTGCAGGTCGCGCCGGACCACTACGACTTTGAGCGCTACGACGACGCCGAGCGCTGGATGTCGTATTGGCATCAAATTCGCGCCGTGCTGGCGGTACGTCCTAAGACCGTGCTTGAAATCGGTTCTGGATCCGGAGTGTTCCGCAGCTATTTGCGCAGTGCCGGGGTCGACGTGAAAACGCTCGATATCGATAGCTCTCGCAACGTGGACTACGTTGGCGACATCGCTAGGCTCGATGAGGCCTTACCAGAGCACCTCGTGTTCGACGCCGTATGCGCGTTTCAGGTTCTGGAACATGTCCCGTTTAGTGAATTCGAGACCTGCGTGGCGAACCTCGCGCGGCGGGCCAATCCCCATGTGTTCCTTTCGCTCCCCTACCGAGGCCTTCGCGTGCGCTTGGCGCTGTGGTGGGGAGATCATCATTGGACACTGGGGCACAAATTCATGCTGCCGTGGCGCCACACACCGATTCCCGAGCATCACTGGGAAATGGGCTATCCCCACACCGCCCGACGCATCACCAAACGCATCGCCAATCACCTAGACGTGGTTTCCCGCGGCTTCATCCCCGACAATCCCTACCACTACATGTGGCAGCTGTCCCGTCGGGCGGGCTGACGGCGATCGCTGCAGGAGCACCTCGGTTGACCTTGTCGTACTGGCGGCAACGCGACGGAGCATCACGATGCGATCGGCGATGGATCGGCGGCCCGAACCGATCAAAACCACTGACATGAGGTACCAGATCTGTGCCTGCTCGCCGAGTACGTGCGACGGGAGCCGCAACGCACTCAGCTGAAATGGCTGACAACGATCATGTCGCAGGCTATGGAGAATCGGCTATGCTTGCGTAACCGTGGATCGCTTGCTCGACAATGCATCAGCCGCGAAGGTTTGCCGCGAGCACGGGGTGCGGCTGCTGTTGCTGTTCGGCTCGAGAGGCCGAGGCACAGCCCACAGCGGTTCGGATTGGGACTTTGGCTACCTCGGAAGCGAGGACACCGATCCGCTGGGTATCACTGCTGCGCTCGGCGATCTTGTGGGTGATGCGCACATTGACGCGGCGGATTTATCGCGCGCTAGCGGCGTACTTCGCTTTCACGCCGCGCGCGACGGCCAACTTATCTATGCTGAAACTCCCCGTGTGTACGAGGACTTCTGGCTCGAGGCGGTAGGTTTTTGGTGCGACGCCGAGCCTACGCTTCGCAACGCGTACGCAAGCGTGCTTTCCAGGGTTGCCGAGCCATCGCGAGCCTCCTCATGACGCTCATCGAAGCGCCTGTCCTCGCGGAGCGCATCGCCGCCGTCGAACGACACCTCACCCGCGTTGCCGCAAAGCTGCCGGCGAGCGAAGCCGACTTTACGCCCGGCTCCGACGCATCGGATGCCGTGGTGCTTCATCTTTGGCAGGCCACGCAAATCGTCATCGACCTGGCGATGTCGGTTTGCGTGCGACTGCACCTCGGTACGCCGTCCAGCTACGCCGAAGCGTTCCGAAAACTGGCGACTGGCAACAAGATTGACACCGCTCTAGCCGAGCGCTTAGCTCGCGCCGCCGGGTTTCGCAATATCATCGCCCATGCATACGAAACTGTGGATCTAGCGCGTGTGCATCGCGCAGCCACCACGGGCCCGACCGATCTGCGAGCCTTCCTCGCCGCCGTGGCACAGCTGTCTGCTTGACACCCACCCCCTGAAACAGGGCGCAATTACGCCAGCGTCGTTGGGCTCGGTGGCGCATGGCAACGGTCGGTGGCAAGGGGTTCCTTCATAGAAAGTGCTATTGCTGGGTTGTGCGCCGCTGTCAGGATCCCCTCGATAACGCCAACCCGCTGAAGTGACAGGACCTAGAGCACCGAACAGGTTGAATGTCGTCGCGAGACGCGGCGTTGCGCGGCAGATCCGAGCGCACGCCCGGGGCGCAGCGACGAGCGTAGTGTCCCTACGCGAGGAGCGAGCACCGGACGTACGTTCGGTAGGTGCCCGCAACGTCGCGTCGCAGCAGACCTTTCAACCTGTTCGGTGCTCTAGCACTGCTAGCCATAGAGCTCGCTGTGCGACCCGATCAGCGCAAAGATGATCATCTCATCCCCGCGCATGATGTAAATGGCGCGAAAATCACCGTTAACGTTCATGCTCCAATATCCCGCGTAGTCTCCCTTGAGCGGATGAACGCGCAAGCGCGGATCGACCGGGTCACTAAGGAAAAGCTTCAGGCGGTCATCAAATTGCCGCTGTATACTCTTGGGAAGTTTTTTGTACTGCTTCTTGAATTTCGGCAGATAGCGAATCTGCATTTTACTTCTTCAGATCGGCGAGAAAATCGTCGGCATTATCAAACGGACGACTGGCTTTTCCGCTTGCTAGCTCTTGCTCGACCTCGGCGACGAGCTTCTTTAGCTTTGGACTCATCGGCTCGGGCGCGTACAATTCGATGCGCCGCGTCACGGCAACTTGGCGCAAATAGATGTTGACCAAGGCGCTGAGAGTCAATCCCGCGCTCTTTGCGACCGCTTGCGCTGCTTCTTTGACATCGCGGTCGACCTTGACGCTCATGACTGCAACCGTAGGCATACTACAAAGTATATACCCGGTAGTTCCCACGGGGAAGGGCAAAGGTTAGGCGCTCGTGCTGCGTCTCGATTATCTGCTGCAGAGGAGTTCGCATCGCATCGTCTGTCATTGGCTCACTATCTTATGCGGCTTGCTGCGATTTCGCCGACCCACGGCGCAGATCGGCAATCCACGCGGCGCATGCTTCGTCAATTGGCGTGTGGTGAACCGGTCCCCCGAGGGCTGTAGCGAGTCGTGTTTCGTCCAGGGTAAGCCCCACTTCGAGGAGATAACGCACCTCTCTCAGCTCGCGCAGCATTGGAACTGCCCATCCGATGGCGGCCTGAGCCCACCGCGGCATGATCCGCAACTTGGTTGGTGCACCGGCCGCCCGGCTCAACTCCTCCACGAGCCGACGAGGCGTGTACATGCCACTACCAGCCATGTTGTACGCTTTGCCGTCGCAGATACCACGCTCGAATATCCGGGCCACTACCTCCCCGGCATCGGGCACCACGAGCCATTCGTGTGCGATGTCGACTGGAGCCAACACAGGTGCAGGACGGTGCCCACTGATTGCGATGGCGGCCTGGCCGAGATATGATACTCGCTCTGCGCCTCGGCCGAAGAACGTGGGAAGGCGCAACACCGCCGTGTGAAGCCCACGGGGGTTATGTGCCGCGAAAACGACTTGCTCTTGCTCTGCGCGCGCGGCACCTTTGGGACCGACCGGCGAGATAGGATGCAACTCGGACACCGGATGGGTCTGCGGCCGCCCATAAGGGTACTCGTTCGAAATGACGAGAAGGCTTGTCACATTTGCCACGCGACACGCGTCCACGACCCGGCGAGTCTGGACGGGAAATCGACGAAAGCCTTCGACAGTATATGGCACGCCCACCGCGTGCAGCACAGCGTCAGCTCCAGCTACCGCCCGGCGCAGCGTCGTTTCGTCGTTGATATCGCCCTCTGAGAGTTCCGCCGCGGCGATGTGTCCGAAATTCGCCTGCAGAACTGCGAGCCGCCGGGAAACCGCACGCACTCGGTGTCCTCGTTCGGCCAGTGCCTCTACGGCTGCGCGACCTATTGCTCCGTTTGCTCCCAAGATGGTTACGTTCATGGTGGCTCCGACTATCTTGTCGATGACAAGATCTGTAGCGCCAAATGTAGGCTCTGTCAAGATGGAACTTTTACACTGCGGTGTTGGAGAGGTAGCCCGTGTTATGGTTGAGTCGATGGCCACGCGAGGAAAGAAGCGCCGTAGCGCAGCAAAGAAGCCGGCGTATCATCACGGCGACTTACGGAACGCTCTCCTCACGGTGGCGCGTCAACGGTTAGAACACAGTGGGCTCGAGGCACTAACTCTACGTGGCTTGGCGAAAGCCGCCGGCGTTTCACACGCGGCGCCGGCACACCACTTCGCCGATCGGCAGGGGCTGCTTTGGGCGCTGGTCGCCGCCGGCTATCATCAGCTGACCGAGGCAATGCGAACGGCAAGTGCGGGAACAGACACACCGCAGCGTGAACTCGATGCAATTGGACTGGCATACGTTCGCTTTGCCGTCGAGCACCCTCAGTTGTTCCGGCTAATGTTCCAAGAAACGGCTCGGCGCGCTGAAGCGACTCCAGAAGTGATCCAGGCCGCATGCGACTGTCAGAGTGTGTTGGCCGATACCATGACGCGTATGACGTCCCAACCCATTGGAACGGACCTTTCGCCTGCGGCACTCATGGCGTGGGCCGGTGTGCATGGTCTGGCAACGCTGTGGATCGATGGCCAACTCCGCGGCTTATTCCCCGGCCGCGGCGGCAAAGCCGCCTTCCTCCGCGCGGTCGAAACGCTGTTGTGCGCGAACACTTAGTACAGTCCCCCGCAAGTTCGTGACCACCCGGGCCTCCGATCCATCGCCGA
>CAYQQM010000113.1:0-12314 GCA_964419605.1 uncultured Kofleriaceae bacterium | reverse complement strand
GGTCCCACAAACTCTGGGTCTGCCACATCGACAGCCCGTACCCTCGTCCTATCGCCAGGAAGTCCAACGGCATCGGCTGGAGATCCCAGAACCCCCCCATACCTGTGAGGATTGCTCAGAAGCGAAATGACCGCAAGCGGGTGAGGCTATGCCATCGTCGTGAAACAGAGGACCGTTGGCCCCGTGTGACCCCAGGACGGGCAGCGACGTCGAGCGGCGCTGCGAAAAAACAGGCATTGGCCTCGGGCGTCGCGTGCTACGGTTACCGGCGTGCGTGCAGTACGTAGGGCCCTTTGCGCGGGAGTTGCTAGCCTTTGCGGTGCGTGGTTGGGGGCGGCAGGGTGTGGCCAAGTCGCCGCCTCGTATCCGGACGGCGCTGCACCGGACAGCGCGATCGTAGAACTCACGGTGACGCCGCCCAGCGCATCGCTGCGGTGGCCGGCAAGGCAAAAGGCTACGGCGACCGCGAGGTACGACGACGGCACGAGCCGGGACGTCACCGCATCTGCGACGTGGTCGAGTTCGAACCAAACCGCCGCCACTGTCGCTGCGGGTATCATTGCAAGCGAACAGGCCGGTAGCTCCGTCATCCGAGCCGCCTTGGGCAACTTTGAGGCGAGCACCACGGTTTCTGTTGCCGTGCCGACGCTTGCGGTGCTGAGCTACGACGGCGATGGCGTTGGGAACGTGGCGGGGATCGATTTCTTTCCCGCCAATGCAAAGGGCAACACACCGCCGCAGCGCTCAATTCGCGGCGCTGCCACAGCGCTCGGCTTTCTGCCGTACGGCATGGCGGTTCACGGCCAAGAGCTGTTTGTCAGCCGGGGCAACATTCCTGCAGGGATTTGCGTATTTCCGCTCTCCGGCAGCGGCAACATTGCTCCCACGCGTTACATCACTGGCGCTCTGACCGGGCTATCGGCGTCGATTGCGTTTTCGGTTTCGGATACCGAGATCGTCATCGCCGGGACAGATAGCGGGAACGAAGCGGTGATCGTTCTTCCGACCACGGGTGACGGCAACATCGCGCCCGTTCGCAAAATCACTGGGTCGGCGACGAAGTTCAACTCGCTGTTGAGCGCAGTAACAGTCGGCAATGAAATCTACGTGACGGACTTTAGCGGTAAGCGGATCGCGGTGTTCCCCGCGACTGCGGCAGGCAATGTCGCGCCGGTGCGGACAATCGCGGGGGCGAGTACAACGCTCGATAGTCCGATCTCGGCCCAGGTATTCGACAATGAGCTTTACGTGATCTCGGGGGGAAACACGATCAGCGTGTTTGCGGCGGCCGCCTCAGGCAACGCGACTCCGATTCGGACCATCAAGGGATCGAATACAAAGCTCGACGGCGCGCACGTCCTAAATGTCGCCGGCGACCTGCTGTTTGTCGCCAATGGCAACGACAGCGTGCTCGTGTTCAGGACCACCGACAACGGCGACGTGGCGCCCCAGTACGCGCTCGGCGGGGCCGCGACCCGCATTAGCCGACCTACCGGTCTCGTATTTTTCTGAGCTAGCGCTGCTTTGAGCCGAGCGGGACCAACAGGCCGATGGTCATGGCAGCGACAAAAATGATCGCGCCACCGCTGCCGGAACCAGCGGCGACTAATGCCGGGCCGGGGCAGTAGCCAGCGAGTCCCCACCCGACGCCGAATACCACAGCGCCAATGAGAAGGCGTCGGTCGATCCCCGAGTGCCCCGGCACTGCAAACGCATTCGCGAGAAGCGGGCGACGCCCCGCAAGTCGCACCAGCGGAACGTGAACCACCAGGGCTCCGGCCATGACCAACGCAAGGCTTGGGTCCCATCCGCCAGAGGCACCGGTGACGTCGAGGAACCCGATGATCTTGCTCGAATCGGTCATGCCTGACACCACGAGCCCGAGGCCAAATAGGATGCCGGCGATCGCCGCGACAACAGGGCCGATCATCGCAGCGCTCCCACGGCGGCGACGGTGACCGCACCGGCGCACATGAAGATCGCCACCGCCACCCACGAGCGCGCCGAATTGCGCGCCAACCCGCACACGCCGTGTCCGCTGGTGCAGCCGTTTTGGAGTTGCGCGCCAGCCCCGACCAATAAGCCGGCCAATAACATCGTAGCGGCGCCGCCCGGAGCGACCGAGGTGCCCCCCAAGGGGACTTCCTTCGGGGCGCCGATCGCCGTGGGGCAAACGATTCCGACGAGGATGCCCGTGGCCACGAGCCCGACTACAAACGGCAGGCGAAATCCTACGCCGCCGTCGAGTTTGGCGATGCGAGCGAGCGTGCCGCTTACCCCCGCAATGCGTCCATGCGCAATCCATGCGATGGACGCCGCTAGGCCGATCAGTGCCCCTCCAGCGAATGCTTGAACCAAGCCCGACATGGCCGGGACCATAGCCGAGGCTGCGGCCAGAGGCGATCGCCGGGCAGAGCTACCCGGCTTGCGAGACCGGTCTTGTTATGTGCGGTATGTCACGAAAAGCCATAAAAATCGCCGCTTTGTAAGCAATACGTAATTCGATCTTTGGGGCCGGCCTGGTATGTTCAGCCAGTAAGCTTTGGCAGTGCGCGATGTCCGATAACGCCCAAAAACCCCAGGTGGTAACGCTACCGATCGTCGGCGCGTCCGCTGTCGCGCTCGAGTCCGCGGCAACGGATGGCCTCCAATGGGAACCAACTCGGGAAGCGGTTTCTGGTCTCGCAGCGTTCACGCCGTTTCGTCGCTCGAACCGCCACGGGGCATTAGGTCTCGTCATCGACAATTGCAGCGCGGGTGTTTTCGGTCTCGCTGAGGGCAAACCGGAAGTGTGCGAGCCGCGCGTGGTGGGAACGGCCTTTGCACAACATCAGGCTGAGCAGCGTGAAGCAGCGGGACGGAAAGCATTACAAGTGGGACAGCGACTGGGGAGACATCGCCTGATCGCAAGCGCTACAGAAAGGTCTCCATATCCCCAAATGGAACTGGCCGGCGAGGCGCTTCAGGCCTATTACTACTTTAACGAAAACGATCCCCACATGGTAACCGCGGGGATGACCCTTTGGCCGTTCTGGGGTAGAGCCAAGGCCTTGCATCATGAGGGCAAAAACGCGTTTGGATTTGTAGAGCGGCTTTATGAAAAGGCGCTACCGTTCTGGCGGAGGGTCGCCGGAAATCGCGCGGTTTCGCGCCTTCCGAATCCTCACCTACCGCTCGAAAGCAGACTAGAAGAGGCGTTGTATTCGGACCATTGGACCCGGTATCGCGCTCAATGGGACGTTGAGGATGGGTTGTATCCTCTCAGGACGCGGAGTCCTGGATTCTCCACGGATGAGGCATTTGAAGTTGAGCTAGCCAGGTTGGGCGGTCAGCCCGGTCCGCTTCGTTGGCAGTATTTGGACGATAGTGGTAGCGTCGTGGAGCTGCAAATTACAGAAGTGTATCGTCGACAGAAGGTGACCGTTACCGTCGATGGTCCAGGCAAAGCGAGCGTTACCCACGAGTTCGATCCGACGGCGGCCGAACACGGACCGTTGCAGCGTCATGCCGGAATGATTGCAGCGTGGGTGCGGGGGGCTACGTTTCCACACCATGGCCCTTCAGTGACGTCCGCATTGCCGCGGTCGCCGGCATTCCCGGTTGCGTCCGCGATGCCTCCGTTGCGTGCCGAGGACGCATCATCCGCCTTGGAGGAGAGATTGTTGGATCTCTATCACCGCTACTCACGTCGGGAGATTTCGTTCGGCACTTTCGCAAGTGGTTTGGAACGCGCTAACGGCGAATTTCGCCCGTTTCAGAGATGGGTCCAAGACCCGAACACAAGTCGACAGGAGCTAGTCACTGTGTCGCGCGTGTTCCATGAGGAGGGAATCCTAGAGGTCATGGAAGGGCCCAACGGACTAAGCGATATCATCAGCAGAAGTTTTCCGCTCATCCAGCTGAGGGCGCAAGGACTCCGCGAAGAGGTGGTCGCGCGCGCGTTCTTTGCCCGGGTCAACGCCGTTCGCGGTTCGGCGCGTTGACCTCCGGGCGAGGTCTGCCGAATTCCAGCAGGGTGGGTAGGCACGCTGCGTTTCGGCTCGACGTATGGCCGCTAGTCCGGTAGTGTCCCGCCTCTATGGTGCAAGTAGCTGCAAGGCCTGCTGCGGCCGGCGAGATCACGACTCTGCTCGGGCGCGGCGCTCAGTTTGACGGCAAGTTGACGTTCGAGGGCACGGTTCGCATCGACGGCAAGTTTAAGGGCGAGGTGTTCTCCGAAGATGTGCTGGTGATCGGCGAGAGCGCACACGTCGAAGCCGAAATCGAAGTCGGCGAGATCATCATTCAGGGCACGGTGATCGGCAATGTCACGGCGAAGCGCTCGATCGAGGTGCACGCGCCGGGGCGGGTCAAGGGCGACCTGCACACGCCGTCGCTGCAAATCGACAAAGGCGTGATGTTCGAAGGCCGCTCGTTCATGGAAACGGCCCAGCCCAACGCGAAGTCGGCGGGTGGTCCGCCACAGCCGCCGCAGCCGCAAGCGCAACCGAACAAACCCACCGCCGTGAAGTGATCTCTGCGTCGGGAATTCACCGCGCTAGTTGTCGCAGTG
Source organism: uncultured Kofleriaceae bacterium (assembly GCA_964419605.1). Taxonomy (GTDB): domain Bacteria; phylum Myxococcota_A; class Polyangia; order Haliangiales; family Haliangiaceae; genus JABFXX01. The sequence continues at coordinate 7,762 of CAYQQM010000113.1, read as the reverse complement.
GCGGATCGTCCAGCAGCGGCGTTGACACGGCTGGACGTACGAGTCTATAAGCCGCGCCAAGCGCTGAATTCTCGCTAGGTTGCCATGCATCAGGTCGTTGTTTCGCTCGCCGCCGGACATCCGCTGATCGACATCGACCTCACGGTCGCGGTCCAGTTCGGACTGTTTTTGGTGGTGTTCGCGGTTGGCAATAAGTTTTTGTTCCAGCCGTACTTACAGCTACGCGCTCGGCGTAAACACGGCATTGAAGGCGCTCGCGCCGAGGCCGACCGGATGATCGCTCAGGCCGATGCCAAACTCGCCGCGTACGAAACCCAGTTGCGGCAGGCTCGCAGCCTGGCAAATGAAGAAGGCCGGAAGATCCGCAGCGAGGCGGCGGCCAACGAGAAGTCGGTCACTGATGCGTCGCGCGCAGCGGCGCAAAAATCGCTCGATGAGGCCACCGCGCGCGTGCGCACAGAGGCCGACGCGGCGCGGTTGCAACTCTTGCCCCAGGCCAATGCGCTCGCTCGCCAAATTGTTTCGCGACTGCTCGGCAGAGAGGTCACGCCCCAATGAAATTCGCGTCAACTTCCGGTTGGCTTGTCATCGCAGCGCTGTCGAGTGTGGCGGCGTTGCGACCTGCGTTTGCGGAAGAGGCCCACATCGAGGGCGAAGGCCACGCCGTCAATGGTCTTGCGGGTGAGGCGCACGGCGACCATGCGGCCGAACACCCCGACCCGTCGCAGCACTTCAATTTCTTCAACGTTCGGTACAGCGGAAAAGACGAATATGGCGGGGTATTTGGCGACGGTCGCCAGGTAACTCCAGACGGCCAAGTGCTCGAAGAAGAGCCGATGTCGCCGCCGTTCGTATTCATGGTCCTCAACTTCGTCCTTATGCTGTTCATCCTTCGCCGTTACTTGTGGCCCGCCGCGGGTAAGCTGGCCGCCGATCGGCATCAGCAGATCAAGAGCGCGTTGGACGAAGCGGCGCAGCTGCGCGACCAAGCTGCAAAAAAGCTGTCCGAGTACGAGCAGCGCATTCAGGGCGTGGATCGGGAAGTCAAGGCGTTGGTCGACGGCATCCGTGCCGACGCAGAAGCGGATCGGGCACGGATCCTCGAGCAGGCCAACGCGCAAGCTGCTCAGATGAAGCGCGATGCAGAGCAGCGAATCGCCGCCGAGATCGAGTTGGCTCGCGCGCGGCTCACAAAAGAGGTAACGGCTGCGGCTGCGCACGCAGCCGAGAAACTGCTCAAAGACCGCGCGACCACCGACGATCAAAATCAGCTGGTGGCCTCGTTTATTTCGGGAATTTCGGGCGCTTCGGGCCCAACAGGAGTCAACTGACATGGTTTCGGGAAGCCTCGCTCGCCGCTATGCCAAAGCCGTGTTCGAGATCGGCGCTGCGCAGGGAAATCTCGACAAACTCGGAGCAGACCTTCGCGCGCTTGGCAAAGCGATGAAAGAATCGCCGGAATTGACGTCTGCGCTGGCGAGTCCGGCCATTCGCCGTTCCGACCGCAAGGGCGTACTCGCCGGTTTGCTGGGTACGATTCACGCTCACGCAATGACCTCCAACCTGGTCTACCTGCTGCTCGACGGCGAGCGCCTGTCGTCGCTGCCCGCCATCTCGCGCGAGCTCGACGCCATGATCGAGGCAAAGGCTGGGCGCGTCGTTGCCGAGATTACCTCCGCGCAACCATTGGATGCCGCTCAGCTATCTCAGATCACAGCGGCACTCGAGAAGCTCTCTGGAAAGCAAGTCACCGTAGTCAAACGGCAAGACGTGGAGTTGCTGGGCGGGGTCGTCGCGAAGCTCGGCGACACCGTGTACGACGGATCGCTCCGCACTCAACTTCGCACCCTTCGCGACGAACTCAGCCACTAGGACTAGTAAGGAAGCACGCCGATGGATATTCGCGCCGCAGAGATCAGCGACATCATTCGCAAACAAATCGAGAACTACGACCAGAAAGTTTCGGTGACCGAAACCGGGACGGTGCTGACCGCCGGCGACGGCATCGCGCGCGTTCACGGCCTCAGCGGCGCATTGGCCGGCGAGCTGCTCGAGTTTGAGGGGGCCGGTGGGGCGAAAGTTTCGGGGATGGTGCTAAACCTCGAAGAAGACAACGTCGGTGTTGCGCTATTGGGCCAGTTTGAGTCGGTTCGCGAAGGCGACACTGTAAAGCGCACCGGCCGCATCGTCGAGGTTCCGGTCGGTGAAGAGCTACTGGGTCGCGTGGTGAACGCCATGGGAATTCCAGTCGACGGCGGCAAGCCGCTGATCGGCAACAAGCGCCGCCAAGTCGAGCTGAAGGCGCCGGGCATCATTCAGCGCAAATCGGTCCATGAACCGATGCAGACAGGAATGAAGGCGGTCGATTCGATGATTCCCATTGGCCGCGGCCAGCGCGAGCTCATCATTGGCGACCGCGGCACCGGAAAGACGGCGATCGCCGTTGACACCATCATCAATCAGAAGGGGCAGAACATGTTCTGCTTCTACGTCGCGATTGGCCAGAAGCAGTCGACGGTGGCGACGGTTGTGGACCGGCTGACCAAGGCCGGCGCCATGGAGTACACCACCGTGGTCCTCGCTGGCGCATCGGAACCGGCGCCACTGCAGTTCATTGCGCCGTACACCGGTGTCACGATGGCGGAGTACTTCCGCGATTCGGGGCGGCACGCGCTCATCGTGTACGATGATCTGTCGAAGCAAGCCGTGGCGTACCGCCAGCTATCGCTACTCCTTCGACGTCCCCCGGGTCGCGAAGCCTATCCGGGAGACGTGTTCTACATCCACAGCCGTTTGCTCGAGCGCGCCGCAAAGATGTCGGACGAAAAAGGCGCTGGCTCCCTCACGGCCCTGCCGATCATTGAAACGCAAGCAGGCGACGTGTCGGCGTACATTCCGACCAACGTCATTTCGATCACCGACGGCCAGATCTTCCTCGAGGCCGACCTATTCTACTCCGGTGTGCGCCCCGCGGTGAACGTCGGCATTTCGGTGTCGCGCGTCGGCGGAAATGCGCAGACCAAAGCGATGAAAAAGATCGCTGGTCGCTTGCGGCTCGAGCTCGCGAGCTATCGCGAGAAGGCGGCATTTGCGCAGTTCGGATCGGATTTGGATAAGGCCACACTGCAACAGCTGGAGCGCGGCAAGCGGATGGTGGAACTGCTCAAGCAGGGGCAGTTCCAGCCGATGCCCGTGGAAGAACAGGTGATTATTATTTTCGCCGGCACCAACGGATTCGTAGACGGGTACCCCGTTGAAGTCTTGGCGCGGTACGAGCGCGAGGTGCTGTCGTTCATGAAGTCGCGCAAAGCCGAAGTGGTTGCCGAAATCAAGGCCAGTGGCAAACTCGAGGGCGACAGCGAAACCCGACTTCGCGAGGCACTGACGGAGTTTGGTAAACAATTTTCCGTAGACGCCCCGAAAGACAAAGCCTGAGGCGTAGTCGGTAATGCCGAGTCTGAAGGTCATACGTAACCGCATTGCGAGTGTGAAAAACACTCGCAAGATCACCAAGGCGATGAAACTCGTTGCGGCGGCCAAGCTGCGACGCTCGCAGGACGCGATCATCGCGGCCCGACCGTACTCGCGTGGGTTGGCAACCGTGGTGTCTGAACTTTCTGGCGCGGCCGGTTCGGAAGTTGCTCATGAACTATTCGAGCAGCGCCAGGTCAAGAACGTCGCGATCATCGTCGTGACGAGTGATCGAGGGCTCGCAGGCGCGTTCAACTCGAACGTGATCAAAGCGGTTGAGCGGTACGCTGCGTCGGAGTTGCCGGCGGGAGCTGAATGGTCGCTCCGCATCATCGGCAAGAAGGCCAATCAGCACTTCTCCCGCCGCAAGGCCGCGATTGCCAGCTACGATTTGGCGCCGACCAGCCAAACTGCCCTGGACACAGCGCGTGAGACGGCAGCTCGCATCATCGCCGACTTTAAGGCGGGAAAGGTCGATCGGGTTGCTCTTGCGTTCAACGAATTCAAGAGTGCGGGCAGTCAAGTGGTGCGAATCGAGCAACTGCTTCCCGTAGCGCCGCCCGCAACAGCGTCGACGCCAGCGCCTGCAACGACTCCGGAGGATTACCTCTACGAACCGTCGAAGCGCGAGCTCCTGTCGCGACTCGTGCCGCTGTACGTTCAGAATCAGATCTATCGCGCATCCCTCGAATCGATCGCATCGTTCTTCGGGGCCCAGATGATGGCGATGGAAAATGCCACCAAGAGCGCAGGCGAAATGATCGAGCGCTACACGCTTCAGTACAACCGCGCCCGCCAGGCGTCGATCACGAAAGAGCTCGCCGAGATCGTCGGTGGAGCTGAGGCTCTCAAAGGGTAGGACACAACGAAAATGGCAACGACAGACTATTCCCCGAATTCTTTCGGCCGCGTGGTTCAGGTCATCGGCCCGGTGGTCGATGTCGCGTTTGATGCAGCGGAGCTGCCAGAGGTCAACACCGCGCTATTGCTGACCAACAAAGCGATCGACAGCCGCAGCGACAATTTAACGGTGGAGGTTGCCCAGCACCTCGGCGAGCACATGGTGCGGTGCGTCGCGATGGATACCACCGACGGTTTGGTGCGCGGCCAGCCGGTAAAGAACACTGGCGCGCCGATTTCGATTCCGGTCGGTCCCGAGGTGCTCGGTCGCATCATGAATGTTGTCGGCGACCCGGTCGATGAAATGGGGCCGGTCAGCGCGAAACTCCGCTCGCCGATTCATCGGCCCGCGCCGAAGTTCACGGATCAGTCCGTGAACGTCGAGATGTTTGAAACGGGGATCAAAGTCATCGACTTGCTCGCACCGTATCGACGGGGCGGAAAGATCGGCTTGTTCGGCGGCGCGGGCGTCGGCAAGACCGTTTTGATTCAGGAGTTGATCAACAACGTCGCGAAAAAATCCGGTTCGTATTCGGTATTCGCTGGCGTCGGCGAGCGCACTCGCGAAGGCAACGATCTATTTCATGAGCTGAAAGACGCCAAGCTATTCGACGGCAGTTCAGTGCTTTCGAAAACCGCTCTGATCTTCGGCCAGATGAACGAGCCGCCTGGGGCGAGGCAGCGCGTCGCAATCTCGGCGCTTACGGTAGCTGAGTACTTTCGCGATGTGATGAAGCAAGATTTGTTGTTGTTTATCGACAACATCTTTCGGTTTACTCAAGCAGGATCCGAAGTGTCGGCGCTACTCGGTCGCATTCCGTCTGCCGTTGGCTATCAGCCAACGCTTTCAACGGAGATGGGGCAGCTGCAAGAGCGCATTACTTCGACCAAAGACGGCTCGATCACCTCGGTTCAGGCCATTTACGTTCCGGCCGACGACCTAACCGATCCGGCCCCCGCCACCGCATTCGCCCACCTCGATGCAACGACGGTGCTCAATCGCGCGATCACGGAAAAGGGCATCTATCCGGCAGTCGATCCTCTCGACTCCACTTCGAGCATCTTGACCCCAGCGGTCGTAGGCGAGCAGCACTACCGAGTTGCGCGCGAGGTGCAGCGCATCCTTCAGCGCTACAAAGATTTGCAAGACATCATTGCGATTCTGGGCATGGATGAACTGTCAGAAGACGACAAGATCACGGTCGCTCGGGCACGTAAGATCGAGAGGTTCTTCGGCCAGCCGTTCCACGTTGCGGAGACCTTTACCGGCCTTAAAGGTGTGTTCTGTTCGCGCGAAGATACCGTGCGTAGCTTCGAGGAAATCCTTGCAGGTAAGTGCGATGACTTGCCCGAGCGCGCGTTCGAAATGACCGGATCGATCGACGACGTTCGTGCCAAGGCCGCGAAGCTCGCCAGCGAAGCGTAAGGTTTGCCATGGCATTATCGACATCACTTGCTGTCAACTTGGTGACCCCCAAAGGCGTGGTGGCTCAGACCGACAGTGACAGCGTTCAGGCGCCGGGCGAGCTGGGTGAGTTTCAGTTGCTGCCCGGGCACGTGCCGATGTTGGCGGCGCTCCGATCTGGCGTTTTGACGATCGGAACCAAGGCCCGGTCGCGTTACGCTGTATCAGGCGGGTATCTGCGCATTGATCGAGCCGGTGGTGTGGAGATTCTCGTTGAGCAAGCCAAACCTGTCGCCGACATCAACCTCGAGGCCGCGCGCGCGGATCTGGCGGCTTCGGAGGCAGCGCTGGCGGCCTGGGGTGACAAGCCCAAGGACGGCGAGTACGACAATCTGGTCGCACGGGCCAGCTGGTCGCGCGCTCAAGTCGACGCTAAAGGAATCGTCTCCTAGAGCACCGAACAGGTTGAATGTCGTCGCGAAACGCGGCGTTGCGCGGCAGATCCGAACGCACGCCAACTACGGTTCTTCAACGACCAGCGTTAGCCGACCGTTGACTTGGCGGATCGTAAAGCGCTGCGGCGTACGGAAGGGGTTTGGCGAATGGTAGCGTTGGCGATATCCATCGCTGGTCTCTACGTAGTGGTGCGCCATCATGCGAGCCAGCATGCGTTCGCGCGTGCCCATGATCCACAGTAGTGGCGCGAGGAAGAGCAGCTGATATGCGCCCATGAGCCCGGCAACGCCAAATGCCACAGCCACGACGCGCGAGATGGTCACCGATACGTCGGTTGCGCGAACGAAGTCGAGCTTGCGCGTGAGCAGTGCTCGCAGGATTCGTCCGCCGTCCATCGGCAGCGCAGGAATCAGGTTAAATCCGGCGAGGATGAAGTTGGTCCATCCGAGCCACGCGAACAGTGAAACCTGAGTCAGCGCGCCCAGCCCGAGGCCCAGGCCTCCAAGGACCATCGAAACCGCGGGCCCAGCCGCGGCGATCGCGACCTCGTGGTTTGCGGTTCTCGGCAGTTGGACCATTTTGGCCGCGCCGCCGAAAAACGACAGCTCGATGCCCGAAACGCGGACCCCGAGGTAGCGGGCGACTAGCGCATGGCCGAGTTCGTGCAGCACCACCGAGGCGAACACGCACAGAACGAGCGCCACCCCGATGAGGCCGCCAAATCCTACGAAGACGAGCCCGAGCAGCAGAACAAAGCTGAGATTGATCTCGATCGGAAATCCAAGTACCGAACCGAGCCGCCACGACTTGAGCATGTTGTTCAAGGTGACCACGAGTCGGGCAGGGCGCAATACCCTGCAACGGCTTGTTACGAGCCACCGGACGCGTTCTTGTGACGGCGCGCGGCAGCCATTGCCGCTACCGTGGAGTATAACCGCCGGGAAATGACGGCTCAGTACACCTATGTGATGAAGGATCTGCGCAAGCTAGTGCCGCCCAAGCGCGAGATTTTGAAGGGGATTTGGCTCTCGTTTTACCCAGGAGCGAAGATCGGCGTTTTGGGCAACAACGGCGCAGGCAAGTCGACGCTGCTCCGCATTATGGCGGGCGTCGACACCGAGTTTCTGGGCGAGGCCAAACCGGCACCGGGCCTCAAGGTGGGTTATTTGCCGCAAGAGCCGCAGCTCGACCCAACCAAAGATGTTAAAGGCAATGTCGACGAAGGGGTCGCGGAAATACGCGCGCTTTTGCAGAAGTTTGAAGACGTGTCCATGAAGCTCGGCGAGGATATGCCGGCTGACAAGATGGAGAAGCTCCTCGAGGAGCAAGCTCGGCTTCAGGATCAGATCGAAGCCGCGAATGCCTGGGAGCTCGATCACATCGTTGATATGGCGATGGACGCGTTGCGCTGCCCGCCAGGCAATGCAGATGTGACGAAGATTTCCGGCGGTGAAAAGCGTCGCGTCGCCTTGTGTCGGCTGCTGTTGTCCAAGCCGGACATGTTGCTGCTCGATGAGCCGACGAACCATC
>CAYQQM010000112.1:0-12448 GCA_964419605.1 uncultured Kofleriaceae bacterium | reverse complement strand
CGACGATCTGGCCTTCCTTGAGGCGTTCGAGCGTGGACTCTTTGAGCGCTGCCCGCTCCTTTTCAAGGAGAACGCGGCGAGACAACACGATGTTTCCGCGCTTCTTGTTGAACTTGATGACCTTGAACTTAAAGCTCTGATTCAGAAAGGCATCGAGGTTGCGCACCGGCCGGAGATCGACCTGCGATCCGGGCAAGAACGCCTTCACGCCGCCTCGGATCGTTACCGATAATCCACCTTTCACACGGGTGGTAACGACGCCTTCGATGAGTTCATCCCGCTCGCACGCCGCGCTGATCTCGTCCCAAACCTTGAACCGGTCGGCCTTCTCTTTCGAGAGCACAACCATGCCCATGTCGTTTTCGCGCGCTTCAAGTAGCACATCGACAACGTCGCCGGGATGGACCCCGATCGAGCCATCCGCACCGCGGAACTCGTCGAGAGGGACCTGACCCTCGCTTTTGTAACCGACGTCGATGATCGCGTAGTCCTTGCCTACCGCGATCACCGTGCCGCGAAGGATCTCTCCCTCTTTAACGCTATCTTGACCGAAGCTCTCGGCGAGAAGCGCCGCAAAGTCTTCCTCGCCATGCCCGTCTTGCGTAACCATGTTCAAGCAAATCTCCTACAGGTTTCGAGGCTGGATTTGACCACGTCGTGGCCCCTCGAACCGGGCGGCTTTGGTACCCCTCCCCTCAAGTTTTGTCAACCCAGGGCCGGTCCAGCAATGTTAAGGCGTTTGCGAATATGACCCGCCAGCGTCTCGACTACTTCGTCGATTGGCATCGCAGAACTATCGAGAATTATTGCGTCTTCCGCCGGAACCATGGGCGCTACGTCTCGGCTTGCATCGCGATGATCGCGCTCGCGGATCTCAGCGAGAGTAGCTTCAAAATCCGCGGCTGCACCCGCCCGCTGCAACTCGGCGACACGGCGCTTGGCCCGCTCCGCTTCGGTCGCAGAAAGGAAGAACTTGGCATCGGCACCGGGAAACACCACGGTTCCAGTGTCGCGACCCTCCACGACCACTCCACCCGATGCCCCCAGCCGGCGCTGTAGGTCGAGCAGCGCGGCCCGCACTGGAGGGTGCGCCGATACCCGCGATGCTCCTTGCGATACCTCCGCGGTTCGGATTTTCGCGCTGACGTCTTCGCCCCTGACAAAAACACGGTTCTCCTCGCCAGAAAACGCGAACCGAATATCAAGTTCGCGGGCTACCTCCGCCAGCGCTTGCGCATCCGCCCCGTCGACTCCTTCTTGCTGTGCGATCCAGGCCACCGAGCGGTAGATCGCTCCTGTGTCGAGCAAGCTGTAACCAAGCCTTCGCGCCAGCAGTTTCGCGACGGTCGATTTTCCGGCGCCCGCCGGCCCGTCGATGGTGATGATTAATCGCTTCATCGCGTAGACTCGAACAAGACGTACATACCACGAGAATTCTCCGTATTCGGGTCCAGAGGGCTGCCGAGCTGATCTGACCGTGCGGAGGCTTGGTCTTTTTGCGGATCGCATCGTTCGCGTCGTCGGTCGCGTAGCTGCGCTCCCTTGGGGATTCGTTCGCCGCAAAGAGCGGCGCATCGTCGCGGACGACGACGCGCGGTGGTTGCTTCGGCTCACTTTCGCGCTTCGCAAAAATTCCTCCGCCGGACACGATCTTCTCGGAAGCGGTCCGCGGAATGTGACCGCTGCAACAATTCTGGCGGGCGACCGCGGAAGCAGCGCTGTGATCGGGTGCTGTGATCGGGTGCTGTGATCGGGTGCTGCGGCGGAACGTGGCTGGTTGCGTCGCAGTGGGTGTATAGTCGCCTCGAGTGGAGGCTCCACGCAACGCGGCTGCGCCGATGTCATTGCAACGGTGGCGGACATTCGCCGATGTAGTCGCATTCGCACTCGGCACCAACGTTTGGGTTTCGATGGTGATCCTTCCGGCGTTGTTCGTTGGAGTGGTTCGTGGCCCGAGCCGGATCATCGCTGCGCTGATACCTCTGCCCGTGCTGCTTGTCGGCCTTCGCCGCCGCTCAGACGCGATCTTGCTGGGAATGTTTCCTGCGGCCGTGATCGCACCCATCGCGCTCGAACCCCAGCTCGCATCGACGACCGTCAATAGTCCACTTCGAGTCGCGGTTGTGGCGGTCGGTTTGATCGCATACTTGTTCGGAGTTTCCTTCTACTCGACATTTCGCGAATCACCGACGCCGCGTTCGGTCCGGTTGCTGTCATCCTCCCGGACCGCACCGACCCCGCAAGATAGGCGCCGCGAGCGAGTGTATTGGGAACTTACTGTGTTGTCGGTCGCTATGCCGACGCTACTGATTGCCTGGGTGAACCACGATGAGTCGGTGACCGAATTTGTTGCGGCGATATACCCAGGCCGCGTCGGAGCGATGACCATAGCACTATCGGCCGGCGCCCTCGTGCTATGGCTGGGCATGTACCACTACGCCTTCTTAGGCATCTTGCGCCCGCACCGCGTCGGAGACCGAGATCTAACCGACGCCTTACGGCGAACGCGTGCCGAAGTCGACGCCGGGCCGCTGCGAACCCGGTTTTACGCAGCGGTGGCATTCGCGCTCCTAGCGATGCTAGCGCTGGTGGCACTGCGATTGAGAGGTTGATGCATGCGGCGATATTTTTTCGAGATCCTGGCTGCCGCTCTTATTGGCGGTAGCTTGTTCTTCTTCAAAGAAACGCTCGACTACCTGGCCCGTCGCGACTACGTGGCAGCGGTGCTCGTTATGGTGATCGGCGTCGCCGTGATCTCCGTAGGCAAAGAGATGGCGCGACTGGCGCTGATACAACGCGACTAACATGCCCCGGCGCGCGGTTCATTTGGGGCGATGCTTCGTTGGCTTCCTCGCTGCGGTGCTCACGTACAGGAAGTACGCTGCGCTCCTCGCTCGTCCCACAGGGATTCGTTCGCCGCAAGGTGCCGCGCATCCTCGCGGACGAGGACGCGCGGCGATCAGCTCGGCTCATTTTCGCCGCCTCGCCTCGCCCCAAATGAACTCGCGCGCCTCGCGCCTCGCTACGCTACGCCCACTTGAATTAGGATCCATCCGAATGGACTGTGCCAACCGTATCCGCGTTTTCGGCCATGCTTACACAAGGTGTCGCGTCACCAGCATCCTCGTTTGGGTGATTCCGGCATGCAGTTCGTCGACGCCACCGACGGCGATCGTTGGGCCGCCCGCCTCCTTGATCGCGACGAGCGCGTCGGGAGATGACGTGATTGTGGCGCGAGTGGACGGCCGACCGGTTTGGGGGTCGTGCGTTACAGCCCAGGCGGTTGGCGCGTCGCATGCTCGCGAGGCCGCGCTGCAGCAGTGCATTGACTTCGAGCTGCTTGCTCAAACCGCCGAGCAGCGGGGTCACGCGACCCACCGCGACGTGATCGTTCAAACCAAGACCGCGATGGTGAATGAGTTGATCCAGACAGCGTACGAGGCCGGATTCACAAAGCCCGCACAGTTTGGTCCGGCATGGGAAAAGATCTTGGCGAAGACCAAGCTACCCCTGCGATGGAAACATGGAGAATATCGAGCGTCGTCGTACGTCCGGGTCCAGCTCGATCCGAAGGCAACCAAGCAACAAGACGACGAAGCTCGCGCTGTGATCGAAAAGGTGGCGGCGGCAGTCGCCGAAGAGCGCGGCCTTCTGGGGCCGCACCTCGTCGCGCTAGCCCAGCCGATCGCCGGCGCTGTAAAGCTGTTTCATCAGGACGTCCCGCTGTACAAGCACTCGGGCCTAGATCCCGCCTACGCAGACGCCCTGTTCGCGATATCCGAAATCGGCAGGGCCTCCGGCGCGGTGCGAACGCGGGACGGCTGGGACGTGATCATCTGGACAGGGCTCGAACCGGAAACGTCGCCGTCGTCCGACGAACTCATCGCCAAGTTACTGCCAGACGTAAAACAGTTATTCTTTAACACCTGGGTAGCAAGCGTCGCCCAGCGCCTGGGCATTCGGGTGCAATTTGTCGAAGGGAACATCGCGAAGCTCGAGACGCTGCCGTGACGCCGTTTGCGGCAATCCTCAAGCGCACGGTGGAGCAAACTCCCCACGCGATTGGAAGTGCGTTTGCCGCTTCGGACGGAGAAATGGTCGACAGCTTCTCCCACATGAACGCCCATGACTGGGCGGTATTGACCGCACACTACGGCATCGTGCTTGCGCAGCTCACCGCCGCATTCGGCACGTTCCACTTCGGCGGCCCCGAGTACTTCATTGCAACGCATGCCCACATGGAGGTTCATGTTCACGCCGTCGCGGCCGGCTACTACGCACTGGTCGCCGTAACGCGTCCGGCTCCCGTAGACCTCCCCGGCAGGCTTGCGCGCTGCGCTGTTGCCCTCGCTAAGGAGATGCAGTGAACCGCGGCGCTCGTGCAGCGACTGTGGCTGGTGCGATCGCGCTTTTTGCACTCAGCGCACATGCAGCCCCCGCCGTTTCCGCCGACTACGATCCGAGGTCCTGGGCCTGGAACGGCATGGCGCAGTTCGTTGCGCTTGCCGAGGGGATGGGGTTCGAAGTTCGCGCTGTTTCTTCCCTGGAGTGGGGCACCCTCGGTCGCGATGACATTTTGTTCATGGTCTACCCGAAGCACCGGGTCGATCCCAAACGCCTGAGCGGTTTCATTCACGCTGGAGGCAACGCGGTACTCGCCGACGACTTCGGAGGAGCTGCGGATGCGATGGCCGAGCTGGGAGTGCTGCGCGCGCGTGTGGGTGTACCGCGGGCAACCCGCTACTACGACGGGCTCCCATGGGCACCGATCGCAACGGCTCATGGCGACCACGAACTTGCGCGCGATGTCGGGGATGTGGTTACGAATCACCCCAAAGCGCTGCATCGCGTGGACAACGCGGCGACCGTAGTCAGATTTGAAGAGGGTGCACTGGTGGTGGCAGGAGAGCGCGGCAACGGAAAAATTGTTGCAGTGGCCGATCCCAGCATCTTCATCAACCGGATGCAGCAAGACCCGTTTCGCGGCAACGTACAACTCGCAGCGAATATTTTGCGCTGGTTGTCGCGCGGTGGATCGGCTCGTCGCCTAGTGCTCCTGCACGGCGATTCCTCGATGTTTGGTGAGCCGCAACCTTTCATCGATGATCCGTCCGGAGGTCAGGTCGGCCGCGCTGTCGCTGATGTGAATGCGTGGATGTACGAACGCCGCGAGTGGCTTTTAGGGCCTGCCGCGGCGCGAGGACTTCCGATCGGCCTTGTGATCGCACTGGTCGGGCTCGCGGTTGCTGCGTTGCCGATCCGGCGCGGTCGCACCATCCACGGCCTGTGGCTCCGATTCTCCCGTCCGCTTCGCCGCGACGACCCACACGCGGTATTGCGCCAAGCCGACGATCCAACGACGGCAACGAGCAGCCTGCTGGTTATTGCATGCGTACTTCGCGATCAGGTCGAAGCGATGCTCGTACAGGCCTTGTACCCAACGCCAAGCGATTCGCGCATTGCACTATTCTATGGTGTGCCCGAAGCCGAGCTCGTGGGTCTGGCCACCACGCTGAAAGGCGCAGCGGCTGGGGCTGCGCTCGCGAACGTGTACCCCCGGCTCCGAGCGTTGCCGAGTCGTAGCCAAGCCGCAGCGCCTTGGAGCACGGGCACGTTGCGGTGGCGCGAATTCGAGACACTATACGCGGATGTTCGCGAGCTGTGTCGTACTCTCGGACACGACATCGGGACCAGCCATGCACAAAGCCCTCAGCCAGGACCAGCTTTCTCGCGTTAGCGAACTATCGACCGCCATTTCGGACGAGGTCGGCCGCGCTTATATCGGCTCGCCACATCTCGCCGAGGCGCTGCTAACCGCTCTGCTCGCGCGCGGCCATGTTTTGGTCGAGGGCTATCCCGGCGTAGCGAAAACTACCCTAGTGAAAGCATTCTCATCCGCGCTCGGTTGCCATTTTCGCCGCATCCAATTCACACCCGACCTACTCCCCTCCGATATCACCGGAACGTACATTCTCGATATGCGCACGAATGCATTCGTGCTGCGCGAAGGCCCCATTTTTACGCACGTTCTTCTCGGAGACGAGATCAACCGTGCGCCCGCAAAAACTCAATCTGCGCTCCTCGAGGCGATGCAGGAACATCAAGTCACGATCGAAGGCGAGACGCGAACGCTCGCGGAACCATTCTTTGTGTTGGCGACACAAAACCCCATCGAGCAGGAAGGCACCTATCCACTTCCGGAGGCCCAGATCGACCGATTTCTCATCAAGCTGAAGATGGGATATCCGGCTCGCGCTGATGAAAAGCGGATGCTTAGTACGTACGACCGCCCGCGCCCCCCTCCCCGCGCGATTATTGGTCCAAACGACATCTTGCAAATGCAAGCCCTGGCCCAGGAGGTTCATGTCGCCGAAGAACTACTCGACTACGTGCTGAGCCTGGTCGCGTTCACACGCGGACACCCGCAGGTTTATTTGGGCGCGTCACCGCGCGCTGGTCTCGCGCTAGTTCACGCGTCGAAGGCACTCGCTCTGCTGCGGGGCCGTGATTTCGCCCTCCCCGACGATGTCCGTCACCTCGCCGCCATGGTGCTGGGACACCGCATCTTGTTGACGCCCGAGGCCGAGATCGAGGGGGGCCAAGGTGCGGCAGTCATCGCGGAGGCCCTGGACAAGGTTGGCTACAAATCGGCGCACGGAGCGCGCCCGGACCACATTCGTTCCTGAGCGCCAGTGATACCCCGTCTCGCCATTCGCGGTCGGCTTGTTCTAGGCACGGCCGCTGTATTCCTGGTGGTCGGCGCGGTCCTCGTGATCCCTCTTCTGGTCGAGCTCGCCGGGGTAATCCTCATCGCGACATTGGCCCAGTACCTGATGTTCTATCCAATCGCGATTCTGCTGCGTCACAAAAAGGTGGAACTCTCGTGGTGGGTGCCTCCAGGAGACCAACCCGGTGGAGCGCTGGCAGTAGAGCGACCGTTTTTGCTCCACATCGCGTTTCGCAACCACGGCCGACGTCGGTTGCGCGTTCTGTCGACCGCCGTATTTGCGGCTACCGGTCTAACGATCGTACGCGCGGCCGGTGCCCAGGCGAACGTGAAATCGGCTGGCGAAGCGAGTCGGCGCCACGATCCCCTTAGCGCAATTGTTCGCGCGGGCCAACAAGTCGAAATCACCGCCGCGGTGCGCCCTCTTGCGGCCGGCTGCCACGTGTTTCATGGCGCCGCGCTCACCTTTGGCGATGCGCTCAATCTGTTCACCATCGAAGCTTTTTTCCCCAATCCAATTGCGGTGAAGGTGTTCCCGCGTGCGTTGGCGCTGCGCAGCCGACCCGCCACATTCGGCGGCGGCGCATTACACGAGCGCGTCGGGATCCACGCGGTCATGCGCCGGGGGCCCACGGGCGAGCTTCGAGAGCTTCGCCAACACACCCACGGGGATCCCTTCAAGTTCATTGCCTGGAAAGCCACGGCGCGGCGTCGCCAGCTGATGGTGCGGGAACTCCAGCACGAGATGGTTACAACGCACATGATCGTCGTGGATGTCGGAAGCAGCATGCGAGAGGGGGCAGTCGGCCGTACCCGCCTCGATTGGGCATGCGACGCTGCCGCCGCGCTCGGTAGGGCGGCAATCGCAAGCGGTGATCGGGTTGGCATCGTGTGCTACGACACGCGCCCCCTCGCCGAGCTTGCTCCGGCTTCGGGCCATCACCACTATTTGCGATATGTAGACCGCTTGCTCCACATGCGCTCGGTGGTCGATGCGGATCTAACCGACATTACCGCGGGTGAACTGGTCGCAACCGTCGCTCGCTACCTCGCCCACCAAGAAGCGGTGGATGTTCGAATTCGGCAGACGCCTCCGCTTGCCGACCCGCGGTGGCAAGACATCCAAGCGGGGCCAGACGGCCAGCTCTACGACGTGACCGCAGCCGCACTACGATGCACTCAGCTGTGCGAGGCCATGCGCACAAAAACTGACCATGAAGCGAATCCACCACCAATCGTTGAAACGAACGCGCAGCTCCGCGTGCTGCGACGGTTCTGCCGCCTACGCGGAATCGAGCTTCCATATCGCACCGCTTGGGAACACGGACTGCGGGTTTCGGGATTTGCCGCTGCTGCCGAGCGCGTGCGAGGATTGTCCCGACCGGATGTTGTCGTGCTGATTAGCGACCTGTCTGGGCTCGCCGAGGATGAGGTGCGCATGAAACACGCTCTCGCCCGCTTGCGCGGAGCCGCAGGCAAGGTCATCGCCGTCGTTCCGTCGTTCGGTGCATTTCTTCCCGAGGCAACCACGACCCACGGTCGACGAGTTCGAGAATTGCTTGTTGCCGACCAACGCGCGGCAATTGAACCCGGTCGACGAATGCTGCTGCGGCATGGCATCTCCGTAACCACAAGCTCATCGGCGCCGATCCGCCTCCGCAAGTTTCGCGATCAGACCTGAGGCGAGCTCGGAGAGCTTGGCAAGAGCTCGCCCGGCCTCCGCTTGCTGGAGCAACTGGTCGCGCGTCCGCTCGATACCGGCATGGGCAGCCTCCGAGGCTCGCTGTTGCCACGGAACGTCGACGATTCGCAACGGATCACTCCCAACGAGTGCTTGCCGCAGCGCTGCGATGCGCGATTTTGCTTGCTGTAAGGCGTCAGCCAGATCGTCGGAAAACTCAGCGACGAGGATCTGAGCGTCGTTGGACGACACACTCGAAATCAACGCATCGAGCTCAACCAATGCCAAGTCGCGCAGCCGCGCAGCCAGCGCTTCGTCGGAGTCAGATGCGTTTAGCGCGGATGCGCGCATCACTTCGGATCCTGCTTCTGCATCTTTGCCTTTAATACCGCAAGCGGGTCCTCGGTCACTCCGCTGCGCAACTCCGAAGATTTGGGCAGTTCGGCCGCCAATAGCTTTGCCTCAAAGTCCTGATCCGAAGCAGCCTCCCCGCGCATAGCTGCGTCGACCTCGCTCTCGATCGACTCCTGATCGATTCGATCCTCCGCTTGGGCGAAGCGTTCCCACACCGACGAATCGTTGCCAAAAATGTCACCGCCCTTCCCGGCGGCGATCTGCGTAGCGAGCGTGCCTTTGCGCAGTTTCAACAATTGGAGCTTGGTATCGAAATCCTTGCGGCTCTTGTTCAGTCGGACGGCATAGCTCGCCGCCTCATTCTTGTCGCGTTCGATCTTTTCCGCTTCCACGAGCGCCAGCTTTTTCTCGCGCAGCGCAACTTTCGCGGCCTCATCATCGCCAGCCTTCACTGCGGTCATCGCCCGACCTTCCCATTCGGTGGCCTTGGCGCGAAGTTTCTCAAGCTCCCTATCGAATTGCTTTGCGTTCGCTTTATACGCGATGAGCTCTTTCAGCGCAGCTTTGCGGCCCTCCTCGAGCTCGGCAATCGCGACCTCGAGCTGGGCCTTCGGATCCGTGGCTTTGTCGAGAGCAGAACTTGCCTTATCCGAGATGCCGCTTTTTATCCGCGAAAACAAGCCCATAGTTCACCCTACTCCTTGCCCAGCGAGTACTTGCGGTACCGCTGGCGAAACTGGTCATACGTGATACCAAGCAGCGCCGCGGCTTCCTTCTGCCGAAACCGTGTCCGCTCGAGTGCGTCTTTGCACAGCCAAGCCTCAAACGCGTCGACGCGCTGATCGAGCGGAAGTCGGGTGTCGTCGGCGAACGTCGTTCCGGAAACGGGCGCTTGCTTTGCCTCAGGCGGAAGTGCGATATCGATATCCAGCGCGGTTAGTGTGTCACCTTGTGCCATGTAGACGGCCCGCTCAACCACGTTCTTCAGTTCTCGTACGTTTCCCGGGAAGTCGTACTGGGCCAGCCGTTCGAGTGCGTCGCCGCCGATCTCTTTCACAAAAATCCCTGCGACTTCTTGGCGGAACCGCGCCAAAAAATATGTTGCGAGCATCGGGATATCTTCCATGCGCTGCGCCAGCGCCGGCAAATGAATTTCCTCAAACGCCAGACGGTCATAGAGATCGGCGCGAAACTTACCCGCCGCCATGGCCTCCTTGAGATTGGCGTTTGTCGCGGCGATCACGCGAACGTTGACCTGAATGGATTCCGAACCGGCGACGCGCTCAAAGCGCTGGTATTCAAGAACGCGCAAAATCTTGGCTTGAAACTCGAGCGACATGTTGCCAATCTCGTCGAGAAATAGCGTTCCGCCATCCGCCAGTTCAAATTTGCCTTCCTTCTGCTTGGTAGCGCCAGTAAACGCGCCCTCTTCGTGTCCAAACAACTCGCTTTCCAACAGACTCTCGGTTACGGCCGCGCAATTGATGGTGACATAAGGCTCCGAAGCTCGCGGCGACATCGTGTGGATCGCTCGCGCCACCAGCTCTTTTCCAGTGCCTCGAGGCCCCAACACGAGTACAGGCCGTGGCACCGGCGCGACCTTTTCGATCTTGGTCATTACGATTCGCATCTGCTGCGAGTCGCCCACAATCGCCCAGCGGCGGCCAGCTGCTTTGCGCAAGCGCTCATTGGTGGCACGCAGCTCGCGGTTTTCCTCTTCAAGCCGCTTGCGATCCAACGCGTGCTGCAGAATGCGCTCGACCTTCTCTACCGAGATTTCGAGTTTGTCCTCGAGGTAGGGATCCTTTGTGATGAAGTCGACCGCTCCCGCTTTCACCGCCACCACGGCATCGTCGATCGTTCCGTGGCCGGTCAATATGATGATCGGCAGCTCGGGGCGTCGACTTCGGATCGCTTTGCAGATTTCGATTCCGGTACGCTTTCCAGCGCCCAGGTCCAAGTCGAGAATCACCAGATTGGCATCGTTGGCGGAGAGCCACGCAATCGCGTCTTCCCCGTCGTCAAACCCCACCACGTTGCTACCCTTGGCGCGAAACACGTCCCCCAATAGGCGCCGCACTTCAGCTTGATCGTCGACGCAGACAATGGTCCCAATCATAAGACGCTCCCCAAAACGCATCGAAGCCCAAAACCCAGGGTCATAGGTCCTCGGGGCTCGTCCACCGCGGCAACACCGCGAGGCCATGTTTGTCTGTCGGCAACGTAATCACGATCGTTGTACCCTCGCCCTCCTCGGAGTCGACCGAAATTCTGCCGTGATGCGCGGATATTGCCCTCTCGGCGATGGCCAGCCCTACACCCGATCCCGTTTCCTTGGTGGTAAACCCCGGGACAAACAATCGGCCTAACTGGCTTCGCGGGATTCCGGGGCCCGTGTCGACAACCACGATCTCCACGAGAGGCGGCTCGCTTCCGGTTGGAGAACTCACGGCGCGCACGCGGACCACTACATTGCCGACGGTGTGACCCGCACCGCACGCCTCTGCGGCGTTGGAAACCACGTTGAGAAGCGCTTCGCGCAGCAACATCCTATCGCCGCGAATATCTGGCAACGCCGGAGTCTCTTCGAGCGTAATCGGCACGTGCTGGGTCCGCGCTTGGGCGGCAGCGACGACTTCGTGGAGCAGCGGGGATAGCGACACGAGTTCCACTGTTGGGGTGGGCGCCTGCATCGATCGAAGGTACTGCGCCCACTCCTCGTACAGCGCGGTCACGTCGTGCTCGAGCTCGCGCAACCGTTCAACCAACTCGCCCTCCCCCGCCAGTTTCCGTGCGCTGCGCGCGCGCGCGCCGATGATACCTAGAAGGTTTTTTACCCGATGACCGTGGGCATAGACGCCAGAAAGTACGTCGTGGCGAGCCACTTCAGCGGTAGCTGCCACCAGCCGCGGCGCAACGGACCCAGCAGCGGCACCCGCGCCGGGATGCGCCGCATCGAGCAGCTTTGACACAACCGATGTAAGGCTTGGCGACGACGCATCGAGAATGCGAGCGGCGTTGCGCCAAGCAATACCGTAACTCGCATCGATTCGAAGTGCTCGCTCGATTTCCGTCAGCGCAGCCGCCTGATCGCCGCGGGCCAGCATGAGCAGCGCCAGGCGACAGGCCGCCGCCGTATGGCCAGGCTGAAACGCCAGCCCCTTGCGGTACGCGTCCTCCGCGCGATCGCGCAACTGTGGATCTGCCTCGTAGAGGGCCGCCCGTAAGAAACACAGGCGGGCTCTCTCGGCGGCCGCGAATCCTTCACTCGCGGCAGAGTGAAAAAGCTGATCGAGCTCGCTGAGGATTTGGTCGCGTTGCACCGCATTAGGACGCCGCGCGCGCCGCTCGATCCGCCGAAGTCGCACCGCGCTTTGCCCCGAACCAGCGCGCTGTTCGGCAACTGCAAACTCTGCGTCGATCATCGCGTCCGTAATTGCGGGGTCTCCCGCGGCTTGCAGCGCCGTTAATAGTGCGGCGGAACATGCACTTGCGCCTGGCCGATCGTGGACCGCCGCCACAGCATGCTTCGCATCTTCGCCGCGCCCGTGCGCGACAACCGCGGTCGCGATATCCTCGAGCAAGTTGTAGTCGATCACTTCAGAGTCGCGGCGTTGCTCTGGCATGACACTTGTGTTCGTACGAGGATCGTTCGAGGCGCCCCCCAAGGGGACTTCCTTCGGGGC
>CAYQQM010000111.1:7580-13871 GCA_964419605.1 uncultured Kofleriaceae bacterium | reverse complement strand
CAAGGGGACTTCCTTCGGGGCGCCCCCCAAGGGGACTTCCTTCGGGGCGCCGGATCTGACCGCGAGCCCGGCGGCGTTCGCGGTTACACTGTTTGAGAATCACGTGCCCGACGGGCGCGCTCTAGACTGGATCGCGGCGGAGGCGCCGTTTGAAATCGCCGAAAAGACGCAGGCGGTTCTCGGGTTGATGCCGCTCGAGTCACCGCTATTTGTGTCGAGCGTACCCGTGGCCGCGGAGGCAGACGTGATTGCGCCATTTGCGCGCGATCGTCGCGCGCAATTTGTGATCACAGGCTGGTTCGATCGGATCGGCGAGGAGTTGCGCATCGCCGTGTTGGTGTGGCGCGTGGACAAGAACGCGAGGGCCGTTGTGATTGGCGACGCGAAAAACCAAGGGGCGATGCCGGCGTACCACGCGATCCTTGGAAGTGCGGTTGCTGATGCATGGGCCAAAGCGGGCTTCGCCGTCGATGCTGGGGCAAGAGAGCGGTTTGGCCGCCCGTTATCGACCGATATCTACCCCGTGTTCGTCATGGGCCGGGGGCTGGGCTACCTCCTTGCTGGCGACCTAAAAAGCGCGGAGCACGACCTCGAGCGCTCCGTGTTTCTCAATCCGAAGTTGTTCGAAGCGCAACGCCTGCTCGGCGAACTCTACGTGCGGCGGGCTCAGCCCAGGGATGCAGCGCGCGCTGCTGCCAAGTTTAATTACGCGTTGGAGTTAGCGCCCGACAATGTTCCCGCACAGCGCGCTGCGGCGAACGCTGCCAGCACCGCTGGACAGTGGGAACGAGCGCTCGAACTATGGAGCGCACTCGTGACCCAGTTGCCGTGGGATCTAGATGCGCGGTTTCAACTCGGTCGGGCCTATTGGCAGCTTGGCAGCGCGGACGCCGCCGAACGTCAGCTGCAACAAGTGGTTGCACGCAAAGCCGACTTGTTGGCAGCCCGACACATACTCGTGCTCATTCACGCTTCCCGAGGCGACACGAAGCGTTTGGCGGCTGAGCTTGAACTCATTGCGATGCAAGCGCCACGCAATCTCGAGGTCCAAAGCGACCTTGCCGCAGCGTATGGCGCCCTCGGGCGCTGGGACCAGGCGGCCATTACTCTCGAAGCCCTTGCGCAAGCTCGGCCCAACGATCTTGCGGTGCTGCTGCGAGCGGGGGATGCGCAGCGACGCCGCGGTCAGGTGGAAGCGGCGATTGGCTGGTACGAACGCGCGGCACGGCTCGCTCCTGAATCGAGCATGCCAGGCTTTCTCATTGGACAAGTGCAGTTCGACTCGGGCAACCTTGCCGCAGCCAACGCGACGTACCTGCGGTTGCAGCGCTTCGGAGGAGAGTTGGCATCCGCGGCGCATGCGCTGGGAACGATCGCATTCTTGCAGCGGCGTTTCGACGACGCGTCTCGGCATTTTTTCAAGGCGGTCCGCATCGCACCTCGAAATCTTGCGAGCCGCCGCGCGATCATCGCCACGGAGCTGCAACGAAGCGACCTCGCCTCGGCGCTACAGCAACTAGAACCGGCACTTGCGGCGTGGCCGGACGATGGCGCATTGCATTACCTGGCCGGGATGGCCTACCGGTGGGCCGGAAACAGCGGCCGCGCCCACAGCGAGCTCTATCGCGCACTCGAGGCAAACGTACCCGCAGCGCGGCTTGCACTTGCCGCTAGCGAACTACCTCCGCACTCCCTTGGCGGGAGTGCTGCCCACCTTGGCGCCCCTGAAAAGTCCCTGCCGAGGGAGAAGTCCCTGCCGAGGGCCGGAGCCGACGTTCTGAACTGGCAGCCGGAGCTGCTGCGTCCATGGGGAGACAGTGAAGCGCTGGCGGAGGATCTGCGTCGATTTGCTGCGGCGCAGGCTGATATGGCGACCGTGCGCGAGGCGTATCAGGGCGATATCGTTGCGTTGCTAGGCGCTCTCGGCAAAGGGCCGGGCGGCAAGCGCAAGACCGCGAAGGGCTGCCCCACCGGACAGCTGGCCGCCCGTTGGGCGGACGCGCAAACCCGGTTGCAACGGTTCCAGCGCCTGGGTTTGGCGCTCGAGGCGGCGTTTGCGCGCATCGTTCGTCACGACGAGCTCGGCATGACGGCCGGTCTGTTGCCGAATGCGAGGCTCGCCGTTGCGTCGGCCAAGCGCGACTACCCCGTGGCACTGCGCGATATCGCCGAACTCCGGGCGGAGTGGTCGAACGGATTATCGCCTGAGCTTGGCGCGGCTGGCTGCACAACGCAGGCGTTGGCAGCGGCGGCATCGGATCGGCGCAACCTTGGCGTTGTCGACGAGCACCCCGAACCGGAACCCGCTGCCGCACCGGAGCGCGTCGTGCAGCGCACAACGTTTTTTGTCGATAACACGCGCTGTTCCGAGGAGCTGGATGTGTACGTCGACGACGAACTCGTAGGGCGCACTGCTGCGGGTCAACGAACCGCATGGGTGGCGGGCGCCGGGGAGCGGTCCTTGTGCATGATCGTCCCCGGGACGGGTCAATGCGGAGACCGCGGCACGGTGCGTCGCGTATACCTGCACGATGGCTGGACGGTGACGACGCATTGTGCGCAACGGCCGTGACGAATCTAGACCGGTTCCGGGCTGATCTGACCGTGCCGGGCTTGGTCTTTTTGCGGATCGCATCGTTGCGTCGTCCCTCGTCAGGGATTTCTCCCCTTCGGGGACTTCCAAGGGTCGCAGGGTCATCGGTCGCGTAGCTACGGCTACGCTCTCTCCTAGCGCCTCGCGCTTCGCAAAAATCCCTTCGCCGGGCACGATCTTCTCAACCCGGAACCGGTCTGGAGTACGATGTGATGTGCGCGTACCATTTCTCTACTTCGCCTCGCCTCGCGCGTTGCCGCGAGCCGACAAGCTAGAGGGGCGCGTCGTGGTGCTCGATGTTGCGTTTGCGGCGACCGTGGGTACCAGCGTGTCGTTTGAGCGAACCACCAAACCGTTTCTCGACGGACTCGGAGACCGCTTGGCTGCATGGGTCGACCACCACGATCACGAACAGCACGCGCGGTTTGCCGGGGATCCGCGATTTGTTCTTGCCACCAAAGCCGAGCACGGTGCGTGCCCGGAGATGGTGACTCCCGAACTTGTCCGACAGGCCGGGCCGATCGATTCCATCGTGGCCCATGTCGATCTCGATGGGCTTTACGCCGCCGCAAAGTGGATCTTAGGTGGCGTGGAACCGTACCGCGGCGCCGATGCCGATGCACGCGCGGTCGATACTCGCGTCGGCACGCCGGGCCCGATCGCCAACCGCATCGATCGCGCGCTGCGAGCGCAATTTCGCGATGCTAGGCTCAAACGCGCCGTGGTGCAGTTCTTGATTGGCGGGATGAGTCGTGGGGTGCACGACGACGCGATCGCAGAAGCCGCGCGCGAGTTCGAACGCCGCGACGAATGCACGCAGACCCTCGGCCAGCGATTTACCGTGCGCGGCCACGTTGCGGTCGTCGATACCGCGGGACATGCGGGGCAATTCGATAAGACCGAGTTGTTGCTGATCGGCCAGACCAAAGCGCCGGTTTCGGTCGTGCGCGATTCCGGCATGCTCACGATCGCGGCGCCGTTCGAATCGGGATGGGACTTCGTCGCGATGTTCGAATTGGGAGGCGGGATGCCCACTCGAGTTACGATTCCCGAACAAAAACTCGATGCTGTCATTGCAAAAATCAACGATGCACCTACGCCGGTTCGCCGCGTCGCAACAGGTGCCACTGCTCCCCCCGCCGACGAGTAGGGAGTAGGCGGGAGCCATCATCCAGGTCGTGCGGACGGACCGCTCCGGGGAAAAACTCGTGCTAGATGTACGGAATGCCGACCGAGCGTCGCAGTTTCAACTTGGCGAGTGAACGCCTCGATTCGACCCCGCAATTCGCTGGCAGCGCTTCGCATTCCACCTTCGCAGGCGGGCTGGACTCCATCGATGGGGTCGCCGCCGCCTTAACCGACGCCTACTTTGACGCGGGTGCGGCTGAAATGGTGCACATCGGGAGCTACGAGCTGCCGACCCAGGCGGGGGTAGAGTCGGTGGTGGAACTGGTCCGAGAGCTACTTTTTCCGGGCTACGCTGGCCCCGATGTCCCTCGCGCAGACCGCGCGTTCGTGGGGGAGCTGGTTAAGCAGCGGCTTGGCGAACTGCGAACCGCGCTGCATCGCCAAGTCTATCGCGCTAAGCACCACAAGCGGCAGCAAGCGCTCGGTCGGAACGACCTGGAGTGTGCCGAGTGCACGCATCAGGCCGAGGCGATTACGGCAAAGTTTATTGCGCGACTGCCCGATCTGCGCGCGCAAGTTCGATTGGATTTACGCGCGGCCTACGAAAGCGACCCCGCGGCGTCCGGAATCGATGAGATCTTGCTCTGCTATCCGGCTACCTATGCGATTGCGGTCTATCGCATGGCACACGCGCTGCTGCGCGAGGGCAGCGTGGTGATTCCGCGCATGATGACCGAGTTAGCGCACCGCCAAACTGGGATCGACATCCACCCTGGAGCGCAAATTGGCGCGTCGTTTTTTATCGACCATGGAACCGGAGTGGTCATCGGTGAAACGACGTTGATTGGCGATCGCGTCCGGATCTACCAGGGGGTGACGCTCGGAGCCCTGAGCGTACCGGTCGGGGAGGCGCGCCCAGAGCCGGGACAGCGCCGCCATCCGACGATCGAGGACGACGTTGTGATCTATGCCAACGCCACGATTCTGGGCGGCGATACGGTCGTGGGGCGGGGCTCCGTCATCGGCGGCAACGCCTTTGTGACCAGTTCGGTGCCGCCCGGGACGCGAATTTCTGGCTACCCGAGGTCGCAGCGCTAGAACTCCCTCTCGCTCGGTTTGAACGCTGGAGGACTTTGGCTTGGCTCGGCGGAGAGCGGAACGGTGGATTCGTTCCATGGGATCTTCCCCCAGAAGCTGCCGTCCGTTGCACGAGGG
This sequence comes from uncultured Kofleriaceae bacterium, assembly GCA_964419605.1. Lineage (GTDB taxonomy): Bacteria > Myxococcota_A > Polyangia > Haliangiales > Haliangiaceae > JABFXX01. The sequence goes on along the minus strand of CAYQQM010000111.1, from coordinate 8,935 downwards.
ATCTCGAAGCTGCCATGGAGTTCTTCGGGTCCTACAGGGTCTTCGGGGTCTCGGTTCACGAAAACGAAGAAGTTCACCCTTGTGCCGCTCTTCGTGGGCAGAACCTCTTGAATAAAGACCTGACGCGGCGTGCCATGGAGCTTACGTAGCAGCGGCTTGATGGCCTCGATTCCTTCGGGATCCAGCACGTTTTCGAGCAACTCCCTATTGGCGTCCTCAATCCCCCGTTGCCAATCTCCAAGTTTGAGGAACAGGTCAATCTCCGGGGGGGTAAGCACGGTAACACCTTTTTCGCATTGTTTTTGTTGCGCGTTGTGGAGTTGTGGTGCGGCTCGACCGGACGGAAGCTTTCGACGCGTAACCGCGGGATCGCTCGGTGGTTTGCGATGCGCCCCCATCGTCTGGGCTGTCCACTGAATCTTGCCCCAGGTGTAGCCGTCCAGCGGAATCTCAAAGTTCCCACGTTGAGTGCGCGGTTTTTTCTGGCTTTCGCGGTTCTCCACGACCGTGAAATTCACCGTGGCCTTCGTCTTGTCGATCCGGATCTGGTCTAGCCCTATTTGGAAATTGGGGTCTCGGTTAAAGGTCTTGTATAGGCTGTTAAGACCCTCCGGGCTTTTTAGCTCAACCAGCGAATCCACGTCCTCGAGGGGCGTTTTCGGGAACTCCTCGCTTACCTTGATCCAGGCATACAGCTGGTCCATCAACTGATGGATCAAGTCGATCTCGCCTGGGCCGCGAAACCCGGTCGCAGGGCAAGGCTCTGCGTAGGCCGCGTTAAAGATGCTGGCTTGATTGCGACGGAATAAGCCCAGATCCTGGGCCGAGAATCCGTGCATCCCAATCGCAGGATCACCGGCCGACTGGACTGTCCTCCATTGAGCCTCGAGGTCCGAGTGTAGCTGGGCCGGTGCAGCGACTAGTTGGCCGGCCATAGGGACAGCGGTGGGTGCCATTGTGACCGGTACGATCCGGCAAGGCGTTCGGATCGGGAGGCCCGGCAATGAGGGATTCGCACAGTGCGTGGGGTACCAGCCGGATTATGTAAGTATCTGAATTAGCACCCCTTATTGGAAGGCGAATGCGATTGCTGCTTCGAATCAAAAGTGAAGTGCTGCCGCTCTCGTTCCGAATGCGCGAACAAGGGGGCTCCAGAATCGCACCCGTGCAGCGCTGTTAGTTGCCAATTGTCGTTGGACACGCGCCACCGCCACCACCACCGCCGGTTCCACCACCACCGCCGGTTCCGCCACCACCACCACCGCCGGTTCCGCCACCACCGCCGGTGCCGCCACCACCACCACCGCCGGTTCCGCCACCACCACCGCCGCCGGTTCCGCCACCACCACCGGTTC
>CAYQQM010000111.1:0-7480 GCA_964419605.1 uncultured Kofleriaceae bacterium | reverse complement strand
CGCCACCACCACCGCCACCGGTTCCGCCACCACCACCGCCACCGGTTCCGCCACCACCACCGCCACCGGTTCCGCCACCGCCCGTCGCATCGTGGTCGACGATTGTCCCAGTCAGCGCAGCTGACAAGCCAGCCGTGGTGCACCGCTGTGACGCGCTCCCACCAACCTCGGCCAACGTAGCTTGGATCACTCGAACGCTCAACATGGTTCCGGGCCCGCCGATCGGCTTGATCTCAACCGTTCCAGAGGTCGCGAAGTACTCTTTCCCCGACGGTCCCTTGTTGCCCATCGCACGAACACAGATGCCGCACGTACTGCTCGACAACTCCTGTCCGGTTAGTTGATAGGTGCCAGGCTGCACTGCGCCTGCGGCAAACGCTCCTCGGCCAGCCCAAAGCTCTACCTGCAGAATGTCGTCGGGGGCGGTCGGGAAGGGAGCAAAAAGCCGATACCACTTTTTTGCGCCTCCAGATCCGGGCACATTGCATTGGAGAGTGCTCGGAGTCGCAAGAGATCCCAGGTCACCCGCATTCTTGACTAGAGAACACGTTTCGGCACCGGGGGGATCGGGCGTTGTGTTCTCCCCATTGGTTGGATCACCTACGACGCATCCAAACGCACCAAGGCAACCGACGAAAAAGATCTCATTCACGTAAAGTCTGGCCTTCATCAGGACCAGCAACTGCATCAATTGTGCCGCGACGACGACGCAGTACTCGTTGCACAACTATTTGTAATGCGATGACTTTCTTTTTTTCGGAGCGTTGTGCTGTGCGGTTACGTTCTAGAAGCACTCCCACTTCGATGACTCGTCTCCCCACTGGGACGATGTCGGGCCGCGCTCGCTGCAGCGACTTCCGGACCGTTCCGGGGACGTCCATTAGGTGTTCGGGGCGGCCATGCGGTGCCGCATTGGGTCGGCACTCGAGGGAATAGCCGTCGCACATCGCGGCCAATCGGCCGGGCCGTTTCTCGGTTGGCTCCTCGTCGATGCGCGGTGCTGCGGCGCCGAGGTCCGCCATCACCAACGACGTCAGCTCGTCTGCTTGCTCGGGTGGCTCCGCTTCGCCAGGCTTGCTCCCATCGGGCCACCCCCGCCGTCATTTTTCGACCCATGCGACGAGCCAACTCGGCGATATCGCCATCGCTCGGAGCCGGTAGGCCGATCGCGATCAGTGTGCCATCTGTGCCTCGCACCCAAACTGAGAACCGGCACTGTCGAGATTTATACCCATTTACGTGGTCATCGTATGCGATGATTACATACGACCCTATTGTCGGAGGTTGCATGCACACGAGTTGTTGCGGTTCGATGAGGTCTCACTGGTGCGTTTTCGCCCTAGCCATCGGCTGCAGCAGCCCAACGGTGTCGGGTATCCCATCGACCGATGCGGTTACGAGCGATGCGGTTACGAGCGATGCGCCCGATTGTTCCAAGTTCATTTCAGGTCCGATCGGCGGGACGCGTCCGGTTTCCGTCTATGTTCCGAAGAGCTACACATGTGCGCCCATGCCGTTGGTGTTCTTGCTCCATGGCTATACCGGAACCGGGGCCCGCACCGAAAACTACGTTAAATTAACCGCACAGGCTGAGGCGCGAGGGTTTCTGTACGCGTACCCTGACGGCACTAAGGACGTCCCGGGCAACCAGTTCTGGAACGCGATCGACGCTTGCTGTAACTACTATGGCTCGACCGTCGACGATGCGACGTATCTAAGCAACCTCATCACGGAGATAGGTTATCACTATAACGTTGATCGGAAGCGAGTATTTTTGGTTGGTCTCTCCAACGGCGGTTCCATGTCGTACCGAATGGCGTGCGACCACGCGGACCAGATCGCAGCGATCGCGAGTCTGGCCGGCGGCACGTACGCTGACAGTGCAAACTGCAAACCGACTCAACCGGTCGCGGTTCTCCACATCCACGGGACCGCCGATTCCACAGCCTCGTACGGTGGCAGCACGATTGGTGGGCGACCAATCGCCGGCGCGATTGAGAGCGTGACCGATTGGGCTACCTTTGGTGGTTGTAGCAACACTCCCGACAACTCATCACTGCCGCTCGATCTCGACACGGGGCTTGCCGGGAACGAAACGACCGTAACCCGTTATGGGAGCGGATGCCGACCCGGTGGACACGCCGAACTATGGACGATCGTTGGCGGCGAACACAATCCGATGTTCTCCCCAAGCTTCGCTCCCACGGTAGTCGATTTTCTATTGTCTCACGCGAAACCCTAACGACAAAACAGGTCGAAGGCAAGCGCTGCGGAATTCACCGGTCGCTTCGCGGATAGAGAACGACCGAATCAAAAATGCGGGGACACCTCTGTCGTCTGCCGCATTGCCCGCGTGGTCTGCATCGCTGCGATGAATCGGGTTTGCGACAGTACATGCCGGCGTTGCCACCAGAGTCGCCGTCAGCAGCAACTTCTGGATGGCAGGGGTCATGAGAAACGGAGTTGGTTCTTGTAGTTTCGTAATGCCGGAGGTGGTTGAGCGGTTCTATGAGGTGCGTGGCGAGACTAAGGCGTCAGCGGCATCGTCACCGCGGATATCGATCGAAGCAGATAGTCGTGTGCGGCCACTGCGCCGCCACTTTGAACCTCGAATATCAGGTGTTGGACATGGGCCCAGTCGGGGGTCCCGGTAAACGTGTCGAAGTTGATCGTTTTGACCGTGCTGCCGGCCTGAATGTCTAGAGGCGCTGAGGCCGTGCCAGTTGGCGTCCAGACTGCGATGGCGCCTGCCACGTCCAGATCCAACGCCGCAAGTCGAATCTCGAACGCAGCAAAGTCGCTTAGGTCCTCATCGAGGGGCCGACCGTTGCATTGGTCATCGTAGCCGTAGAGCAACAAAAGCGAATGGTCCACGCCGACTCCCGTGTCCACGGCGAGGTAGCCCTGCGGGTCCGCGCGAAGCTCGACGCTTGCGGGGCGCGCGTAGGCATTTCCCGTCACGTTAAGCGCGACGCAGCGGTTGCCGCCCAGCATGGTGCCTGCTTGCGCTTTTTGAACGAGGCCCGTGGTTGCGATGGTCATCGCATCCGGCCCGGTTTGAAAGTCGTCGATGGCGACTCGGCCGAGCGCGGAGGCCGTAAGGGGCAACGCATTCGACGGCGAGGGCGCAGCTTGCTCGCCGACACACGCCGCCAGCGGCAGCGCTAGGCAGGCAAGGCGCAAGACCGCACGGTTTGTTAGTGTTTTAGGGCACATAGCAAAATCCTTTCAGTTGTGAGATTCCGTTCTCAAACCGAAAGCGTTCGATTGCGGCGAACATTGTTCGATCGGATGCCCGCCGGCCTGATATTCGCGCAACCGACGGTCGAGTTGTCCAACACTACTGCGCCGAATCAGCATCGAGCGAGACCGAGCCATGCGACACGACTCGTCGGAGGTGTCGGGGGCGGTCGTTCCGAATCCCGAGGGCGAGCAATAGGACGCTTCGCCGCAGATCGTGTTACCGTTTTAGGTCGATGCCTGAGGGAGCCGAAGACCGTCCGCGTACCAACACGCGCCTCCGCGGTGAAGCGCCGCCAGGTCTATCCCACGCGGCGGAGGGGCAACGCCAAGCGATTGGTCGCTACGAGATCATAAAGACGATCGGCAAGGGGGCGATGGGAGTTGTCTACAAAGCGCGGGATCCGCTGCTCGATCGGGTTGTGGCCGTGAAGACCATCACGTCGCCGCAGCAGCAGGGGCGGCGAGTCCGGTCGGCATTCCTCGAAAGGTTTCAGCGCGAGGCCAAGGCAGCAGCAAAGATGTCTCACCCGGCGATCCTGACGATTTTCGACGTTGGCGTCGACGAGGACAGCGGATCGCCGTTTATGGTGCTCGAGTATTTGCCCGGCGAATCGTTGGCGGATCGCCTCGATCGAGTTCGACTGCCGCTGGCGCGCTGTGTCCAGATCGGTCTGGACCTTGCGTCTGCGCTATCGTTTGCGCACCGTCAGCGCATCATTCATCGCGACGTGAAGCCGGCCAATGTGCTTCACGCCGGCGACAATCGGTGGAAGCTCGCCGATTTCGGCATCGCGCGAATGCCCGACAGCGACTTAACCCAAGTGGGCATCTTCATGGGGACCCCTGGCTACTCTCCCCCGGAGGCGATCCGCGAGGGTCGCTACACCCCCCAGGCAGACGTATTTGCGTGGGGAGCCGTGCTGTACGAGCTACTTTCGGGGCGGATTCCCTACGAGGGACCCGACACCAAGACCACGAACAACTTCGTGTTGCAGGGCAACGCGCCGTCGCCGACCCGGTTTGATCCATCGATCCCCGAGCCCCTGGCTGCGGTGGTTATGAAGGCACTAGAGCCATCGGATCAGGTGCGGTTCAAAGACGCCTCGGAGGTCGAACAAGCGTTGCGCGAAGCGTGGGATCGCTGCCTCATGCGGGCGGTCGTCCATCCGGCGGTGTTGGCGATGGATGAAGTTCCACACGACAAGGCCCCGGCCCGCATGCACCAAGCCAAGGCAGAAACTACGTCGAGGCCCGTGATTGTAGAATCGGCCCCGGTTGGCATTGAGGCGTTTGGCGACTCGCAGGAAATAACGACCATCGATACGAAGCCACCTGAATCGTCCGCGCTGGTCGTCGAAAGCGAAAAGGTTCGGCGCGGCATCGATGACGATCCAACTCGGCTCATGGCGCGGGAATCAACCGGGGCCGAAACCGCGAAGCCTGCGTCCGCCAGGCACGCAAAAGTGCCCGGAGGCACGGGGGTGGATGAGCTGCTGTCCGGGATGCGCAAGAGTGATCGAACCCCCGCACCGCGGTGGGAGCGCGGTCCGGCAAGTCGGCCGATCGCCGTGTTAGTCGCCGTGCTGGTGCTTGTCGGGGCTGTCGCGATCGGACTTTCGCTCGGTGGGCTTCTAAAGTAGGGCGCGGGCCGTTCCGCCAAATCATCGCTTGACGCTCCGGCAGAATTCCTCCAATCTCCGGCCTGACCCCGGACCCCGTTCATGCCGGACGCGACCGCGGGCGACTGGAGTTGCAGATGCCTGTTTCTACCGTACGCAAGCAAGAGACTATTGCGAAGTTTGCCCAGCACCCTGGTGATACCGGGTCGCCGGAGGTCCAGGTTGCCCTGCTGACCGAGCGGGTTTCTCACCTTACCGAGCACTTGAAGAACAACCATAAAGACCACCATAGCCGTCGGGGCCTGCTGAAGATGGTGGGGCAGCGGCGCGGACTGCTCGACTACTTGAAGCGCGTCGATCTCGATCGCTACAAAGCGCTAATCGAGCGACTGGGCTTGCGCCGCTAGACTCCTGCGCTTGGCTTTTGGTAGCGATTGTGCCATAAACCCCACAATCACAACCACGTAGCGTCGCAGGATCAGAAACAGAGATCGCGCCGGTTTGATCGTTCCGTCGAGGCCCTCAACGGCAGTTGAGGGGTTGGGCAGAGGGTTCAGGCAGGCCGGTCTGCAGACTCGCCCGGCGACGTGACTTCAAGGAAAGGACACGTTCATGCCATATGTTCGCGAGTCCGCCATCGTAGGCGGAAAAGAGATCTCCATCGAGACGGGGAAATGGGCCAAGCAGGCCTCGGGGTCCGTCGTGATTCGCTGCGGCGACAGCATGGTGCTGGTGACCGCGCAGGGATCCAAAGACCCGCGCGATATCGACTTCATGCCGCTGACGTGCGAGTACCAAGAGAAGTTTTATTCGTCGGGAAAGATCCCCGGCAGCTTCTTTCGCCGCGAAGGTCGAAGCACGAACGCCGAGATCTTGATCGCTCGGCTGATGGACCGACCGATCCGGCCGCTGTTTCCGAAGGGTTGGTTTATCGACACCCAGATCATCGCGAACGTGGTTTCGTTCGACCGCGAGAATGCCACCGATGTGCTGGCGATGACGGCGGCATCCTGCGCTGTCCACCTGTCGGACTTGGTGTGGCACGGGCCGCTCGCCGGCATTCGCATCGGCCGCCGAATTAGCGATGGCCAATTCATCGCCAATCCAACGTTTCAGGAACGCGAAGAGTCGGACATGGACATCGTCGTGGCCGCATCGAAAGACGCGATCATGATGGTCGAAGGTGAGATGCGCGAACTGCAGGAAGACACGGTCATCGACGCGCTTCTGTTTGCACACCAAGCGGTGCAGCCGTTGATCGAGCTGCAAGAACGGCTGCGCGCAGCAGTCGGCAAAGAAAAGCGTCCATTCACTCCGCCGACCACCGACGAGCGGCTTGCAACGCGTCTGAAAGAGCTCGCTTGGGATCGACTGGGCCAAGCGCTTCAGATCAAAGATAAGAAACAGCGCTACGCCGAGGTAGCGGCCGTAAAAGCCCAGGCGCTCGCCGCTCTGGTTTCCGAATCACTGGTAGCGTCGTCGGCCGGCGCGGACGCGAAGCCGTTCGAAGCTGCATTCGGCAAGCTTCACAAGAAGTGGGCCCGTGGCCACACGCTATCGACGCGAAAGCGCATCGACGGTCGCGATCCGGATGAAGTCCGCATGATCAGCATCGAGACCGGAGTGCTACCGCGCGCGCACGGCTCGGCGCTTTTTACCCGCGGCGAGACCCAAGCGTTGGTCGCCGTAACGCTCGGGACCAAATACGACGAGAAAAAACTCGACACACTGCTCGGCGATCAAAAGAAAACGTTCTACATGGATTACAACTTCCCGCCGTTTTCGACCGGGGAGGTCAAGATGCTGCGCGGTCAGTCGCGCCGCGAAGTCGGCCACGGATTCCTAGCCGAGCGGTCGGTCGAATCGGTGGTGCCAGTATACGACGACTTTCCATACACGATCCGAGTCGTGTCCGATATTCTCGAGTCGAACGGGTCTTCGTCGATGGCCTCGGTGTGTGGTGGTTCGCTGGCGCTCATGGATGCGGGGGTGCCCACCAAGGCGCCGATCGCCGGTATCGCCATGGGCCTCATGAAAGAGGGTGACGACTACATCATCCTCAGCGACATCCTTGGCGACGAGGACCATCTTGGCGACATGGACTTCAAAGTCACCGGAACGCGGCGTGGCGTGTGCGCACTTCAGATGGACATCAAGGTCGATGGGCTGACGCGAGGAATTCTCGAGGAGGCGCTCGCGCAGGCCAAGCGGGGCCGCATTCATATTCTCGATAAGATGGACTCTGCCATCTCGTTGCCGCGCGATGAAGTATCGGTCTACGCGCCGCGCATTGTCACGGTGCAAATCAAGCCCGATAAGGTGCGCGACATCATCGGTCCGGGCGGGAAGACGATTCGGGCGATCCAGGAGCAAACGGGGGCTCAGATCGACATCAACGATGCCGGCGTGGTCTCGATTGCCTCCTCCGAGGCAAAGGCGATCGAACAGGCGCAGGCCCTCATTTCAGGGCTCACGATGGAGCCGGAAGTGGGGCTGTTCTACAATGGGGTGGTCAAGAAAATCGTCGAGATCGGCGCATTCGTTGAGATCTTGCCCGGGACCGACGGTCTGCTGCACATCTCCGAAGTCGCCAAGGAGCGCATTCGCGCTGTTGAGGA
>CAYQQM010000110.1:0-14039 GCA_964419605.1 uncultured Kofleriaceae bacterium | reverse complement strand
TCTGCTCCGGCCTGCTGTGCCTCGCTCGACGACTTATTTTCCGGCGGGCCCTTAGCCAATCGCGACCTCGTCACCGTCAGCGACGATCTGATCGCCGCGAATGAGTTGGACCCGGAGGTCTCCAAGCGGTTCACCGTTAACCGTCACCTTGAGCGCAGCGCCGCGGCCAAGCACGGGGCGCCCATCTCGGAACGTCATCTCTAGTGGCAGCCCCACGCGACGCAGGTCGAGAATTCCCTCGGGGGCGCCGGCGATCAGCGAGACGCCGCGGTCAAGCCCGTCTACTGCGCTGAGAACCAAAATTCCGTCCATCAGGTCAAACTGAACGGAGCACTCATCCCCCAAGCCGAATCGGCCGCTGCCAACCAGCGGAACGGCGCCGAACAGTGGAAGCCCTTCGAGCAAGGTGCCGTTGCGGGAGCCGCCGTCGCGCAACAAGAACTCTGTGTCGGTGCGGTCGATCACCGCGTGTTGACGCGATACACAGCCGGCGCGCAGAGGCAGATCGCATAGCGCGTCCCGGCCGATTGCGATTTTCGATGCGACACAGGCGAATACCGAGGGCGAATTGCGGCGTTTGAGTTCGACGCGTCCACCGGTAATCAAAGCGGAATCGAGTTGGTCCAAGAGGCGGCGGTAGCTACCCGCGCGATCTCCGCCTGCGATCGCGCGCATGAGCTGTGTTCGGGCATCGTCGCGACGACCGATGCGCATGTAGGTCTCATAGTTTTTGAACGCTTCTCCTTCGTCGCGATCGCGTTCGGTTTGGGCCGACTCCTTGGCGAGGATGGCTTCCAGCCTGTCGATCAGGCCGCCGGACGAATAGGCCTGGGCCGCCGCAGCCAGGTCTCCAATCGATTCGTACGCATCTCCAGCCGCGCTAAAGTCGCCGCCGACGACGAGCATCTCGGCGGCTTCGCGAACACGGGCGCGATCTCGTTGCGTGGCGACTCCCTCCGCAACAGCAGATTCTAACAGCGCTCGGCCCAGAGGCCGCGACGCTTGCGCCCGCAGGGCAGGGTCGTCGCCAGCCCATCGCAGGGCGTCGCGAAGCGCCGCGATTTCGTCATGGCGGGTTGGCGCCCGAGCGGCGCGTGCAATGTGCATGCGGACCGCGCCCTGTAGTTCACCTGCCAGTGAATATCGTTGCGCCGCGGCGTCTACGTTGCCAGCTGCCTCGGCCGCTACCGCAGCGCGGTAGTCGGCCGAAAACATGCGGCGAAACAGGCTCACGCGACCAGTATAGCCGGTCAGACCTTCTTGAAGGCCTCGTCGACACCGATGTTGACCGCTTCGGTTGGCGACGTGATGACGCCCGCGTATTTGCCAACACCCTGAGCCGAAGCACCGAACGCCTTGGAGGCCATCGGGCTGAGGATCGGGCCGCCGATGTTGTTGGCAACCGCGCCCCAATGTTGCAGCTCTGCGATCAAGCTGTATTCGAACGTCATCGTTTCGACGCTAAGCTCGACTTTCACCAGCTTAGCTTGGTCTTTGGTGGCATCGGACGTATCGGAGCTCACGCTGACGATCTCTGCGCCGGCAAACGACAACGAGCATAGCGGAAGGTGCTGCTTATCGATCATTTCGATCATACCCGTGAGATATCCGGGCGACTTGCCTCGAACGATGCGCTGCTCCGCCGCTTTGTCGAATTCGTACGAACACGATTCCGGCAAATAGAACGTGATGTTCGGGTATTCGATCCAGCTGGGGGTTTTGATTGGTTCGCGCGACCCACCCACGTAGTAGTCCATGACGTTGTGCTTGACCGTAAAGGAGTCGATCTTCGTCACCGTGTCCGTGGTAAACCCATCGAGCATGAAACGGAAGTTGGAGCGCAGCCAGTTCTTTTGGTGTAGGACGCCTGCTAGCCCGCCCTGAATCGGCAAGATACCCGAGCCCTCTTGGAACTCTACGTTTTCCACTGCAAGTCCCGCAGTGAAGTAGGCTTCTGCGTCTTTCTGCGATGCATCGAGTTCGGGAAAGGTGATCTCGTGAATTAACGCGCCTCTGAACTCGCGTCGAACGCGCTCGCGAAATCCATCGTCGCCAACAGAAATTGCGCCGGTCTGGCGATAGCCTTTGCCGGTAAAAAATTGCTTCATCCATTCCCAGAACGCCTTCGATGCCCCCATGCCAACGTTCAACTTCAAGTCATCGAATTTTAGCTTTCCACCGATCTGGCGCGAGCGGTAGTAGTCTGGGCCCTGCTGGAACGTCGTGACATCGGCGCGAATCCCGCCGCCGCTAACCGAGCGGATGAGGCTCACCCGATCTTGGTGGTCGAGATCGAGCGTGAAGTAGGTTGGCGGATATGTGCGGCCGCCGTGAAGTAGCCAGCCGAGGCCGAACGGTCGGTTCGACAGGCCGGTAATGAGCCCTTGTTTCGTAACCCGCTTCAGGAGATCTGTTCCAAACGCCATAGGATGCTTCTCCGAGATTCGTGGGCGCAGAGTCGCCGAGACGAGTCGTGTGTATGTTACGCTAATTGCGCCGCAGGTCTTCCCTGAAGCCTTTGCGATGCCCGATCCCGTACAAAATCTTGTAAATGCTCATTTAAGAAGGACATTTCCGGCTCGTTTTGGGTTCTGGAAGGGGGTGGCGGTTGGGCTGATGATCGAAGTGCCGATAATTGCTGGTTCTTTGTGGATTTTCGCCCGGCTTGCTCGGGGTGCTCACGTGGTTCCATTTGCGACCCTCCTTAGGTTTACCGCGGTGTTCTGTGGTGCAGCTGCGGTGATGACCGCAGGGGGGATTGGCCGGTTGGCGGCCCGCGTTTCAGCGGACACCGGGCGTTTCGGAGCCACCTGGGTCGCCATCCGCGCCCACTCGATAGCCAGTTTAGCGCTTATATGGATTGCAGCGCTGCCGCATCGCCATCTGCCGGAGCACGCTGTGGACTGGGTCGCACTGTTTGGCTGCGGCGGATTGGGGGGGGCACTTAGCGGTACGGCGATCGGACTCTTATGCAGCGGACCCGCGCCGGTACGGCTTTCGGACGTGATTGCCCTCGCGAAGAAACCTGGGCACGCGCTTCACGAGCTTCTCGATCCAGACGACATCCGCCAGCTCGGTGCGGCCCTTAGCGACCGCACCGGAAATTTGTTGACGGGATTGTTTGAGCCGGAGCGGCTCCCGCCTACCGATCCCGAAGTTCCACCTTCGGCCCCGTCGTCGCCGACCTCTGAGACCCACTCCGACAATTCCTCCAAGCCATGAAAAGCAACGACCGCGCGCAGATCCGGACGCTCGGGTTCGCACTCCTTGCGTCGCTTCTGTTATGGAACCTTCCGTTTGGGGGTGGCGTTGCGTACCCATTCAAACAGCTCGCTACCTGGTTCCACGAGATGTCGCACGGACTCCTGATGGTGGTGACAGGTGCCGAACTCGACCACGTCGTCGTTTACCGCGATACCAGCGGTCTGTCGTACGCAGTGTCCTCGGTGGAACCGCTCGGGACCGCTGCGATCGCCGCCGCGGGGTACATGGGAACGCCAGTGTGGGGCGGGCTGCTTTTGGTGGTAACGCCTACCGCTCGCGCCGCGCGGATCGCGCTCCTGTTCCTTGGGACCGCCATGCTAACCACCGCGATCTTCGTCATCAGCCCAACGCCGGATGGAAGCTACTTCGGGCCCTACGCGATCGCCGGCATCGGCGTTGGCATCGCGCTGTGCGGTGTCGCGCTGCCGGCTCGCTGGGTCGTGTTTTTTTCTCACTTCATCGCAGCGCAGGCTTGCATCAATGCTCTGCTCGACGTTCGCGTGCTGTTTCGCCCGATGCAGGTCGTCAACGGGGTTGTCGCGGGAACATCGGATTCGACTGCCATGGCCGAATCGACATTTGGCACGCGCGAGCCATGGGCGGTAACGTCGTGGGCGGTGTTCTGGTTGGTGTGGTCGCTCGTGGTATTGTTCCTTGCGGTATGGATTAGCGGCCGGCGCGCAACTCGCGTTAATCGAGGTACTAGATCAGCCCAGAAGCGGTCTAGGTCATCGCGAGGTGCGTAGCGGCGACTGCGCAGGTCAGCACATACACGAACGCGATCGCGCGGGCGCCGTGCAGGGACCATCGCCGCCTCGCGTTCGGAGATATCCACAGGCCCATGACGGCGCCGGTTACAAAGCCGCCAACTTGGACCCAGTGGTCGGCCGTTCCCGCGATCGCGTCGAGCCCCAGTTGTCCGAGGATCACCACCGCAACGCTGGCCCAGAATCCGTAGTTTGCGGCTGTGCGGTGGCGCTGGCCATGCACCGCCAGCTCCACCAGGGCGGCGCCCAGCAGTCCCAATATTGCGCCCGATCCGCCGGCGGCCGCGTCTACGGGGGAGGCCCACAGATGACCCACGGCTCCGCCAAGACCGGCGATGGCAAAGATCGCCAGCGTTCGTGTGGATCCGAAGGTGTTCTCGCTCCACCGGCCGAAGGTCCAAAGTCCAATCACGTTGACCCAAAGATGCAGTCCCGAAGCGTGGACAAGCGCGTAGCTCGCCATTCTCCACCAGTGCCCGCTGTACACGAGTTCTCGCGAAACTGCCCCCGCGCGAACCAAAGTGTCGAGGTCGCTCACCGCGCCGAGTCGCAGGCTCACTGCCGCTGAGACCGAAAGAATCGCCGCCAGCAAACCGAGCGTCGCCCAGGCGCGCCGAGGGCGAAAATCCATTCCGATCTCCGGCGCAGGCGAGGCCTCTACCCGCGCGATCACCTCGCTCGCGACCGGGGGAATCTCGATCGATCGGATATCCGGCATTCGCTCGAGGGCTCGTTCGATCAATACGCGCGGACGGCCTCGCGATTGCGACTTCGCCTTGATGTATGCCGCTGTTGCGGCTTGCGCGTCGCCTTTGCGCTCGTGTGCGACTGCTGTCCAATATGCCCGAGCGGCTCGGCTCATGTGCCGCGACTTGCGAGGATCTAAAAGGGATTGAACTGCGGAAACGCGTCCCGCCAGCGCGAGAAACATCATTCGCCCGCGATGCACCCAGATCGCAGCACCTTCGCGACGGGCACAGACCTCCTCAAGCCGGGTCAACATTTGCGCCGCTCGGCCGAGGTCGCCGGTATATCCATACGCGCCGAGCAGCTCTACCCATACAGGGGGGGCAACGCCGAGCGCACGGCGTAACCCCGCTGGACCGACTTCTTCGACCGCGTCGGAGCGGTTGGGCCGGCTATCGCCATCGTCCGATTGGTGGGCGATTAGGGTTGCCTCCGCGTGTGCAATGGCTTCGTCCCAGCGATACGCCGCCAGGTAGAGCATGGCGATGCGCTCGTCGATCACGAGCCGCGCGTCAGCAGGAGCACTTCGTTTGGCGATCGAAAGCGCTTCGACTGTCTGCTCGATGTGGCCGTCGCGAATTCTCCGCATCGCCGCCACAAGTGCCTTTTCATCGGCTGCTCCAGAGCCCGGCGCGAGCACTTCGGCAACGCTGAGAAGTGCGTTTGCAGTTCGAAATCGCTCCGCCATTGCCATCCGACGGGCGAACGCGCGACTCATGGGACCAAGCACCACCAGACACGCACCGGCGCCCAAGCCAATCGCCCCCGCGAACCCGAGCGCCTCGGCGCCAGCGGTCTTGCGCGACCACAGCCCCATGCCGGCTGCTGCCGCCGCCGCGAGCTGCATTGCGCCATACCCGCGGGTCGAAGTCTGGCGCACGAAATGTCCGCCCCAGTAGCCGGCAGCAATGAGTACCGAGAACAGCGCGAGGTCGTAGTACATGGAAAGAACCACTAGGACGTGGGTTCGACGAACGCTCCCATGCGCCGATATTTTTGGTAGCGGCGTTCGATGAGTTGCGCCGGCGCCATGGCAACCAGTTCGCGTAAATGCTTCTTCACGCAAGCGCGCATGTTGGCTGCGGTTACCGCGCCGTTGCGATGCGCACCGCCTTCCGACTCTCGGATGATTTCATCGCAAACTCCGAGCTCGACGAGATCGGGCGCAGTTAATCGCAGCTGCGCCGCCGCCTCGGCGATCTTCGCTGGATCGCGCCACAGAATTGAGGCGCAGCCTTCTGGCGAGATCACCGAGTAGATCGAGTACTCGAGCATCAAGATCCGATCGGTGACGCCCAACGCGAGCGCGCCGCCGGAACCCCCTTCGCCGATGACGATCGAAATCATGGGGCACTCGAGGCTCGCCATGACCTGCAATGCTTTGGCAATCGCCTCGGCCTGACCGCGTTCTTCCGCCCCCAGTCCGGGGTAGGCGCCGGGCGTATCGATAAAACACAAGATCGGGCGTTGAAACCTCGAAGCCATTCGCATGAGCCGGGTCGCTTTGCGATAGCCTTCGGGTCGGGCCATGCCAAAATTGCGATGAAGATTGTCCTTGGTGTTGCGGCCTTTTTGGTGACCCAAGACCAGCACTTCCCACTCATCGAATTGAGCGAGTCCTCCCACAATCGCCGGATCATCGCGAAACGATCGATCGCCGTGCAATTCGACGAAATCGTCCATGAGCAGCGCGATATAGTCGCTCATGTACGGCCGCGCTGGATGACGCGCCAATTGAACTTTCTGTTGTGCGGACAGGTCCGCGAACACTTCCCGTTGCAGCTTGCGGGCTTTTTGCTCGAGTCGGCGGATCTCGGCCGAGAAGTCGATGCTTTCGGTGGACAAATTGCGCAGATCGGCAATCTTCTTTTCGAGATCGATAATCGGACGCTCGAAATCGAGAATCATCCGGTCGGAGATCAGGGAGGCTTCGGTCGTCACAGGCTACGGAATTGGCGATTTACGGGTTGGGGGTCGTAAGTACCGCTCCAGCTCCTCCAGGTCAACGTCCGCTACCCCTGCATGCCATGCAATCGCAGGATCTGAGCGAAACCACGACAACTGCCTTCGCGCGTAATGTCTTGAATTTCTTTTGATTAATTCCACTGCACGCGTTCGGTCAATCGCGCCAGCCGCGGCCGCGTGAAGCTCCGCGTAGCCGATCGCCTGCTGCGATCGAAGCGGGGGAACAAACCCGCGTTCGCGCAAGCCGGCAACTTCGGACTCCAAGCCGTTTGCGATCATCGCATCCACCCGGTCGTTGATCGCGCGGTACAGCATCTGTCGCTCCGGCGCCAACCCCACCACGCGCGCATCGAATCGATACGGCAGCGCGCGGTGATTGTGGCGCGCCTGATGGTTCGAAATCGGCTCGCCGGTTAACCGAAAAACCTCGAGAGCGCGAATCATGCGCTTTTGGTCGTTCGCTTGAATCTTTGTCGCTGCAACTGGGTCGACGCGCAACAACTCCGTGCGAAGGCCGTCGACTCCGAGCTTTGCGAGTTCAGCGCGAAGCTCGGGATGGGCCGGCGGCGATTCGAACAGTCCCAGAAGCAGCGCGCGCACATACAGCCCGGTACCTCCACACACAATGGCTGCCTTTCCGCGCGACTGAACGTTTTCGATCGCGCGATCCGCCAGCGCAACAAACCGCGCTGCGGTCATTTCCTGATCCGGGCGCACGACGTCGAGTAAGTGATGCGGCACTCGCGCGCGTTCGGCCTCGGTGACCTTGCCCGTGCCAACGTCCATGCCGATGTACACCTGCTGGGAGTCGCACGAAACGATCTCACCGCCAACCCGCTGCGCGAGCTCGAGGGCGAGGCGGGTTTTGCCGGAGCACGTTGGCCCAACGATCACCACAACAGCCATGGTCCTTCACTATAACCCCAGAGTTCGCATAAGGGGTTAGGGGACAAGCGACCAGGTTTGGACACATCGCGACGCTGCGATCAGACGGAAAAACCTGACCCATCGACGCAGTGCTGCCGGTTCTTGATATGATCAAGGATGGATGGCTGCTGGGTTGAATGAGCGTCTACGGGTTGCCGTTGACCTCATGGCGGATGGTGCGATCCTCGTGGACGCCCTCACGAGAGAGGTCGCGATCAATCGCGCAGCCCGCGAGATGTTGGGCATTCTCCCGGACGTTCATGTAGATACAACCTATCTAAAGGATACCGTAGGATTCTATCCGTTTGATCTTGCGGCGGGTTCTCCGGACGGTCAGCCCATTCGCGAAGAAGTGCAGATCGGCGATCGCGTACTCCACTCGGTGGTCACGCCACTTCGCAACGCGGAAGGGGGCGCAACCGGTGCGATCGTTGTGCTTCGCGACCTCGGCGACACGGCGAACCTTGCGCGGCGGCGGGCGGAATTCGCTCAAGTGATGTCGCACGAGCTGCGAACCCCACTAACGTCGATTGCAGGTGCGCTCGACATTGTGCTGTCCGGCTACGCTGGTCAGGTTCCGGAGCGCCCTATGCGATACATCGAGATGGCGCGGCAAGCTGCGACCCGGATGAACCAGCTCGTCGATCAGTTGCTCGACCTTGCGCGCGCCCAGTCGGGCACGATGACGATTTCTGCAGTGTCGGTGCGACTCGATCAGCTCGTGCGCGAGGTAGTTGACCGCTATCGCGCGGCGGCTGCGATGCGTCAGGTCGCGATCTTGATCAGCGCTTCGGCGGACGACATCGTCATCGACTGCGATCCTGACCGGCTGTCTCAAGTTCTGGGTAACTTGCTGACCAACGCCATCCGATTTGCCCCCACATCAAGTGTCATCGACGTGCAGGTATTCGGCCCACCGTTGCTCCAGGATTCCGTAGGCGTATCGGTTCACAATTCGGGAGAGCCGGTCCCGATCGAAGACCGAGAGCGCATCTTCGAACCGTTCTCCACATCGAGTCGCCGCGTAGGTGGTACCGCGCTCGGCCTGTCGATTTCTCGCACGATCGTGGAAGCCCACGGTGGAAAAATGTGGGTCGAGTCGGATTCGAGCGGGACCAGGTTCGTGTTTACCTTGCCCGTAGCGGCGGCCACCGAAGATACCACCCAACCGATTGCGATCGAACCGTCGCAGCGTCGCGGCCTCGGAGACAATTCATGTGCGCTCGTCGTAGATGATGATCCGCGGCGCGCCCTTTTGCTTAAGGGCCTACTCATGTCGCTGACCGACCGGGTACTGGTCGCCAACGACGTGGATAGTGCGGTCGCACTCGCACGGGCTGAGCATCCCGTACTCGCCGTTGTCGCAGCCGCGATGACCGACGCGCTCGCTTTGCTGGCGATCTTTGAGCACGATCCAGACACGTACCGAACCGCCGTTATGGCTGTTGGTGAAGCGGAAAATCGCGGCGACCTTCTCGGCGCTGGCGCCGACGACATCTTAGAGCTTCCGATCCAGCCGGGCGCGTTTCGCGATGCGTGCATACGCCTGGTGGAAAGCGGGCGACGTGAAGTGCCTCGGGTTCTAATCGTCGACGATAATCCATCGATTCGCGCCATCTGTCGCGAGGTGCTTGAGCTCGGGGGCTACCAAGTGTTTGATGCGGGGTCCGCCAATGCAGCGCTGGTAGAGGCGCGGCGATCGAGACCTGACATGATCGTGCTCGATGTACTAATGCCGGGTATCGACGGCTACCGAGCGGCGGAAATGATTCGCGCTGACCCAGCGATCGGGATGGTGCCCATCATGTTTCTGTCGGCGCGCGGCGACACCGCGGACAAGGTGCGCGCGTTTCGCAGTGGCGCCGAGGACTACATGGTTAAACCGTTCGATGCCGCTGAACTCGTCGCGCGCGTTGCAAAAACGCTGGATCGCCAGGCGCGGGAACTGGGGGCTTCGCCGACAACTCAGCTGCCTGGTGCAGACGCAATTCAAGCGGAGATCGAGCGACGCATTGGCGATCCGAGTGCGATTGCGTGTTACCTCGACTTGGACAACCTCAAAGCCTATAACGACTATTACGGCTACGCAAAAGCCAACGCGGTCATCCGACAGACCAGCGACATCATTCGGTACGTGGTTCAACGTTACGGTACCCCTGGAGATTTTATCGGCCATATCGCCGGCGACGATTTCGTGTTTGTCACCAACGCCACGCATGCCGATCAAGTGTGCCGCGCGATTTGCGACCGTTTCGATCGCCTCATCAAGCTTTACTACGACCCCGCAGATCGAAAACGCGGCTATATCGAGACCAAAGATCGTTTTGGTATCACGCGCAGATTTCCGATCATGAGCGTGTCGGTCGCTGCCATTTCACTTTCGGGGGCGAGGACGTACGCGACTCTGTCGGAGGCTGCCGCTGTCGGAAAGCGTACCGCCAAAGCAATTTCCGGCTCGAGCTACGTGCGCGACGGCGAAGCTATCGTTGCTGCTGCAGCAGTTGTTGCAGCGGAATGACTGAGCGAATCCGCGAGGATCTGCGCCGCTGGTGTGCGCAGCAGCGCGTGCAGGTGGGACGGCAGCTTCGAAAGTTCATCCGGATCGGGGTCGACGATCACACCCCGACACGAAGCAGCGCCGCAGCGGCACGCTTCCGCAACCTCAGCCACGAACGCGTAATCGTACGTGATTTCTTCGCCCACCGGGATATCGCGCAGCGCGACCCACCATGCTCGGATCGACCTCGAATCGGCGTCCCAACTCGAACAAACCTCGGTGTTGGGATCGCACGAGTGATTGAACCAGCGGGTCTGGTCCACCAGATCCCAAAAAACCTCGCTTGATTCGGAGTCTTCGCCCGGCAGTATCAGCGAATAGGTGTCGTCGAAATCGGCGTCGGCGGGATACAGCACTCCGTCCCCGAAACACACAGTTTCACCGGCTCGAAAGGGTCGCGTCGTGCGAACTCCATAGCCGTGGATAGGTGACGCAACAACTGCTAGTCCATCGAGCTGTGCCATGAACAGCGTGGTGCCATGGGAAGCTTGCGTTTTCAACGGCTGCCGGGGAGCGGGTTTGACGGGGGATCACGCCTTTGGGGGACAAATGTGAGTTTCGTTACGATGCGGCAACGCGGATAGGTACCTGAAAACACATGATACACCCAATGTAGGTTTTTAGGTCTAATGTAGGCGATTCCTCTACACAAGGTTTCGCTTGCACACATTCGAAATGTGGGCGACGGTATCCGTTGGTGTCCAGGAACCAGCCAGAGGAGACACGAGAACCCAAGCGTCGCTCGGCGAGTGGGGGCAGTCCCGACGTTCGCGCTGAGACTGTAGCGGTGAAGCTCGCGCGCGGTACGCGAGATTCCCTCGTACCGCCGCCCGACGCGCAACTTGCGTTGTTCGATTCACGCGCGATGGAACGTGGTGCCCGTGCCCACCGCGATGCGACGACAGACAGCGATGACCTCGGCTCTGCTGCGGTCTTGGAAGACGAGTCGTTCGATGTGGTTGATGCTCTCGATCTGTCGGCTGACGCGACGGCGATCGACTCCCACATGCTTGAGGTAGGTCGGCGCCGATTTGGCATTTCGGAATTTCGCCCGGGGCAAGCCCTCGCCATCCGGAACGTATTGGCTGGGATCGATACCTTGGCGATCATGCCGACTGGAGCGGGCAAGTCGCTTTGCTATCAGTTGCCGGCGCTCGAGCTTCCCGGTATTACCTTGGTGGTCTCTCCGCTGATCGCTCTCATGAAGGATCAGCACGACAAGCTCGCTGACCTCAACATGGAGGTCTTGCGCCTCGACTCCACGCTGTCGCCTCGCGAAGAACAAGCCGCGTTATCGCGGCTGTCGGAGAATCGACCTTGCATCGCCTACGTCACGCCCGAGCGCCTGGGAGAGCCGAGGTTCCGCGATCGACTAGCGAGCGTACGAGTTGCACTGTTCGTCGTCGATGAGGCGCATTGCATTTCGCAGTGGGGCCATGATTTCCGGCCCGCGTATCTCGGGCTTGGCGAAGCAGTGCGAACGCTCGGCAAGCCTCCGGTGTTGGCTCTCACGGCCACTGCGCCCCCCAAAGTAAAGGACGACATTCTGGCGCAGCTGCAAATCGCAGATGCGTCGGTGATCGACATTGGCCTCGACCGGCCCAACTTGCGCTATCACGTCATTAAGGCATCCAGCGAACGCAAGAAGCAGGCGTTGCTGCTGCGCCTGATCGAAAAGACCGCCGGGTGCGGCATCATCTACGCTGCAACTGTCAAAACGGTTGACGCGCTTGCCGACTTCCTCTGGTCGCAAGGGGTGAAATGCGGGCGGTACCACGGCCGAATGCGGGCGAAAGATCGCGAGCGCGTCCAGAGCGCATTTATGGAGCACAGCGAGCCGCGGCTCATGGTCGCCACCAATGCGTTTGGGCTCGGAGTTGACAAGCAAGATTTGCGCTTCGTCATCCACTACAACTTCCCGGGGTCGCTCGAGAGCTACTACCAAGAAGCCGGCCGCGCAGGCCGCGATGGGCTTGCTGCCAACTGCATCCTTTTGTATCAGCCGGAAGACAAGCGCATTCAGAGCTTCTTCCTTGGAGGGCGCTATCCAACTCCAGAACAAACGCGGGCGGTCGCGGAAGCTCTCGTCCACGTTACCGATGGGTGCATCGCGACGGCTGACACCGACGATCACGACGACGTTTGGAAGCCCGTCAAAGACATCGCCGAGCGCGCCGACGCGCCCGCCAAGAAAGCGCGGGTCGTCTTGTCATTTCTCAAGGAAGTTGGATTTGCCGCTGAGGCGCCCGGAGCTCGGTTTGCACCGCTGGCTTCTGAGCCGCCATCGATAGAAGACCTTGCGCGCGCAGCGAGCAGGTATGAACAGAAAAGAGCACAGGACCGAGCTCGACTTGCCGCGATGCTGCGCTATTCACAATCGCACTTGTGCCGAACGCGTCTGTTGGTGACATACTTCGGCTACACCGACGCTCCCGCATGCGGGCATTGCGACAACTGCGAACGCGTTGCGCGTCAGGTCCCGCCTCCTCTAGGAGATCCCGAGACCGTCGCCCAGCGGCTTAGCGCTCGACGCGGCGGCGATATCGAAACGCGGAAAGCGCTCGTCGAGGAGGCCCTGCGCCGACGTCACACGCACGGCCGCGGCCGGGCGCTCAAGATCGAGCGCGTAAAGCGCCCCGTCTTTGGCCCGCTGGAGAAGGGCGATCTAGTGCGCCACGCCCGCTGGGGCGACGGTGAGGTCGTCCGCGTTCTCGGCGACACGATCTACACGTTCTTCCCGGTTCACGGCGAAAAGCTGCTCAAGGCCAGCTTCCTCGAGAAAATCGAAGCCTGCGGCTAAGAACATTTTGTGGGCGACGGGGTACGTACCGCGGTGTAGGACAGAGGCGAAACCAGGGCGACGCTCCAGCAACTTGTCAGCATCCACGGCCGCGGCTATGTCCCCCAAGCGTCAGCTCCCCCAGTAGTGCGCTCCGCCTTCCACCTCGCGGACGGCGCGGCGCGCGGCCCGACCGGTAGTCACCAACTCACGACGAGCACTACGTAACTCTAAACCAACGTACCAAGGGACCGGAAGCCTGCAGTCCTACGCCACTTGAACAGCTTTATCACTGCTGCGCGACATGGCCGTCGTAACCTCGGAAATGAGTTCCGTGGCAAGGGCAACGATCTGCTTTTCATCAAAGCCCTGATCCTGTAGGTCCCGGTACAGACTCTTTGCGAGAATCTTTACCTGCCGTGCTTTGGCTTCGCGATCGTTCATTTTTTCCTCTGATAGAGCACTCCGCATGCCAGATTCACATACCATGTAACTATTTGAAATTGCTTTAACAGATCTCGCTCCATACACGCCATTACTGCGTAAACACCTGGCAAAGGTGCATAGTTCGCTACGCACGGAGATTTCCTTACTTGTGGTTTCGCGTCAGTTTTCGACGAAGGCCTTGAGCCGTTTGCTCCTCGACGGATGGCGGAGTTTGCGCAGAGCCTTTGCCTCGATCTGGCGAATTCGCTCGCGCGTAACCTCAAAATCCTGGCCTACCTCTTCGAGGGTATGGTCGGACTTTTCACCGATTCCAAACCGCATGCGCAACACTTTCTCTTCACGCGGGGTGAGAGTCGCCAAAACCTTGCGCGTTTGATCGGCGAGGTTCACGGAGATGACGCTTTCACTGGGTGAGATGATCGACTTGTCTTCGATGAAGTCGCCGAGGTGGCTGTCTTCTTCTTCGCCGATTGGAGTTTCCAGCGAAATCGGCTCCTTGGCGATCTTTAGAACCTTGCGCACCTTGTCGAGCGGTAGTTCCATTCGTTCGGCGATCTCTTCTGGGGTTGGTTCGCGCCCGAGTTCT
>CAYQQM010000109.1:0-14098 GCA_964419605.1 uncultured Kofleriaceae bacterium | reverse complement strand
CTAAGTACAGTTCCCCGTAAGTTGGTGACCACCCCGGTCGCTGAGCCGCGCCGAGCGCGAGGCGGAAGGAGGAGCGCTACTGGCGGTAGCGCGACGACTGACAACGACGCGATCGGCGATGGATCGGAGGCCCGGGTGGTCACGAACTTGCGGGGGACTGTACTAAGCACCGCAGCGTCGCTCGCTGTAGCGCAGACCGCCGCCGGAAATGCTCCGCACCCCGACGAAGCTGCCCCCGACCGGGCCGAGCACGACAAAGCGAATCTTATCGGCGCGACGATCAGCAATCAGTTTACCGTAGAAGCGGTGATCGGAGCAGGGGCGTTCGGCACGGTATACCGAGGCCGCCAGATCGGACTCGACCGACCTGTAGCGATCAAGGTTCCTACGCATGCGATTGCGGCCGACCCGGTGATGGCGAAGCGCTTTGCGCGCGAAGCTACCTCTGCGGCGCGAATCGATCACCCCGGCGTGGTCCGCATCTACGCCGTAGGCGAACTGAGCGACGGCCGGCCCTATTTGGCGATGGAGCTCGTGCGAGGAGAACCCCTCGACAAGATCCTCGGAGATGGTCCCATCGCGCCGACGCGGGCTCTGCGCATCATTCGGGCTATCGCAAGTGCGTTATCGGAAACTCACGCAGCCCAGGTCGTCCACCGCGACCTCAAGCCCACAAATATCATGTGGCGACGCGATCGGAACGGCGACGATCTACTCACTATCGTCGACTTTGGCATCGCCGCGAGCAATCCGGGTACCGCCGACGCAACCCGCCTCACGACGGGCGGACTGCTCGGCACGCCGCACTATATGTCCCCCGAACAAGCCCACGGCGAGGACGTCGATGCGCGCAGCGATATCTATGCACTGGGGTGCATGCTGTTTGAGCTGATCACCGGCAAGCCGCCGTTCGACGGCTCGGGGGTGGAGGTTTTACTCGCGCACCTCGGGCGTCCCCCACCGCGGCCCAGCGCGCTTGTCTCGTCGGTTCCAGGTGTAGTCGACCGACTATGTGCCTCGTGGCTGGCAAAAAAGCCGGAGGAGCGCCCAGCAACTTCCGACGAGGTGGTTCGCGAGGTCGACGCTGCGTTGGCCGAACTCGCTGCAGAATCGCCATCGGCGCCCCGGAGCAAGTCCTCTTGGGGAGCTCGTTCGCGTTCTGCGACGGCAAGCCGCTTGGGGCGCGCGGCCCACCGAAGAATCGGCAAGATCGCAGTCGGCGTCACCGCCGCGATTGCAATTGGCACAGCGGGTTTTGTTGCGTGGAATGTGTTGGGCGGCACTCGCACGTCGACGAACGCCGGGAACATCACCAGCTTGGAGTCCGATGACGCAGCCCCCACCCGCACGATCGACGCAGATGACGGGGAAATTGTAATTCACGTTCGCGTCCCGGAGCGAATCGCGAAGGGCGTGCTCGCCCCGATTCGAATCGAGCTCAAAAACAAATTGGGTCAGCCCATCGCAACGAAATCCCTCGTCCTGACGATTGCCGATGACGCGAATGCCAAGGGCCTTACGGCCGCTCCCACAAAATCCCCCGGCAGCTACCAGGTGCTCCATGTATTTCCTCACAGCGGCCGCTACACCCTGAGCGTATTTCCACCGTCGATCGATAGTTCGTTCGAGATTCCGCTCGACGTTCGATAACGTCCCGTCGATTCGTTTACAATGTGGCGTGCGACACGCAGTGATCCTTGCCGGGGGAAGCGGAACTCGACTGTGGCCGGCGAGTCGGCGCTCAACGCCGAAGCAGTTCCTGGCGCTCGGTGGAAACGAGCCGCTCGTGGCAAAGGCAGTGAGGATCGGCCAAGCCATCGCGGGCGACCGCGTTGTTATTGTGACGGCGCAGGAGCAGGTCAACGCAACCCGGGCCGTCCTCGGCGACATCGATCTCATTGTCGAGCCGGTCGGTCGCAACACGGCCGCGGCCATCGGACTGGCTGCGGCGACGATCGAGCGGCGTGATCCGGACGCAGTGCTGGCGGTACTTCCCGCCGACCAACACGTGGGTGACCCCAGCGGATTCGTGCAGGCTTTGGATCAGGCACTGGCGGCAGCGGAAACCACCGACGCGATCGCAACACTGGGCATTCCCCCGACCCGAGCAGAAACCGGATTTGGCTATCTCGAGGTATCGGAGCAAGTCACTCCAGGGAAAGCCATTCCGATCACGCGCTTTGTGGAGAAACCGGATCGAGCAACTGCGGAGCGATATGTGGCCTCCGGCCGCTACCTTTGGAACGCCGGGATCTTCTGCGCGACTGCGAAGCGACTGCTAGGGGAACTGGACGCGCACCTTCCCGCAACGGCGAAAACCGTTCGAGAGATCGCCGCCGACTCAGCAGCGATAGCCCCGGCTCTGCCCCCCTGCGGGGACTTCCCCCCCGTCGGGGACTTGCAAGGGTCGCAAGGGTCGCCGGGGTACGCAGCACCCCCGCCAGGGGAGTGCGGAAGTAGATCGATCTCGCGCTACGCCTCGCTTGCAGCCATTTCGATCGATCACGCCGTCATGGAGCGCGCGAGCCACATCGTTACGGTGCCGGCGGAAATCGGCTGGGACGACGTCGGCTCGTGGGCCGCGCTTCCGGCCATTCGGCAGCGCGATTCTGCTGGCAACACGGTCGTTGGACCTACCCTCATCCTTGACGGCACCAACAACGTCGTCGTGTCCGACGACGAAACCCTGATCGCCACCGTGGGGGTATCCGATTTAGTCGTGATCAAAAGCGGCAACGCCATCCTGGTTGTTCCCAGAGACCAAGCACAGGACGTGCGAAAGGTCGTCGAAGCGCTGACTGCCCCTACCCTTTCGCGGTTTCGGTAGGGTTCTCTTGACCGGAGCGCGGAAGGTTGGATGAAAACGTGAAAAAAGTTATAACTACATGGTTTATTTAAATTATTCGTTCGTCATCGTCCAGGATTTTTAAATATTATGCCTTGATGTAAAAAATGCGCTATTTTTTACATCATGATTACAGACGTAGATGTTGCTCGTTCCTTGGCGCCGCCCGACGACAGCTTTTTCCTTTTCGGTCCGAGGGGAGTTGGAAAGAGCACGTGGCTGAAACTGCAATTTTCGTTCGACCTCGCGATCGACCTGCTCAAGAGTGAGGAGTACTTGCGTTTCCAGCAAGTCCCGTCGCGGCTTCGCGACATGGCCGCGGCGCTTCCTGCCCGAAGCTGGATTTGTATCGACGAAGTCCAAAAAATTCCCGAAATTTTGGACGAGGTTCACTACCTGATCGAAAACCACAAACTTCGGTTTGCACTGTCTGGATCGTCCGCGCGCAAATTGAAGCGTGGAGGGGCCAATCTGCTCGCAGGTCGAGCCATCACCCGATACTTGGATCCATTTTCGTATGCGGAATTGCGCGAGCGGTACTCACTGCCAGATCGACTGGAGTGGGGTTGTCTTCCGTTGGTCGTCAATAAACCAACGATGGCTCGTGACATCTTGCGAACCTACGTCGCCACGTACATTAAGCAAGAAATCCAAGAGGAGGGTCACTTGCGCAAGATCGCGCCGTTTGTTCGTTTCCTCGAGATAGCGGCATTGCTTCACGGGCAGCAAGTGAACGGCGCCAACATTGCGCGACAAGCCAGCGTTCCGCGAGCGAGTGTCGACAACTATTTTTCGATCTTAACGGACACCTTGCTCGGTCATTGGCTGCCGTCGTACCGACCGCGTGCCAAAGTGCAAGAGCAGCAACATTCGAAGTACTACTGGTTTGATATCGGCGTGGCCAGAGCTGCAGCTGGCCGACTCGACGAACCAGTCGACTCGGAGTGGTTGGGCGTCGCACTAGAAACTTTGGTGTTTCACGAGTTGCGGGTCTACTTTCACACTCAGCACATCGAACGGCCTATCGCGTACTACCGGACGCAAGCCGGAAGGGAAGTCGATTTTGTGGTCGAAACTCGGAAGGCCACACTTTCTAGACGGCCCTCGGTGGTGCTCATCGAAGTGAAAAGCGCGCGCCACTGGGACGCGCGATGGTCCCAACCCATGCTGGAATTGCACGCGTCAGGAAAACTTACTGTCGAGAGGATGATCGGCGTCTATCGCGGCGCGGACGTCCTCCGCCAAGGCGACGTAGATATCTTTCCAGTCGAGGTGTTTTTCGAACGCCTGCACAATAGCGAACTGGTGCCATAGACTGCATAGACTGCACGACAGCCGCTGCAATACCTGGAATTCTCCGCCGGATCTTTGGCCCCTGGACCCTCGCACCGCTACACACAACCAGCAGGCATGTTACGGCGCTCATGCTCGCAGAGGGGGGAGGATGCACCGTCGCGACGTTAGGGCCCTCGAATGATTAACTCAACCGTTCTCGCGGTCGAACCATCCCGACTGGCTTCGTTGCCGCCTGCCAGAGTGCGATGCGGCTCTCCAAGAGACCTCGGAGCGAGAGCCATTGATGGGGCTACCTTCCGTTGACCAAGGGTCGCCGGTCCAGAACGGGCGGGAAAGCCCGCTTTTGATCGAGGCGGAACAGAAACCGTTGACTTCCAGTCAACGTGTTGTTTCCTACTCGTCTCGGCCCTGCGCTTCCGACTCGGAGAAGCTCACTTTGCCCGTGAATTTCTCCCCTTCCCCAAGGAGTTTGAAGCGCGTCGTCGCGTAGATTTTGCCTTTGTTTTCGAGCGTCATGAGGACCTCCTTGTTGACGCCCATCTGACGCTTGTCTAGCTTGATCTTGGAAACGATCGACTTCTGGCCTCGAAAGTCGTTGAAGCTTTCACTCGTAGCGAGAAGCTGTTGGCCGTTGCCACTGAGCTCGTAGAACTTCATCATGTACTCGACGTCGTTAAGCGGCGCGCGCAGAAACGCCGCAAAGTAAATCGTCCACGAATGGTCGGCCTTATCCTCCGCAAATGTCGTCTGGGCCTGCTTGCGCAGGATCGCGGTGTACGCTGACGCGCTCTTGGCGTTCTGCGGGAAGCGCTTCGAGGACGTAACGATCCGACCGCTAAAAACCTGCTCAGGATTCTCGGCGAGCGCCGCGCTTGGCACGGCCGCACAGACAACGAAGAGGCCAACGTACAACAGCCACGGCTTCATCCAAACGATAGTACCGAATCCGTCACCGCTGAAGCAAGCCGCGAATTGCGTCGAGGCCTGTGGGATCAGGTGCGGAGTGTAGAGCACCGGGATCCGTTGTCATACGGCCTGCAATCTCAGCTGCTTGCCGCGCAAGAACCCGATAGATTTCGAGCACGTTGGGTTGAGCGCCCAGTGCCTCCAGGTGGCGCTCTACCGTGGCTGCGTCACCGCGCCTCACCGGCCCGGTCAACCCATAGGTCGTGCCATGTGCGACAACGTTCTGGAGTGCGCCTTCCGCGAGCGCGACGAGAGCGTTCGTCGCATCCGCAGAGGAAACGCCGGCGGACGCGATTACCTGGGCGGCGGCATCGAGCATTGCAACGATATAGTTCGAAGCAAGCGCCGCCGCAGCGTGATACGCGGCCATCTGTTCACCCCGAAGCGGCAGCACGACCCCGCCGAGCGCCGTCGCAAGCTTCGCTGCCATCGCCGAACCACGGTCATCGCCCTCCACGCCAAACGCTGTGCCCCGTATTGCGCGCATCGCGATCTTGGCGTCAGCAATCGCCGATAGCGGATGCAGCGTACCAACGCCTCCCACGCGACTGCGCACGTCGCGAAACACATCTTCGGCGGAGGCTGCGCCGCCGCAATGCAGAAGCACGTGGCGCTTTGTGACGAGCCCCGTTCCGAGCAGCATCTCGGCGACCCCGCCGATCGCTCCATCGCTCACCGCGAGTATTGCGACTTCGGCCTCGAGGACCAAATCCGGAGGCGCCGACGAAAACGCAGCCACTCCCGCGACCGATCCGGCGTGGCGAGCCTGGGCCGCCCTGCGCGCCCAGAGTCCCAAGACGGGGACACCGCCGAGCCGCATCGCCCCGGCCAAAGCCGTCGCAACCGGTCCGGCACCGATGATGAACGTGGTTGGATTGCGAGCAGTCATAGCGAATACAAACCGTGTGCGGCGATATACCCCAGGACACTGCGCGGTAACAGCTCGGCGACACTCCTGTCGCGCGCTACGAGCATTTCCCGGATCTTCGTAGCCGAAATGTCCGGCATTACCGGGCCGAACGAGCCCCCAACTCGAGCGCCAGCCCGAGCAACCACAATGGGTGGAGCTAGGGCCACGAGGTCATCCCACCGGTACCACTTGTCGGTCTCGTCGAGGATATCGGACCCGATCACGAGCCGAAACGACATGCCTTCGGACTCCACCAGCATCTCGACCAGATCAAGGGTTCGGCTCGACACAAAGCCGGGACGCTGAGCGATCGCCTCCTCTGCCCTGCTTACCTTGGCGCGCGGACCGAGGCCACCGCAAGCCAGCTCGCACATGGCGATCCGGTGCGGGTACGGAGCGAGGGGTTTTCCAAAAGGGTGAAGCCACGTCGGGACAAACCACAGCTCGTCGACTTCGCAGGTCTCGAGGACGTAAAGGGCGACAAGCTGATGCGCGACGTGCGGTGGATTGAAACTTCCGCCAAATAATGCGACTCGGGTCATGACTCGTAGAGAAGGTACTCCGAACGGGCCTCGAGAAACGACGCTTCAGCGCTGGGCCAATCCCGTGCCATATCCTCGAGCGCAGCGCCAGCTTCGATCGCAATGCGAAGCGCGGCCGTTCCTGCGAGTAAATCGATCGCCGGAACAGTGTCGACAAATTCGTACGGCTTGGTCCGCCATCGAAAGCGCTCGGGGGCTTGGTCATGAACTGCCTTGAGCACCGCGACCCCCGTTCGATAAGGGCGGAACGCTGCGGCATCAGTCACATGCAACTGAACACCCTCACACGCAACCCCAGCGTGTTTTTGAAACTGAGGCGTAAAGGTCAGCGGTCGAAATCGCACCCCCGGCAGTGCCATCGCTTCTAAGTCGGCCCGAAGCTGCTGCCCGTCGACCTGGGGAGCTCCGACGATCTCAAACGGCCGCGTCGTGCCCCTCCCCTCGGAAAGCTCTGTTCCCTCGATGAGGCACATACCAGGATAGACGAGCGCAGTATCGACCGTCGGCATGTTCGGCGAGGGCAATACCCACGGCAAGCCCGTGTGTTCAAACCACATATCGCGCCGCCAGCCGCGCATCGAGATGACGGCCAGGTCGAGGTCGAGTTTTTCGACGCCGTGCCGCCACCGCGCGATCTCGCCGGGAGTCATACCGTGACGGTTGGCACACGACACGAGTCCAACAAACGATTCAAACCCGGGCTCGATTCCGGGACCCTCCACCCACGCACCGCCAATCGGATTTGGCCGATCGAGGACGACAAAAGCCTTGCCGGCATTCGCACATGCTCGCATCGCAAGCACCATGGTCCAAACGAACGTGTAGTACCGGCTCCCCACATCCTGGATGTCGAAGATCAGGACATCGATCTCGCGCAGCATTTCCGGGGTCGGCGCCAACGATGTCGCGCTTGTCCCGTACAAGCTGTGCACGTGCAGCCCCGTCGCGCGATCCACGGCGGCACCGACTCCCACCATGTCCTGCGCATCGCCCCCCACGCCGTGCTCTGGACCAAACAGCGCCGCGATCTGCAGCTTGGCGCTGAGCAAATCGATCGCGTGACGCAGCTCGACATCCACCGAGGTGGCATTGCACACCAGCCCCACCCGCTTGCCGACAAGCGGCCGAAATCCTTCGCTAACTAACCGCGCGAGTCCTGTTTGCACTGCCATGCGAATATGCCTCTGGCTATGCCCCCGGCCAAGCGAAATGGCTGAACCAGCGCGGAGTCGCTGCAAGAACTCTTAGGCGTGCGCCGCTTCGGTCCAGATCGTGCACGGTATCGATCACCGCCACGATATCGTTCCCGATCACGAGCGCGGCCACGATCACGGGAACGTTCACGATCACGGTAGCGTCCTCCACCCATAGAATGGACCGACGATTTGATCGATTTCCCGCACGAACATCCGTTGGACTCCCCGTAGCGCAAGGTCATTTGCGGTGAGGCGAGGCGAGGCGGCAAAAGTGAGCCGAGTTGATCGCCGCGCGTCCTCGTCCGCGAGGATGCGCGGGTCCTTACGGCGAACGAATCCCGTGGGAGGATCGAGGAGCGCAGCGTACTTCAGTACGTGAGCACCGCAGAGACGAAGCCAACGACGCATCACCGCAAATGACCTGCGCGATCCCTCCTACGCGAAGATGGGTACAGGCTTGAGCGTCACCTTGTTGTCTTTTGTGATCACTCGGAATCGCACCGCGCGGCACTGGTACTGTGCCTTGAGCTTGCCTTCATTGACCTTGAGCTTCGCGATAAAATTCTCAAACGACACGTCGTCGGGCGAGCCCACTGCTTTGCGCGCACTAACGTATTCGGTAAATACGCGCTTATAGTAGTCCGGTTCAGACTCCTGCGCGAGCCGCGCCAAATCCGGATCGGTCTGCGGCTTCTCGTCCCCTTCTTCAAAGTCCACCCGACCAGGAATGATCGGGTTACCGTCGTCATCAAAGTCTTCTTCACCCGGCTCGGGACGCCCCAAAAGCCGCGCCAACATGACGTTCAGGCCATTGGCAAGTCCGTCGAGCTCAAGTCCAACTGGACGGAACGTTCGATCGAGGTTCCCGTTGATGATGTCGGTGATTCCAAGCTCGACCTGATCTACCTGAGCTATCAACCGGCGATGCGACAGGTAGAGTCCGACCAATGAAATGCCGAGTGCGCCAAAGCCGAGCAGCGCAATGAACAGCTTGATCGTGCCAGCCACATTGGCGCTATCCGCAACGGGCGCTAACACCAGCGCTTGCGCGGTAATCGCAGGGTAGTCGGCCGGCATCCGCTTAGGATTAGAGGTCGACCGCGGCATCGTGATCGCCGCTGCCAAATAGTTCACGCCATCGACAGTGATTTTCTGTTGTCCGTTAGAGGGCGACACCTTACCGGACTTGAGGACCTCGCTCAGCTGCTTGGCTTTTGCAGTGTCTTCCTCCACACCGGATTCCCGAGTGAAGCTGGTGGCAACGACGCGAGTCCCATCGAAGTACGCGATGTCCGTGCCAAGCAAAGCCCGGTCGTGCTGTGCTTGCGCCGCGGTTTGGGCATACGCCACCACGACGGCGCCGATGATGACCACCCCCTCCGGATCGTTTGCTGGAACCGGAGCCTCGCTGTCGATGATAGGAGCAACGCCGATCTTCATCATTCGGTTGTTGTCAGACCACATGTCGCTAATGATGACTCGGTGTCCCAAAGCGACGTTGAGGGCCGGGAGAATCGTGTCCCCAGGCTTATCGCCGTCCTTTTTCCACTGCTTGGGAACAACCGACGGAACATCGTTCATCGCGACCAGGTCGCCCTGGGCATCGACCAAAGCGATGATGTCGGGTTTGATGTCCCCCTCCTTGTCGTTCGAGGTGAACTTGGTGAAAGCCACTCGAGCTTGGTTGTCTCGCTCAGACGTCGAAACCGCTTTGAGCGCGTTTACAAAGCCCCGATCGGCGGCCAGGCGCTCGGCCTTATTGGCGACATCGATGGCCTCAAGTTGCGCCAATGCGCCCACGACCTGATACGCCCGGCGGAGCTGGTTCTCAGAGTCCTTGCGTATTTTGTCGTCGAAGCTGGCAGTGGTAATGAACATTGCGATCGCCGTAAGCACTGCGATAACCACAGCGACTACAGCAGCGATAACCGTGCGGGACATGATCCCTCCACTGGCGATTATCTGTGGACTTTCGCCTAGATGTCAATCAGTTGGACTCGGTTCACGATGTGCAAATCGCTTCGTCATGGCGCAGATCGCGTCGACCTGCTCGGGCGCCAAGTCGGCGGGCTGAAAAACGCACACAGCTGAAGCAAGCCCAGACCGCAGCGCTTCGTCGAGGCTTGCGCGGTCATTGGCGACCAGCAGCATGTGCGCGCCATTGGACTTCCCAAACGTGGGGGCGCTGAGCGCCGTTGCACAATCTTTGGGCAGATCCCCGGGAAATAGGGAGGGCATGCACAACCACTTGCGCGGCAAGGCCACCACATGTTCGATGACATCGAGCTTGGCGCCAATCTTGGGTTCAAATACGCGGATGCGCTCGAGCGCCGCAGCGTAGCTGGCGTGTACTTCGTCTGGGGTTAAAACGCCATCCGTCTCGACGAGCAGCGATCCGAACCGCTTGCCGGCACGCAAGGTGAGGCCTTCGACTGTCGCCACGGACGCGTAGCGCGGCGGCGACTTCCGCAGCCGCCACGCCCCGACCGCCCCGGACCCGACGACCAGGATGGCCAACAGCATTGCGAGTCCCCAACTCCAGGTTCGGCGCGAGCGAACGCGCTGAGGCGCGGCGGTCTGGGCCGAACTCGCCAGCGCGGGCTGCCAGGAGGCCGCTGGGCGTTTCGAGCGAGGCAGCACTGCGATCGCTTCGCGGCTCAGCGTTTGAACGTCCGAGGGATTCGGGCTGGCATCGCGAAGAGCTGCCTCCAGCACCACGCGCATTTCGCGCGCGGTTTCATACCGATCATCGGCCCGCTTGGCCAGGCTCCGCAGCAGCGCAGCCTCCACGGCATTGGGAACAGCGATGCCCAACGAGCTGGGGGGAGTCGGCGCCTCGGACAAGTGTTTGGTCATGATATCGAACTGCGTATCGCCGCCAAATGGTGAGTCACCGGTAAGCGACTCATAGAGGGTTGCGCCAAGCGAGTAGATATCGGTGCGCAGGTCGACCTCCTGGCCGCGCACCTGCTCCGGCGACATGTAGCGCACCGTTCCCATGGTCTGGCCGGTCGCTGTCAGCCGCGTCGATGTCGTCATTTTGGCGATGCCGAAGTCCATGACCGTTGCAGTGTGCTCGTCGTCGCGGATCAGCACGTTGGAGGGTTTCATATCGCGATGAACCACGCCCCTCCCATGCGCGTATTCGAGCGCAACTAAGACGTCGATCGCGATGCGGACCGATGCCCGCCAGTCCAGTCGCTGATTGTCCTGAATCAAACGCTCCCAGGTACTGCCGCGCACGTACTGCATCGCGAGCACGAACGAGCCCTCATCTTGGCCAAAATTGTAGAGGTGAACAATGTTTGGGTGGTCGAGGGCGGCTAGCGCCTTGGCCTCCTCGAGAAACCGGGACTTTACGTGGCTATGTGCCGCCAACTCCGGCGGCAAGATCTTGAGTGCCACTTCCTGGTTTGTAATGGTATGCCGAGCCTTGAATACAACACTCATGCCGCCCTGACCCAATACGCTCTGAATCTCGTACGTATTGAAGACAAGTTGGCCGATGAGATAATGGGAACCCGACGCGGCAAGGGACGCGCCGCACCGGCTGCAGGTCATGTCCGATTCCAGGACCTGAGCTTGGCAACCAGGACAGGTGTTGCCCGCAGCGCTGGTTGTCCCGACCATTCAGCACCAGGATACCGAAAAATAGCGCGATCCGCCCGGTGGGAGGCGGTGATTGCTAAAACCAGAGAATCGCGGACAGCCGAGACCGAACATAGGTCTCCGGCTGATCGTAACTGCTCGGCTCCGCCGGATATATCGTGCGGGCGAGCACCACGGGTGTATCGCTGCTCGTGGTCGCATCGCGGGCGCCAACGCGAAGGTCTGCCGTCAGGTGAAACCGCCCTGTGACCGCAAACCGAATGCCGCCGCCGATTTCGCCGTAAGCTCGGGTTGCGGAGTACGCGCTGCCGAGGTCGGTCTGCTCAGCCCCGAGGCCGCCGAGAATGTAGGGGGACCACCGGTAGTGGGCGCCGAATTCGTACACGAGCGAAGCGCCAAGCCGCCGATCGACGCGTTTGACATCCACACCATTTACCGACGTGGTGGTGACGGCGTGGGTCTTGCCAATGTCGCCCTCCAAAAGCAGTCCCGAGGTAAGGCGAAGCCTCCCGAGCAAACCGAAGTCGCTGCCTTGGGTCTCGATCGACGATCCGTTCGAGGCGGTATTCGTAGTCACGAGCCCCCCCGCGAACAGGCCGAGACCCAAGCGCGGCAATGCGGGCGGCGGCGCAACGACTTGGGTGATTCCCGGAGCGACCCCCGCGTCGACGGTGTACCCTACTCCGTAGTAGGCCGGGACCGGATAGTAATAGCGGTAGTACGGCTGATGGTAATAGTAGGGTCGAGCGCTATACACTCGCACGCCGCCACCCCACGACGGTACGCGAGCGGAAAATCCACCGCTCACGCGAACGCCGCCGGAAACGCGAACGCCACCAGGGGCACGGGAGAGGTCCGCATAGGCCGGTCCGGTGAGCAACCCAAGCGTTAGTGCGGCTAGCGATGTACGAACGAGCCATGAGGGTCGGGTCACGTTTGGTTTACCTTTCGAAGGGGCCATCCCGCACCTGTATTGTGCACCTGCTGGGCCAAGAAGCAATGTGTCAGTTAGCGCGGAATCGCATCGGGATTCTCACGGGTTACGCGTCGGCGGTGCCCTAAGAGAAGCAGTAGGTGTGACCGGTTTTTCACAGTCGGACCGCATCGCGAACGCGGTGTTCCGGCCTCCGCGCAAGCCCCAGGCTTCCTTGACCTTTCGCGCCCCGGTCCATAAAGTCTTGTGCTGGAGGGATCAGTGAGCGACACGAAAAAGCCGGGCGGCCGGGATATTAGCGAGCTCAAGCAGCGACTTGGGCTTAGAAAGCCCGCCCCCACCGTACAGCCGGGGTCAGCCCCCGGATCGAGCGCAGCTCCATCCTCCGGTCTTCTGCCCCCTCCAGGGCTTGCCCCGGCGCCGCCGCCTCGGCCTGCGATCCCGAACGCCCAGGACGATCCGTTTGGCGCCATGAACGCAATCGCGGCCCAAAGCGCGGTCCAACGAGCGCCAGAAATCGTGATCGTCAACGACGGTAAGCCCGTCGAGAATGTCGGCGCCGAATCGCACGCGTCCACGATCCTCAAGATCGCCGGTCCCGGGCTGGTTGCGCTGCTTATCGGCATCGCGGTCGGCAAGATCGGAACGAGCGCAAGCTCGTATAACGAAGGCCTCAAGGGAGCTCGCGCAATCCTAGGCGACAAGCAAACGCCCTCGTCGGTTACGTTTCTGAAAAAGCAGCTGTCGGACCTAGACACCGCCCTCGACGAAGTAAGGACCCAAAAGCAGTTCAAGCCCGACCTGGCCGTCGACAAAATGCTCAAGGACGCGGCGCTTAAGCTCGATGTCAAAAGCGACCTGGTGTTTCGCGCCAAGCAGAACTCGCTCGACCACGAGCTGTCCGGTCAGATCCTGCGGTTCTACGCGGGTGTTGCCGAGATCAAGGCGATGATCGAGCAACACAACGTAGCGGCCATCGGCGACGACATGTCGCTAAAAAGAGCCAAGGACGCCGCGGCAGCTGCGGATGCGACGGCAGTCGCCGGCCAGTTCAAATACGGTGTGCTGATCCAAGCGCCCACAGAAGCAGATCAAAGCTCCTTCGGCGCGAAGATCGTTCTGCTCACCGGAGTGTACTGCGGCGGCGGAAACGTGCCCTCCGCCAAGTGCCCCGAGGGCGAGTCACCCTCCGCATTCGCGTATCAGAACGAGCCCGGGGGGACGCCGATCAAAGGCGATTACGTCACCTCGGGGAGCGACCACGTGCCGACCAAAAAGGTCGTTGCGCTGCTTCCAAACGGAATCCGCGATTCGCTTATTAAGGGCGCAGAACCAACAGTTTCCGAGGTTTACTACGCTCGACGACTGCGGGCGATTTACGATCGGATCCGCGGCAAGGAGGGCAAGTCGGCCGGCAGTCTCCTAGAAGACGGGAACAAGCTGCAAACGCGGCTTCAAGCCGAAGCGAATAAGAGCCCGCGATTTTCGTTCTTTATGTAAGCTTGGTACGATTGAATGTCCCATTCCGACATCCGTCGAAAGGATATATGCGCCGACTACATGCTGCCCTACTGACCGCGGTGCTGGGAACCGGTGTCTCGTTCGCCGAAGCTCCTGGCGGCAAAAAAGCGGCCAAGGCGAGTGCCAAGGCCCCTCAGGCGGCAGGTAAACAGCCGCCGGCGCCGATGGCATCGGCCCAGCACAAAAAAGCGCTAAGCGAAAAGTTTGGCGGCTTTACGTTCGGGATGTCCAAGGACGATGTCCTCAAGGTGCTGCAGAAGCAAATCGATGCCGGCTACG
>CAYQQM010000108.1:0-14217 GCA_964419605.1 uncultured Kofleriaceae bacterium | reverse complement strand
CGACCTTCGGGTTATGAGCCCGACGAGCTACCAGGCTGCTCCACCCCGCATCAAGTCTTACGACGAAGCGTGTTGTGCCATGCCGAGCGCGACTGGTCAAGCCCCAAGGCAATGCGGGTTATAAATCGATAATGCCCGGCTTGATGGTCGGCCGCGGGCTGGCCGTTGGGCGAATCTTGGCCGAACCCACCGTCGTGTTGCGGCGCGCCATTTCCTGACGGATGGTCGTATCGGCTCCTTCCAGTTCCACTTTCTTGTCGATTGGACGAAAGCCTGCAGAACTGATCGAAAGCCGCACGCTCTTTTTGTCGACCGGGACTTCGATCGACGCACCGTCGAGCTGTTTGCCATCGATCGAAATCCTCGCGCCGGAAGCAGCCGCCGGCGGTGAAATATCTACGGTAACCTTGGCAATCCGCGGCGCCACCGGCATCGTCGGTGCAGGCGCAGAAGCAGGCGCGGGCGTGGGAGCAGGAGCCGGACTGGGCACCGCCGTCGGAGCAGGGGTTGGCGTGGCGGCCGCTGTGGGTGGCGCAACCGACTTCGCAGTACGTGCTTCGCCCGTTGAATCTGGAGGCGGAACGACAAATGCCTCTATCTCCGACGAAGACGTCGTTGGGCTCTGCCCCGTCGCGGCTTCACTAGCGCCCGTACCAAATCCAAACAGCAACCCGCAAAACACGCCTACCGCTAGTCCAGCGGAGACCACGATCGGCACAGCGCGCGGCGTACTGCGTTGCATGTTCGTCTCTACTATGCCTCCTCTGCCGCCATTTCGCTTCTGTTCTTTTCGCAGAAAAACCATCCGCCACTAGGGGCGGCGTTCACCGCATCGCCGCGCCCAATTTCCCCATATATTCCAATGATTTAATTGGACGACCTACCAGGCCTTGCACCATGGCCACGACGGCGTCTCGACCGCCGATGCGATCGCCTCGGTCAAACGAGGGATCGGTATCGAGCCGGCGCGCTTCTCGGGGCGAGCCCGACGAGGCTGCGGCCCGCAGGTATGAAAGCACGCCGTCGTCGATAGAACGCACTCCAGCACCGCGACTGGTCGCCGCGCAGGCCTGACAAATCACGCCCCCTCGGCCCGGATCAAACACAGCGCGAGCGACGACGTTTCCGCCGCAAACCGCGCATGCTTCTAGGGCCGCCCCGTGTCCCGAGAGATCTAGCAGAGCGAGTTCGATCGCGCGCAACACGGCCGGCGAGGGTCCTGCTTCGGCAAGGCTGTCCCACAACCCAACGATGAGATCGATGATGGTTGGTTCAGGAACTTCGAGGGGAACGAGCGCGTTGACCAACTCCGCGATGTAACTGGCATGGGCGACGCCAACAACGTCGCCCGACACACGCGTCCACTCCCTGACAATATCGGCTGCCTGGAGCTCCCTCCATTCGCCGCGGCGCCGGCCCAGGTCATACCGGCCAAGCACGAGAAGCTGGAGCGCTCCCGAAAATCTGCGCTGGGACTTCCGCGCGCCGCGAGCCAATGCGGTGACTCGACCGCTGGTCGCGGTGTACAGGTCCACGACGAGATCCGCCTCGCGCAGCGGCATCG
This sequence comes from uncultured Kofleriaceae bacterium, assembly GCA_964419605.1. Lineage (GTDB taxonomy): Bacteria > Myxococcota_A > Polyangia > Haliangiales > Haliangiaceae > JABFXX01. The sequence goes on along the minus strand of CAYQQM010000108.1, from coordinate 12,653 downwards.
TTCGCAGCACCACGCCGAGCTCGGCAGCGCTCATCGAGATTACCGCAACAGCAGCGCTACCGTTTTGCTGTCGGTGGCGAAGTTCACGGTGACTCCATCGCCGCTAACGCTCGGCTGTCGCATCAGGTAACTCAGCGTGAGCGTTGCTGCGATTAACAGAAGGATGACCGCAAGTGTGAGCCCTCCTTGTCGACCGCCCCGCTCTTCGCGGTCGAGCAAGATCGGAGGTAAGAACGAAACCCGATTGCCACTGGAGCTTTTCGCCGCGTCGCGTTCGTCGCGCTGCAGCTCGGCAAGCTCTGGGTTGGCGTCGTCGATCACCAGAGATGGAACGGAGGGAGTCCCTCCAACCAAGCCCTTAGGTCGGTTCCAAGGGGTAAACCGGAGCGGCGCTTTTACCTGCGCGAGGACAGCGACCTGCTTCGCTGGCGCAGCGGTTGCCACCTCGGCGGCTACAGCGCCTTCGGCCTCCGACGAGGCAACGACATGCGCAGCGATTGCCTTGTCCATCGGAGAATCGGCTATCGGAGAATCTGCCGCTAGGACATCGACAACCTGCCGCTTGGCCGGACCTGCAGTCTTTCTGCGTCGCCCGCGAGGTTTTTTGCGCGACTTCCCTACGCTGGGGAGGGGTGCAGAGACAACGACCGCGTCGGTTCCTGAAGCGACTGCAGCGACTGCAGCGGGCTGCGCGTCGGCGCTTGCTGGCGCCGGGACAGATGCCACCGTCGAGGTAGCGCGTGTATCAGTCGGATGTCCAAATGGCGGAGGGACGGTGCCAGATGCGGTGCGAACTCGAGCCGGCGCCGCAACCAGGGTTTCGATAAACGCTCGGGCAGTCGCCGAAGACTGCAACGTGGCACCCGCACACTCGACGTATCGCTTCAATGCCTCACCTTCGCTGAGCCCGACACAGCGCGCAAAGCTCTTCACAAACCCACGGACAAATACATCCGCAGGCAACCCCTCGAGTTGACCGGTCTCTAACTGCTCGAGGATGCGGGGCTGAATTTTGGTCGCCCGGGCAACGTCGTCGAGAGAAAGTTTGCGTTCCGCCCGCCCGGCGCGAAGCCACAACGCCAAGCTGGTGCGTGGATCTACGTTGGAGCGAGCGGTGCGTGAGTCCATTCCGTTATAGCCCTAGCCCACGCCCGTCGGCGCGACACTGCGACGCGATACAGCTTTGCGGCGACAGCTTCAGGCACGTGTCCCGAGCTGCCTTTGCCTCTGCCGCGAGCCCTTGCTGCATTCGAGTCTTCATCAGGTAATAGCTTGCTTCCTGGGACCCGCAGGACGGGTCGTCGGACGCCGTCTGAAATAGTTCAGCGGCTTTTTCCCATTCCTCACGAGCGAAGTAAACCCTCGCTAGCCGATAAGTTGCAACACACATTTTGGGCTGAAACTGTTTTGCTTGGCGCAGCTCCTTGGCGGCGTCCGTGTAGCGCTTCTGATGAAACAGCGCCCACCCTAGATGCGCGCGCGTTAGCGCCGGGTTCTCGAGACGCATCGGATATTCGAGCGCTTTTCCGAGGAAGCTCGCCGCACCAATGTAGTCGGCTTGCAGGTTATGAATGATGCCGCGATTGGCCCACGCTTCGCCGTAATCCTGAGACAAAGCGGACGCATGCTGAAAGTCCAGGTCCGCTTTCGCAAGGTGGCCATCGAGATCTCGCAGGGTTGCCTCGCGGTCAACTCCGGTCAGGCACGCGTCGACTTCCATGGTTCGCTGGGTGTCGATCGCTTTCATCATCGCAATTAGGCCTCTAACGAGGTACGCTTCATCATTGTCCGAGTTTAGGGTGATCGCCCGATTGCACTCGTTTTCAGCCGCCTCGAGCTGGTGCTTGCGCAGAAAATCTTTGGCGATATCGAGTCGCGTTGCGCTTTTTGCGGTATCGCGATTGCCGTGGAGCGGTCCGCATCCGACAAAAAAGATCAGTAATATAAGGAGCTTACCTCGCATCACAACGAGGATAATGGCTCGCGCATCGAGGAGCAACTAAACGCCCTGCAGTCGAAAGGATCTCTTCGTCCATGAACGCTCCTGGTCCGTTATCACCCACGAAAAAAGTTCCGATCCCTGCCACCGCTGGGGAGCTTTATGGCGAGGCGTTCCTTCCCAACGATCCCCGCGGCATCGTACTGGTGACCCACGGCTATGCAGAGCACTGCGGCCGATACCGCGAAGTCGCTCACGTGATCACCAAGGCGGGCTGGGCGGCGCTGACCTATGATGTTCGCGGCCATGGCCAGTCGCCCGGGGCCCGCGGAGCAATTCGACGGTTCGACACGTACCTCGACGATCTCGGTGCTGCCCATGCGGTTGCCCGACAGCTGATTCCCGCACCGGCCCCGTTAGTCTTGCTCGGCCACTCCCACGGCGGGCTGATTACGCTGCGCGCGTTGAGCGGCGATCGACCACCGGAAGCCGCCGCGGCGATCCTATCATCCCCCTACCTGGCGCTTCGTCTCAAAGTTTCTCCCCTACGCAAGCTGTTTGCCCGCGCTGCGAGCCAAATCGTCCCCATGCACGCCCAGCGCGTGCCACTCGACCTTGAAGCGGTGACCAGGGACCCAGCCAAGCAAGCGGAACGCGCCGCTGATCGACTTTGTTTCGATATTGCAACCGCGCGCTGGTTTACCGAATCAAGCGCGGCCCAAGAGTACGTTGCGAAACACGCTGCACGCATCCAAATTCCAACGACGTGGCTCGTCGCAGGGGACGATCCGATCGCAGATCCCGACCGAACGCGAAAGGTCGCGGCCCAGGTTCGGAATGCCGCATACCACGACCTCATCGGCTTTCGGCACGAGGTATTTAACGAACTGGACCGCGGCAAAGCATTTCAGGAGGTCACCCAAGCATTGGCCGCCTGCGTCAACGGGAGTACCTCCGTACAGTCCCCCGCAAGTTCGTGACCACCCGGGCCGCCCCGACTCGACAGGTGGTTCGCAGGAGATTTGCGAGATTCCCTAGACAACCTATACTGGGTGCGTGGCTGCGCTGCGTGCGCAGCTTCGCGCGGCTTGAATTTCTCCCCCACCTTCGCCAATGAAGCTGTTCGCATGCATGTGCAACCAACCGCAGCGGCTTTGGGCCGCCCTTGCGCCGGTGCGACCCGCACTCGTCGCACAGCCACCTGTGAGTCGTTGGGGGCTTGCGTACGGGCAAAGCGGCGATGTGCTGCTCATCCGCACGCCCAAAGCGAGTGACAAGCCAGTCGATCTCGCCGCGCCGCTCGCAGAGATTCACACCGATTGCGCGATCGGTCAGGCTGTCCCGGCGGTTGCAGCCGAGCGGTGGATTGGAACTGACGACACACCGCCATTTCGATATCGACGATGGATGTTCGCGCATACGGGATCCGTTGCCCTCGACCCTGAGGCGCCAGCGCTTTGCAACGAGATCCCGGAATTTCTCCGCCGCAACATTCGCGGACACACCTCGGCAGAGCTCCTGTTTCACCTGTTTCTCGCGAGATTGCACACCGCTGGTGCGATCGACGACCCCAACCTCCCCGTCGCAACGACGAAGCGCGCACTGACAGCGACCGTAAGGCTGGTAGAGCACGCCAAGCCCGCAGAAACCGATAGCGCCACTTCCGACACACCCGCCGGTCTGGGTACGTTGGTCGCGTCGAACGGACGCTCCATGGTCGCCGTGTGCGTCGGGGGCTCCCTGCGCGTGCGACGACTTCGACTGGATGGGGATCCGAGCCAAGCACGTGGTTCCGGAAATGCTCACGACTTCCGCGGCGTTCTGCTCGTGTCAGGCGACAGCAGCGGAGCCAACGACGGCTTTGAGGAGGTCCCCGCGCACCGGGCGGTAGTCGTCCAGCGCAACCTGCAGTTCGAGGTGGCGGATCTCTGACCCGACCATGACTGCGTGACATCGATGGTCCCGGCCTAGCGCCCTTCAGAAAAATCTGCCCCACTTCGCCAGCTCCAGTCTCAGCTAAGATCGACCGCTCGCTAGGTAGCCTGGCGTACGTGCGGCTATAACAACGCCGTTGTGGCCAAACGAGGCGTGCCGCTCCCCGCCGTAAATTTGGCTCGATTGCGCAACTCATTGCGTAGTTATTCGCCAAGCCACCTTGTCCTACCTATACTTACCAAAGGCCCAACGATTGCAGTGCCGTGGGACCAAAGTGAGGACACGTAAATGATATCCACCCGAACGCTCTGCACCGCAATCGTAACGCATCTTCTCGCATTTGCGACTGGCTGCAATGTTGGCGAGCCTCCGCAAAACACAGCCGACGACCTCGGCGATGCTGAGCCAGAACCCCTCTCAGACGACGGCAATATCGTCTTTAGCACACTGAAGAAGCCAAATCCTGACGCCCCCGGTACGGCGTGTGCCACCAACACAGATTGCGACAGTTCTCGGTTATGCTGGAGCGGATCCTGCAGACTGAAGGAACGAACGTTTCATCCCGGCTGGTGCAAGGCGTATGGGTGCTATCCCGACGATCTACGCACGGCAGATAAACTTTGCGTTGATCTTGGGTATTTGCGTGCGAAGTCGCAGCGTACTTGGAAAATGACCGACAACCCCCTCTGGGTGGGGTACTGGGACGGAACGAGCTGGCAAACGTCGACAGTCGATAGCGGCAGGTCCATGAAGCGCATTACTTGCTCTCGGATTCCAACCACGCCACCACCCGATACAACACCACCACCCGACACAACACCACCACCCGACACAACACCACCACCCGACACAACACCACCAGAGCTGTGCTCACAAGGCTTTCATTATGAGAACGGACAGTGCGTCTGGAACTGGCGGCCCTGCACGATTGTGGGCGGAGTGGCTACGCAAACGTGGAGCAATGGAAAATACGGTACGTGCACCGCGGACAGGTGCTATCCCGGATACTACAAAACCGCAAACGGTTGCACGCTAGGCTTTGAGTTTGACCCTGGTGATGCCCCGTGGGAGAGGGTCCCATATACCTGGGGACCGTCCGGCACGCGACAATTTCCAGAATGTTGGGTAACATACACAAGATCAGATGGCTGCATAGATTCTAGCTTCGCGCCAACCAAAGTGGTGTTCAACTGGACCGGAAAGGACCCCTCGAAATGCCGATCTGACGAACCGTATGTCGAGGGTTGTGACGTTTCGGCGGCCCACGCCCAGTACTATCCAATGAAATAAGAGTAGCCGTTCCAATCCACGCGTGCAGACAGCTTGCTCATCGATGATCACCACATCGTCCAACCCGCATAGGTCTAACAGCTAATGCCAGTCGGCGAAGGACCGCGCTAGACGGGAAACCGTTTTCGAGCGTCAGCCGCGGCCGCGTGCCGTAGTGAAGCAGTCGCACTGACAGCGACCGTAAGACTGGTAGAGCACGCCAAGCCCGCAGAAACCGATAGCACCATTTCCGGCACACCCGCCGGTCTGGGTACTTCAGGGTTCGTACCGCGTCATGCGGTCCGCGACCCGGTCGGAAACCATACGACCGCTCATAGAAGGTCGGCTCGTAAACGGCCTCCAGCACCTCGCGAATTGCACCCTGGACGAGCTTATCCTCCACGGACGAGATTCCGATCGGGCGCGTCTTTCCCTTTCCTTTCGGGATGTGCACTCGTCGCACTGGCTGGTGCCGATATCGCATCGTCTTGATCCTGCCGTGCAGGTCCGCGATGCGGCCATCGAGCGCCTTAGCACCGTTCCACCGACGCCCTATTCCCTCAGTTTTGCTATCGGCGACTGCCAGCAAGTCAACGCCAAGTTCCTGATCGCTGCCAGTCATACTTCGACGACTACGTGTTCTGTCTCAACGACGTGTCCTCCTCGAGGCAGTGCGTCAGCTGCACAGGAGAACAAGACCGACTATTCGGCTGCCAATAACGATCGGTGACCCTGCCGTAAAGTCCTGGCTTCTATTGCGCTGGCCCAATGGGCGCGCTGCCTAATGTGCGCAGGTTGAGGACGCGGATCAAAGGCACCAATACACCGCGAAGTTCTTCAACTGCCAAGAAGCGCTCTTGGGGGCTTCGCGTCGCCCAATAGATCTTACGCTCGGCGTCCTCGTCTACTTTGGTGCGGTGCCTGACGCGCGCTACTTTGGCGATGGTTCGGGTCATTTCTCTTCTAGCTCCTGCGCATCAATCAGATCGCGCGGCCGTGCACTCGCAAGCTTGTTCTCCCTTAAGTGGCGCTTTCCTATCGCCCGAACCCTGACGCCTGAAATCTCAACCAAAAGTACGTCTGGCTTCGCGTCCACGAACCGAACTCCAGATATGTCGGTCAGCAGATCGATGCGATTCGGCTCATAGGCCAACCGGCCCAGCCCCCTTCAGAAAAATCTGCCCCACTTCGCCAGCTCCAGTTTCAGCCAAGATCGACCGCTCGCTATCTCGCGACCAGTTCTAAGCATGATCTGCGCACCTTCCGCGGCTGGTTTTGGCGCATCGCGTTTGTCGCGCCAAAATCAAAGCAACTATATGATTTACAACACAAATATTCTGGCGCAACAAATTCGATTTGCGGCATAATGGCGCAATGGGGCCGATGACACTACGCGCGCAGCGCGCGTCTCTGCCGATCACTATCTATAGGGTAATTATCAATCTTATGTAGTTTTCATAAATCTGATAAACTTGCTATAAAACGGAGGTGAACCCAGTCGATAACCCCTACGCACCCGGCGCTGGAACACCACCGCCAGAGTTGGCTGGACGCGACGATCTAATTGAAATCGTAAGAATTTCTTTGGAAAGGTTACGGAAGGGAAATCCGGCTAAAAGCCTATTGATGGTTGGTCTCCGGGGAGTTGGCAAGACCGTTCTTCTCGATCGGATGCGAGACGATGCCGAAGCTCGAGGAACTCACACCGTGCGACTTGAGGCCTCGGAGGACCGCACACTCCCAGCCATGCTCGCGCCACAACTTCGGGTCGCGCTGCTTCGCCTGAGCAAGGTCGAAAAAGCGAAGGCTCTCGCGCAGCGTGCTCTGCGCGGACTCGCAGGCTTCGCAAAAGCCTTGAAGGCGAAATTCGGTGATATCGAAGTAGGGATCGACTTGGAACCCGAACCAGGCCTTGCGGACAACGGCGACCTGGAACTGGATCTGACGTCGCTGCTAGAAGCCGTCGCGCGAGCTGCAAAGGAAGCGGGGACTGCTCTCGCGATTTTCATCGACGAACTACAGTACGTTGACGAAGAACAACTCGCAGCATTCATCAGCGCGCTACATCGCTGCAGCCAGCAGAAACTGCCGGTTTGCGTCGTTGGTGCTGGCCTTCCACAGCTGCGAGGTCGAGCTGGCAAGGCGAAGTCCTACGCAGAGCGATTGTTCGACTACCCCGAAGTTGGACCTCTGCCCAAAGATGCGGCCGTGCAGGCAATCGTGAAGCCGGCCAAGGAGCTCCAGGTCGAGTACGCGCCCGGCGCAGTCGAGGCAATCATTTCGAGAACCCGAGGCTATCCTTACTTTCTACAGGAATGGGGCAAACACGCGTGGGACACTGCCAGCGCCAGTCCGATCAAAGAAGAGGACGTAGAGGCTGCGTCGCAGCAAGCGATCGCGGCACTTGATGCAAGCTTCTTCCGCGTTCGCTTCGATCGACTGACCCCGATGGAGAAACGCTATTGCCGCGCAATGGCAGAACTCGGCCCAGGGCCACATCGATCAGGCGACATTGCAGACACACTTGGCAGAGCGGTCACGAGCCTTGCGCCACTTCGGAATTCCTTGATTGGCAAAGGAATGATTTGGAGTCCAAATCACGGCGACACGGCGTTCACCGTACCCATGTTCGACGAGTTCATGAAGCGCATGATGCCCGGCGACGACTGGCTGACTACGAGGGAGTAAGGCGCTCGTCGAGCTGGAAGAGGGGGGGGCTTGAGCGCGCCGGATCATCTCGTGTGCCGGGTTCGGCACTCGTCCATCACACCGACGGCGGTAGCAACTATTGTGCGGACGACTCCCAGGCAGCTCTACGTCGATTAAATCATCGGATGCGACAAGCTCCCGAAGTACGCTCTAAGCGGGGCGAACATGGTTGGATTTCTGAGATAGCGCGGACGAGAGGAACATCGTCCACGGCATGACGTCGATGCCATCGACGGTACGTTGGACCGGGTCACGCGATACCAAGAAGTATTGCTTGATGTGTCCCTCGCTCCGGAGAGCAATTAGACCCTTGAGATCGCGCGCATGTACGGAGGAAGTCGCTTTGATCTCAATGGCCATCTCTTGGCCCAGTACGCAATCGACCTCAAATTCACCGCGCTGTGTACGCCAATACTGCATGGGCCAATCGATTCCCGCGTACGACAAGCGCGCCCGAACTTCCTGTAAAATGAAGTGCTCAAAAGCGGCGCCGAAACTTTCGCCGTGCTCGGACACGATGTGTCGGCCGGCCATGAAGTTCGCCACACCGACGTCGAACAGATAGATCTTGCTTTTTGAGGACACTTTTCGTTTCTTGGTTTTGGAAAACGGCGGCAGTTCAAATGCCAACAGGGTGTCTTTTAGAACTTCGATATAGTTCGCAACGGTTCGCGGAGGAACCGCCGCATCGCGTCCGATCGCCTCGATGTTGAGCTCCTGACCGGACGCGGCGCCGACGACGTCCAAAAACCGGGCGAAGTGATCGACGCGGCGCACGAGCGCCTCGGCTTGAACTTCCTCCTTGAGGTACAGATTTACGTAGTCCTTGAGGTCGACCAGGTAGTCGTCGGACGTGTAGATGGCAGGCAATCCACCTCGATTGAGGTATTTGACGAGGTCGAAGTCGCTAAGCTCAGCCATGGTAAGCGGGAACAGCGAGCGGCTTCGCGCCCGCCCGGCGAGGAGATTGGCGCCCCCCCGCTTGAGTTTTCGGGCGCTCGACCCAGTGAGTAGGAACCGGGTGCGTTTCGTCTCGATGAGTCTGTGTACTTCATCGAGGAGGCGCGGTGCCTTTTGAACCTCATCGATGACGACCAGATCGCTCTCGATTTCGTCACCGAGTCGCCGGGGTCGGCGCAACAGCCGGGTGTAGACATCGTCGTCGAGGAGGTCGAAGATTTGAGCCTTAGGAAGTTGGTGGCGGATGAGCCAGCTTTTTCCTGTACCCCGCGGACCGAACAACAAGAAGTGGCTCTTCTTGTCGACAAGGGAGCGAAGGTCGAGCAGTCGCGCGTACACGACTACAGTTTACGCATAATACTGCCGATTGTGTAACACATACGGCATTAATATGCGGCTTGTGCTCTTCGCTCAGCGTTCCTCGACGCATTGCAGGCGCGCGGAACCTCGAGTCAGCCGGAATTTGACTCGGCTTCATTGTCTAACCCGTCTGACTTCGAAAACGCCAGATCTTCCTGCGGCATGTCCTCACGTCAATGTCAGCCCCCTACGAGCCGAGGGCGAAGCGCAGGCGCATGCGGCGGGCGGCACCGCGGTGCGCACCTCGTGGCTATTTGCCGCCAAGGGCCCGAGCTTCGTGCAAACCATCCTTCGGCTGGCCAGCGAGCGACCGGTGCTGCGCATTGTGGCCGACCAGCACGGCTGTCCGACGTTCGCTGAAGATCTCGCCGATGCGTCGCAAGACGTGACCGATCGTCGTCGGTATTACCGCGATCATCCAAACGCGACACAGGGCCAGCAGACCGGTAGTCCGCATGTATCGATTTGTCGTCAGCACCTCGGGGAACGGCCGCCCTTCGGCCATCAACTACCACACCGTCAGCGGGAAGCCATCCATGATGTCTCGCACACGCTGTGCTCGGCAAAACCGTTGTACTCGACGATTAGGCTTGGGAAAAACCATGCAGGTCGCGCCCTGCCCGACCTGGGTTACCCATCCGTTCTTTTGGATCTGATCCTCCGCATCGACAGCCGTCTACTCGCCCCGAAGCGCGCGTATTGCCGCTGGAGCAAACTTTGGTTGCGTCACGAATTCAAGCAGTCTCTTACCCGGGAAGGGCGCCTTCTCACTGAGATCCATTAGTTCGAAACCTGCGTCGCTTTTTTCAGCGAGAAATTGCTGCCGCGGTACTGGGGTTACCGTAAATTTGCTCGCCGCCATAGCGCCCTCCAGCCACGCCATGAGCATGCCAGCACCGAGTCGCTCTACGAGGGCAGCTTCTTCTGGCGAGATACGGGGTCCCCCTTCTGGCGAGATACGGGGTCCCCCTTCAGCAAATTTCACAGCCGCTACAAAAAATTTCGCGAGTTCGTCGCGGGAATTAAATTTTCTTTCGCCCAAGTCAGGAATCGTTTTGGCGTACGTGCATAGTCTGTTGAAGGCAGCGGCTTCTACTCGATCGCCGGAACTCTCCGAAACCTTGTGTAACAGTGCGCGGTCAAAACTTCCATCGCTGCTCCGGAGCTGCAATAAGCAGTGGGACGCCGGATTTCTATCGCCACTCGCGATGTCATCAGAGTGGAGACCGGCCGCCGGGACGGCGGGCTCTTCGCGGTGTTGGACCGGTTGGGCCCGAAGTGCATTGAACTGAGGATTCGCCATTCCCCGCATCTTGAGGTCAGCGGCGACCCCACGCAAGGCAATTCGATTCGCCACGCGGGATGAAAGCCACGCCCTGCTCAGCCAAGGACGCCTGGGGGAGGTGTTTCGTACTAATGCTAACCGCGCAAAATCGCAACCGCTCGGCCCATTTGCGCCCGACATTCGACCGCATTTTAAAGAGTAGTCGTTCCAATCCGCAAATCGCAGAGAGCCGCCGAGGACGCCTCGTTCTCGGTAGTCGCTTGAACCTTCCTGAAGGCATCATAATACCTCGAAAAGAGGCGCAAATTGAGGCGATTGACAAAGCTCCGCCCGGCCGGCGTTCTGTCTCAACGACGTGTCCTCCTCGAGGCAGTGCGTCAGCTGCACAGGAGAACAAGACCGACTATTCGGCTGCCAATAACGATCGGTGACCCTGCCGTAAAGTCCTGGCTTCTATTGCGCTGGCCCAATGGGCGCGCTGCCTAATGTGCGCAGGTTGAGGACGCGGATCAAAGGCACCAATACACCGCGAAGTTCTTCAACTGCCAAGAAGCGCTCTTGGGGGCTTCGCGTCGCCCAATAGATCTTACGCTCGGCGTCCTCGTCTACTTTGGTGCGGTGCCTGACGCGCGCTACTTTGGCGATGGTTCGGGTCATTTCTCTTCTAGCTCCTGCGCATCAATCAGATCGCGCGGCCGTGCACTCGCAAGCTTGTTCTCCCTTAAGTGGCGCTTTCCTATCGCCCGAACCCTGACGCCTGAAATCTCAACCAAAAGTACGTCTGGCTTCGCGTCCACGAACCGAACTCCAGATATGTCGGTCAGCAGATCGATGCGATTCGGCTCATAGCCAAGCTGAATCACCATGTCTGGTGCGATGAGGTCGGTCGGTGTGATCCCGACTTCAGAAAAACCAAACTCGGCCAGTGCCGTCAAAATGCGACTAGCGTTTTCAGGCGAGCGCTCGACCCAAATATCGAGGTCTTTCGTGTACCGCGGCACTCCATGCACCGCCATGGCGTGTCCCCCCACCACCATGTAATTTACCTGATGCGCGTTGAGCAACAACAAGAATTCCTGGAGATCCTTGCTAAGCGGGAACACGCATTACTGTACTACGGAACCATACAAGTATCTAGAAAATAAGCAGATTTTATAGAAATGACCGCCGGTGTCGCCTTGGCAAGCCGATCGCGTACCGTTGGGTCGCGGCGATCTGCGGTTCGCGCGCGAATCCCGCGCACCGGGCGGTGGTCGTCCAGCGCAACCTGCACTTCGAGGTGGCGGATCTCTGACCCGACCATGACCTGCGTCACATCGACGGTTCCGGCCTAGGCCCCCTCAGAAAAAGCTGTTGACCTCTTGCGTTCCGGTTAGTAAACCGCCCTCATGGCTCAGGGACGTAAAACACAGGACCGGCAGGCGAAGCGTCGCCACATCCAAGAAGCGGCGCGGGCGGTGTTTGTGGAGCGGGGCTATGGCAAGGCGTCGATCGAGCTGATCGCCCGCGCCTCGCACCTTTCTGTCGGAGCTATCTATCTGTATTTTCGCTCAAAAGAAGATCTCTACGCGTCCCTTATCGAAGATGCCCTGGCTCGGCTGGACGCAGAAATGGGCGAGTTGCGCGAACGCACCGGCGTGGACCAGCGGTTGGCCGAAACGTGGCGGCTGGCAGTGCAGTGGGCCGAGCGCGACGTAGAAGGTCCCCGCATCCTGCGATTGCTGGCGCAGCCAGCGGTGCGCTCTCAACTTTCCGACGAAGTTGCTAGCGCTGTTTCGGCGGGAATCGCTCGAATCCAGGATCACTTTGGCGCATGCGTGGCAGATGGGATTCACGCCAATGTCTACCGGCAGGTCAATGCGCGAGAAATTGCCGATTTGGCTTGGTCGGTGCTGCTTGGCTGCCTCGATGCCACCGAAATGAATGGAAATCTGGGACTGCCTTCGGAGCCGTTTATCGTTCGCAGCGAACGCGCATTCGGGTTTATTCTAGCCATGCTTGCCCCCCACGTCGCCGCGAGCTTGCGCGCAGTCGCATAACCTTCCCCCTAGTACCATGAGCCACACCACGTGAGCGCGTGCCGGGTGTGTGGAGCCGAAGTCGGCGCCGAAGCCAGTTACTGTCCAAATTGTGGCACAGGGCTAAGTACAGTTCCCCGTAAGTTGGTGACCACCCCGGTCGCTGAGCCGCGCCGAG
>CAYQQM010000107.1:0-14280 GCA_964419605.1 uncultured Kofleriaceae bacterium | reverse complement strand
ATAGCGACCCGCCATGATAGGACAAGATGTGTAGGATCATGAGACCGCCAGTAGCGCTTACTCCGCAAGCCTCGCGCTCGGCTCGCCTCGGCGACCGGAACCTGCCAAACCACTGACATGAGGTACTAGTCGGAGCTCGACGTGAACCATCGCAGCGGATCGCCAACCTTTGGCTTCTCGCCGCCGTGGACGAGGTATCGCACTGCGCGTTCGATGCCATCGAGTGACAGCTCCCACATCGGCAAAATGCTCGCGATCACCTCGATGGTGGTGCCCGACCAATACCGGAGTGGTTCCGGGTTCAACCATGCTGCGCTGTGAAAGCGCTGCGCGAGCCGACGCAGCCACTCGACACCCGATGTTTTGATAAACGAGCGATTCATGCCCCCGATACCGCTGGTGTCGAGCAGCTCCGCCGGGTGCATCAGCGCATCCCCGACAACCACTAACTTTTCATCTCGGTCGCTGTTCGCCAGCAGTTCGGCAACCGGAACTGCCGTTCGCAACTGCGCATCGACGTACACCGACTGATACACGCAATTGTGGAAGTAGTAGCTCCGGAACTTTGCGAACCGTCCGGTCCGCGAGGCCGCGGTGAACAACCGACTCACCAAATCCGCATGCGGATCCATGGAGCCGCCAACATCCATCAGCAAAACGACCTTGACGCGATTGCGGCGCGGCGACCGGAACACGACTTCGATATCGCCGGCATTCTTGCAGGTCTCATCGATCGTGGCCTCCAGATCGAGCTCCTCTGCGGCACCCTCGCGCCCTAGCTTGCGCAACCCGCGCAACGCGAGATCGATCTGCCGCACGTCTAGGACGACGTCGCGGCGGTATTCCTTAAACGCCCGGCGATTTGCAACGGCCATTGCACCGCGCCCTCCGCCCGCTCCGACCCTCATTCCAGTCGGATGCGTCCCGCCAGTGCCGAGCGGCGAAGTTCCACCTGTCCCAATCCAGCGATTGCCGCGGTCGTGCCGCTCGGTCTGCTCTCGGAGGCGCTGCTCAAACAACTGCCGAAGTTGATCGAGATCGAGTTCGCGCAGTTCGCGGCGCTGTTCCGCTGTGAGCTGGTCCAGTGCCGCGGGATCCCGTAGCCATTCGAGCAGTTGGTTTGCGATTTGATGCGCCTCGATGTGAACATCCTTGAAGTAGGCCAAAAATGCTTCGTCGTAAGCGTCGTACAGGGCCACGTCCTTTACGCAGATCGTGCGGCACAACCGGTAAAATCCGTCGAGTGACGAATCGTGAAGCCCTTTCGCCATCGCCTCCATAAGCGCAAGCCACTCGTGCGTCGAAACCGGAACCTTTCTCGCCCGGAGCTCATATAGGAAGTCGATCAGCACCCCCGAACTCTACCTTAGTACCGCGATGTCAGCTTCCGTCATCATCGATGCCGTGCGCCTGATCTATCGATAACCACTCAGCAATTTGGCTAAATCACATCCTCCTTGTCTCGGCCATTTTTGAAAGGTATTATCAATTTCAAGATGATCGTGTGCTTGTGTCGCGGTGTTAGCGAGCGAGACGTGACGCGAGCGATCGCCGAGGGCGCAACCAGCATCGAAGCGGTGGGCCGCAGCTGCGGCGCCGGACTCGGTTGCGGTGCGTGCCACAGGGAGATCGCTGAGCGCATCTTAGCCGCTCCCGTACCAGCTACGGACACGATCCCGCTCGGCAATCGTCTGACCAGCCATTGTAGCGGCGCGTTGGTCTCGGTAGGTTCTCTCCGCCGGCTCAAACGGCGAGAGGCTGCATGAAGGGCAACGACAACGTACTGCGAATTCTAAACGATCTCCTTACCAACGAACTTACCGCGATCAACCAGTACTTCGTCCACAGCAAAATGTGCGCGAACTGGGGGTTCAACCGCCTCGCGGCAAAGATCCGGCTCGAGTCGATCGATGAGATGAAGCACGCCGACGAGGTAATTACCCGCATTTTGTACTTGGAGGGAATCCCCAACCTTCAGCGCTACAACAAGCTCCACGTCGGAGAAACCGTCAAGGAGCAACTGACTAGCGACCTGCAACTCGAACATGCGGCAATCAAGTTCCTCAACGACGGCATCGAGGCAGCTCGCAGCGCAGGCGACAACGGCTCCGAAGACCTGATGCGCCGAATTCTGGTGGGGGAAGAAACACACACCGATTGGCTGGAGAGCCAACTGGAGCTGATTAAGCAAGTGGGCGAGCAGAACTACCTGGCGCAGCAGCTATAGCATCGTCGTGGATCGGCTGATCAGCGTACTCGTGCGTGCTAGGCGCGGGCCCGATTGCGCACCAAATCGAGGTCGGCTTCGGTCTTCAGCAGGGCTCCGAGGAATGGGATTCCGTGCCCAATCTTTGACAAATCCACATTCGCTTTCTTGAGGGCGCAGATCCAGTCGATCAGCTCGGAGGTTGATGGCTTCTTGCGCAGCCGCGGCGTCATCCGCAACGAGAAAAAAACGTCGAGCGCGTGGTCGAGCACGTGGTCGGTCAAATCCGGGTGGTGAACCCGAACGATTTCGGCCATCAAAGTCCGATCGGGGAATTGGATGTAGTGGAACACGCAGCGTCGCAAAAATGCATCGGGAAGTTCTTTTTCGTTGTTCGACGTAATGACAACCACCGGACGCTCCGACGCGACAACCTCTCGGCCGGTTTCGTCAATGCGAAACCGCATTCGATCCAACTCGAGAAGCAAGTCGTTGGGAAATTCGATGTCCGCTTTGTCGATTTCGTCGATAAGCAACACCACGCGGCGACTCTTCCCTTCCGAACTCGGCTCGGACGCGACGGCGTCGGATGCGGCCAGTGCTTCGCCAAGCGGACCCAGCTTGATGTACTTTGCGATGTTAGCGACATCGCCGCCGAAACGCGAATCATGCAGCCGGGCAACCGTGTCGTAGACGTAGAGTCCGTCCTTTGCCTTCGTCGTCGATTTCACGTGCCAGCGCAGCAGTGGAGCGCCTAGCGCAGAAGCAAGATTCTCCGCGAGCAAAGTCTTACCCGTCCCCGGTTCGCCTCGCACGAGCAGCGGACGCCCGAGCGCGATCGCAACATTGACCGCACTGCGGAGATCCTCCGATGCGATGTACGTCGCCGTGCCGGTAAATTGGTCAAACGAGAGTGTGGACATGTCGAGCCTATGATCGCGTGCGATTAAAACCGATGGGATGCACCGATCATCCACATGAGGTAGTGAGAGCTCATCGTGCCTTGATTCACGGGATTTTCCACTTGCTGAATCGGCACGAACACCGGGTTGATGGGATCGGGGCCCTGCCGGTCGTCCAGCGGCGCATCCGAACCAGCTCCAGCACATCCTTGCTGCCCAGTTGTCGGATTGCAGTTGCGGTTGGCGGTGCGGGTTCCCTCGAGAATGACGCCAAACCCTGCATCGATCGACCACGTCGCTAGCTTGTACGACCCTCCTGCCGCCAGCGTCAGGCGCGCTGCCCCATCGAGATCGACGCGCTCCCAGCCTTTCTTTGCGGCAGCCGTGTCGTAGCCCACCCCGCCCCGAATCACCACCGCATCCCCAGCGAGCGGAACAACGTAACTGCCGCCTAGCCGCGCGGAGTATGTATCGCGCAGTCCGTGCGGCAGTCGGACTTCAGAAAGTGGCACGCTCAAGTCCGGGTTGCCGATGACACTCGCCCGAGCATCTACACGCAACCGAAAATCGCTCGGATCGAGACACGTTGGATCTTTCGCGTAGTCGCACTTCGCGCCCCAGTGTTCCCAGCCGAGGTTGAGCTCGACGTCGCCGCGAAACCGACTAGCTGCATCGATAAACTTGTATCGCCCACCCACCTGCGCCGAAATCGGCAACTGTATATCGATACAAGCTTTGAGCGTATCTGCGGTCCCTCCTTTGGCGCACTTGGCTAACGCGTCCTCGATCGGCCCAACTTCTACTCCCATGCCGGCCACCTTGACCTCGGCCCCCGTCGCTGCGTACGCGTCGCCGCGCGCGTTAACGTGCATCGGCCCGTTGAAGTTTGCGCCGATCTCGATCGAAGGCGTAGGCCGGTACAGTGCTCCGAGACCGTAGGTGAATACGAAATTATCCTTTGCGTCGACCGTGAGGAGCCCGTCGGCTTTGATCCACTCTTCATAATTCGTTTGCCCCCAAAGCGCCGCTGCCGCTTTGATTCCGGCGAATCCAGTCGACACACGTGCTCCAATATCCAGCTGGGGCAGCGCGCGATACGCCACCGCTAGGCTCGGCAAGATAACTTGCGCGTCTTGATAAATCGCATCGTATCGACTCGGAGGCGGAGCATCGCCGCTACTGGGAAAGGTGTACCCACCGTTCGAGCCGACGGTGAAGTACGGCTTGCCGTTCACGGTGTTCATGTTTCGAAACGGGTACGATTGCGGTGGAAAAATGGCAAGCCCGGCTCGCAACCCGGGAATTCGGTTACCCAGATCGGACACCACAGCGATGACTGGCAGCGGCTGGTACGAACCAATGCCGTACAGTGGTTTGGACGTGTTCGAAATGGTCGGATAGGACTGACCCGCGTACGACACCGCTTCCCCCGCGATCGGGTCGTAGGAGCCCGCCCGGGTAAACGACATCGAGTAGTCGACGCCCACAATGCCGATCTGAACCACCGTACCCGTGGTATGCGCGATTCCGGCAGGGTTCATGCTAATCGCCTCGCCGTCTTGGGCGGACGCGACGGCAGTCCCGCCTCTCGCGGTTGAGATCGGGCCCTGACCGGGGATGAAAAATCCGCCGCCAAGTGCGGGCCGCGACAATGCGACCCCAAGCGACGCGATTACAAGTCCGCGCACGTTCATGATGGCGCCGACCCTACCTCACCGTCATTGGCCAGCGAAAGCAGATTGTAGACGGACATTGAAGCTAGAATGGAAATATGCTGCATCAGCCTCTGACACTGCGCTCCGGCCTCGTGGTGCCCAACCGCATCGCATTGGCCGCCATGACCAACGGCCAATCGCTTTCCGACGGACGACTCGGGGACGATGAGTTGCGTTGGCTCGGCCGCCGCGCCGATGGCGGTTACGGAATGATGGCGACGTGTGCGGCCAACGTAACCCTCGATGGCAAAGCGTGGGAGGGGGAACTCGGCATCGATCGCGATGACCAGCTGCCGGGATTGACGCGATTGGCGGCTCGAATCAGGCAAGGCGGCGCCACCGCGTTTGTGCAGTTGTTTCACGGCGGGGTACGCGCATCGAGCAAACTCACTGGCGAACAAGTTTGGAGCGCAAGCACGTGGCGGGAGGAATCGCCCAACTTCGAAATACCGCGCGCGGCTACCGAGCAAGACATCGCGCGGGTCATCGCGGCGTTCGCGACCTCTGCCCAACGTGCCCAGAAAGCCGGATTCGACGGAGTGGAGATTCACGCCGCACACGGCTACCTGCTAACGCAGTTCATCTCGGCGACGACGAACCAGCGCACCGACGCCTGGGGCGGATCACTCGACCATCGCGCTCGACTCGTGCGCGAAGTGCTGCGCGCTACGCGGGCTGCTACCGGTCCCACGTTCGCGATCGGGGTACGGCTATCGCTGGAACACGGCGGACACGCGACAGGCCTCGATCTCGACGAGAGCATCCAGATCGCACAATGGCTGGTCGCAGACGGCGCCGACTTCATTCACGCGTCGCTGTGGCGCGCCGAGCACAACACCAAAAAGTATGCCGATAAGCACCCGATTCCACTACTGCGCGACGCACTTGCCACCGAGGTTCCAGTCATCGCGTGCGGAAACATTTGGAGCTACGAAGATGCGGCGGCGGCGATGGACCGCGGCGCGGACATGATCGCCATCGCACGGGCCGCAATCATCAACCCGGACTGGCCTAAGCTCGTCAAGCCGGGCTGGACGCCGCGCCGCCCACCGCTGACACCCGCCGAACTGGGTGAGCTGGCGATTGCACCCTCGTTCATCGAGTACTTGCGCCGGTTCAAGAACCTCGTGGTGTAGGTTCGCAACGATTGTCTGTTGGGGGCGATGACTGGGGGCAATAGCCCACAAAATGTCGGGCATTCAGTTTGCGAACTGCATCACACGCTCTTGGCTCACGGGAGTGAGCCCCCACCCCAACTGAGCGCGATATTTGCATAGAACGCCGACCTCTGTGGATCGAAGGCAACCTATGAATACACGCGCGGTCTTGTACTCCTCGATCGCTTTGTTCGCGGTCGGATGTACCGTGGGATCAGGAGCCGCACCGCCCGGCGGCGAGCCGCCGGACAACGGAGGCGTTCTCATCCGGCGCCTGTCCCGGCTCCAGGTTCAGAATTCGGTCAAGGAGTTCTTCTCAGGTCTCACCGCCGCGCGGCGCGACCAACTCCTATCCTCGATGAAACTGCGCCTCGAACTCATTCCGATCGACTCCGCCGAAGGTTTCGCCCAGAACGATACGTCGCTCGGAGCCGATCACGTCGAGGCGGTACAAGGCCTGGCCATGGCAATTATGGCCAACATCGCGCCGTACGCGGCTGACCTCACCGCGATGTGCAACGGCAAGACGCTCGACGACGATGGCTGCCTCACCGCCTTCGTTCAACGCTACGGACGCAAAGCGTTTCGGCGTCCGCTAACCCAAACGGAAGTCGATGACTTTAAAGCGTTTTACAAGTCCGCAGTCGCTACCGCCGGACCGGACCCTCTCGGCGTGTTGCTTGGCGGAATGATCGCCCACCCCAATTTTTACTATCGGTTCGACAACGAAGGCGAAGCACTGTCGGGGACTGAAGGCCAAGACGCGATCTACCGCTTGTCGAAATGGGAACTGCTATCGAAGGTGACGTTCCTGTTCTGGATGGCTCCTCCTACCGACGCTCTCTACGACCGAGTCGAAACCACCGACATCACCGTGGACGACAATCTACGACTTCTGGTCGAAGACGTTCTCAAAGATCCGCGCGCTGACGCGGGGATTACTGAGTTTTTCCGCGAGTGGCTGGCGCTCGATCGCACCGTGACCCCAGTTAGCACCGGCAATACCGTCGCTGGCTACTACCTCGTGCAGACCAGCGGAATCGTGCAAGTTCCAAGCACCCACGTCCAAGATGAAATTCAGGAAGTTCTTGATCTCGCCACGTACTACTCCATAACGACGGATGGAAAGCTCGACGACATCCTCACCAGCCCCTACTCCTTCGCCCGCACCTCCGCGCTCGCGCAGATCTACGGAGTTCCCGTATGGGACGGCAGTCCCGAACGTTTGGTTCGCTTCCCTGAAGGCCAACGCTCGGGCCTGTTGTCGCGCGCAGCGATGATCACATCGAATTTCGAGTTCACCCGTCCGATTCTAAAAGGCAAAGCGGTTCAGGAGCATGTCCTGTGCATGGCAGCCCCTCCCCCGCCGCCAAACCTTGAACTCGTGCCGGTGCTTTACGTGCCGGACAAGACCACACGGCAGTCGACGGAGGTGGCGACGGCATCTGTCGACTGCCAAGGTTGCCACACCACGCTCAACGCACTCGGTTTTGCCACCGAGCACTACGATTCGCTGGGTCGGTTCCGCGCCAAAGAAACGATGTTCGGTCCCAATGCCTCCGATGCTCAAGGCCGCCAGACAGCCACCGTGGCGTCTCAACTCGACATCAATTCCACCGTCACGGTGATGCTCCCCAGCGGCAAATCGCAAACAGTCGCAGATGCGATCGAGCTTGGCGCGTTCATCGCGCAATCCGGCGATGCCCATGCCTGTATGGCCAAAGGCTTCTTTGCCTATGGGGTGAAGGAGAAACTCGTCGACGATGCCGACACCATCGGACTTCAGACCCTCACCAGCACGCTAAAGGACAAATCCATCAAAGAGATGCTGCGACAGGCCGCGCTCTTGCAGTCGTTCCGCCAACGCAAGGTCAAGTAGGAGGCTCCCGGTGAAATTTTCCCGACGACAATTTCTTCGCGGCTCCGGAGCGGCCCTCGCCTTGCCGATCCTGCCATCGCTTCTGCCAAGGACTGCGCAAGCCGCCGCGTCAATGGGTCCAAAGAACTTCGTGGGCATTGGCGCCTATAACGGACGTTTTCCGACCCACGGGACGAAATCGTTGCTCATGCCCAAGACGCCTGCACCGGTGAATGGGCTGCTCCCCGGCCTCAACCAGGTCGCGCTACCCGGCAAGTACACGATTCACAGCGGCTCGCTGACCGCGATGGCAAACGGCGGCTCCCTGTCGGAGATCATCGATGGTAGCTATACGCCGTATCTGAAGAAGATGTTCATGCTCCAGGGGTTCGACTACCTCAGCATGGGCGCAGCCCATCACAACGCGCAGTTCGGCGCGCAGAGCGTCAACACGGGTCAGTCGTCCGCCAACGTACCCGTGATGGCAAGCATTGACCACGTGATCGCGGACTTCTACCGGTCCAAAGGACTGTTGTCGGACGTCGTCGCATACTGCGCCGTACCCAAGGAGAGCACGTTCGAATACTCGAACTCCTTCCGCGCCGATGGCTCGGTGACGAGCGGTCGGTTCACGAACCCGGCGGCCTTGTGGGAAAAATATTTCGGCAACGTAAATCTACCCGCTGCGTCGAGAACGCTGTTGGTCGACCGCGTTCTCGCCAACTACAAATCAGTGCGCAATAACCCGCGGCTGGGCAGCCAAGATCGCGGCCGCCTGGATAGCCACATTGAATTGCTCGGAGCCGCAGAAGCCCGGGTCAAGAAAATCATCAGCGGTGGCTGCAAACAAACCCAGCCCCCGCAGAACCTCATCGATCGAGCGCAAATCCTTCGCACGATGAACGACGTCATCGTGAGCATTATGTCCTGTGGACTCGCTTCGGTATTTATGGGTTGGGCGCGCGCCCTGCTCGATGCCGATCCCGGGACCTGGCACACCTGGTCGCACGATGCATTTGCTGCCGATGGCTCGGTCACAAATCCGTCGATGTACGCGTCCCACCTCGACCAGAACAAAGCGGTGATGCGAGAAATGGGCCTCGACCTGGCGACGAAACTCGATCAGGTGGTGCAGCCCGATGGCACAACTCTCCTCGACAACACCGTGATCCTCGTGATCCAAGAACACAACTTTCAGGGCCACTCGACTGTAAATATTCCGGTCATCGGCTTCGGATCCGCGGGCGGCGCTTTCGCGACCGATCTGTACGCCGACTACCGCGCACTCGCCGAAGGCCGCGACGACGAGATCGGTCAGACGTGCTTCGGCTTCCCGATGAACCAGCTATACGCCAATGTACTGCAAGCCATGGGGATGACTCCAGCTGACTACGAGCGGCTCAACAAACCGCGCGCCGGCTGGCTCAACCCGTTCAAGACCGCCTCAGGATACGGCTGTCCATCGATTCACCCCGACTTTGAGGCGTACGGAGGACCGTACGCGAAGCACTACAAACAATTTTTCACCGGCCACGATATGAGTGAAAAGCTCCCGCTGGTGAGAACCTGACCCGATGCCGCAGCGATGTGAAGGCGCGCTTGCGCTCGCGCTGACCGGGATGTTGGCCTGCCACGTAGGGACGCCAGCCGATCGCCCCTCCCCCGGCACAGCGGACGCGGGGCCGGACGCTTCTTTAAATCCTGGCAAGATTTCGGTCGTGGTGGCGCAAGGCGCGATGGGCCGAACCACGATCTCCTGCGACGACGGCAAAACCTGGATTCGCGACCGGTCGTGGATCACCGAGGCGAGCGACCTCGTTTGCGGTAACTCTGCGCCGGTTCGTTGTGACGTGACTTCCTGCAACTTCAAGAATCAGAATGGGATTTGCGAAACGCATGAAAAATGTGACTGCGTCCACGACCCGGGGGTGCCACATGGCATCGCCTACGGCAACGGAGCGTTTGTCTCGGTGTTTGGGCTCGGCCAACCCGGCCGCGTACTGCAGACCACCGATGCGCTGCACTGGAAGGCGGTCTACGACGTCAGCTACTCGACGTTTGGCGGCGTTCGGTTTGGGTCGGGCACATTTGTCATGGCGTCTGAGCCCGTCAGTAGCCCAGTCCCCCCCGGGTACAAGGGCGTATCGCTGAGTTCGAACGACGGCGTTTCGTGGACGCGAGACGGCGACGTAGGCGGGGTGCGCGCGCTAGCGTACTACGGCTACGATACGGGCCGCTTTCTGAGCCTGCACGATTCAGGAACGCGCTACACCACCGACAAAGGGAAAACCTGGCTCGCCCCAACCAACATTTCGATTGACTGTTCCCAGGGCGTGTCTTGGGGCGGTGGGGCGGTCTACGGCAATGGGATCCTGATCACGCTAAGCCAATTCGGAACCGTGTGTCGTTCGACCGACGGAGGCGCGACCTGGACAATCAAGAATGGAGTCACTCCTGCCATCGCATCCAACGGCATTTGGGCCGACAACCAGTTCATGTTTTGGACCAACGCCAACGACCGCGACCCTGCAATCCCCGGTGACGACGGATTTTACCGCTACACCAGTGCAGATGGTCAAACGTGGCAGAAAACCAAAATGACCTCCAAAGTTAGCGTCGGTCCCGTGGTGCGCACGCCAAGCGGGCAGTTCGTAACGGCCGTCGGCTTCTTGTTGGGGTATGAGGAGCAAAAATTCTACACCAGCAGCGACGGGCTCACGTGGACCGAGTCGACGCAGTCGGCTCCGGTGGAAAATCGCCATGGAATCGCCGGAATCGCGGTCGGCGAGGTCGATCGAACCCCGGGATGCGGTCTATAGGGACGAACGTTCCCCAGCGCCCTTGCGCACCGAAACGCCAATATGGGTCATCAAGATCGCAATGGCAGCGGGGGTCACGCCGCTGATCCGGGACGCCTGGCCGAGAGAGCGTGGCCGAATCGTTTCTAGCTTTTCCACGACCTCGTTTGACAAGCCGGGAATCGCCCGATAGTCGAGCGCATCGGGAACCCGAACACCATCGGCGCGCGCGAGGCGCTCGGCTTCTGACTCCTGCCGGCGCAAATAGCCTTCGTATTTGAGTTCGATTTCGACTCGCTCCAAGACGGATGCTCGATCCGGTCCGTGCGGGGCTGGGGCAACACCACCCGCGGCCGCGACTTCTTCCACCGCGCGCCAGTCGAGCTCCGGCCTGCGGGACAATTCCGCCAGGGTTGCGCGACGGCCGACGATCGGAGCAGAGCCGAATTTCGCCAGCGCCGCGTTCACCGCGTCGCTGCCGAGGACGCTGGCCCGTACGGCTCGCTCATGCGCAGCGACAAGTGCGGCGCGCCACGCCTCGAACAACCGCCACCTATCGTCGTCCACAAGACCGAGGTTGCGGCCCACCGGCAGCAGGCGGTCGACCGTATTGTCTTCGCGCAGCAGCAGCCGAAATTCGGCCCGCGCCGTTAACATTCGGTAGGGCTCAGTCGTGCCTCGCGTCACAAGGTCGTCGACGAGAACACCTCCGTACGCCTGATCGCGGCGCAAAATCAGTGGTTCTCTCGACCCAGGCCCAAATCCGAGAGACAGCGCCGCGTTAATCCCTGCCAGCAAGCCCTGGATCGCAGCCTCTTCGTAGCCCGACGTACCGTTGAGCTGCCCCGCGTGATACAGGCCGCGGACCCGCCGGGTCTCTAACGTAGGCAGTACTTCGCGCGGATCGATGAAGTCGTACTCGACCGCGTACCCCGCACGCGTCATCTCGGCCCGCTCGAGTCCGGGAATCGTGCGCAAGAAAGCGAGCTGGACATCATACGGCAGGGACGTTGAAATGCCATTGGGATAGACCTCAGCCGAGTCGATTCCCTCGGGCTCCAGATAGATCTGATGGCGATCTTTGTCCGCAAACCGGACGACTTTGTCCTCGATGCTCGGGCAATATCGCGGACCCGCGCCCGTAATCGACGACGCTCCTGCGCCTGCTTCATCGCTCCGCGGTTGATACAACGGAGATCGCGGCAAGCCGCCGCGAATGATCGCGTGAGTTCGGTCGTTCGTGTACGTCACCCAACACGCATGCTGTGGCAACGGCGGAGGATCGCCGCGCCAACGGAAGGTTGGCAGAGGATCGTCGCCCGGTTGCAGCTCGAGGCCGGCCACATCGATGGTCTTGCGATCGATCCGACATGGCGTGCCAGTTTTGAGCCGCGCGAGCGGAAACCCTAGCTCGGCAAGCGATGCCGATAGCCCCATCGCGGGCGCCTCCCCTGCACGCCCACCTGCTGCGCGCGCCTCACCTACGAAAATCGCGCCGCGTAAAAATGTTCCGGTCGTTAGAATCACGGTGCGACTTCGGTAGCTAATCCCCATCGTCGTCGCAACGCCAACGATACGGCGACCGTCTACCAGCAGCTTGGCGACCTCCCCCTGCCGGAGCGCTAAGCGGTCCTGTTGTTCGAGTCGCATGCGCATCGCGTCGCGATAGCGCCGCTTGTCGGACTGGGCACGCGTGGAGCGTACCGCGGGCCCCTTGCTGGCGTTCAGCCGGCGAAATTGGATACCGGTCGCATCGGCGACGCGCGCCATTTCTCCGCCCAGCGCGTCGATCTCTTTCACGAGATGGCCCTTCGCAACCCCACCGATCGCCGGGTTACAGGACATCTGCGCCACCATCTCGAGGCTGCCGGTCAGCACCAATACCTGAGCGCCCAACCGAGCCGCAGCCAGTGCCGCCTCACAGCCTGCGTGGCCAGCGCCGACAACGATCACATCGTAGGAGTCGGGGTACGTATACACGGTGGACCGGACTGATAGCACACCGGGCTCAGAGGGAGTACTTACGATCCGCCCTCGCCCGGAGACTCACTCGCGCGTTTCCCGCACGTTGCGTCGCCGTGGGGTTTCGAGGGAGCAAACCGGTATACGTCGAGGCGCAGGGTCACCGCCAAGTCGGTAGGGTGAATCCCGTCTGGAGCGCGACTGTGCGACCACGAGATCGCCTTGATCTTCGTCGACCCGCAAGGATCTAGAAGACCTTGCCGCAGCGCGCTGAGCTTCTGCTTTTCCCTCTGGAGTTCCTCGGTCGAGCAGGCGCCAGCCCCGCCGCACTGAAAAACAAGGGTGTCGTAGTAGCTGCGCGTCTGGGTGCCCAGCTCGCGAATCGCCCACCGACCCCTGGCCCCATCCGGATGCGAAGCCCGCAGCTCCACGGGGATCTCACCGCTGGGTAGATCGATATAAAAGCACGCCTCAGGTTGGTCCGCGGGTTTGTACAACCGCGTGGCACCCAGCGTCGCCCACAGTCCCTGCGACGACGCGAGGCGAATCTCGAACCGCTTGCGCGCCGGGTCGGTTGGAACCTCAACGCCTCCGTCATCGGAAGCATCGAGATTACGGCACGTGCACTGCGCCCCGTTGCAAAGCGGCCCCGAGAGCAGCCCCTGGGTCGAACGAGGCGGCGGAGGCCCCACGTCGACCTGCGGTCGAGCCCCCGAACAAGCCACAAGACAGACCCCCAAAACCCAGCGCATGACCCCTTATACAGCAAACGCGCTATAAGGTCGCAATGACTCTTAGTCGCCTCCTACTCCTATCGGTCGCGCTAGCGCTCGGGTGCGGCGCCAAAGGCACCGGTTCGGTCGAGTACTCCGTATCTGCAGAAAAAAACTACGAAAAGGGCGTTAAGGAGCTCGAAAACCAAGACTGGATCGCCGCGTCCAAGTACTTCAGCTTTATCAAGAGCAGATTTCCATACTCAAAATTCGCGGTGCTCGCAGAGCTGCGAATCGCGGACGCCGATTTCGGGGCTGAGCGCTATGTCGAAGCGATCGATGGTTACCGATTGTTTATCAAATTCCACCCAACCCATGAAATGGTCGCGAACGGTTACGCGTCGTTCCGAATCGGCGACGGCTATTACCGCCAGCTGCCCACCGACTTCTGGCTGTTTCCGCCCTCGCACGAGAAGGATGAATCTGCAACAGAAGATGCCTCGACCGAACTAAAGAGCTTTCTCGACAAGTACCCACAGTCGCCGTATCGCGATGCGGCGAAAAAAATTCTGGTAGACGTCGGCAAGCGTCTCGCCGATCACGAGTGGTATGTCGCGCAATACTACTGGAAGCGCGGTAAGCCGATGGGAACGGTCCTGCGCCTGCGCCGGCTGCTCGATCGCTACCGCGGCGTGGGATACGATGTCGAAGCGCTGTGGCTACTCGGACGCGCATATGTTTCCGTCGATATGCCGGATCGCGCCCGCACGTCGTGGCAAGAGCTCGTCGCCAAGTTTCCCACCAGCGCACGCGCTGGGGAAGCGAAAGGCGCGCTGGCTAGCTTAGGCACTGTCCCTAAATAAGCTGATCGGCTGCGGCTTCGCATCCCGGGCACCTCGCGGCTTGCGTCCTCTCTCCCTCGGTCGCCGTACCGTCGGGTACGGCTCGGTCGGTCGCTCCGGGCGCGCT
>CAYQQM010000106.1:0-14565 GCA_964419605.1 uncultured Kofleriaceae bacterium | reverse complement strand
CGAGGACCTCGGCCTCAAGCTCGAAGGTCTTGAGCTCAAGGACCTCGGCCGCGCCAAGAAGGTGCAGATCGACAAGGACAACACCACGATCATCGAGGGCGCCGGCAAGAAAGACGCCATCGAAGCGCGCGTTAAGCAGATCCGGCGTGAAGTCGAAGACACCACGTCCGACTACGACCGCGAGAAGCTGCAAGAGCGCCTCGCCAAGCTCGTTGGCGGCGTCGCGGTGATCCGCGTTGGTGCGGCGACCGAGGTAGAGATGAAGGAAAAGAAGGCGCGCGTTGAAGACGCGATGTACGCCACTCGCGCTGCGGTCGAGGAAGGCATTGTCCCGGGCGGCGGAGTTGCCCTACTCCGCGCATCGAAGGCCCTCGACAAGCTTTCGTTCGATGACGACCGCCGCTACGGCGTCAACATCATCCGCCGCGCAGTCGAAGAGCCGCTGCGCCAGATCGCTGGCAACGCCGGCGTCGATGGGTCAATCGTCGTGTCGAAGGTCAAAGAAGGCAAAGACGGCTACGGCTTCAACGCGGCCAAGCTCGAGTACGAAGATCTCGTCAAGGCTGGCGTGATCGATCCAACTAAGGTCGTCCGCACTGCGCTGCAAAATGCGGCCTCCGTATCGGGTCTCATGCTCACCACCGAGACACTGATCGCTGAGAAGCCGAAGAAAGACGAAAAAGCAGCGGGCGGCGGTGGCCACGAAGGTCACGGCCACGACTACGAGTAACCTGTAGCCTGTTGCTCCTACCCTACCCGCCAACACCCATGGGGAGTTGGCGGGATTTTTTTTTTCGAGGGCCGTGAGTACATCGACGAAGTCGATTTCGATAGGATTCCGGGACTTAGAACCGAGGACTGGACTTCGCTCTAAACGGGGAACCTGCGTCTACATCTCGTGTGGCATGGGCCGGCGGGGTGCGCGGAAGTAACGCAGTGGCGAGTACGGACTAAAGTTGGAGACTCTCGACGTATACAGGTCGGCGTAGTCGTTGATCTGTTCGCCGAATCGAGAATTCTCATTACCTTCGCGTAAGCAGCTGCCCCAATGGGGGTTGTACGCGCGATCGATGCGCGCTTCGAGGGCTTCGACTTCGGTCTCCATCAGCGCCGCGCGATCGCGCAATGCATCGATGTTCGCTCGCGCATTGCGCCGCTCACGCTCGAGCCGTTGATACAGCGGGGTAGCGGAAACGGTGTCCTCCGCGAGTCGCTGAATCTTTTTAACCCGCAACGCTTGGTAATCGATCTCTGACTCGAGATTGCGATGACGCCGGTCGAGCAGCCCGAGATCGTGAATTTGCGCCTCGAGCAGATCGCTGACCGAAATCTCGCGTTCGAGCTCTTGCAGTACCATCGCAGTGCGCCACATGTGCCGTTTGCGCAGCCGCAGTATGTCGCCGTAGATGTGATCGCCGATGTACAGCACTTGTTCGCCGCGAATGCCGGTCATCGACTCGAAGCCGACGACATTGCCACCCTGATACACTTTGTCGCGAGTCAGCTGCTTGATCTCACCGTTGGTTGCTACGGCTTGCCCCGAAGCCGGATCGATCTGGACAAACGGGCGCAGCTCGTTGAAGAATGCTGGCTTAGCTCCGCCAACGATCACGATATCGAAGTAGTTGCGCCAGGATGGGTAAGCGCTCCGCTCGCCATCGAGTAAGTAGCTCATCACCGCGGTGGTGTAGTCGTAGAGCGAGTTGGTTAGTAGAAATAGCTTTTTCCCCGAGGAGCGAAACTTGTGCAATGTTTCGCCGAGCAGAGCGTCTTTCACGATGTACGCCGGAAGGTCGGATTTGATCACTGACTTGAGCGTGTCATCGCGATGCGCTTCATCGATGGCGGTGCGAATGTCGCCGAACAGTTTGTCGTAGTCGACCTGAGTACCCGACCGCACGTACCAATCGACCATGGTCGTATACATCACGGCTTCCGGCAGACCGAACAACGTGTCGATCCACTCAAAGCGATCGCTGGATAGATTGATCTTCTCGTTGCGATATGCAGTCTTACGTTCCTCGGGAGTCAGTTGACGTTTCCCGTGATAACATCGACCTACATGTGCGTGGCGGTCCATCTTGAACACATGGCCGAGATGGCGATCGACCATGAGTCCGCGAATGGCCCATTTTGAGTCGTATACCAGCGTGCGAATGTCGTCCGGGTAACCGTGTTGACTACATAGTTTGTCTAGTGTGAGCTGGATCGAAAGCTGTTCGAGCTTATCTTGGTGATACAGCGCGAGCGTGTAGTCCATGTCGAACCCGATCATCTCGATCGAGTCCATGCGCAGGTTTCTATTGCAAAAAACCCGGTTCTTGCGAGTAACGTCGACTTCGGTCGTCGAATCGCCGAGCAATGTAGCAAGGGCCGGATCAGAATCGAGCCCGGGAGCGACCATCTGTTGTAGTGTAGCGTGAATACGCGGTCATTGCCGTATACATTGCTATCATGGTGGCCGACGTCGCGTGGAATTTCGATTCTCAACCATTCGAGGAGCTTATTTCGGCAAGTGCCATTGCGTCGCGCGTGGCCGACCTAGGGGCTCAGATCAGTTCTGATTACCAAGGCAAGCCCGATATCGTTGTCATTGGCGTCCTCAAGGGGTCAGTGATTTTTCTCGCCGACCTCGTGCGCCATATTGCGCTTCCCATTGATATCGACTTCATCGGCACGTCCTCCTATGGCGACGCGACGAAGTCGACTGGAGTCGTACAAATTACGCAGGACGTATCGCGCCCTCTGGAGAACCGACACGTCATCTTGGTGGAAGACATTGTCGACACCGGACATACAGTGAACTACCTGATTGAAAATTTGGCGACGCGCCACCCAGCCTCGCTACGACTGGCGGCTCTGTTGCACAAACCGGATCGACAACAGCGTCCCGTATCGATCGACTATCTGGGCTTTACGATCGAGAATAAGTTCGTCGTCGGATACGGACTCGACTTCGCGCAGCGATTTCGAAATCTTCCGTATATCGGCTACGCAAAATGACGCCACAGCAACTCGCGAAACTTCCTACCGTGCTGTTTGAAATCGGCAAGCTGGTCGGGTCCGACCTCGAACCCGGCGTAGTGCTATCGCGCATCTCCGAGCTAATCTGCCAAATGGTTGGCGCAAAGGCCTGTTCGGTGATGCTCCTCGACGCCGACCGGCGCCGGCTCCTCGCGAAGGCAGCATACGGGTTACGAACTGAGCGAGTTCATTCGCTGTCCTTCGCAGTGGGCGAAGGAGTGGCCGGCTGGGTCGTGGAACGTGGTGACCCCGTGCTGATCACCGATGTTGCCAACGATCCACGTTACGTGGAACTGCCAGGAACACAGACGAGAATCGCATCGATGTTGTGCGTTCCACTCACCGCCCGTGGCCAGCGGGTCGGTGTGGTCACAGCAACGTCCGATCAGCGCGCCGCGTTTGCGGCAGATGACCTCGAACTGCTTCGGTTTGTTTCCACCACCATTGCACTCGATATCGAGAACATGCGGCTGCACCGCGTGGCGGTCACCGACCCACTGACGGGAGCTTACAATCGAGAGTTCTTACAGCAGCGGCTACCGGCTGAAATCCAGGCGGCCGTCGATCGCGACCGCACACTGTCCCTCGCCTTGGTCGACGTCGATCACTTTAAGACGGTGAATGATCAGCACGGCCACGGTGTCGGCGACGTGGTGCTTGCAGAAATCGCCCAGAGGTTGCGGGCCGCAATCCGAGGAGGAGACTTGCTCGTTCGCTACGGCGGCGAGGAGTTCCTCGTCGTTTTGCCCAAAGCAGACGCGGGCCGCGCGTGGGAGATCGGCGAGCGCATGCGCACGCGGGTGTGCGAGCGAGCGTTCGACGTCGAGCACGGCATCGCACTCCTGATTCGGATCTCAGTGGGAATCGCTCAATGGCGGGGCGATGAGACAATGGGCGATCTGATTGCGCGAGCCGACGCCGCCATGTATGGCGCCAAGCAGCGCGGCCGCAACCGCGTCGAAGTCGCGCAGTGAACCCGCGGCTTGGCTGCACACCGGTAAGGAGGACTTGGATGGAACTACGGTCTAAATAGTTCGTAAACGATGCTTCGCTCCTCGAGAAATACCGCTTCGATGTGTCGTTCACGATAACAGTAGACGACTCGATAGCGCCCGATACGCAGGCGATAGTAGTCGGCGAGGGCTCCGACAAGTTGTTTGCGATCACCCTCGTCGTTGGACAACCCGGAAAGCGCGCGTCGGACGGCCTTGCGCTGATCGGGGTGGAGCATGCGGAGCTTTGCTTGGATCTGCTCAGAAATCAGAACTTTCAAGCGCGGCCGCCTCGAAGCGGCCTGAACCGCAGTTTTCCTTGCCGATGCGCCGCCAACGTGGCTACAAACTCCGGGTTTGCAAGAAGTTCAAGCGTTTCAAGCACCGTGTCAAAGCGCTTTTTAGAAATCACGTAGGCAACGGTATGGCCGTGACGCTCGATCGGAATCGGGTCGCTTGCTTCGCTGCGCGCAACCAGTTTCGGAAAGTTCTTCTGACCCGAGGCAATGGTGTAGCTGCGTGCCATGCGTAGAGTTTAGCGTAGTTATACGCACTTGCCCACACGTTGCTAGCCAAGGTACCGCGACAGCACCTCCGCGACTCGAGAACCGTACGCCCCGCCGAATAAGCACGCGTGTGCCGCAAGTGGATACAGCTGATGGAGTGCGATCCGATCGCGCCACTCGGCGTCCAGCGGCCAAATCTCACTGTAGGCGGAAACGAGCGGATCGGGCAGATCGCCGAACAGCGCCAGCATCGCGAGATCGATCTCGCGATGTCCGCCGTACACCGCCGGGTCAAAGATCACGGGCGCTCCATTTGACGAAGCCACATTGCCCCACCATAGGTCGCCGTGTAGCCGAGCGGGCGGTTCGGGCGGGCCGAACAGCTGAGGCCGCGAGAGCAGCTGATCGAGTTTTGCGTCGAGTCCAAGCTTGGCGCGTCGCATCAGAGGACGCAGCCTGCGCTCCACATAAAATGTGGGCCAGTCGGGCTCCGGAGAGTTGTCTTGCGATAGCGTGGCCAGGTAGTTGGACTCGCGGAAACCGAATGCCGGCGCCCCAAGGCGGTGCAACGCCGCCAGTCCGCGGCCTAGCTCAGCGACATTCGGGCGCCCTGATAACGCAAGCCATTCGAGCGCGAGCCATGTGTCGCCCGTTGCAAGTACGCGCGGTACGCGCAGCGGTCCGCGTCGGAGCCACTCCAGACCGGATGCTTCGGCGGCGAACATTCCCGGTGGAGCAACATCGTGCACCTTGACGAAGGCGACGCGACCGTCGGCTAACTCAGCGCGAAATGCGGCACTGATATCACCACCCGCAATCGGGGTCATTGCGGTGACGTTGTCGCCCAGAGCAGAAGCGAGCTCAGCGCGATCCACTACGATCCGGCCCGAATGTACTCAAGCAGCCCTCGGCAGGCGCGTTCACAGATCTCAACTACCCGGTCAAAATCATCGCCTTCGCCACCGTACGGATCCGGCACCTCTGCGCTAGCCGGAGCGGTGGCATCAAAGGAACGCAACAGACGGATGATCGGCGTGCTCCGCTCACCCGCCATACGTTGCAGCACCGACAAGTTGGCGCGGTC
Organism: uncultured Kofleriaceae bacterium; assembly: GCA_964419605.1. Taxonomy (GTDB): domain Bacteria; phylum Myxococcota_A; class Polyangia; order Haliangiales; family Haliangiaceae; genus JABFXX01. The sequence goes on along the minus strand of CAYQQM010000106.1, from coordinate 8,959 downwards.
CATTGCGACGACAAGATCAAAGCGCTCGAGATCCGATTTATGAAACTGGCGCGCGCGAAGGTCAGTTAAATCGTAGCCGTACTTCTCGGCGGCCTCGCACGATCGGGGATCAGGTGCTTCACCGACGTGCCACGCACCAGTCCCGGCGCTGTCGATTTGCACTCGGTCGCCCAACCCCGCTTGGCCAACGAGGTGACGCATGATTCCCTCGGCAGTCGGAGAACGGCAGATGTTGCCAAGACAAACGAAGCAGATCCGCATGCCGTTGCTCTCAACAGCCTGATATTCCGACCCGCGGCAAAGAGTTACAAGAACCTACTTCTTTAGCAGGTCGCGAATCTCGGTCAGCAACTTCACATCCTCCGGGGGAGCTGCGGGTGGTGGCGCTTCCGCTTTGTTAATGCGGGCCATCATCGCCTGGGCTGGTTTTACCAGGAAGAAGAAAATGACTGCCGAGGTGATCAGAAACGAGATGCCCGCGCTGATAATAATGCCCAGGTCAAAGCGGGTCTTGCCGAGAGTGAACCCGAGCGAGACGTTGCCGCCGCCGCCAAACATCGATAACAGGGGATTGACAATGCCGTCGGTAAACGCCGCGACGATCTTGCCGAAGGCTGCGCCGATGATCACGCCGGTGGCGAGCGAAACTACATCTCCCTTGAAGATGAATTTTTTGAATTCTTCGAGCATGGGCGGTACCAAATCACATCCGAGGTCACGTGTGGGAATTGGCGCAGCCTTTTTTAGCCGTTTTAGCCAAAACCAAGTAGCCGCCCCCCCTGATAGACAATCAGGCTCGCGGTCCACGCCAACGCCGTCATATAGCCAAACAAAAACGCGGGCCATCCCCACGCCGCCGTTTCTCTCCGGACGACCGCAAGCGTGCTCATGCACTGCATCGCCAGGGCGAAAAACACCAAAAGCGAAAGGCCCGTAAGCGGCGAATACGACCCCGCCAAAGCCTGCCGCAGCGACTGCGACTGTTCATCGGAGTCAGCGCCAACAGCGTGCACGATTCCGAGTGTCGATATGAATACTTCGCGCGCAGCGAACGCGCCGATGAGTCCCACTCCGATCTTCCAGTCAAAGCCAATCGGTTCAATCGCCGGTTCGAGTGCCCGCCCCAGCCGGCCCCCGTAACTGCTCTCGAGCTGGACGGCTTGGGCGGCGGCAACCCCATGAGCCTCAACGGCCTGGCTCGGAACCGTTTCGGGGGCGTTGTGGGGAAAGTACAGCAGCGCCCAAAGCGCAATGGAGCACACCAGAATCACGGTTCCGGCCTCGCGCAGAAACATGGACGACTTGCTCCACATCATTCGGAGAACATCGCGGAGTCGGGGCCAACGGTACGGAGGTAACTCGATAATAAACGGCAGGCGCTTGGCTTTGAGGGGCTGCACGGTCTTCGATAGAACCCACGCTGCCAGCAGCGAGGTTGAAACGCTAAACGCGTACATCGCCACCATCAGAAGCGCTTGGGTGGCGCGCGAACCTGGAAGCAACGCGCCGATCACCAGCGTGTACACCGGCAATCGCGCCGAACAGGTCATCAACGGGATAACCAGCATCGTAAGAATTCGATCGCGGCGGCGCTCCATCGTGCGCGTGGCCGTGACCGCCGGAACCGCACAGGCAAAGCCGAACAGCATGGGAACAAACGCTCGACCGTGAAGATTCATCGAGCGCATGACGCGATCCATGAGGTACGCAACACGCGCGAGGTAGCCGCAATCTTCGAGCAGCCCCAAAAACAAGAACAGCAGCAAGATCTGGGGCAGAAACACCAACACAGCCCCTGTTCCCGCGATTACCCCGTCGACGACAAAGTCGGTAATCAGTCCCTCGCCGAGCGCCGCGCGCACCCCGCCGCCAAGCGCTTTGACGGCTCCGTCGATCGCATCGATCAGGGGATCAGCCCACGCGAACAGCGCCATGAACAGCAGCGCCATCACGCCGAGGAACACCGCGAATCCGGCGGCGCGATGCAGCAGTACGCGATCGATTCGCTCAGTCGCGCTGCGGTCGGGTTTCGCCGACTGCAAACGCGGGATCTCGCGATCGAGCCAAGCCCACCGAGCCAGTGCCGCTTCGTCATCCAGCTCGCGCGTGAGCGGTTGGGCAAGCACGGCCGCGCGGAGTCCCGGTGGTACGCCGACGAGCTCATCTGCCTCGCCGGCGCTACCGTCGATACAGGTTAGCGCCCATAGCGCAACCGCGTCGTCAGAGCTTGGCAGGTCCCGGCCGTAGCGCGCCTGTGCGCGCCATTCAGCGGGTAGCGCGGCGACCACTGCATCGAGACGTGCCCGCAGCCCTGGGGTCGGCGTCCAACACCAAACCGCTCGGCGATCCTCGAACCGCGCGCGATCGATTGCGGCGGCCAACTCGGGGAGCCCGCGCTTGGTGCGCGCAGTGACAGGAACGACCTCGCTTCCCAAGATCGCGCTTAAGGCCCGAGCATCCGGAGTTGCGGCACCGGCCTCGTCGACCATGGTCAGTGCCCCCACCGCGCGCACGCCTAACTCGCGGCACTGCAGTAGCAGATAGGCCGACCGCGCAAGCTGCGTTGCGTCGATACATACAATCACAACATCCGGCGCCGGTTGACCGCCCAACCCTAGCAATGCGTCCAGCGAAAGCTGCTCCTCCGCGCTTCGAGCGTTGAGGCTATACGTGCCGGGAAGGTCTGCTAGCTCCGCAGGCCCCGATGGCAACATCATGGTCCCAACACTGCGTTCGACCGTAATGCCGGGATAGTTCGATACCTTCGCCGACAATCCCGTAATCGCGTTAAACAGGGTCGTCTTGCCAACGTTCGGATTTCCGGCAAGCGCGATACGCGTCGCCTGGCCGGCGGAACTCGCCACTGGCACCGAATCGGCGGATTCGCAGTGCGAACATTCGCTAGCGGCGACCGACAACGGGTACTCCGGCATCGGGGCCAATCGCATCGACTGCGATCTGCGCCGCTTCTTTGCGGCGGAGCGACCACTGGCCGTACCGCACCGAGATTTGAAGCGGATCCCCCAGGGGCGCAACTGCCACCACCCGCACTTCGGTTCCAGGCACCAGCCCCAATTCAAGCAGTCGGCGCCGAAACGCCCGCGGACCCTCCATCGAACGCACGGTCGCAGCGCAACCCAGCGGGACCTCTGCAAGCGTTGGACTCACCTCGGCTTTGTACCATTTCTGAAAATCGTTATCAAACTCAACTTTGAGCTCCCCGTCGGCATATATATGAGATTACACCGAAATGTCATATTTTCGCCCACCGCCGCTGCGATGCTACATTCCATAGTGAGATGGATCAGACACTCCTCCTGAATCAGGGATTCGAGCCGATCAAGGTCATCTCGTGGCAGCGAGCGATTACGCTGTTATTTTTGGGCAAAGTCGAGGTGCTCGAGGAGTACGACCGCGACATCCGCTCCGTTACGATGGTGATCAAAATCCCGGCGGTGGTGCGGCTGTTGCGAGCATTCCGACGCCACGCGCGTCCCGTGAAGTTCTCACGTGTAAACATTTACGCCCGCGACAACTATCGCTGCCAGTACTGCGGCAAGAAGGCGTCGATTCGAGACCTTACGTACGACCACGTCGTGCCGCGCTCGAAGGGCGGGCTCACGGAATGGACCAACATCGTCACCTGCTGCTACTTGTGCAACCGCAAAAAGGGCGGGCGCACGCCGAGCGAAGCGAGCATGAAGCTCCTGGCCACTCCAGCACAGCCCAACTGGGTCCCCGCCGTCGCAATCCGAATCTCATTGCGATCGATTCCAGAGGCGTGGAGCGATTACTTGTATTGGACCGGCGAACTAGAAACCACTTCCGGATGAGTGCTAGTTTGCGAAGCATGAACAAATCCATGGTTTCGCGACTGGTGTTTGTTAGTGTAGTGGTTTTGGGATCGGTCTTCGCGTGGGCGCAAACGCCAGCTACACCGCCGCCCTCTGCCGCTGCTCCGGCGCCGAAGCCTGGAAAAGACAATAAGTCAACGCCTACGCCACCCGCTACGGCGCCCGCAGCCAAACCCGAGCCCGTCGACTTGAACACCGCGACCGAAGACCAACTCAAGGCGCTCCCGGGAATCGGCGACGCCTATGCCAAAAAGATTGTCGCCGGCAGACCGTACGCAAAGAAAGACCAGCTTTTGTCGAAGAAGATCGTACCAAGCGCAACGTACAAGATCGTGAAGGATCTCGTCGTTGCCAAACAGCCTGATGCCAAACCGGCTGCCCAACCTGCAAAGCCCAACAAGCCCGCTGATTCCAAGCCCGCCGATTCGAAAACATCCCCGCCACCTCCGGCCGCTTCCGCGACCCCAACAAAGTAAGCAGAGCTGCGGAACCACTGGCGGTCACAGGACCCGGTAGCCAGTCACGGTCACCCGTCACGGTCACCGGTCGCGGTCACCCGTCACGGTCACCGGTCGCGGTCACCAGATACCGCTCAGCGAGTTCGCGTCAACTTACGGTATTCGTTGATGTGGCGAATGGCAGCGCGCGAATCGCCGGATGAGTCAAACAGCGTGGCCAAATTGTAGTGCGCCTCTGCGAGTTGCGCATCGAGCTCCAGCGACTTGCGGTAGAGGTCGATCGCTTCAGTCGTCTGCCCCGCATCCTGGGCCAACACGCCTAGATTGTAGTAGACAGCTGGCTCGTCCGGATCGAGCTCCCGCGCGCGGTTGAAGCAATCGCGCGCGGCATCCGGATCGCTCGACTCCGCCAACAGCCGTCCAAGATTGACCCACGCCTCACTGCAATCCGGCCGCAGCCGCAGCGAACGGCGGTATGCATCGATCGCAGCCGCGACATCGCGCGATTCGAGCACCTGTGCACGCGCCAGCCACTGATCGGCAGTCGCCGGCGGCACGTGCGACAGCAGTATCAAGGGAGAACTAGGAAGCTCCACGATTTCGGCCGGCACGGCGTTATCTGCTGGGGGTACCGAGAACGGCAGCGACAGCTGGGCGCTGTTTCGCATCCCCTTGCGCCCAGGCCGCGCAAGACCCCACCGCGACGGCGTGCGCATACGCGCCAACTCCTGACCCGCCCGCGCGAGCGATTCCCCGGCATCCAGTAGCGCCTTGGCCGACCGCAACGCCGCCAGATCGCGAAACGAAATCGGGGCATCCCCATCGGGCGCGCCAACCAACCCGTCGCTCAGCCACCCCTGCACCGCGGATTCAGGCAGCCCAATCAGCTGCGCCGCGTCTTGCGCCGAGTAGCCCTTCCACATCGCGGCAATGATCGCGCGACCCTAGTCGATGTCAAGCTCTCGCGGCTCTAGTCCCCACCAGGATTTTGCTCCGGTGTAGGTGGTTCTTTCTGGGACAGCAGCGAAAAACCGGAATCGAGTTTGAATCGCCAAAAACCCCCATTGCTGCCCATGATATGCTTCGTCTTTAGGTGAGTCTCTTTGGCGTGCTTCCGGACGATTTTGCTCGGCGTATTGGCGTCTGGGTTGTACTCGATTTCGCCGATCACCACAGTGGGACCAGAACCATCGGCCTTCAGCGAACCCTTCTTCAGTTTGGCATTAAGTAAATCGATACGGCGACTTACACTATCGCCTTCGCCATTGTAATACCTGCTGATGTCTCTCGAGGATAGCGGGAAATGCATATCGGGACTCTTACGATACCGCTTAATGAACTCCCGCATCAACTTCAGATCTGCATCGCTCAGCGGCGCCCAAATGGCTTTCTCGTCGATGCTCAGTTTTCGCAGGTTCTCCCCAGGTTCAACCTTGCGGGCAACTTCAGAAGGTGCAGGGCTCTTGTTGGGGTTCTGAAAACCCGGAATTCTCCGCTCAAGTGCATCCGCGAACCTTTTTAAGAATTTTGGGTCTAAAGCCTCTTCAAGGGTCTCAGCCTCAGTTTGACGAATTCGTTTCCATACGATTTCGGCCGCGACTCGTTTGTCACCTTGGGGAAGATTGTAGATCACATTTAGATACTTGGTTCGAAGCTCGTTCGCTATAAATTCTCCTGTCGTTGGACGGATCACCCTTTGGGGAAGGTTCAGAAACAAATCTTCCATCCACGCAAATGCTACTTCACGCGGGTCCGCCCCCGCGGGGATGTCTGGGAATGAATATCCCGCTAGTCCCCGGGCTCGCGGCAGTGGCCCGTCGTAGCCGCCGATTCTCGCCGCATCACCATCGGCTTTGGCTCTTGGCACAATCGCAAGGTGCGTAGTCAGTTCAAGCGCCATAAATGGCTGCTCCACGAAATTTCCTTTCCGGGTGGCGGCAATATCCGTGGAAATATCGTGAGTATATCCAGGAATGCCTGGTAACTGTGGGTCAAGGTAGGTCACCCTCCCTGAGTCACGGTTCCACTCTGTGGCCAGCACAAAATGTCGATTGCCGCGCGAGCCAACGACAAGAATCACCGGATTTTTTGGACTTACATTCTCGAGTAGCAGCGCGAGCCAATCCCTACGAGGATCGCGATCAAACTCGGAGGGGGTTGCGATGACGGGGTCAAACCCGTCTCGCCGTAAGACTCGAACCATGTCCTCAGGATAAACACCTGAAAGCGGAGGAAACTCGAGCCTTCCCCCCTTCCATTCAGCAGCCAGGTCTTTGACAAGCGATGGCTCTCCAGGACCCTCGTGACGTTCAGGCAGCTGTTTCGTCTGCAGCTCAAGCCAACGGGCAATGTCCTGCTGGGAACGCGGACGACCCATCAACTCTAGAAACACACTCGCAACGGCCGGACCACAGTGCAACGGATTGAAGAATCGCCGTTGATTGATTTTGCTCAATGCTGATTCAGTGTTGACGAACTTATCAATCGACGTTGAATCCCAATAGCGGGCATGATTTGCCCGGTACTGCTCGAACCGAGCGACGATCGTGTCGAAATCTCCATCGGTGAGCGGTCGTTGTTCCGCTAAGATTTCGTAATAGATGTCTGCGAGAGCTGCGCGCTTTTTCTGGGCGGCGACGCTTTTGCCTAGTTCCGTTGTCAGGAGGGACAATTTTTGGCGCAGCCCATTGGGAACTGGAGGTAGGAGTTCAATCTGCGCTTCCAGCCAACGAGTCCGCTCATCGTCCGTTCCATCCGCCTGATACAGGTGCGGTTTGTTCTGTAGAGTCTGTACCGACGGCATGGGTACCGGATCCCGGAGTTCATCCACGCGCTCGTTAAGTCGTTCAAAACCAAATTTTTCTCTGAGAACCGAATCGAGCTGATTCTTGAAGTCCGTCACGAACGCCATATCGACTTTACGTTCGAACGAGGTATCCGAGAACGGTTGGCCGTAGACCATCTTGTTGAAGATCACTGCTGCCTTCCGTAGGCCTTGACGCGGAATCGCCTGGATCACGAGGAGAAGCTCTTGCTGCGCCTCATTTGGGATTTTTCTACCATCCTTGATAATCGACCTAGGAAGAGACAGTGCCTGATTTTCCAGCCAGTTGCACGCCTGCTTGGAAATCAGATATTCATCGGAGGCCGGCTTGGGAAACGCATGCCGCTCGGCAGCGCGTTTGATCGACTCAAGATATTCGTCCAAGACAATGACATTGGGGATGGAGTGCGAATCTGGATTTTGTCGCAACCAAGCGCGCAACTGTTGCGCTCGCACGAGCAGCGCACGCTCAGGAGAACCTGCATGGCTGGATTGTTGTTCCACGATGGCAGTTACAGCGCGCTCGAGATCTGCGGTATTCACGTTCTCCAAGAAGCGATAGACCGTTGCTACTCGATCTTCACCGGATCGAGCGCCCGCATTGGGTGCTGCGCCGTCAACTGAGAGAACATTCGCTGCCCCTCCGCCCGCCTGCGAGCCGCTGTGGTCCTCTTGGAAAAATACGCTAAGCCCACCGAGCCCCTCTAGCTCACCTACGACTGCCGCGACAGTGGGGAGCTGAACGAGAGGCGTCGCGCCGTTGAGAACATTCACCCAGTACTGGATCCACTCCTGTACACTGCGGCCTGCGCGGGCGAGCGCGGGAAGTTGACTGGCGATGAGGCCGGGTTGCGCAGCCTGTAGCGCGGGCACTTGCGCCGACGACGGCGTAATGTCTTTGATCGGACGCGGATGGGTCGTATTCGGGGCGAAGGCGGGTCGGGGTAGCGCAGCGATGCCCACAGACACAAGATTTACGAGCACCCGGGCGAAGTTCAGCTGGGCTTCGTCGAGCGCCGCTTCTACCGCCGCGGGGTCGTCGGCCGCGACCGCTCGATTCACCGCCCCAAGCCACTCTGCGCCGTGACGGGGCAGCGGTATCGCCAGGAGCGCGACATCGTAACGTTGAAGTTTGCGATTGTCTTTGACCTTCGACGCGAGCCAAACCCGTGCGGCGATCCCTACAAGCGTATACACCCAGTGGTCTGTAACGAACGCGCCCGTCTCCTGGATCACTTGGTCGAGCTTTTCTAACGACATGCTTTTTCGCAGGATCTCTTGGTACCGGGCATCACCCGCCCAGCTCAGCCCGAACTCTTTCTCCAGTGCGTGAACCCCGGCGAAGGGGTCCTTCGCGCGCTGTGGGCCCATGGACCGCTGAAGAAACTTTTCGGCAACTCCTCCCGCGGGAGTCATCAGAATCATCTTCTGCAATGTTTGCAACGTTGGGTTTGGATGGTCTCGCCCACCGACATTCGGATCGTTGCTAGCATCGCCGGTCAGGGCATGTGGCGCGATGCCCGCCGAGTTCACGTGCTTCTCGCGCCCACCGGCCCCCTCTGCCCGCTCGAGTTCCTTCTTTACGACGTCCGTTGCATCAAGACCCATACAATACTTCTATCCTTCGCGGAGGCCTGCGTCCGCGGACCGCCGCGGAGGCATAGTACCCGACAAGAATGCGAATCGTTTCGAAAAAAACGGCGCGGTATCCCTAATTATATCGGGCATTTAGCTTGGCGGCTAGGAGTCAAACGCACGCTGCCCATAGCCGGGCCGCACAGCCGCGAAAATGCCTCCCGGTCGACCGACATCACGACGTCGTC
>CAYQQM010000105.1:0-14583 GCA_964419605.1 uncultured Kofleriaceae bacterium | reverse complement strand
TGTGATCAATCATGAGACCGCCAGTAGCGCTTACTCCGCAAGCCTCGCGCTCGGCACGCCCCAGCGACCGGAACCTGCCAAAACCACTGACATGAGGTACTAGAGCACCGAGCAGGTTGAAATGTCTGCTGCGGCGCGACGTTGCGGGCACCTCCGAACGTACGTCCTACTACTGTGCTCGCTCCTCGCGTTGGGACACTACGCTCGTCGCTGCGCTCCGGGCGTGCGTTCGGAGCTGCCGCGCAACGCCGCGTCTCGCGACGAGATTCAACCTGTTCGGTGCGCTAGCACTTACAACCCTTAATCGGTGCAGCCGGGTTCGTCCTTCGGACAGAGGAACCGGACGTGGAGGTGGTCCGCATGATTGGGCGCGTGTTGGACCAGCGCACTTCTCGCCTCCGACCGCGGATATTGAAATACGCGCTCCAGCTCCGAAATATCCTCCCCGTGATCGAGCGCCCAGCCGTACAGTATTCGCTGCACCTGAAAATCGAGAAACATCATTTTTGCACCGCCTTCGCGTGCGGTGTCGGCGAACGCACTGACTAGTGCGTACGTTGCTTCGCAGTCAAGATTGTCTTCGGTGGCGGGTTCAAATTCGCGTGGAAAGGTCGGCGGCTTCGTCTTGTAGATCAACCCTACATCGACATCTCGCCCCGATTGGTGTGACCGGTGGCCGGCGATCGGTCCTCCCGCCTTGCTCGACATATCGCCAATCGCTAGCACGTGAGCATCTGGGAACTGCTGCCGCACCTCCGCGATGGCTTGTTGCACATAGTCGACGGTTGAGCGAGTCGCGAACGAAAGCTGAGGTCGTCGAATCACGTAGCCATCGCCATCGGGAAGCTGTGTCGAGTCGCGCAAAGCTCCATTCCATGGCAGCCCGTAGCTTTGCCCGCCCGAGGGGCCGCGGATCGCGAATCGCGGAGCGTGAAGGCGGTTGGTCGTTGCGATTCGCTTCGCCTTCATGGCGGCGCGGCGCTCGCGTCGCGGTCGTTGGCGACTACCCTCAGCTAGGGCAGTACCACTGGTTAGGACGAAGATCGCCAATACGACAAACGTGCGCATGGGTTTTTCCCGGGCGAATCCTCATGATTGCGGACTCCGGGGTGGAAATCCAGTTTTTTGCGTGCGATTGCAACGATCGCCAAGCACAGCGGCGATGGGCGCCAGATCGGGTTGGAGGTCGCGCTGAAAGTCGCTTCGGCGAATCGACTTCGCCGCCGCGATCAGCGCGGTGAGGTCTCCACAACGCCGGTGTGCGCCTAGAAGTGCGACATGTCCGCCGTTGTAGGCCCTGGATTCGGAGAGCGACGCATTGTTCGGTCGCCTGCGCAGCTGCAGGTCGACGACCAGTTCATCGATAATCTTTGCTTTGGCCGCCAGTTTTTCGGCGCGAGGCATTTTTGAACCGTACACCGATTGAAGATCGCGATAAGCCGCGAGGGTTCGGGCGACGCGAGGGTAGTGGAGAGCCTGAGTGATGGTCCAGCTTAGCTCTTCGGGAGATCCGGAGCCGAAGCGAATTCGAATCCAGTGATTGGTAAGCGCATCGGCCACGTAAGAGGCAAAACTTTCATTGAAGAACGGCTGGTCGGGCACAAGGACGGTGGCATGGACCGACTCATGGAGGATCACGTTGGCGAGCTGTGGTAACGCGTCGTTGCCTCCCCCTAGCATCGATGACAATACCGGGTCGGGAAACCATCCCCCCGTCGAATATGCAGAAGCCGGGCGAACAATAGAGTCGTATCCCTGCGCGTCGAGAGCGAGTTTGGCTTTTACCGCGTCATCTTCATCAAACCATCCTAGGCCCGCAAAACAGCCAGCGATGGCAAAACACCATTTGCGCGGCTTGAAAGCCACCGGATCGGCGGCGCCGACAAACCATACGGCGGCCGAACGATCCAATTCTGCGTAGTTGTTGTAATTGTTTCCGATCCGCAATCCATAGCTGCGGCCGTATTGCTTGATTTCTGGGATTTCGGCGAGCAGCATCGCAGTGCGAACCGGAGTATTCGAATCCCGGATCACAGCGTCGATCGGCTTTGCGCGCGCGAGCAGATCCAACTGGCCATGTGCGGCTTGCGCAACGTACTGCGTGTAGAGGCAGCCGGACCACAACATCGCTCCAGCGATGCCTAGCATCACGTACCCACGGGACCAGACGGTAGCGAAGCTCATTGTTGGGAATCGTACTCTGCAATCTCGCGATCGATCACAGATTGCTGGCGATCGATCTTGCCAGGCCTGCGCCGTCGGTAAGTGGGGTCGGTTTCCACACAAGATCGAGACCCGATCCGTCTGCATGTTTGGGAATGATGTGAAAGTGTACGTGCCCCACGGATTGGTGGGCCGCGCTGCCGTTGTTCTGCAGAACGTTGTAGGCGGTGGCTCCGGTTGCTGCGAGAACAGCGCGCGCAAGGCGGGGTAACGCGCGGCCGAGAGCGGCCGCAGACTCGTCCGACAGTTGATCGAGCGTTTCCGCGCCGCGTTTGGGAATCACGAGCGTGTGCCCCCGAGCAATGGGACTGATATCGAGGAAGGCGAATACGTCCTCATCTTCATAGACCTTGTGGCACGGGATCTCGCCGCGTAGGATCTTGCTGAAGATCGTCTCGGGAAATGCGTTCATGCCCACAAGCATACATCTCCACTGCGATCTTGGCTTAGGCAGGTCGTTCCGGGCCCTGGAAACGTGTCACGGCCGCTTGTCACGGAAAGTGGTAAATTGACGTTCGTGGAGAGCCGAGTTGTCGCTGCGCTCGCATTGACTATCGGCACAGCTGCGGCTGCTCCAGCGCCGAGCAACCCGGCTTTTCTGGGCATTGGGCCGTTGGGGCGCGCCCTGAAGGGGTGTCTGGTGGAAGGTGTAGCCAGTGGCGGGGCGGCGGCCGAGGCCGGGATACGCCCCGGAGACGTAATCCTGGCCGCGGATGGTATGCCGCTTGCGCCCAACCGGCCTTGTGAACAGCTCGTCGCTGCGATCACGTCGCACGCAGCCGGCGAGGCGGTGCGCATCGATGTCGCGCGGGAAGGGCAGCACCTTGCAGTTATTGCCACGCTTACAACTCGGGCCGACGTGATTCAGAACAACGTCGGCCGTCGCATCGCCGCGATTCGCGCTAGCGATATCGACGATCCTCGGCAGCAGATGGACCTTGTGCAGAGCAGCGGGCAGCCGGTCGTACTCGGATTTTCGCTTCCGCAGTGCCATAGCTGCGGTCGCATCGTGGGGCGGGTTGCGGACCGGCTTCGAAAGCTGGATCCAGCGACAGCGATTGTTTCTGTGGTGCCTCGCTGGCGCGACGATGCATCAACGGCTCGCGTTGCATCCGGGGACTCCGTTCGGGCGTCATTTGTTGACGGTGAGGTATTCGACTCGCTGGCGATTTCCGATCCCGACCGCGTATTTTTCATGGTGATCGATCGGGCAGGGGGGCTCGCGATGCTGGCGCCGATCGCTCCCGATTCGGACGATCTAGATGCCTCGATCGACGACGTGGTCGCCGCCGCTGTGCACGCAGCACGACGGCGCAGGTAGAGGTCATGGCAGCAACAGTTCGCAGTTTTGGCGGAACCTCCCCTGTCTTTGGCAGGGGCATATTCTTTGCCGAAACGGCCGTGATCGTCGGCGATGTCGCGATCGGTGATCAGTCCTCCATCTGGTATGGAACGGTGTTGCGCGGCGACGTGATGCCGATCCGCGTCGGTGCGCGTACGTCGATTCAAGACGGTACGATCGTCCACGTGACCTCTGGAGTATCGGGGACAGCGATTGGTTCGGACTGCACGATAGGACATGCTGCGATCATCCATGCGTGCACGGTTGAAGATCGTTGTCTCATCGGCATGGGAGCGATTTTGTTAGACGGGTCTCGCATCGGCGCAGGTAGCCTCGTAGGTGCCGGTGCGCTGGTGACTCCGGGCACCCACATCCCTCCGGGCAGCCTGGTTCTGGGGGCCCCCGCGGTGGTGAAACGCCAACTTACCGCCGCGGAGCGGGCGCAGATCGCAGCCAGCGCGGCGCACTATGTCGAGCTAACCGGGCGCTACCTTGCAGAACAACAGTAGATTTCTGTACGCTGGTAAGAACGGGTGCGGGGCACGCGGCTAATCCACGTCGTTACCTTGAGTATCGCGCTCATTGCGATTGGGCGACACGTGTACGCCGATCAGTCTTCGACGCTCGTCGACCAGTTGGAGAGCGACTCGAGCGACAAAGTTCGTCTCGCCGCCGCGGTCAACCTTGCGAAGTTGGGCGATGTCAAAGCTGTACTATCGCTCGCCAAGGCACTTTTGAACGATTCGGACGCCAACGTGCGCGCGGTCAGCGCAGTTGGCCTCGGAAAACTCGTCACTGCGGCTACCAAGCCGATGCTGCGCGACCTCGCGGTGAAGAACTTGCGCAGCGCGATTCAGAACGACGCGTCATCGACCGTGCAGCAACAAGCGATCAAGGCACTTGGCGCCATTACCGGCACGGGGCCGCAGACTTCGGGTAGCCAAGCGTTGGCTGGGAAAGCCACGGCCGGCGTGTATGTAAACATCGGTCCGATGTCGAGCCGAGCCGGATCGGCTAACGACGCAAGACTTCGCGCATTGATGGTTAAGGTCGCGAGCTCGACCCTGACCAAAGTTGCCGGGAACATGTCGCAAACGTGGCCCGGTGGGGCGCCGACCAAGGCGGCGCTTGCGAATAAAAGTACAGCTGGGTTCTATATCGACGGTACACTGAATACGCTGAACGTGAAGATCTCCGGCCAAACAGCCACGATTACCTGTAAAGTCAGTATGTTGCTGGCGGATTTCCCCGACAAGAACATGTTCGGCTTCCTAAGCGGCGGCGCCTCTGTCCAGGGTTCGGCGGCGCTCAGGGATCAAGAGCTGGGAACTGAGGACTGCGTATCCGCAGTCATCGAGGACCTGATTGCGAAGAAGATTGTCCCGACGATCTGTACAAAGTCGTCCACGAGTTGCTCGCCATGACGACGGATTCTTCTCGCGGCGCTCCGCGCAATACGCGCAGTTGGAAAAACCTTCTGATCAATCGGCGGTATCAGCTCCGCTTTACGCTGTTCATGGTCGGATTGGCCGCCGTGCTCATGACGGGATTGGGCATCTGGGTGTTGAGAGAAGCCGACGAAGCCACCACCATCGGCAAAGATTCGATCGCAGGAAATCCCTGTCCTCGCGTACCCGAGTTGGGCCATCCGATTGCGCCCGACGACGATGGCGATGACCAGACCGAGATTCGCAGCGGGAATACGCGTCGCGTTCAGCTCGAGGAGAGCTCGATGACAGCGGCAGTGCCCAAGCACTACCCAAACATCGTGGTTGCGCACTGGCTGTGTGAAAACAACAAAGTTGCGACGATGAAGGGCCTGGATCGAGGCCGCGCGTTTATCTTGTGGGAGCTGATCGCAACTGGTGTGCTGTTGGTGATCGGCCTGGCCGTCTACGGCATCGCGATGACCCACAAGGTGGCCGGGCCGCTCTACAAGGTCAGCTTGTATTTTACAAAAATGCGCGATGGGCACTACGGTGCGGTCAGCAACCTCCGCAAGCGCGACCAGCTCGTTGCGTTTTTTGACCGGTTCAAAGCTGCACATACTGGGGTTGTGCGTATGGAGCAGGACGACATCGCTCAGATTCGCGCGCTTCTGGCAGCGGCCGAAGCCGCGGGGGCGAGCGATCACGCGTCGGTGGCCGAGCTGAGGGCGCTGTTAGAGCGCAAGGAGAAATCGCTTGAGTGACATCCCACCCGCCAAGGTCGTTCAAGACGGCGCGCTCAGCGGCGATGTGCCGAGGCGAGTGGTGAACCATCCCGCCTCCACGCACCCGCCGTACACGCGCAAGCTTTCGAACCTATTGCTCGACCGAAAGCTGCAGCTCCGCTACGTCCTCGTCGTTACGGTTCTGTCAGCGCTGATCGCGGGATCTCTGGGCTATCTGATCTATCACCAGCGCCACAGCGCATCGGAGTCGATCGGTCGCGATCTAGCCGCGCTGACGTCCGATGATTCCAGCCTGGCTGACCTGCGCGAGCAGAACGCTCGCGATCTTGCGGCCGATGACCGCATGCTGGTCTACAAGATGGCAGGGGGCGGGATCGCCCTGATGCTCATTTTGACCGGATATCTGGTGTTTATGACCCACAAAGTCGCTGGCCCGCTGTTTAAGACCGCGACGTATTTCGATCGGATGGCCCGGGGCAAATTAGGCGACGTGTCCGCGTTGCGAAGCGGCGATATGTTGCAGGATTTCTTTGGGAATTTCAGGGAGATGCACGACGGTGTGCGCAAGCGGTTTCAGGCCGATTTGGTCACCATGGAAGCGGCTTTGGTCGCCCTGCGACCGCGGGTCAAGGACCCGGCGGCCATCGACGCCGCCGAGCGCCACATCACTCAGCGCAAACGGTACCTCCTGTAGGGGGGAGTCGCTTTGTTGGCGACTTTGCCTGTGCGGCGTGTTACAGATCTCGGTAACCATATATGGGCGAATTCAGCGCTTCGGTGCCTCCCTCCCATAAAGTCGCACCTGCGAAAGTTGTTTCCGGTGCCGAATTGCAAAATGGGTCTCCGTTGCAGCAAAGCGCATACCTCGGGCCAGTGGCCCCGCTGTATCGCGACGCGTCGCGCACCGATACCGTGTACGTCGAAGGTTTGCCAACCGGGAAGCCCGTCGACATTTCGATATATTCCAATGAACCAGCTCTGTGGCCGAACCGGCTGCTTGCTTTTGGCAAGACTGTGGCAGCGGACTCGATCGAGGAGCTGGTCGTTCGGGTGTTGCAGAGTGCCCACGGACATCCCATTCGAAAATTGGAGTTGATCATCTCGAACGCCATGGGGGGCAACGCACCCGTGATGCGAGTCGGTGAGGACCTGTTGTTTGGCGGCGACCGACCTTACGAACAAGCACACCTCGAAACCCTTAAACGCCTGACCCCTATGTTCGCTCCGGATGGGAAGGTGGTCATTTCGGGCACGATCGAGGAATCTCTCCGCCAGGAATTGGAAAACGCATTGGGCGTTCCGGTCGAGACCAAGTCGAGTCCATCCAACCGCAAGCAGCCGTTGCCGGCTCCGTTTGAATCCGCCAAGAAATGACCCGGGCTACGGCGTGAGCGTCGTCTGGTCAATAAGGCGGGTCGTGCCTACGAACGCGGCGACCGCAAGCACGGCAGGGCGGTCCAGGCGTTGGAGGTCGCCGAGGTCGCTGGCATCGCGCAGTTCTAGGTAGTCGATGCGAACAAGCGGCTCCGCCTCGAGGATCGCGCGTGCGGCTGAGACAATCGCGGCGGCATCGCGCTCACCGGAAGCTACGCGAGTTCGGGCCGCGGCCAGGCTCTTCGACAGCGCAAGCGCAGCGCGGCGTTGATCGGAAGATAGGTAGGCATTTCGCGACGACATCGCCAGACCGTCTGGTTCTCGGACGATCGGCACGGACGCGATCTCGACGTCGAAATGTAGATCGCGCGTCATTCGACGAAGGATCGCGAGCTGCTGATAATCCTTTTCGCCAAATACGGCGATGTGAGGTCGGGTGATGTGAAACAGTGCCGCAACCACGGTGGCAACGCCGGCGAAGTGGCCGGGGCGACTTGCGCCGCACAAGGGCTTTTGCAGCTCTCGCACTTCGACAAACGTCTGGTGCCCCGCGGCGTACATCGCGGAAGGTTCGGGGCAAAATGCTAGATCGATTCCGCAGGTGCGGGCTTTGGCGAGGTCTTGCGCTTCGCTGCGGGGGTATTTGGCGAAATCTTCGGTCGGCCCGAATTGGGTCGGATTGACGAAGATCGTCAAAATGACGATGTCGGCGCGAGCGCGCGCAGCGCGAAGGAGCGCGAGGTGACCATCATGGAGAGCGCCCATGGTGGGAACGACCGCAATGGTGCGCCCATCGCGGCGCAGGTCTTCGACGCGCGCGCGCATCGCCGCTGGGAGGCGAATGACTTCAAAAGGCGGCCGATCGTACCCCAATCGGCCTCGCTATCGCTGCTGTTTGGCCGGCGTCGCTGAGCCGGCGGCGGGCTCGGCGGGTGTTCGTTCGCACGCGCGGGCTTCGGCTTCGGTCTTGCTGCCGAGGTAACACGTTTGAACTTGTGCCGACCACCGTTGAGAGTTGCATGCTTCTGCCATGGCGCGCACCATCCTTGGTTGCGCCTGCTCATACGTCGATCGAACCGAGGGATCTTTGGCGCTATCGACCATGATCTGCGCCACGTGGGTGGCTACCTTCAGACATTCGGCCGAGACGTTCTGGGCATTTGTCTGGGCATCTGTCGATGCATCGCTGGGAACTTGGGGAACTTGAGCCGAGCCGGTAGAGGTCGGCGAAGGGGCGAGGCTGGGTTTGGGCGCCGGTCGCAGGTCGCACGCGGTGAGGGGGACGGCCACCGCGAACAGAACCCACCACCAATGACGTCGAAACCGGGGAAGTGAAGGCAGCACGGAGCGTCGCTTGTACCACGCATTCGCGGCGCGCCGCACCCCAGCGTTGGCTTTGCGCACGCTATAACCCGCGCCATGGCCACGGTTCAAACGACTCGACGCGCCGCGACCCTGGCAGTGGTTGTGGCTGCGCTTGGGTATTTCGTCGATATTTACGACCTCATTTTATTTGGGATGGTTCGCAAAGCGAGTCTGCTCGACCTTGGTGTATGCCGCGCCATGCGAGACGGGGCGCTGGTCGAGCTCGCAAAAGCCCCGTGTACGGCCGCGCTCGCAGATAGTGGAATCTACCTGCTCAACATGCAGATGGGCGGCATGCTGGTCGGAGGCGTCCTTTGGGGGGTGATGGGCGACAAACGCGGTCGCCTCAGTGTGCTGTTTGGTTCGATCACGATGTATTCGATCGCAAACATCGCAAATGGCATGGTCCACACCTTGGAAGGCTACGCGCTGTGGCGGCTGCTAGCAGGCATTGGCCTGGCCGGAGAACTGGGAGCGGGAATCACCCTGGTGTCGGAACTCATGGGGAAAGAGAACCGAGGCGTCGGCACCACGATCGTTGCGGCGCTCGGCGTCTCGGGCGGCATCGTGGCGGGACTCATTGGCGGCGCATTCCCCGGCGTGCCGCATCCGCACTGGCGCACAGCGTATTTCATCGGTGGGGGGCTCGGCTTGGCGCTGCTCGCCCTGCGCATTGGGGTTGTCGAATCGGGCATGTTTCACGCAGCCGCCGCCAACAAGCGGGTTCGGCGAGGGAATTTTTTCGCGCTATTTACCAGCGCCAAACGGCTGCTCCGCTACGTTGCAATTATTCTCGTCGGAGTTCCCGTTTGGTACATGATCGGGATCGCGTTCTCGTTTTCGGACGTCATCGGTGGCAGTCTTGGCCTCGATCCGGCGCCGAACCCAGCCACGGCGCTGTTCTTTTGCTACGGCGCCTGTTCGATCGGCGGCCTGATTTGCGGTCTACTGAGCCAGCATTTGCGCTCGCGCAAGAAGGCGCTCGCGAGCTTTCTTACCGCTGCGGCTGTGGTGCTAGCTCTGTATTTCACCATCGGTGGGACGTCTCTGACCGTGTTTTACGGGCTGTGCGTCATTGGGGGTGCTGTGACCGGATACTGGGCCGTGTTCGTGGCGACTGCCGCAGAGCTGTTTGGAACGAACTTGCGCGCCACGGTCACCACCACGGTACCGAACTTTGTTCGCGGCGCGGTGCCTCTGCTCACCATGACGTTTCAGGCGGTCAAGCCTGGGCTCGGGGTGGTCGGTGCCGCGGCCGCTGTCGGAGTCGGTGCCCTTGCGCTGGCGTTCTTCGGTCTATCGCAGCTGGCCGAAACGTTCGGCGTTGATCTCGACTTCAATGAGGCCGACGTCGAGGTGTAGCCGGTTGCTACGTTGCCCGAGGTACGTCGAATCTAAACGTGGTCTCGGTGTCGCTCGTGGTCACAACTAAGAGTTCACCCCCATGCCCTTCGACGATCTCTTTTGCGACTGGAAGGCCAAGGCCGGTCGCGCCTGCTTTGGTAGTGAAGAACGGTTCAAAAATACGGGACAGAGTTTCGGGTGCAATGCCCGATCCGCTATCGGTGATTTCGACCACAACGCGGCGATGGGCCGTGCCATGAGCCGCAACTCGCAGCGTTCCTCCCGCTTTGCCGATCGCCTCAACTGCGTTAAGGGTTAGGTTCCACAGCACTTGCTCGATCCGCGTTTTACTCACCGCAACTAGAAGTTCGTCGTTGCCAATCGACAACTCCGTTTGAATGCCTCGCAACCTTCCAGCTCCGCTGAGGGTTCCGAGTACCTCGCGCACTACCTCGGCGAGGTTTACCTGCCGCGTGTGTTCTGGCGCAGGGTGCGCGAGTTCTAGAAGTCGTTGCGCGTGGGTGGCGACCTGTTCGCTGGTGCGTTCGAGGTCGGCAAGCGCGGGGTGCGGTTGATAGTTCATCCCTCGTATTTCGTGCGACAATGACTCCAGCGCCAGCACTTGAAGCTGGGCGATATTGCGGAGTTCGTGCCCGACCCCTCCCGCGAGTCGCCCCAGTGTTGCGAGTCGCTCGGTGCGCAGCCGTTGCTCGCGTAGCAGTTCCAGTTGCTTCTCTGCGTCTTTAAGCGCTCGAGTTAGTTCAGTCTCGTTTCGATCTACGGCATGTGCGATCACAACCATCATGGCATGCGCGCCTTGACCGATCGGCGTGGCCGATAACGATGCGTCAGCTAACGCCAACTCCGAAATTTTTCGCCCAACGAGTTCGGCCCCGGGCCTCTTCGTTATGCGCTCCGCCGCGGCGTTGGCGCTCTGGATCACACCGCTGGGGTCTACGACGAACACGGCGTCGGTCATCGCCTGGATGAGTTCGTCACCGGTTACGTCCAACATGCGGCACCTGTAACCTATCAAACGGCCAGCCGAGCGTAACCTACGCGAGCCAGGTTCCTTGTCCGATGTGGGGCCCTGGCCTCGCTAGCTAGCGGCCACGGGTTCCGGGGGAGCAGTCGGTCGCCACAGGATCGCAATCTTGGTAACGATAGTGTCGGCTTTCTTAGGTGCAATGTCGATCGATTCGATGGCCGGCTCGGCCGCGTTCTGAACCGCGGCCACATCTTGCGCCAGCTCGGCCTGCAGGTCGGCCATCTTGGTTTCGATTTGCCCGACCGCTTCGTCGGCGCGGGATACATCGGATCGCTGTTGAACCGTACGAGAAACGCTGCGCGCCGCGGTTGCGATCTTAGAGACCGAAGTTCGTCGGCCGCCGAACAGTGCGCCGAGCACGGATGCGCCGATTGAAATCGCCGATCCAGCGGTTGCTGCGTGCGCCTGCGAACGTTCGCGGTCTACCCGCTCTTGGGCGGTGCGAAGCTTGCCCGCAAGGGCGTCGAGCTTGGGTTGGTACTTTGCCTTGATCGCGTCGATCGCGGCGTCGCGCGCCTCGCGCTGCGCCTGGGCAACCCTGGCGCGAAAGTCGGACTCCGCTTCGCCGACGTGCGACACCAGTTTTAGCGCAGGAACTGACCACAGGGTGAGTGGACCGCTGCGGAGCAACCAGGCAGCCAATCCGTCATCGAGCTTGCTTGCGAGTTTTGCGGATAACGCGGTTGGCAACGGCGCAAACACCGCATCTGGATCTGGTTCGGGAGTGGCCGTTACCAATGAAGCGCTGTCCGCAACGGCCGCGTGTTCCCAAAAGTCGCCGGCTGTCTCAGGGCGCAATGGCGCAATCACGTCGAGGTCGCGCCACAGGTCGATGTTGTATTTGGCCAAAACGTAGTGGACTTTTGCTGTGCCGCGGAGCGCAGGTGTAAGTGCACCACCGCCGAGGAATTGTTCGGCCAGTCCGCCCGGCACTACAGGGCGTGTTGTCGACGATGCGGTCGCCGCAGCAGTCGCAGCAGTCGCCGCAGGTTTCGGCGCCGGTTCTTGAACGGCCGATGCGCGTTGGGCGCTGGTAAGCGTTTGAATCTGCGCTCGGCTCAGCGGCCCCGCCAAGAAGCTCATCGCCCATCGGGCCTGTAGCACGATCGGATGGTCGTCGTGGACGTTGTTCATCACAAATACGCGCTTGGACAAGCCCGCCAACGTTGCTTCCATCGCTGCGCGGTCGAACGCTTTGCCCGCTGCTGCTGATGCACCTTCGAGGCCTTCGAGGACGCGAGCTTTGTCTCGCTCGGTCTGCAGGCGGCCGAGAAACCACGTGCCCGCGTTTGAAAGCGCTTTGTAGTCTAGGTCGACCGGATTTTGCGTCGCTACGACCATTCCGAGCCCGAACGCGCGCGCCTGCTTGAGCAGGGTCAACATCGGCTTTTTCGACGGAGGCTGAGCGGTGGGGGGGAGGTAGCCGGTGACCTCGTCCATGAACGCGATCGCGCGCAAGCTCGACGTTCCCTGCTGACTGCGCATCCACGAAATCAGTTCCTGCAGGACGAGAGTGACAAAAAACATGCGCTCGGCGTCGCTGAGGTGAGCGATCGACAGGACGGCGACGCGCGGCTTGCCCTGAGGCGTATACAGCAGCTTCGCGATGTCGAGTGGTTCGCCGCGACTCCACGCAGCGAAGCTCGGTGAGGCGATCAAGGAGTTGAGTTGCAGTGCAAGCTCCGTTCGATCGTTGGCCGGAAAGAATGTTTCAAGGTCGAACGCGCCAACCTGCGAGAACGGCGGTTTAGTTACCGCCTGGATCAGCGCGGCAAGTTCGAGGTCACGCGACTCCCGCCACGCCCGATCGATCAACTGCGACAGCAAGATGTGGTCGCGGCTTCGCAGCGGATCCGCGGCAATGCCAACGAGCGCGAGTAGGCCGCTGACCGTCGCTTCGATTCGATCGCGGTACGTTTCGCTGTCCGGTTCTCCTGCGGTAGGCGCTCGCAGCGATCGAAGAACCGATAGCGGGATGCCTGCGTCGCTGCCCGGCGTGTAAATTGCGATTTCGCCGGCTGCGCGCAGCCGCGCGACTCGATCAACCGTTTGCCCACTTGCTTCGAGGCCCGCACGCCATGCGGCTGCAGTCTTGGCGGCCAGCTCGGACACGGTGATTCCGTCGCGCTGTGCAGAACTGGGGTCGACCCACGGTTCGAAATCGCTCGGAGCCAGCCCGGGGAAGCTGAGCATCAAATTGCCCAAATCCCCCTTCGGATCGATCGCGATCACAGGAACACCGTCGATCAGCGCCTCCTCGATAAGTGCGATGCAAAGGCCGGTTTTGCCGCTCCCTGTCATGCCGACGCAAACTGCATGCGTCGTGAGGTCTCGGGCGTCGTACATGACGGCGTCTCCCGTTGCCTTGGTACTCAGGTCGAACTCATGACCGAGGAAAAACGCGCCGAGCTTTTCGTAGTCCACGGACGGACTATACGGCGTCCTTTGCCCGATGTGCAGCGTGCCTGATGCGCCGACGCTGGCGTCGAGGCGACCACCTACACGACTGGGATAAAGCCGTGGGGTGGCTGTTCGACCAAGATCTCAAACGCAGCGGAGTTGGATTGCAGGGTAAGTTTGGGCTGCTTCGGACGGTCCAGCGCGAGTTCGCAGCGAGCGATGTTGGTGTTGAGGCAAATTTTTTCATCGCCGGGTGGATTGCGATAGCGAAGCGCCACCACATTCTCGGCGCTCGCCGAGATCCGAAGCTCGATGTGGCCGTGGCTCGCTGCGGATTGCAGGTGCCAGTGGAACGGGGCATAGGAGCTTCGCGCGCGAAGTGCGGAAACAACGCTGTTCCACACCAAGGTTTCGGATCCGAGCCGCAGGACAACGGGGCTAAGCGGGGGTGTCCAAACGGGACCCAGCTTGAGGCGCGCTGTGCCGCATTCGAGAAACACATCGGGGGCGCCGTCGAAACCGGCGACTTGGCCCCAGGCGTACCGATCGGTGTGGCGCGACCCCCAATTGTGGTTTTGGCTGCCGAGCCAGTGGGTAATGGCCGTGGGTGTTCCGTCGATGTCGATGGTTCCCGTAAAGCGAGCCAACGGCCGGGTGACGACCGACTTCGCCCGGGGAATCGGGGTTGAATAGAGCCGCGATGGAAGGAGCGGGACGGGCGGATGGTCGCACGCCATTTCGAGATCCCACCGGATTGTGCGAGCATTGGCCGTAGCGCTTCCTCGCAGTCCGCGGTCGCTTAGCCGGGCATCGCCGATCGTTACATTCAGGCAGTCGCGTGCAAATGCACAGTTCGCGACCGGGGTGACCTGTTTTGCGGCAACAACGCGGTGCGCGGTTCGATCGTACGCGACCGCCCACAGTTCGCCTACGGCATCCTGTCCGCGGCCGCGCGGTGAAAAAATCGTGTAGCGGATCCAAAACGCACGCCTGCCTTCGGGATCGGTGGCGCGCACGAACCAACTCTCGTAGTGACCCGCTTCGGTCCCGGGCTCGTAACGCGCGCCATCCCAATCGACCATTCGCGCAGTGTGCCGGAGTCACTCGTCGCGCGAAAGTCCAGGTGCGGATTCCAACAGAACAAAGTTCGTTGGCGCAACGAGTACCTCGCCACAGTGGTTTTGATCGGTTCGGGCCGCCGATCGCTTCGTTATGCTCCGTCGCGTTACCGCCAGTCTCATGATTGATCACATTTCTCTCGCCGTTCCGCAGGCCGTGGCCGCAGCCCTTGATCGTGGGCGTTCCCCTGATCGT
>CAYQQM010000104.1:0-14672 GCA_964419605.1 uncultured Kofleriaceae bacterium | reverse complement strand
AATTGAATCAATGAGTTAGAGTCCGAAACCGGACCAGAGTCCGAAACCGAAACCGAAACCGGAACCGGAACCGGAACCGGAACCGGAGTCGGGACCGGAACCGGAGTCGGAACCGGAACCGGCTAGCGACGGGCCAGAGCGTAGATCATTCCGCCGAGGCGATGCCGCTGTGCAGCGCACGGCAGTTCGCTCAGCCAGCCGTGAGCGGCCGCAATTTCGAGCACTGCACTGACTTCGCGCAGGCTACCGAGCGCGATCGTGAAGCAGTGCTGGCAATCGCCGCCGGCCCTGCCACTGCCCTCGGTGAGGTTGAGCGCTACGCTATTGAGCGCATCGCGGCCATGCTTGGCCATAAACGAATTCGGCCGATTGCCACGACGGTGAATTGATCAACTACTTTGGATCGCACCCTATGCAGACCCATGGGCAGGTCGCGTTGTTGCGAGGACGGCGAGCCAAGGTCACTTGGACGGGAGTTCTTTCACCATCACATTCTTGATCCAGACCTCGCTACCCACGTTGTGTTGCTGGAAGGCAAAGTGGCCCTTGATGTACGTCTTTTTCGAGTCGGTGTAGTCGACGACGACCTTGCCATTAACTTTGATAACAATGTGGTTTCCATCCGCCATCACTTCTTGGGTAAACCACGTATTGGGGGGAACGAGTGCGTCTGTTACAGGGGACAAGTTGTAGAGGCTTCCGGTGCGCTGCGGATCGGCGTGGGTACTATTGATCTGAGCTTCATAGCCATTGGGAAACCCGTTGCCGAAAGTCGCCCGAACATACTGACCGCTGTTTCCTTTATCAGAGATCTTGATATCGGCTTTGAACATGAAGTTCTGATAGTCACTTCGAGGGCTGAAAATATGGCTAACGTCGCCTTCCCCGTGGAGGATTCCATCTTTGAAAGTCCAATTACCACTGGAGCCCGACTTGTCAGTTGTTATTCGCTTGATGGTTTTTCCGTTGTAAACTTTAGAACTGGCCGCCGCCGGGGCGACCTTCCAATCCTGGAAGGACTTCGCGTCGAGAATTGTTACCCAGTCGCGATCCGTGGGGACGGCAGCAATTGCAGCGATGGCAATACACGACGTCGCAAGAGCTGCAGTACCAATCGGCCATCGTATCGTTGATACATGCATCCGGTCATCCTTGCAGTTTTGAACATGGCTTTCCAGTCAACACGGAGTGAGATGCCTCACAGCATCCTGGCCGCCCACGACTTGAAAAGCGATGGGAATCCACATCCCCACGGCGCGCCAGCATGCGCGGTTCCCTAGCGGGCACGCATACCATTTGAGGTGAAAGCGCTGTCCGCGAGTGGTGCTTCTCCCTCGACCCTAACTCGTTGTGTGATCGAATTGCCGGAGTGAGCTGCGATAAGTTAGCGACAAGAGCCTGTTTTTTATAGGTAATTGGCGAACCATCCCAGGTGGTCACCACGAGTCTGTTGTCGCGATGCGCGACCGCGGGACATTGTGTAGATTACGTAGACGTGGACTATGAACTCACGATGCGTGTCCTGGCCGCATTTCGCGACCGCGGCGTTGTCTACGTGGTGTTCGGCGGCGTGGCATTGAATCTTCACGGTCTACCCCGTGCGACGGAAGATCTCGATATCTTTGTGGCACCCACAGCCGAGAACATCGGCCGGCTGCGGTCGGCCCTGCGAGATGTGTTTAGCGATCCATCGATCGACGATATCAGCGAGCACGACTTGTTGGGTGACTATCCTGCAGTCCAGTACGTCCCGCCAACCGGGGACTTTCACATCGACATTCTGACGCGTCTTGGCGAGCTCTACTCGTTTGATTCGCTTGAGCGTGAAACCATCGAAGTCGATGGAGTGCCTGTCACGTTGGTCACACCGGCGATGTTGTATCGGATGAAAAAGACTACGGCGCGGCCCAAAGATTGGGGCGATGCCGCGCGTCTCGCCGAGCACTTCAAACTAGAGGATCGCTAATGTCAGTCCAACGATTTCGCAGTGTCGAGGACATGCGGGATGCGCCGTTGTACGCGCCGGGGTCGAGAGAGCTCGCAAGGGCAATTAGCCGCGTGTGGAAATTCGCAAACAAAACGTGCCCACAACGGTTTCCACCCGGCGTCTATCGTCACCGCTCGTACGTCGATGCCGAAGCATTTGCCGCGGCATGGGAACGCGAAAATTTTACAGCACACCAGCAGCGCAAGCGAATCGTGAAATAACGCTGCCGAGAGCTCTTGCAGCGTTGATAACGGTACATACTCGAGTGGCCGCTCTCTTTGCGGTGACCTAATTAAACGCGAAAATCAATCCACCGGGGAACTGCGACTATTGGAGCAAGCTATTTCAGCTGGCGCTCCAACGCGGCCTTCACTTTGGCGTCGAAGCCTGCGCCGTCCTTGCTGGCATGGTTGTGCAAATAGTCGGCGCGTTGCTTTGCGAGCTTTTCAATCTCGGCTTGCGCAGCCTGGCGGGCTTTGGCTCGGGCGTCGATGTCGCGCTTGAGTTCCTGTGCCGACTTATCGCGCATTTCTGCCGGCAGCTTGGCGCGGTCGAGTGTCGCCAGGTTGACTGAGCCGCCGGCGACGCGTTCGGTAATGTCTGCGCTGGCGCGGCCCATTTTCCCAGAGGGAGAAGCGGCAAAGTATGCCGCGCGATCCGCTTTGGTGGCCGCAGGAGCTTGGCTCGCGGCAGCCATCGCACCGGCGTACGCTTCATGAGCCGATGAGTCGCCGTAGATCACGGTTGCATGGTCGACGGTGCGCGACAGCTCGGACAGTCTATCGTCGTACGGCGTTGCCATTTGCTGCACGCCACCAGTCTGAGCAATCGTTGAGAATTCCCCGCGACCGAGCGCTGCGATGCGCTGCCACGCTTGCATGGTGTCGGGGGCCTCGCCGCAGCGGATCGCATTGACCACGATTTGCTTCTTTGCGGCATCGCGGGCGGTAACATCGAACCGGGGCACGTCACCGCGGGACGCCGGAGGGGCATCGCCGACGAGGAAGACGAGTTTCTTTGCGTCTTGACGCCACTGCATTTTGTGGACGGCGTCGTAAAGCGCGGCATCAACGTTTTCTGGAGTGTCGCCACCGCCTGAGGCGACATAACTCGACAGTTCGGCGAACACCGCGTCCATATCGGTGGTCAGCGCGAAGTCCTTGGTGACGTATTCATCGCCAACATCGCGGTAGGCAACCAAGCCGATCCGCACGTCCGCTTGGCTGTCGACTTCGCGTACGTGCGATGCGATCGACCACACAGTTCGTTTGGCTCCATCGATCAGGCCGCCCATCGAACCGGTCGTATCGACGGCGAATACCACGTCGACCTTGTGTTGGGGCGCCTGTGTTAGGGGCGGTGACGCTGGACCATTGCACGCCGTGGCTCGAGGCATCAGCCACAATGCGAGGGTGCAGGTTCCGGCGGTGGCGATGGCGTAGGTGAGGGCGTTCTGGCGGGTGATGATCATGGTCGGTATCAAAACGCTCGACCCGCCCGGTCGATCTGATAGGTTAACTATTTATAATAGCTCAACTATTTGGCCCCGCCGGGGGTCGCGCTCACCACCACCGTGCGGCGGGCATCGATCGGGCGGCATATCTTTGTGCCGCACACCCAGAACTGCATGTGCACCTTGATCGCATAGTCGCCGGGTCGGGGCGCGCTGAACGGAATGGCGAAGCGGGGTGACTCGCCGTTGGGATCGATCGAATCGCTGCGTCGGAGTCGGCGGCGTTTGATCGCGACTCCGGGTTCAGGCGAGACATCGAGCGTGATATCTGCGTCCCTCGAAATCGTCTTACCGGGGCCTACAACGATGCCGATCGGCAGTGTTCCTGTAGTGCCGGCGGTAACCTCGACGTGCGCAGGCACCTGCAAGTCCCAGCCTGGCTCGGAGGTTGCGTCGGCGCTGGCCTCAGCGAAAATTGCGATGAGGATCAGGAGGTAGCGGCGCACCTGGTTAGTCTGCCACGACTGTGGACCACATCGCGAGCCGGCGGGTCGGGATGAAGAGCCGCCTGTACGGTTCGGTAGTCTCATGGTATGTATAAAGTATGAACGCGAAAAAGATCGCGACTAGTCTGCCGGGTCCGCAGTACGAAGCGCTGGAAAGGATGCGCAAGCGGCTCCGTCTTGGGCGTAGTGAGGTTGTTCAACAAGCGATCGCGATGTGGCTAACCGCACGTCAGGGAGATGCTCGCATCGTGCAATACGTTCAAGGATACGCCACCCAACCTGACGACGCTGCCGAGGCCAACGCTTTCGTAGCGACGTGGGCGCAAGGGGTTGAGGCCGAGGACTGGTGATGCGGCGAGGAGATGTATTTTGGGCGCGGTTTCCCGGGCCGGTAGGTCGTCGTCCTGTTGTGCTGGTATCGCGCGACGAGGCGTATGCGATCAAGACGCGAATCACTGTAGTCGTGGTCACCCGGACCGTTCGCGGAATTCCTACCGAAGTTCGTCTGGGACCTGCACAGGGGCTGCCAAAGGTCTGTGTCGTCAACGCGGACGAACTGGTAACAATTCCTTGCTCAGTGCTCGAAGAGCACATTGCCACACTCGGCCGAGCCAAGCTCGATGAAATCAACGCGGCTCTGTGTTTCAGCCTTGCGGTTGGCGACGCTTGATCGCAGGCGCGGGACTGATGAGTAGCGTCGACGCGCTCGGGGGCTAAAGGATCTGAGTCGCCAGCTCGGCGAGCGGGGAGCGTTCGCCTTTGGTAAGGATCACGTGGCCTGCGATCGCCTCGTGCTTGAATCTCTCGGCGACGGTGGTGAGGCCATTGTTCGAGGAGTCGAGGTAGGGATGGTCGATTTGGTACGGGTCGCCCGTGAGAATGATCTTCGAGCCTTCACCAGCGCGGGTGACGATGGTTTTGACCTCATGCGGCGTTAAGTTCTGCGCCTCGTCGACAATCATGTACACGTTTGGCAGCGACCGGCCGCGGATGTAGGTGAGCGGTTCGATTTCAACGAATCCCAGATCCATCAGCTCGGCGTAGCTGCGACCGTCTTTCTTATCGTTCTTGTTGAGGCCGAGCAGCAGCTCGAGGTTGTCGTAGATCGGCTGCATCCAAGGATTTAGCTTCTCCTCGATGGTGCCGGGCAAATAGCCAATGTCACGACCGAGCGGAAAGACCGGGCGCGATACCAGTAGCTTGGAATACACTTGATCTTCCGTGACCTTCTGGAGGCCGGCCGCGATCGCAACCAGGGTTTTGCCGGTACCCGCTTTGCCCATTAGCGTGACCAGCTTGATGTCGTCGTTGAGCAGAAGCTCGAGGGCGAAATGTTGTTCGCGGTTGCGCGGCTTGATTCCCCACACACTGTCGCGCAGTTTCTTGACCGGTACGAGTTTGCCGCTGACTTTGTCCCACCGCGTGAGCGCGGAGCGACCGCCGTCATCTTTGAGCGTGAGAAATTCGTTGGCATGGACCCCAGAATTGCCGCGCCCGGCTGAGCCGAGCTGTTCGATGGCCACGCTGTTGTTGGCGTAGAATTCGTCGATCGTTTCCGCCGCTACGACCAGTTCGCGGTTACCTGTATAGAGTTCCTCGACCGAGATTTGCTCGGGTTCAAAATCGGCGGTGTGCAGTCCCAGCGCGTCGCCGCGGACCCGCATGTTGACGTCTTTGGTGACGAGAATCGTTGGCGTTTTTGGATCGGCGTCTCGAACCTCGAGGGCGATCTCGAGAATGCGTTGATCCATCGAGCGCGAGTCGTAACTCGGGTTCTTTACCGGGTTTTTGGACAGGGCGACCCGCACGGTTCCGCCGTTCTGCAGCTTCTGCGGCTGCGACAATCCACCGGTGTTGCTGCGGTGCTCGTCGAGCAGGCGCGCTACTTGCCGAGCATTGCGGCCGAGCTCAGACTGATCCTTTTTAAAGGTATCAATCTCCTCGATGACATAGATCGGAACAACGACTGCGTTGTCGGCAAACGCGTAGAGAGCGCGCGCATCGTGCAACAACACATTGGTGTCTAGAACGTAGTTTTTACTCGCCACAGCGCGATTGCTCCGAGGGGCTATTGATCTCCAGGGTACATCGATCCGCGGCCGCGGTTCCAATCGAGGGACACGTTATGCGACGTGGGAGGTGAGTGCCGAAACTGCCGCTCTGGTTTCGGTCCAAGTAACAACGCGGTTACGGCCTGCATGCTTGGCGTGATAGAGTGCGAGATCTGCGCGCTCGATGAGCGTTGCCCGATCGCCGCCGTCTTCGGGGAATGTGGCGATCCCGATCGATTCGGTAACCGAAAGTGGACCTTTATCGGTTTCCACCACGAGCTTCGAGATTTCAATGCGGATCCGCTCGGCCACTGCTTTGGCCTGGAACACATCGACGTTGTCGAGCAAAACGGCAAACTCTTCGCCGCCATACCGGGCGGGAATGTCGATCTTGCGCGGCACGTCTTGGAGTACGCGAGCGACGCGGCGGAGCACTTCATCGCCGATGGGGTGGCCATATGTATCGTTGACCTGTTTGAAGTGATCGACATCGCACAAGAGCAATGCGGCCTTGTGACCGTGGCGCTGCGCCCGCTGCAGCAAGTCTTCGAACCGGGACTGAAAACTGCGGTGGTTAGTGAGCCCGGTGAGGCCGTCTGTGGTGGCCATGGTTTCCATGCGCTTGTAGAGAAATCCGTTTTGCAGCGAAATCGCCACCTGATTCGCGATAACCGCCAACATTTCGCGAATGTCGGTGGGGAAGCGCTTCTCGGCGCGAGCGATGAGTGTGAGTGTTCCAATCGCTTCGTCGGCAGAAAGCAGCGGCAGGACGAGGAGCGACTTTGCATCGCCGTCGAGACGGACTCGGCGCGTGTAGATCGGCGCCGACAGTTCGCGCGGCTCGCCCGCAGCGGGCAGGTAGTGTCGGTTCTTCACTACCATGGATGCCAGCCCCGCATTGTCCCTAAATTCGAGCTCCGTCAACTGCGTTGGGTCGAGCAGGCCTTCGCCACCCGGCTGGACTCGGACCGCCGCGACGCGGTGTCGCGTTCTCGCTTTATCGTAGAGTGCGATCGCTGCAGTGTCGTATTCGACAATTGCCGCGCAAGCGTCGAACGCTGTTTCCATGACCTGTTCTGGGGTGAGCGCCCGGCCTAACATGGCGGTGGCCTGATAAAACCGCTCGTGTTCGTATTTGGCGCGTTCGACGGCTCGGAACACTTGCTCTGCTTGTACGACGCGTAGCACCTGCGCACTCGCGTCAGATAGCAAGTCGCGGTCCGCTTCGTTAAACGGAGCGTCGCGGTCAGCAGCGAGGATGCCGCGCAGGTGGTTACCCTCGAGGATGGGAGCGGCGACGAGCGCCACACCGGCGCGCGGCCCCTCATAGTACGGGATTTGTCCAGGCTTGACCGCGCCGATGATCAGGGGCAATCGGTCGCGCAGCACGGCGCCGAGCACCCCCGCGGAGCGCAGCCGCGCAGCCTCGGTGAGGTCCTCGGCGTCGGATACGATCTCTTTGATCTTTACGCGTTCACCATCGGCGTCCTCGACCCACAGCGCGGCTACGGTGCGAGCGTTTAGCGAGCGTTTGAGGGTGGAGAGCACCCAACTGATCGAGTCGCCGATCACCTGTACTCCACCGATGGCAAGTTGACGTTCTTCGTCTTCTCGGGCGCGCAATGCGCGACTTGACGGCCCCAATGCGGAGGAAATCAACCGATAATCCTTGGCCGCGTCGCGCAGCGAGACCAATTCGTCGTTAAGTCGCTTGGCTCGACGGCGACGGTATTGCACGGCAATACCCCGGAGCAGCAATGCGTGCGCCGCGGCGGCACCGATCAAGAACAGCGCGTGCAGGCCAAAGATCATAGCGCTGATCTCGCCGACGCCACTGCGCACTAGGAGGGCAGCCTCGAGAAACCATGCTGCTCCCAGAGCAACCCAAGCGCCGGGTCGCGCGAGTACGGTGGATGCGAAGGCGACCAGCGCGTACAGGAGCGGGTAGGCGAGGGATTCTTGTCCGCCTGTTAGCGCGATGATCACGTGTGTTCCCGCCACGAGCGCGAGAACCAGCTCCAGATCGGCCAGATCTTCGGCGGCGGCTAGCCACATCGAAACGCGTTGTGCTCGGGAGCTCGGGGGCGTGAATTGAAAGCGGCGAATGATTGCGATGGAAGCGAACGCTAGGACTCCGGTCGCGACCATCGCTTCGATCAATCCAGTTCGCAGGCCGAGCATCGAACTGATTCCGCAGGTGCGAGTCAAGCCTGTGCATCCCGGCCAATTCGCGGTATTGGCCGCACCGTCGACGCCTCCTATGGCAACGACGACGCACGCAAAACTGCCGACGAGCGCTCCGCCGGAAACCTTGCAGGCTCTGCGCAGTGCGTGGCGAAACCGCGTGAGTCGCTTGCCACCGAGGCTCACCGCGAGCCCCCCAAGGGGACTTGCTGCGAGGCGGGATCAGCGCGGATACGAAATACAACCTCGTCGGGATACACCATGCCCAGGTCTGTACGAGCGTGCTCTTCGATCGCGCCAACGTCACTGCGCAACGCTTCGACCTCACGTGCCAAGGCCGCGTTTTCGACCGTCAGGTTTCGCGCGTCTTGGTCGAGGCGGCGAAGCTGTTGCTCGATCTTCACCGCGCGTGGATCGCGGCGTAGTACTGCGCCTGGTAGGTAGCCGAGGGCGATGGCCACCACGATCGCGAGGCCGAGGCGAATGCCCCAACGGCGAACCGCGGGAGCTTCGGGACCGGGATTGGTTCGCGGATTGTGCACGTGACCCCGACGTTAATACCGGCGCGGTTTCGCGCCAACTTTTGGCGAAGGCTGCGAAATATCGGTTTGCATTGGTGATTTGAACTTACATGTGCGCACCTTTGCACCCCGCGACAGCGCAAATGACGTAGGCTCGCGCCATGGCTAATGTCCGCCGCGGCGGTCTTGCAGGATTGCCAGCTCAAGAATTGCGCGTCACCCTCGGCGCGTTGCTAAAGTCCACAATCGCCCAAGCCGGCGTGGTCCGCGACGTTCTCGAGCGCGGCGCTCGCGAGGGACGAACACGGCTTGAGGATGCGCTCGCGAATCGCCGTCGAACCGAGACTTTCGCCAAGCTCGGCGAGATCATCTTTGACCTGATCCAACGGGGAGAGATCGACGTCAACGAACTGCCAGAGGTGCGCGACCTTGTGGCTCGCCTCGAGGAGAACCGCGATGCCAGCGAGCCCGCCCCCGTGGTTCACCCCGTTTCGCGGCCCGCGAGCTTTAGCGCCCGCCGGGATCAGGCCGCAGACGACGACGAGGATCTCTCAGAATACATGCACCCGGACGACGTGCCCGCCAGAGATCGTACGTAGGTCAACCGCGATTATCGATAGACTTAGTCATTCGAGGGCCCGAGTCACCCTTGACACCCCGCACCGCGGTCGGTAGAAACCCAGACCAGTACGGGGATATAGCTCAGCTGGGAGAGCGCGTGAATGGCATTCACGAGGTCAGGGGTTCGATCCCCCTTATCTCCACCACTTGTTACGAACGTGACCTCCTTCAAGGTTTGCGCGTATGCGTCTACCACTCGAGGCCGATTCCGAACTGGACCAACGGCGCTTCGAAGTCGTCACCAAACGCATACGGCACGGTGACCGTAACCTCAGGCCATAAGACCACCCTGCCGGCTTGAGTTCGCAAGCCTGCCCCCAGCGCCGGCTCCGCAAGCAAGCGGGCCGGCCCCGGACTCCCGCCGAAGATCGTGGCGCTGCTGCCCACCGCCAGCGCGGCAGTGGCTGTCCCCACCACGGCGCTCGCCGGTCCCACTCGATGCTCGATCACCAGATGGTGAAACACCACGGCCCGCAAAATGTCCGTGCCATTGTTGGTAGCGACGGGGAATTCGAAACGCATTCCTGGCGCCAGGGCCACTGCCAGCGCCGGGGTATCGACGCGGGCCAACCGTACGCTGGCCTCTACGCTACCGGCGCCCAGTTTTCCGCCCACGTCCCAGCCCGGCCCCATTCCCCGGCGAATCGCCAGCTCAGGTGCCGGATACACGACATATGCTCGTCCGTGTTCGAAGATGATTCCGTCGACAGCGACAACGGTCCGCCACTGTCCCGGCGGCAGTGTTCGCGCAGAGTGACGCGACGAATGCGCGGCACAATCGGCCAACCCAAGTAGGGCCACCACCTGAATGAACCTCGTCATGGCAAGGTTGCCGGCGCGGCCAAGCGCGCCCAAATCGGCTGATGGTCGCTGCCCGCGTCGCCTCGAAACACCCCCGCGTCGACAACGGTCAGGCCCCTCGTGAACACGAAGTCGAGCAGAAAATCGAGGCCGGCGCTCCGACTGGTACTGCCGCTGCCGGAGCTGCCCCATCGCAGTCCATTAGCGTCGAACAGCTCGACGGTCTGCCGAGCTGAGTCGGGATCAGCCGTATTGAAGTCGCCGCCAACGATCACTGGCCCGTCGACTTGCTCCGTGTCATCGATCACCGTTTGCGCTTGGTCCAGTCGGGCGCCCAGCCCCAACGTGATCACCGAGGCATGTACGCTCCACACGCTAAGTGGTCGACCGCTGACCATGAGCCGCGCCGCGGTGGCGTTGCGGCGTCGCCCATTGAGCGGTTCCGCGTACGGCAGAATCAGCTTGTGGTCCGCCGTGATCGGATGCACTGAGAGCACTGCCGTGCCGAAATCGCGACCATTTTGCGCGACCGATGCTGGATAATAGACATAGCGTAGCCCCAGAGCGGCGGCGATGCGCTCGCAGCCTTCGGCATCCATCTCCTGCATCAGCACGATGTCAGCATCGGTGAACGGCGGCGCGCCGAGCACGGCAATGGCGCGGTCGATTTCGACTGCGTATGCCAGATTATATGTGACCACCAGAAGCGTGTCGGCAATGGGCGCCACCGGGCCGGCGTAGTCGCCGGCATAACGAGGCCCATCGGGATCGAGGTAGTTGCGGGCCAACTCGCAGCCAGTCAGCGCCGTCACGACGATCGTCCATCGTAGTGGATAGCAAAGCGCCATGATCAGCCGCCAGCGAACCACTTCGTAATCGTAACACGTAGTACTTGTTACGAACGTGACCTCCTTCCACGAGGAAGGTCAGCCGAGGGCACCTCGAGGGTTGCCTGCACGGGATCCAAGACGACTCTGTTCGGGCCCCGGAGACCGGTCTTCCGCAGGTAGCTCCCGGAGTAAATATATTCAATATTATTAATAACATATAAACCGGTCCCGCGGTCACAACAACCGATGCATACGTATGCATTCCCCACATAATATTCGTGCATGAGGACCACGATCAGCCTGTCCAGTGGAGTATTGCAACGAGCTCGCGTGTTCGCTGCGAAAAAGCGGCGCAGTCTGTCATCTCACATTGAGGACGCATTAACCGAGATGATGGCGAAGAAAAAGCGTGAGCCAACGCCTAGGCGATCGCCCCTACCGATCGTCCGCGGAAAGCCCATCCCCGGGGTCAATTACGACAGCTTGGCAGACCTTCTCGAGTTGAGTGAAAAATGATTCTGCTTGACGTCAATTTGCTCGTGTACGCACACCGAGCGGAAACAACGCATCATCGACGAGCGCTGACGTACCTCAACGCGCTGTTAGACGGTGACGACCCGTTCGCCGCATCCACCAACATTCTCGCAAGCTTTGTACGGATCGTCACCAATCACAAAATATTTGCACCACCCACGCTAACGAGACTGCGTTTGCGTTTGTAGCAACGATTCGCTCTTTGCCTCACTTCTTGCAGCTGGAACCTGAGGATCAGCATTGGGATTGTTTCGCGAACCTTTGCGACGAGTATCAGGTCAAAGGTGGCTTGGTCACCGACGCATGGATTGCCGCTCTTGCGATCGAGCACAGATGTGAGCTGGCAGCTGCCGATGGAGATTTTCGCCGCTTCGCACCGCGCCTGCGGATCTACAACTACTTGCGATAGGCCATTTTGCGCGACCGATTCGTTGCACTCGCACCGTCGTGCGACTGGCTCGCCGGCGGAGGCACAGCCGCTCATTGCGGATCCAGACGCAGCCCAAGCGCCCGAGTGCGAATAGGCGACAATCAATCAAATAAGCCGGCAAAGTCGACGTTGTAACTCGACCGTTCGATTCTTCCTGTAGCGTTGTAACATTCAACACGTCGGGATTTTGGGAAAACGATCCACGCCTCGGTTGCACCGGCTTCGATGTACCCACGCATTTTTTTCCGCAGATCGTGGATGTTATCGGAAGGCGAAGCCACCTCGATACAAATCGTAGGTGCTTGTTCGAGAGGAGTTTGCTCACGCCGGCTTTGCCAAAACGCTTCGGTGCACCATGCGACGTCCGGAGCGACGACTGCGCCATCAACAAGAACTCCTACTTCAACCAAGGTTTTTCCACCGAGCTTGGCTCGTAAGAGTAGAACCAAGTTGCCCGCGATTCCGCCATGCTCTGTGTTTACTGGGCTCACCGAAATTCTTCCCCACGAATCGAGTTCGACGTCACCTAGAAACGCCGCAAATCGCGGATCGGCCAAGATGGCCCGCCAACGAGCGGCGAGCTCAGCGGGTGTTAGCGGATCCTCAATGACGTCTAGCGCCTGCATCCGGGATAGCTTAGCAGGCGGGTCCGATCTTGACGAGGTTCCATGTCAGACCGTGACCCAAGATCGAATCACCGCCCATGTCCTCCCGGCTGCTTGCACCGAAACGTCGTCAGCGCCTGGCCGTCGTCACGCCGCGCAACCACCCCAACCACACTGCGCTTGGCTACGGCCGATGCCAGGATGAACAGTCGGGTTCAGTTCACTAGCGAGTCGGGCGCTGGGCCACGCGCCAGCAATCCGCCGACGATGCGAGCAATGCCATCGAGCGTTGCGCGGTCCGGGAGGGTTAGTGCAAGAACCGGCCGACCCGTCGCATCGGTGTCGAAAACCCCGGCCAGCTGATCGCGAACCAGGGAGGTGCTCGCGCTGGTCTCATCGCCGCTCGGCACCAGTTCGCCGAGTAGGCGGACGGCCGCGGCGATGAGTTGGCCACCTGCTTCAGCAATGCGCTGTTTGCGGTCGGCTGGAATGCGAGCCTCGCCAGCTTTCTGCGATGCCTCGTCTACCTGCGCCTCCGGCTTAGCACCGAGTAAAAGCTCGAGTCGTCGCTTGAGGTCGTCCATGCTGCCCGTCAAGTCGACGCGGTCGATGTCCGAATTCGGATCGAGTGCAGCGAGGGCAAGTTCGCGCTTTGCTGCGAGAGTGGCGAGCAGGCTCTCTTCGATGGTCCCAGTCGTAACCAGCACAAACGCGTGCACGGGTCGCTTCTGACCCATGCGGTGGGCGCGACCGATGCGCTGATCGAGCAGTGCTGGATTCCACGGTAGATCGACATTGACGACGGTGTCGGCGGCCTGCAGGTTCAGGCCCGTCGATCCGGCATTGGTGGTCAGAAACAGCCGGCATTTGGGATCGCGCTGAAATTCTGCGACGATCTGCTGGCGTTTGCGCTGCGCAACCGATCCATCGAGCCGGACCCAGCGCATGCCATGGGCACGCAACCGATTCTCGATTAGATCGAGCATCGTGGTCCATTCGGAGAACAGGACGATCTTGCGACCCTCGGCGACCAGCCGAGTCAGCAGCGCCTCCAACTCGAGGAGCTTGCTCGAATACGATGGTTCGCGCTTGTCGACGAGATAGGTCCGGACACGAGCAATACGACTCGCCGCGATCTTCGCTGCGCAATGCTACGCGATAGGTCTTGCCCGACTCTTTGCTGGTGACCGCGTAGTCGGTCCACGGGCGCGCCGGCTCCTCGGAGCGCAGCGCCATCTTCTCGTTCCGCGCTCGCTCGGCTCGATCTGTGATCGCTCGCTCGACCAGATCGCGCGCGTCGGCCTCGACCTCCGGTGGCGGTTGCGCCAGTCCCAGCGCAACCTTGTCTTCGAGTACGACCGCAAACGCCGCGCCTGCGTGCTCGCACGGAGCCGAGCACTCGGAGCATTGCCACCGCAACCTGCGCAGCCGATCGTTGGACAGCCAGAACGCGACCGTTGCAGCGAGTGAAACGCGCATCGAATATCGCTTTGCGTTCGCCGCTATCGGATCGACAGTCGCGACCTCGAGTTGACCACCTTGGCGAATGAGAACCGATCCACGCGGCCCGAGCAGCTTGCACGCCTCGGCGTACGTCAGTTGACTAAGGCGGTCGTGCAGGGTCAGCGCGTGATCGGGCTTGCGTAGGCTCATCGACGAGACGATCGGATGACCCTCTGACGTTTCAACGCGGTATGCTACAGCGATGGCGGAGTCGCGGGTTCAGCGCATCGCTCGCTGGCTATTGACCGGGTTCTTCGTGGCAGCTGGTGCCAATCACTTTGTGTATCCCGACGCCTACCGCGCGATGATGCCGGCGGTTTTGCCGGCTCCGGATCTGCTGGTGATGGTTTCAGGGATCGCGGAGATTGCCGGCGGCCTCGGCTTGATTCTACCGACAACGCGGCGGCTGGCTGCGTGGGGGCTGATCGCGCTGCTAATCGCCGTGTTCCCGGCGAACATCAACATGGCTATCCATCGAATTCCGCTCGGGTCCCGCCAGCTGCCTGACTGGGCGCTGTGGGGGCGGCTGCCGCTTCAGATCGCGTTGATTGCGTGGGTCTATTGGTTCGCCCGACCGACCCGGAGGAGCTAAGGGCCCGCCGGATAATAAGTCGTCGAGCGAGGCACAGCAGCCCGGAGCAGATCG
>CAYQQM010000103.1:0-14675 GCA_964419605.1 uncultured Kofleriaceae bacterium | reverse complement strand
ACCGAGATGCAGAAGGCCTTTTTGGAAAAGGATTCTGCATTTAAGGCCGACGCTCGGCGGTTTAATATCGAGTACCGGAAACTGCATCCTGCCCCGGTCGGAGAACTGTCCCGAGACACCTTTCTCGCGCAGGACAAGTGGTGGCGAAGCGGTCGGATGGGACCGCCGCCGCTGACGCTAAAGCATCAAAAATTCCAAAAATTGCGAGATCGGGGATTCGCTGGCTGTGATCTCGAGGACGTTGTGTTCGACCATTGCTTTGCGGCGTACGTCAACTTTCGTGAGGCTACGCTGAAAGATGTAACGTTCCTTGCATGCAACGTACAAAGTACAATGATGGAACGAGCCAACCTCGACGGTGTAATTGTTGAGGAGAGCTGGCTTGACCGGACAGATTGCGATGGTGCCCGCGTGAGCAAGTCCAGATTCGTGCGCAGCGACTTCGCGTTGGCTGGCATTGACGCCTCCGTTTGGGAGGACGTTGTGTTTGACGCTTGTTCGTTTCTTGCGGCGGACTTCGCAGGGACAACACTGCGCCGCTGCACGTTCACGCCGGGAACGTTCATGGGCGTCAGCGAGCGCTGGCAGCACCTGGGCAAGACCAATGGCGCCATCTTCGAAGACTGCGATTTGCGCGGCGTCAAGCTCGATGGGCGCGACCTGTCCGGTGCCACGTTCATCCGCTGCAAGCTCGCTGGGGCCACGGGGGCTCCGCGCGCCCATGAGGGGCTGATGCTTCAAGATTGCGACCTGTCGCGCGACGAATTTCTTGCCGCCCTTACCGCCCCGGTGTCGGCGTAACGCAGGACAATGTGACGTACACGGAGCAGTCGAACAGCATAAAGAAGCTGCAAACGCGGTTCGACGAAGGCCAGACGGGACTCGCTTCAGGGAAGAATTTTTCTCAACTCACGATATTTAAAGGATTATTCCAAAAAGGTCGGACCCGTGAACTGGACTATACTCCAGATTTTGGTCCAAAATCTGGAATATGTTCCCGAGGGCAGTACAGCCGAGCAGGACCCGCAGCTTTTTCATGTTCGGGGCGCGCGGTACGGGCAAATCAACCTATCTCAAAGCTTCCTTTCCCGAAGCGTTCGTGATCGACCTTCTCGAGGACCGTTGGGAATCTCGGTATTTGAAGGCGCCGGATCGGTTGGCAGACGACTTGGTGGCGCTTCCCACTCGACCCCCATGGGTTTTGATCGACGAAGTGCAGAAAGTTCCCAAACTTTTGGACGTTGTCCATCGATTGGTCGAGAAACAGAGAAACTGGCGATTTTTGCTGACTGGGTCGAGCGCACGCAAACTCAAGCGGGGCAAGGGCAATCTTTTGGCGGGACGTGCCTTTGTCTACCACCTGTATCCCCTGACCCATTCCGAACTGGGCGACGCATTTCGCCTCGACGAAGTTCTGCGGTGGGGCAGCCTTCCCGAAGTCTTTGCGCTGGACGATGCCGATCGAGTCGAGTACCTGCGCGCCTACGCCAACACGTACTTGCGCGAGGAGATCTTTCAAGAGCAATTGGTTCGCAACATCGGTGCGTTTCGACAGTTCGTCGAAGTGGCAGCACACGAAAACGGCAACGCACTCAACTTTCAGCGAATCGCCCGCGATGTGGGGGTTGATGCAAAAACCGCGCGGTCGTTCTTTCAGATTCTTGAAGATACGCTGGTAGGTGTACTATTGCCTGCGTTTCATCGTTCGGTTCGCAAGTCGGTTGGACAACGCCCAAAATTCTACTGGTTTGATTTGGGTGTGAAGCGAGCGATGGGGCGCCAGCTCGAAGACGGGCTAACGCCCAGAACCAGCGGCTATGGCCGCGCCTTCGAACACTTTGTGATCTGCGAGGCAGCTCGGTTCAACGAATATTGTCGTTGCGACTTCGGGCTGTTTCACTATCAAACCACCGCAGGCGGAGAAATCGACTTGGTACTGCAACGCGGACGAAACACGATCGCGGTTGAAATCAAATCGGCCGACACGATCGACACCGTCGAAGTCGCTGGCTTGGAGAGAGCCGCGCGGGACATCGGCGCCTCTTCGACGTACTACGTTTCCCAGGATCCGATTTCATCGCGCATCGGCAAAGTGGATTGCGTACCGTGGCGGGAATTCTTTCGCCGCGTGTTTGTAGCCGCGGTCCGGGTCTAAACCCATTTCCGGCCAAACTCTATATTTCCCGCATTGTGAGATTGCAATTTGCCAGTCTCGTGTATTACTCACGCACCAATGAGTGAGCTCCAGACTGAAATGAACAGAGTAGTCAGCACGTTTGTTACGCAGATCACCGACCTCGCGAGACGCGCGGCCATCGATACGCTCGAGAGCGCGCTAGGTAAACAGCTGAGCGCAGGACCTAGAAGTGCAGGTCGGAACAAAGGATCAAAGCGTACCTCCACCGAGCTCGGCCGTATGGCAGAAACGTTCTATTCGTACGTGGTGAAGCATCCGGGAATGCGGATCGAGCAGATCAACAAGACGCTCGGCACTTCTACGAAGGACTTGGCGCTACCCATCCGAAAGATGATCGCGGATGGCGAGCTGAAGACCAAGGGCGAAAAACGGTCAACGGTTTACTTCGCCACCGAAAAGCGCAAAGCCAAGTAGCGCAATCGCGGCGTGTCGTTCGTGATTTGGTCACGCGCTCATTTCACGACCGGTGGCGGGCCGGGACAGATCGCTCTGATTGCACTGTCGCCGTCTAAACTGCCAGACCCACTGCCTGTCTCGAGCGCCAAGCACGGCATGCCGAGGGGCAGCAGCGGCGCAGCGGCAGTGACATTGGTCGCGCGCGATCGCGTCGAGGATTCGGCCTGGTTTGACGAGCAGGTTGTCAGTCCGTTTGCGGATCTGATCGCTAGCGATTTGGGAGGCCAGGTAGCGGCGGCGGCGCGCGGTTCGCAGCATGCATACGTGATTGAGGGCGAAGTCGCCGATCCGGAGGACCTCAGCCACATCCAGGCGGCCTGGGCTCTTGCGAAGTGCCTCTGCGAGCAGGGGGCCGACGTGGTGATCGATGTCTACGCGGCCCGGGCTCACCTCGGCGCAGATGTAGCGGCTCTGGATCCGAAGCGAGGCTTCGATGTGCTCCACGAGGTGACCCTGTTTTTCGACGAAGCCGGCGACGGTACGTTCGCCGCGTGGTCGCTTGGACTGAGAAAATTCGGTAGGCCGGATCTCGTGGTGTTGGGAATCGCGGCCGATGCCGCGACTCAAACGGCGCTGATGCTCCGCGACGTTGCGGTTACGCTGGCGGCGGGGGAGCGCATCGAGCCCGGTGACCTGGTCGGCACGCCGGATGGTGCTCGGCTTACGGTTGCGGCATTCGAGTCCGGGTCGGCACCGGTGGTTGCGGTGGATGGGCCCGCGGTCGTGCTGGTGCCACAGGCCGAACCATCTATGGCATAGTTCGTCATGGTCGAATCACTCGCTGTGCAAGGCAACGGCTTTCGCGGCAGGGTGCTTGTGGTCGACTTGTCGAATTGCACGTTCCGCGTCGAGGAGATCGACCCTAGCGTCTATCGCGACTACCTCGGCGGCTATGGACTCGGCGCCTGGCTCATGTGGAAACATTTTCCGCCGCGCGTTGATCCGCTCGCACCGGAGGCGTGTTTTGCGCTGTGTTCCGGACTGTTAACCGGCCTGCGCGCGCCGTTCTCTGGGCGGATTCAAATCGTGGGCAAGTCGCCGCTTACCGGAACGTGGGCCGACTCCAATTCCGGTGGTAGTGTCTGCAGTCATCTGCGCGCTGCTGGCTATGACGCGATGCTGGTGCACGGCAAGGCGGCTGCCCCTACGGTCGTGGTCGTGCGCGACGGCGAGGTATCGTTTGAGCCCGCCGGCGCACTATGGGGCCAAGAAGTTCCACCGACGTTTGACGCGTTGAAGTCGCAATTTGGTGGGAAGCGCGACGTGGGGATATCCGCGATCGGACCGGCCGGGGAGAAATTGCAGCGCATCGCATCGGTGATGAACGACCGGTACCACGCGTTTGGCCGCCAAGGATTTGGTGCGGTGTACGGCGCCAAGAATCTCAAAGCGATCGTCGTGTCTGGCAGCGGTGAAGTGCCGATCGCCCGCCCCGCGGAATTCAGCGCGATTTGTAAGCGCATCAATGCGCAGTACCACGCCGACCTCAGCCTGTTTCATCGGATCTTCGCGTACTTCATCAAGCCCAAAGGGTGGCTTGCATGGTTGTACCGAGCGATGACCCGTCTGGGAATCAAGGCGACTTCGCCAGTTGCGGCGCTGCGGCGCGCCTGGTCTCAGCGCGGCACAACGTCGGCG
The DNA here is from genome assembly GCA_964419605.1 of uncultured Kofleriaceae bacterium. Taxonomy (GTDB): domain Bacteria; phylum Myxococcota_A; class Polyangia; order Haliangiales; family Haliangiaceae; genus JABFXX01. The sequence goes on along the minus strand of CAYQQM010000103.1, from coordinate 10,384 downwards.
GTCGCGCTGTCGATCGAAAACGGCGACGCGCCGATTAAGAACTGGCGAGGAGTTGGAACGGTTGACTTTCCGCTGGGCGACAAAGGAATGAAGATCGACGGAAAAGCCGTTGATAAGTACATTACCAAGAAGTTGTCCTGCGGCGATTGCCCGATGCCGTGCAAAGGCATTGTTGCGGTGAAGTCTCGCAATCTCAAAGACGTTCGACGTCCCGACTACGAAACCATCGTCGGTTTCGGCGCTAACCTACTCAACGATGATATCGAATTGGTTGCCGCGTGCCACGACGCGTGCAACCGGCTCGGAATCGATGCGGTGTCGTCGTCGATGACGTTGGGGTGGGTGTGTGAGGCGATGGAACGCGGAATTCTAACGCCGGATCAGCTCGATGGCATCGCCATGACGTGGGGCAACGGCGAAGCTGCGCTTGCGCTCACGGAAAAAATGGGGAAGGCAGAAGGCTGTGGCGCTTGGTTAGGCCAGGGCGTGGCCCGTGCAGCTGGCCACGTTGGCCGGGGCAGCGATGCGTTTGCGGTTCATGTTCACGGTAGCGAGCCCGCGTATCACGACTCGCGGTTTACGTCGCTCATGGGGGTTACGTACATCGCCGACCCTACGCCTGGGCGACACACGGCCGGATCGGCATCGTGGAATGAGACGTTCGGGGTTGGGTTTTCGCTACCCAACGCGGCGGACAAAGCGGAATGGAGCGTGAAATGGCGAGGCACCGAGGGCAAGGGCAAAGCGCAGGCGCTGTTTTCCAATGCGCATCAAGCGATGAACGGCCTCGGACTTTGCATGTTTACGATGCTCACGGGCGGATTGCCCTGGACCGAGCTGGTGAACGCTGCGACTGGATGGGAGATTTCCGACGCGGATTTACTGCGGTGCGGCGAGCGAATTCAAAATCTGCGCGCAGCATTTAATCGGCGCGAAGGCATTAGACCATCTGATTTTCAGCCCCATCCGCGGATGGTAGGCGAGGGAGATGGCCTCGTAGCTGCGGGCCCGCTGAAAGGGATCCGAGTGCCGCTGCCAATGCTGCGCGATGACTACTTCGCAGCCATGCAATGGAATCCGCAAACCGGACATCTTTCGAGGGAGCGCGCCCGCGAGCTTGGCATCGAGGAACTCCTGGACGGTTACATCGAGAATCCCGGTTAGCATGGGGATTTTCGACCGGCTGCGAAGCCCTCGGATCCAGGTCCACGTGTTGATTCGCGGACGAATCGGCGACGATTGGAAAGACGTCGATGCGCACGTACGACTCCCCGCGGGGACAACACTAGGGGAATTGGTAGCAACCTCGAATCTGCCGATTCGGGAGGCGCTCGACCATTCGCCCCATCTGCGGGACACGCTCATGCTAAACGGCGAGCGGTGCGGAATTTCCGAAAACCGAGACCGCGAGCTGCATGACGGCGACCAAATCTATCTGCTCGCGCCGCTCGCAGGTGGGACGTAGCACTCGACTGGCGGTTATTTTTTTCGCTTTTTCGCCGGTTTGGAAGGCTTTTTCGGGGCTGGCTTCTTGGCGGCCGGCTTTTTGGGCGCGGGCTTTTTGGCCGCGGATTTCTGCGGCGGCTTCTTTGCAGCCGCTGGTTTTGCGGCTGCTTTTGTCGCCGAGGTCTTGGCGGATCCAGCGCTCGGTTTCTTTCCACCTGGAGGTCCCGCCGTCGGCTTCGCAGCTGCGGGTTTGGTCGCTGTTTTGGCGGCGCTTTTGCTCTTTTTCGCCTCGGCCTTGAGTTTGGTCGTGCGTTCGTCGACCGTGCGAGATGCTTCTTCGATACGGGCTCGAGCTGCATCACGTGCGCGCTGGATCGCCGCTTCGGTTTCCGCCTTGTTGCGAGCGGGCACAGGGATCGAAGGGGTATCTGGTCTCTTAACCCGCTTCTTCTTTTTTCCGTCGCGCGGCACCGGCACCTCGGCGATGTCCGGCATGCGCGCCGCAAACTCTATCCCACGATTATGTATGAGCTTTTTTGGTTCCGGTGAGCCCCGAAACACCATCGCAACGCAGTTATCGGGAAGTTGGTCGATGACAAAGCCGAGGTCAAATGTAGGATGAAGAACGACATCGCCCTCTTCATACGAATCGCGCACCGAGTAGGGGCGTGCATTCGCTAGATCGGTGTCGGTTGCCCGCGCGAGCGCCTCGTCCCAGCTGACGAGTTTGGGCCCGGCTTTTTTCCCCGATCCATCCTCGGCAGTTTCACCATCGCCCCGAGGCTTGCGATACGCATGAACCTCGCCGCAGACCATGCACTGGACGCGTCGAACCTCGTCCTCGTACATGTTGGTGATCGTGTGCGTGGTGTCGGTCTTACAACGAGGGGCCGGGCAGTAGGCCTCGATTTCGCCTCCAATCTCGTCAGCGCCGTCTTCGAAGATGGAGTCCATCCCTGCCTCTTCTCTGCTCTTGCTTGGGGAGTACGCTATGTAACCAATTGTAAGAACACGCGATCTGGATCATCCGGATAACATGCCTACAATGTTTGCCATCTAACACAATCTTTGAGATCCGACAACCTTCTGTACTCACAAGTGAACTTGGAAATGGCAGGATTGCCACAGGATGCGCCGCTTACTGCTCGTGAATGCCTTGATCTTCGCGGTCTTGGCGGCCGCGATCGCCCTGGCGTATTACGGCTACAGCTACACGGCTGAAGTGGCTTCGCGGGCCCGCGAGCTCGAATTAATGAAGGATTTAGCGGACGAAAAGGTCACCGACCTCGAATCCGTGGTGGTCAAGGCGAACGTCACGCTGCTCAACGAAGTGCGGCTGGATGAAATCGACAAGCTCGACGCCCAGCTCAAGGCGGTCCAGTCGGGAGTCGCAAGCGTGTTTGTCCTAGACGCCCAGCTCAAGCTAGTACTCGGAGGGTCGGCGAGCACCGGGCGACGCGGCGCCAAAGACGCGATCGCCACACGCGAATGGTACCTAGCTCACGTTATCCCGAAGCTGGGCCTGGCTAGGCTGCCGCTGAATCAACGCCGCCACCACTATGGTCGCGGTGCTCGCGACGAGCCGTTCTTGTTGTCGTACATGCGCAAGCGGCTTCCCGATGGGCGCGTCTACTACGTCATCGCGGAAGACGACGTCAATCACTTCGTGTTTTGGTTGTTCCCGCAGTACTTCTCGGAGCGCTCGAATCACCTCTACCAGGTAGTGGATGAGCGAGGCACCTTTCGCTCTGGCGTGATGTTTTCGTATGAGCCCGATGGGCTCGCCGCTGCGGTAAAGTTCCGCGATACCCTCGACAACTGGGAGTTGCGCATCACGGTGCGCGATACGAACGTCGAAGCGGCGCTGCGCCGCAAGCGGCTGATCGACTCGGGCCTCATTGGCACTGCCGTGGCGGTTCTACTGTCCGGCCTAGGGATCTTGGCGGTAGCGATTCGGCGCGAGCGTCGCGCCAACGAGCTGAAGAGCGACTTCATTTCCAATGTTTCGCACGAGCTCAAAACACCGTTGTCGATCATTTCGATGTTCGGTGAAATGCTCGCCAACAACCGCACCAAGTCGCCAGAGCAAGCTGCCGAATACGCCGAGATCATTTGGCGTGAAAGCACGCGTCTTAGCCGCTTGATCGACAATGTTCTTGATTTCGCAAAAATTGAGCGAGGCAAGGGCGTCTATGAGTTTGCGGAAACCGATATCGGCGAGGTGGTGACCCGGGCCATTGATCTGGCAAATCGCCGACTCGTCAATGCGGAAATGACGTTGGAGGTCGATATACCTCCGCACTCCCAAGGGAGTGCTGCGCACCCCGGCGACCCTGGGAAGTCCCTGGCGAGGGGCGAAGCCGGAGCTAGCGACATCCCTCCGCAACTGCCGCTGGTTGAACTCGACGGGAATGCGTTTACGCTTGCGGTGTTGAACTTGATCGACAACGCGATCAAGTACGCCGCGGATGGGAAAAAGATCCACGTTTCACTCGAGCACGATCTCGACCAAGATCGGATTGTGCTGCGCGTGCGCGATTTTGGCCCTGGGGTCGATCCCGAAGAGACCGATCGGATCTTTGAGCGATTCTATCGCGCCAAAGCGATGCGGTTAAAACCGATTCGGGGTTCGGGCATCGGCCTCGCGCTGGTTCAGCACATCGCGCGGGCGCACGGTGGAGATGTTTCGGTGTCCAGTCCGCCGGGACAGGGAGCCACGTTCTCACTGTGGCTGCCCGTGCATCGCTAGTCTAACTGTGGTCATATGCGCCGCTGTGACGGAAGAGCCTGCCAAAAAACGGATTCTCGTAATCGAAGACGAGCCGGATATTGTCCGGGGCATCCGCGACGCACTGCAATTTGAGGGCTTCGAGGTGGAAGCCAGAAGTACCGGGGCTGAGGGGCTTGCTGCGGCGATGGAATGGGCTCCGGACTGCGTATTGCTCGATTTGATGCTGCCCGACGACAACGGCTACCGGGTTTGCGAAACCCTGCGCCAACGCGATCAAACGGTTCCAATCATTATCCTGACAGCGAAGGCACAGGAGAGCGACAAGATTCGGGGCCTAGACGCTGGCGCCGACGACTATGTGACGAAGCCGTTTTCCGTTGCGGAGCTGATCGCGCGCATCAACGCGATCTTTCGCCGCCAAGCTCGCATGAGCAGCAGCGCGGACGAGACCTTTCCCATTGGGGCATGGACGATCAACGCGCGCAAACACGTGATGACCAAGGGCCGCGCGACCAAGCGGCTCACATTCTACGAGCTAGAGGTGCTGAAGCTTTTGCGCGAGCGCAGCGACGAGACAGTGTCGCGCGACGAATTGCTGGAAAAGGTGTGGGGAATGCAGGCGTCGCCGAGTTCCCGCACCGTCGATAACTTCATCGTCAAGCTGCGCCGTAAACTCGAAGAGGACCAGAAGAATCCGCGCCACATTCTCACGGTCTACGGCCTGGGCTACAAGCTCGCGCCATAGCTCGATGGAGCCTCGAGCGGGCCCTCGTCAGCGTTCCATTGACATGTGTCACTCATATTGGTACGTTGACACCTGTGACGAAGACTCAGGTCTACATTCCTGAACGCGAACTTCGAGAACTTCATCGATTGGCTCGTGAACGCAATCGTCCTGTCGCGGACCTGATTCGGGAGGCGATTCGCCAAGTGTGGCTGCGCTTTACTGGTTCAGGAGAAGGCCAGGGGCCCGTCGCGCTTTGGGATGGACCTTTCAATGGGTCGTCCGCGGATCACGACGCAGCCTTCGATGGCGCTATCGATGATTAGCCCGGCTGAAAAGGTATTCGTAGATACCGGAGCCTGGATCGCCCTGGCGATTACCCGCGATCCTTATCACGAGCGGGCGCGCTCGGGCTGGTCGTTGTTACTTGAACAGGGCGCTAAGATTTTTACATCGCTTCCAGTCGTACTTGAAACGTTCACCTACCTCGACCGACGGGGCTCGCGCGAGCTGGCTCTGCAGTGGAAGAAGAGTCTTGATTCCGTAAAGCGCCTTTCCGTTCTCACCATTTCGAGCATCGACTTCGAAAGTGCCTGGCCGTACTTATATCGCAAGGAATTTCATAAACTCGGGCTCGTCGATGCAACGAGTTTTGTGCTCATGCGTAAGCACAAGATCAAAATCGCGCTTGCGTTTGATATCCATTTCAGCATCGCCGGGTTTCGGTTTGCTTCCTGAGGTAACTTCCTTCAAAGGGCCGGGTCGAGACCCTCTAGCCCGACAGTTTCTCATATGAGCGCTACTCGTCGAGGTGGCCGGTCAGTTTGAGCTTGTTTTTGGCCGATTTCGCTAATTTGCTTCGCGGGCGGTCGTCGATGATCGATTGCAAGAGTTCGGCGCCCAGTTCTTCATTGGAGGCGTCGCCGGATTCGAGCAGACGAAAGCCGAGACCGTAGATCGCATCGTCGGAAATCTCGCCGTTTTTGGAAAGCTGCTTGGCGACGGGGTAGCCTTTGGCGGCGAGCACAGCGAACTGCGCGAATACCGGGTCGTCGGCGTGCACCGACCGAACGATGCCTTCACCTGCGGCTTCAAGCGCTAACATGGCCAGGAAGAATCGCTGGTCGTCGTCGATGGCGGCATCGAGATCGGCGTGCGATCGCAAGAGCGGCTTGAGCGATCCGAATGCTTCCACCGGCTTTTTCGCCTTGCGCAGCCGACGCGCGCGTTCGAACAGCAACTCCACGTGCACCGCCGGAGCAACGTCGGCGACGAGCTCGCCGAGCACGCGTTCGATCAAAATCGCGTCCGCGTGGGCCTTGCCTTTCGAACTTTTTTCGGACAGTTCGCGTAACCTCGAGGAGAGTTCGTCGATTGCCTGGTTTGATATGTGGCCGCGATGGCCCCGGATGACCCCGGCGTAGCGCCGGGCGACCTGCTCGTCGTTGGCCTCCAGCAGCGCTCGCACTACCGGCAGAACGGCCTCGGGCGCTTTTGCCAAGCCGCGGGCCGCAGCGTCGCGCGCGGTTGCGTCACTGCCGCCGAGGGCATCGACCAACGCCTTAATCGCCGATGCGCCGCCACCCGCGGGAAGTCGCTCCATCGCGAGTTTTTGCGCCGAGACATTCTTGGACTTGGCCAGTTTGGAAAACGGCTTGGCGAGCGACTCAGGAATGCGCGCACCGCGCAATGTATCGACGGCAGACTGGGTGATCACAGGGTCGTCGCCATCGGCGTACTCGATCAATGCGGCGATGACCTTTTCTGTGCCTTTGGACTCGCTATGCGCAACGATGCGGCGTAGCCCGGCGATCGCCGCGAGCCGGATCGGACGCGGTTCGTCGGCATTCGCGTACGCGAGCAGCAACGTTTGCGTTGACGACCGCCCGAGGTAGCCGATTAGCCGTAACAGTGCACCGAGTTTTGCGATGCCATCTGCCACGGCTGGATCGCGCAGTGGGTCGATCGGCAACGCGGCATGGCCGTTGGTCGGCGGCGGGGGCTGGGCCGATTTCTTGGTTCGCGTTTTGGCGCCATTGCTCGCTTTTTTGGGCGCCGATTGGGCGGCGAGTTTTTGCGCCTGCGCCCATGCCTTGTGGAGCAGCTTCGCAGCGTCGCTGGCCCGCGCGACGACGGTCTTTTCGACTTGGTTTGCGAGTCGTTCGTTGCCGGTGTCGAGCTCCGCTCGGACGAGTTGTAGCGCTTGCTCGCCGAACTCGGGATCCGCCAGTTGATCGAGAACAGCGTCGAGCGCCGGTTGGCTTCCTCGACGGATCAGGAGCTGCGCCATGACCCGGCGGGCGCGGATGGTGCCCGAGCGAACTTCCTTGCGCAGCGTGGCCTCGGCTTCAGCTCCTTGTTGCGCCAGCAATGCCGCGGCGCGTTCGGCCAGCGCTTCGTCGTCGCCGTGGAGCAGGGGCACGAGCTTGGGCGCAAGTCCGCCGGCTTTCAGGGCAACCAGACCGTCGAGCGCGATGCGGCGAACGTCGAGGTCGGAATCAGCGAGGCGATTTGTCAGCGCCGAGGTAACCGTTTTGTCGCCGTGTCCAACGGCCGCGAGCACGGTGGTCGCTGCAGCCCGCAGATCGACCCGCTCCGAGTCCAGCAGGTCGATGATCGATGCCCCGAGATTCCTGGCCATAAGACCCTCCACGGGAGACGAGCACGAGCGCTAGACGTTGTAAAGGCCGACGCCGGCGTTGAAACGGGAAAGGCTGACGCAGAAGCAGGATCGAGAACGGCTCAGAGTGTGCTGTTAGTGGTGGTGGCCCGGTTCTCCGTGACCCTCAGGGCCGTGGTCGGCACCCTCGGGGTGGGGATGGTCGTGAGGCGGTGTGGCGACTGCCGGAGCTTCTTCCTCGGAGCTCCACAGCTGGCGGATGTTCTTGAACAGAATGCTAATAATGTTTGAGCTGTTTAGCGTTTCTTTTTGGAAATTTGCCTGAAGGTCGAGATCAAGTTCCTCTTGAGATTTCGTTCGCTTGAGCCGCGCTTGATACGCTGCGAAGGCTTCGGGGTCCACGAGGGCTGGTTCGCCGCTGCCGAGGTGGTCGTGGTGATGGTCGCCATGGTCGCCATGGCCGCCCTGATGGTCGTGGCCGTCGTTGTGGGGGGCGGGGGACTCGGTGGCGGATGCCGGATCGATGAGTGCGCCTCCCTCCTGAACCGGGAGTGCAGGGGGGGCCGCGTTCGGGTGAAGTTGTTCGCTGGGAACCGTCGCAGGCGGCGCCGCCGTCATGGGTGTGATGCCCTTCACGCCAAGGCGCTGGAGGCGTGTGGCGGCTTTCTCCGATGGCGTTCGCTTGTGGTTGGCCGCTTTCTTGAACTCGATAATGGCCTGCTCGCGTTGCTGGAGATGTTCAAGCGCAACCCCGAGGTTGTTGAACATGTAGCCGGTTGCTGCCTTGTGCTTGGTGGCTTCGCGGAGATGCTCAGCGGCTTCTTTGTATTTTCCAATCATCAATTCTGCATAACCGAGATTGTTCAAGGCCCAAATGTTGCCGCGATCGCGCGCGACAGCGTTTGCGAACGCTTCGATGGCAACCTCGTAGTTCGGCCGCTGTTGGCTGAGTGCAGCGCGGCCTTTGACATGCCACGCTCGACTAGATTCTGGAGAGAGCTTGGTTGCCTTGTCCGAATCGGCAAACGCTTCATCCGTCCGTCCTTCTGCAATGGCGTTACGGGCGTTTGCGATCAGCCGAGCCACTTCGTCTCGAGGTTGGGCACGGGGGCGCTTGGTCGGCGTAGTGGGCGCAGGATCGGTTGCGCTCGGCGCAGGCACCGCTGCATGCGCCAACAGCACGGGATGCTCGAGCTTGGCCAGATCTGCACTCATTCCACTAACAGCTTACGCGTTCGCGCAGGCCGAGCAAGTCGTAGCTGCACCTTGCGCACGATCCTGCCTGCATTGTCGGGTATCGCAGCCCGTTGAGGTGGAACAGTGTGACCGCACGCACTCCCGGCTGCTCCCCATCCCCGCCGGTTCGGGAACACGCCCGGACAGGGTTCCAGTAGTGAGCAGTGGATTGTATCGTGGTGAGGACTTCCGGGTGTGTGCAGTCGTAGGAGTTGGATCGTTCGAGCCGCCGTTCTGCGGGCTGTGGCGGCGGCGGGGTGGAGACGTATCTTATTCCACAGTCACCATGAACGTTACCGATGCGTCGGTAGATCCGGCAACGGCACCCAATCCCATTTCTTTCACCTGGTCGGGAAGCGATGCGACTTTGACGGCCGCGCTGTTCAACGGTGGAAGGTGGCGAAGTGTAACGGTGAGCTGGCCGCTGCCGGGCGCAGTGACGATGCTGTGGTTAAGACCGATCGGCACCCCATTGGCATCCATGTCTGCATACGTATGGGTTAGCGGGGCCCCCGGTTGGTTGCTCGCGGGGCCGTTTACCGCCGTGCCGGTGAAGAACACCATGTGCTCATCTGCTTCGTCGCGGACCTCGTCAGTGATGTCCTCGGGGGGATCCTCAAGCGCGTTTAGGAACCGCACGGCCGTCGCATAGGTCTTTCCAGCGACCAAGTCGATCGGATCGATCGTGGGAGCGGCGCCGCCGTCGCCATCGGCGTCATTGAACGATGCGGTGACCGTGGCACCGCTGCCCATGGGTGTGAATTGTAGCGTGACGGTCGTGATGACCTCGTTGTCATTGCCCGCTCCATTGTCGCCACCGCAGCCAATGACCGCGGTTACGGCCCCGGCCATAAGAAATGTCGCGAGATTCCAAGGCAGTTGCATGCTCGAGTTCATTTGCGCGCACTTTAGGGGGCGACGCAGAGCGTGTCAATCACATGAGGTCAAAATGCTACTGCATGCAAACATAGCATGCAATGTGAATACATAGGCAAATAAAGTACTACGGCAATTGAGTTGCAGAACGTGCGGACACGTGAGCGTTGTTCAGTTGCATGTGCTTGCCTGGAACGGCTGGCGCGCGTACAGTTGGGCATGACCAAAGTGAAGCTCGAAGAGTTGCGCGCTCTCGTGCGCAAACGCGGGCTCCGCGCGACGCCTTCACGCTTGGCGGTGCTCGAGCTATTGCTTGCCAATTCAAGCGGACAACCGATGTCGCATTCCGAGGTGACAGACAAGCTCGCGTCGGGGCCTTGGGACCCGGCGACCATTTACCGTAACTTGACCGACTTGGTTGGCGCTGGTCTCGTTCGTCGCAGCGATGTTGGCGATCACACCTGGCGATTCGAAGCCGTGGGTGAATCTCATGACAGCACGGCACATCCGCATTTTGTCTGCACGGAGTGCGGCACGATCGAGTGTTTGCCGGCTATGGAGTTCGTCGTGCCGCGTGTGAAGACGCCGCGCGCGTTCAAGCAACGAAAAGTAGAAGTCCACGTCCGCGGGCTGTGCGACACGTGCATCTAGTACCTCGCCACAGTGGTTTGATCGGTTCGGGCCGCCGATCCATCCCCCATCGAGCGTGTCAAGGTACAGGTCATCCCCCGTCGGGGACTTCCAAGGGTCG
>CAYQQM010000102.1:0-15102 GCA_964419605.1 uncultured Kofleriaceae bacterium | reverse complement strand
CTTTCGGCACTCGATGCCTGCAGTCGCCTTTTCGTGGTCCTCGATCGTGAACCTTCGTTTCGCTTCGCCGCGCGACATTGCCCGTCCCGCGCCGTGGCTGCACGAGCAAAAGGACTCGGGGTTCCCCTTGCCGCGCACGATGTAGCTCCGTGCGCCCATCGATCCTGGGATGATGCCAAGCTCGCCTGGGCCTGCGCGTACAGCACCCTTGCGAGTGACCAGAACGTCTTCGCCGAAATGGCGCTCGCGCACGACATAATTGTGATGGCAGTTGACCGCGTGATCGCCGAGGGTAAATGCCGGTAGCTCTCGGAGCGCCGCCTCGATGACCGCTTCCATCATGAGCTTGCGATTGGTCAAAGCGAACCGCTGAGCCCAGTCGACGGCGAACAGATAGTCGGAGAAATGCTGCGAACCCTCTTTAAAATACGCGAGGTCCTTATCGGGAAGGTTTTTGAGATGCTGCTGCATGTCGTGCTTTGCAAGCTCGATAAAGTACGTGCCGATTCGGTTCCCCACCCCGCGCGATCCGGAGTGAAGCATGAACCAAACGCGATCCGCTTCGTCGAGACATACCTCAATGAAGTGGTTGCCGGTTCCTAGGGTTCCGAGGTGGTTGACGTCGTTGCCGCCTCGGACGCGCGGGTGCTTATCGAGGATGACCTCATAGTCCTCCGCCAGCCCCTTCCAAGCGTTCTCGGTGCGGGTGGGCAGCGTGTGCCAGGCACCGCGATCACCCCGACCGCCGTTCGCCGTCCGACCGTGGGGAACCGCGCGCTCGATCGCGGCGCGCAAGTTCGTGAGTGAGTCCGGCAGCTGACTCGCCGGCAGAGAGGTTTCGACCGCGACCATGCCACAGCCAATGTCGACCCCGACCGCCGCCGGAATAATCGCCCCTTGCGTCGGCACCACGCTGCCAACGGTTGCGCCGATTCCAAAGTGCACATCGGGCATCACCGCCACGTGGCGGAACACGATCGGCAGCTGTGCAACGTTCCCGAGCTGTTTGCGGGCAGCCTCCTCCAGGGCAACGCCGCGCGTCCACGCCTTGATCGGCACTCCGCCGGTTTCGATGAGTTCGTAACCTGACATATCTCGCAAGGTGGCCCGGCCAACGCCTCGCGGCAATCAAAACGCTAGAGTCCTACCCCAATGCCGTGTCAGGTCAGCGTAAGCTAGTGAGTTTGAGCCGATTTCGGTCCATGAGAATCGGGTTGACCTCGTCGTCGTACGTCTCTCGATTGATCACGTTTCTTTTTTTCCGTTCTGCGGCCGTGGCTGTTCCCCCGAACGTGGGCGTTCCCCTAGCCGTGGCCGCGCTCGAGAACGTGATCGGCTGCTTGCATGTAATCGATACCGTAGACGATCTGGGACGAGCTTGCTGAGCATGGCGACACCGGGCTCTCAATAGGTACGCCCCACGCACGGCGCGGACCACGACCACGCGGTCGTTCCCGTGCCCGAGCGCGCCCACGCTCGCGAGGGCGATCACGTCCACGACGTCGGCCACGTGCCTGCGAGACCGCCAGATCTAGAGCCGTAATATCACCCAATTCTGGCTTATCCACCAACGCGCCGAAACACGTGAGCGAAGAACCCATCTGTGCCGCGGCGATGCGGCGTGGGGACCATCGCTTCGCCAGCGCCGAGGAATTGCGGGCAGATGCAGCGAGCGACTCGCGCACCGGTGTGGTCGACGCTGCTCGCGCTGCCGCTTATGCGCGCGCCGAGCGAGAGGTGATCGAGCGCCACTTCGGGTGCTGGCGCGAAGCTCAGCGCAAGCTGGCTAGCCGTCGAGAGGCCTAACGAAGGCCTGACGTGATCAGTGCTACAATTCACGCACGCGGGCATCCAAAAACTCGTGGAGAGATTTTCGCCTTCATGGTACTAGGGCATATGTCCGGGTCCCGCGAACCACCCGTCGTTGCGCTCGCGCCCGAATCGGAAGGTTCCGCTCTCCACGAAGAAGGTCAGCGTCGCGAACCGCTGAGCTTCCAGGTCCGTGGCAAGGGTGTCAATCCCTTACTACAGATTCAGAAACCAGCCGATGTGTTCCAGTTGGGAGAACACTCCGGGCCCCAGAGGGGCTGGGTGGCAGATGCGTTCGCCAGCAAGCTGGGAGAGGTAAACGACTCATGGAGCGACCTCGTTGCGGACGTGGGTGAAGACGCAAATAGTCTTGTCGCAGGAAAAACACCCGAACATCTGATGGAGAGCATCGCAGCCCTCGGAACCTTGGCAAACGGAGGAGGCACCGGAGAGGCAGGAGTCGGCAAGGGCGAGGCAGTAAATGGCGCGGCAGGTAAAACCGCGCCACGAGGTGGAGGATGGCAGCGGCTGTTGTTGGGGAGCGCGCTTGAGCTTGGCCCGCGCGCCCGAGATGTGTTGGAAGGTAGTTTGTTTGGTCGCGTGTTGGGTAGGTTTGGGAGGCCTATCCTAACTGTCCCAGCAATCACAGCCCGTGAAATTCAAATGGAAACGCTTCACAACGTTGCCAAAGCGCTACAACAGACGAAGCAGCATGCACATCTCTTGAAGGAGTATCACGTTGGCAATCCGGCTTTTGTCGAGCAGATCGGAATGACTCAGTACTATGGCCTGTATCACGGCTACTCCGTGAGGCTCGTCGGAGAAACGAGCAGTACCGGACGTCTGCTGCTTGAAGTCACGGGCTCATTTACTGACGTTCCTTGGGACCAGCCGGTCAAGAGTGTTACACGCAAGATTCCTCTGCCGATTGGCTCCAACACTCCCAAACAACTAGCGCATCAGATTGCTACCGTCTTAAAGGACCTTCCTAAAGCCGCGCTACCCGACTAACGATTGCACTTCGTTTTAAGGCTGCTGAGGCATCATCGGACGATGTACCGCGTTTGCGATGACGACGTTGTCGGACCGCTTGTGCGTTGTGTTCGGATTGACGCCGGCGTGGCGGCCAAATCCGCCGCGGTCGACTTTCACGGTGTTGATGTCGCGTAGGCGTAGGTTGGGAAAATCGGCAACAGGGGGCGTGCGGCGGGAATCCAGCCGAAATTTTCATATATTACATATATTTACGTTGTAGTAGATCTCGGTGCGTATATATGGCCATAGTTACGGGATGAAAACAACGCTGGTCCTCAAAGACGAAGTCGTCGGTCGGGCAAAGCGCCGCGCAGCTGAGCTCGGCCTAACGCTGAGCGAGTTCACGGAGCAATCGCTGCGCGAGGCGCTCGTTGAGCGACCGGTAGCTCGAATGCGCATTACCCTGCCAACGTCGGGGCACGGGCTTGCCCTCCACGACCACACCATCGCAGAGCTAAAAGCACTGGAAGCCGAGGATGACGTTGCATGAACATGCCAGACGTCAACCTGCTGATCTACGCGCACCGCGCCGATGATCCCGCGCACGCCTTCTATGCAAAGTGGCTCGACGACACTGTTAACGGGCGCGCTGCATTCGCACTGTCAGTGCTTTCGGCCACTGCATTCGTCCGTATCGTGACCAACACGCGATTTCCCACGGCCCCGACCGAACTCGAGCAAGCGATTTCGTTCATAGAGGTGCTGTCAAGCGCGCCCAACTGCCGGTGGGTCGGAGTCGGTCCATCCACTTGGGCGCTCGTTCGCGACTTGTGTCGCGCCACGAAGACGCGCGGCCGCTCGATTTCCGATGCGCAGCACGCTGCAGTGGCCATCGAGAATGGATGCACGTTGGTTAGCCGCGATCCGGACTTTCGACGTTTCGAGCGCCACGGCCTGTCGTTTACGCTGCTCGAGCCGTGACCGGACGAGCACGCCGTGTCATGGGCGGCTACGAAGAGGTTCGGCAGCCTTTGGCCGAAGGCGCCTACCCACCAACGCGCCGAAACACCTGAGCAAAGAACCCATCCGTGCCGTGGCGATGTGGCGTAAGGACCATCGCATCGCCGGAGCCGAGGTCCGCTGCGCGTCCCGGACCGACTACCTCGCTTAGGGGCACGGTTACCAAATCGGGATGACCCGCGAGGATCGCTGCCGCGACCTCGGTGTTCTCGGCGGCGAGGACGGAACAGGTGGCATAGACCAACCGACCTTCTGGGGCGAGCAACCGCTTCGCCGCCGCGACAATCGCCAACTGCTGGGAGGTAAACCTGGCGATGTCGTCATCGCGCAATCGCCAGCGCGCTTCGGGATTGCGGCGCAGCGCCCCCGTGCCGGAGCACGGCGCGTCGACGAATACCACGTCGGCTTTTCCGGTTAGTGCGTCGAGTTCCGGATCGTCGATGGCGATGGTGCGCGTATTCGAGACTCGAGCTCGGCGAGCCCGTCGGCGAAGCTCGTCGAGTTTCCGGGTGTCGACATCGCAGGCGACAATGCGACCGCGGTTGCCCAATCGAGCGGCGATCGCTAGCGTCTTTCCGCCCGCACCAGCGCAGTAGTCCACGACGATGCGAGGTCGAGTCGGGGTGGCGAGTTCAGCGAGGAGTTGGGATCCTTCGTCTTGCACCTCGAACGCGCCTTCCTTGAACGCCTTGGACGAAAATACGTTCGTTCGACTTTCAATGACGAGGGCGGCGTCGCTCCATGTTGCTGTGTGCGTGCTCAGTCGCTCGGCCTCGAGCCTTGCGGCGAGATCCGCGCGATTTCCAACCAGCGTATTGGCCCGCACGGTCATCGGCGCGCGCGAGTTGAGCGCATGCGCGAGCGCTTCTGCCTGATCGCCCCAATCGGCAATCAGGCGCCGGGCGAGCCAGTCGGGCAGCGATGCTGCCAGCGCGATCCGAGTTGTCGCGTTGCGTTCGCCGGCGATCGCCGCGTCAACGCCGCGAACCTGGTTCCAATCGAGATCCGGAACCACGGCGGAGGCCTGACTGGGCGCAAGCGTGTTCTCCAAGACCAGCAACGCGAGGAGCCGCTCTAGGTCGCGGGGCGCTCGCTTGGTTGTGCGACCGCGTTCGATCGCTAGGTCGATGCGGCGCAGATGTCGTACCATTCCGTACAGGGTCTCCGCGACAAACCTGCGCTCGTGCGAGCCAATCCACCGTTCGGCGCGGAAGGCGATCGCAAGCCGGTCCGTAACAAAGCCCCAATCCATGCGCGTTCGCTGCCACAGCTCTAACAACAGCGCGCGCAGCGCTCCCCCTCGCACCATCGCCAGGGCGAGCTTGGGCTCGTCGGGTGACGGCGGCTTCGGGTCAGGCATACGGCCTTATAGCGCGGCTGTGTTGCCAAGTCGGGAAGTATGCGCAGTTCCGCTGTCGGGGCTGCGATGCGCGATTTTGCAGGCAGATTCGTTGCCCATATACGGCGTAAACGGTACCTCTTAACGACGCATGACCAGTGCATCGACGCCCCCGGCGAACAAAACCTCTGACGTGAGCCTAAAAGAACGCGGAAACCTCTTTGAGATCGCCACCAAGCAGATCGAAAAGGCGATGAAACTGATCAACATCGATCAGGACATCGCGCAGATCCTCGGTCAGCCCAAGAACGAGCTGATCGTGAACTTCCCGGTGCGGCGCGACAACGGTCGCATCGAGATGTTTAAGGGGTATCGCGTCCAGCACAACAATATCCTCGGCCCGTACAAAGGCGGGATCCGCTATCACCACGAGGCCAACCTCGATGAAATGAAGGCGCTTGCGTCGTGGATGACGTACAAGAGTGCCCTCCACGAAATCCCTTTTGGCGGTGGCAAGGGAGGGATCAAATTCGACCCGCGGCAATACTCCAAAGTCGAACTCGAGCGGATCACGCGTCGTTTCACCGCAGCGCTTGGCGCCAACATTGGTCCGGACTACGACATCCCCGCTCCCGACGTGAACACCAACAGCCAGACCATGGTTTGGATGATGGACACGTACATGAATATCGTTGGCGCCAACGATCGCAATACCGTGCGCGGCGTTGTTACCGGCAAGAGCGTGTCGGCTGGAGGGTCGTACGGTCGTGCCGAGGCGACAGGGCAGGGTGTCGTTCATTGCATTACCGAGTGGGCCAAAGATCGCAGTTTCAATCTCGATGGATGCCACGTGATTATTCAGGGCTTCGGCAACGTCGGCAGCTACGCCGCGCGACTTCTGTCGCAAAAGGGCGCGGTCATCATTGGCGTCGGCGACGTGGGCGGTTACATCGTCAATCCGGAAGGAATTAACCCGCACAAGTTGGGCGAACACACAGCGAAGCACGGCACTGTGGCTGCCTACAAAGGTGCGAGCAAGATTACCCGCGATGAGTTCTTCGCGCTGGACGCGCACATTTTTGTGCCTGCTGCGCTGGAGCTCGAAGTCGGCGTCGCCGAAGCGAAAGCCCTAAAGGTAAAGATGGTAGTCGAGGGGGCCAATGGTCCAACCTACCCGGAGGCCGAATCCATTCTGTTGGATCGGGGCATCGACCTGATTCCAGACATTCTCTGCAATTCAGGCGGCGTGATCGTCAGCTACTACGAATGGCTGCAGAACAAACGCGCAGAGCAGTGGGAGCTCGGCGATGTGCTGTCGCGGCTCGAAAAGCGCATGAAGCAAACCTACGCCAGTGTTCGCCAGTACGCGATCGCACATAAGACAGACTGGCGAACCGCCAGTTACGCGATCGGCCTCGAGCGGTTGCAGCACTGCTACAAAGAGCGCGGCATTTTCCCATAGCGTTGCAGTTGAGATCGCGGCAGTGCCCCACGTTTGAGGCCTGTCCGCGGCGCGAGGCGTTTTCACGAAGACTATGGCAGACCTAACGACTCGTACGGTTCGCGGAGCGGCTTGGACGCTATCCGTGGGGCTGGGTTCACGCGCGCTCGGCTTGATTGGCACGCTCGTACTGGCTCGGTTCCTGGTGCCGCAGGAGTACGGGGAGGTGATGGCGGCGGCCATTGTAACGACGACGGCATTTGGCGTTACCACGTTGGGCGTTGGGATTTACGTCCTGACCAACAAGGATTTGACGCGTTCGCAATCGTTCCACGCTACGTGTTGGTTTCTTGCGACCGGGGCCGTTGCACTAGCGATCGTGTGGGCGGCGAGCCCGCAAATTGGGCGGTGGCTCGATGCGCCGAGGTTGCCCGAGTCGATGCCGCTGTTTGTGGCGGCAGCTTGGCTCGATCGACTTGCTTTCTTGCCGGAGCGCATGCTGATTCGCAAGCTGCGGTTTCGCTGGTTGTCGCTTGGCCGCGGGGCAGGGGAGCTTGCCTTCACGATCGTATCTGTTGGGCTCGCTTGGCTCGGCTTTGGGGCCCAGGCAATCGTGTGGGGATTTTTTTCTCGCGCCGCGCTGCACGCCGTGGCGATCCTGCTGGGCGTGAATTGGCGCGAATGGTTGGAACCGCATCCGTTGGAACGCGCCACCTTTGTGAAAATCATTCGCTCGGGTATTAGCGTATCGCTGGCCGGTATCGCTTCGTTTTTGATGCGGCGTTGGGACAACCTGTTGGTAAGCGCATTTTTCGGCAACGCTACGATGGGGTCCTACAACTACGCGTACAACCTGGCCGATACGCCGGCCGTGGTGATCGGGGAACAAATCAGCGACGTCGTTGCCGCGTCATTTCCCCATGCGGAGGGAGAAAAGCGGCAATCCGCCGTGGTGCGCGCCTGTACGATGACCTCGCTGGTGATGTTTCCGCTGGCCTTTGGCTTAGGAGCCGTGTCTAACGCGGTAGTCGAGACGTTTTTCGACGCAAAGTGGGAGAGCGTTGGCCCGATGTTGCTCGTGCTCTCTATTGTCTCGGCACCGCGGCCTATCGCCAACATTCTTCACGCGTACTTTTTTGCCGCGCACAAGAATCGAGTCGTCATGATCTTCGAATGGCTGAGCCTCGGAGTTCTCGTCGCGGGGATCGCGACAATCGGCCGGCTTGGCATCCTATGGACGTGCGGCGCTGTGGGCGCGATGTTTGTAATCCGCACGCTGCTGCTGATGGTGGTGATTCAGCGAATGGACGGAGTTGGGTTGCGCAGGTTCTTACGGCCGCTTGTGCGACCGCTTTTGGTATGTCTCGTCATGGTGGGTGCGATCATCGAGATTCGCCCGGCCATCGCTGGCTTTCCACCCATCGCCAGGTTGTGTATCGAAGTTGCGCTCGGAGCCGTGGTGTATCTACTCGGCGCGGCTCTGGTGTTTCGCAGCGAATCTCGAGAATTCATCGCGCTGCTGCGGTCGGCGATTCACCGCAAGCGCGGCTAACAATTCCGGCCGCTGCCCCCGCGAGACACTCGCGTAAACTAAAACTGCCCGCCCAGCGCGATACCGCCGCCTTCCGGTGACACGGAAGGCGAGACGTAGAATGCGCTCTGGCGCTCGCGGCCCTCTCCCCGGGGAGCGATCGCATAAAGCACGATGCCGCCGATCGTTGCGGCAAGGCCGACTGAGAAGACGACGGTCGCGATGTTGGCATTGCTGCGAGCGGACTGGGTTTCGCTCAGCCCTTGCGAATCGCACATGTCCTTCTGGCCCTGGCAATGGCTAGCTAGGGCGGTTCGGTACTTGTTCCGCGCGGCCAGGGCAAGAGCGGTCGATGCGCCGATGGCAACGAGGCCGGCACTGCCGGTGATGATTCCCGCAACTCGCTGCTTGGACCCGATCGGAGCCGATTCCGCGACGTTTTCCTTGCCAAGATCTTCGGTGTTGGTGGGCCGCTTGTCATTCTTCTGGGCGGTTTTACGGCCCTTGTCGATCTTATCCCGCTTGTCCCTCTGCTTTGCCGCGTCAGCTTCCTTGGCCTCCTTCGCTTCTTTGGCCTCTCGTGCCTCTCTGGCCTCGCGGGGCACGTCGAGCGTAACTTCGCGGATTCCGCCGCGTTCCAGCGGAATGAGCAGCGTTTGCTTAACGCCGCTGGTCAAGGCGTACTCGATCTGCTTGGGCCCAGGATCGACGAGGTACGGCTTGCTTAGATCGCTCTTACTAAGTGGCGCTCCGTCCACCGTAACTCGAACATCTTCAAATTCAGGGGTCTTCGGAACCCGGATCAGCAAGCGGGGGACTTGCGGTTCAAGTTTGACCACGAGCTCGTGAATTTTTCCGGCGCGCGGATCCTTCGCGTTTTTTGCCTGCTGCTCGGCGTCGACGTACGCTCGGTACGCACGCCCGAGCTTGCCCCATTCCTCGTAGCATCTCGCGATGTTGAGCTGCCCACCGATGCCGGGATCCAGATCGAAGCTGGCCTCGAACTTGGGACACGCATCGGCATAACGCTGCTCCGCCATGAGCTTTTTCGCCTGTTTGAACAGCTCCTCTGCTTTTGCGTTGGTGTTGGCAAACACCGTGCCGCCCGCGGCCACAACGGCGATACAGCCGGCCAAAACTCGGATCGTCGTGAACATCCGCATCGGGGGGTATCGTAACAGCTCTGCCTGCGATCTGCATCACCCCGTTTTCACTTGCCGTTTCAATTTGGTGTTGTGCCGATTTTTTGGGTGGGCTACAAAGTCAAGCGTCATGCTAACCGCCTTAATCTGCTCGAAAGTTCGCCATGGCTGATTGCGCACAACAGCCGAAGCACGCGGAAGTCGCCCCTCCGGCCGTGTCGCCGAACCAATCTCTTGAAGGTCATGATCGGATCCAAGGAAACCTGGATCTCAACTTTCATGCGGGTGGAGGTCGTTGTGATGCCGCCCTTGACGGCAACGTCGACCCTTCGGTTGTCATGGGACAGATACTTTCGCAACAGCCCCACCTTCCGGGCGGTGTTCCCACTGCCGCCAATGTCGGTGGTGCCATTTTGGCGACGAAACTGGTCAACTTCAAGATCAAGGGTCCAGTGGCAGCGTGGATCGTCGACGAACTCGCGAGTCGCCTACGCCGGGTGTACGGATGGGTGACACGCAACGGAAAAAGCCAGAGAGCGGAGGAGGTGGCGGCCGCGGTTGAGCTAAAGCTTCATGAGCTAGCGCGAGTCCCAGTAACCCAACTGCCATCTTTGGAACTCGGGCCCAACGGGCCCACGGTTCTATTGCGAAATGTACATCGCCCTACGGGAGGCGTCACCAAGGTATACAAGGCGGACTCTGTCGGTAGGGCCCAGGAACTCCCTGTCGCTGAGTATTCTTTCAAGGGCAATCCTACACAGGAACACTATAAATGGATTGCGACGGAGCTAAAAGCGGCTCCTGATCTCCTCAAGTAGGGCAACGCGACGGGCTACCCCAAGAACCCGCGGGCGATATTCATCAGCTCGGTGTTTGCGGCGTGCGCTTTCGCGAATGCTTCCTTCTCGCTCGCCGACAGCTCGAATTCGTAAATGCGCTCGGCGCCTGCACTGGTGAGCTTTACGGGCACGCCGAGAAATGCGCCTTTAATGCCAAATTCGCCGTTGAGCTCGACGGAGCAAGGCAGAACGCGGCCTTGATTGCGCACCACTGCCTCCACCATGAGCGCCGTTCCTGCGCCGGGCGCCAGCCACGCGCTGGTTCCGATCAAGCCGGTCAATGTGGCCCCGCCTTTCTTCGTATTTTCGACGACTTCCGCCAGTTTTTCGGCCGATAGGAACTTGGAGGCCGGCACATTGCCGATCATCGCTGTGGACACGATCGGCACCATGTCTTTATCTGTGTGTGCTCCCAGAACGATTCCCTGCACATCTTCCACGCTGGTGCCGGCGGCCATCGCTAGGTAGGTCCTGAACCGCGCGCTGTCGAGCACGCCGGCCGAGCCGATGACGCGTTCGCGCGGGAAACCCGTGACCTGTTTGGCGACGAACACCATAGCGTCGAGGGGGTTCGAAACGACGATTAGGACCGCGCCGGGCGCGTACTTCTTCACGTCGGCGCAGATGCCCTTAACGATTCCGGCGTTGACGTTGATCAGCTCTTCTCGCGACTGGCCCGGCTTGCGCGGAACGCCAGCGGTCATCACGACCACATCGGCGTCCGCCATCGCTTCGGCCGCGCTCGTAGCGACGAAGCGCGTGTTGTTGAATCCTTCCCACGGACTGCACTGTGTGAGGTCGAGGGCGCGGCCCTCGGCAGGCCCGGCTTTCAGGTCGATTAACACGAGGTCGCCCAGCTCTTTCTGTGCTGCCCACTGAGCGACAGCAGCGCCGACATTTCCGCCGGCGCCAATGATTGCGATTTTCGGACGCTTTACCATGGTGGCGATTCATACCGCTGCCAGTGGATGGCGCGCTACCGAGCGGTACGCGGATCGACATCTGTCGCAAAGGTCCGGGACCGAAATCGAAACGAACCTAACGCGGTCAGCGGATCGGACGCCAGGACCACTTGTGGCCATCGATGGCAAGCAAACCCGCCGCAGAACCGCGAATCGGCGGCAGGCGAGGGGTGGCGTCGGCGGTTCCTGGAGACAGACTCACGCGCGCGCCATCGCGTCCGCCCTGCGCAGCTGGGCTGGGACCGGCTTGGGCGGGCCCGTGCAGGAGGATGTCGATAGCCTGGTCAGGCATAAGCGCCACTTCGCCCGTGATTTCCCCATCGATGGTTTCTCGCGGCGCCTCGGCGCTCACAGCGATCCGCAGTCCGGGGAACCTGGACCACTCGCGGAACGAGTCGGAGACGTCGCTCGCTGTCCACGTACAGCCGTCCTTGCCCGCGGTCGAACGGTACTCACTTCCAACACCGGGGATAATTCCCAGCAATGCGCTTGGCGATTCGATAGCCTCAATGCCGCGACCGTCGACTATCGATCGGCCCCGTGCGCGCAGATCTGCGATCGCAGCATGCAGGGCGGGCATCGACTCCAGATCGCCGGGCAGGGCGACGGTAGGCCGAGGGCTCGCCAGGGCTCCCAGGGTCGCGGTGAGTTCGGCGCGCGTCGATCCCATTCCCCCGAGCGTCAATACGAGATTCACCCCTTCTGCCTCCAGCGCCTGGCGAATCCGACCGAGTGTGGCGATGGTTTTTGGATCGCTACCCCCTGCATCAGCGACGACGCCAATCACGAGACGATCGGTCCCACTGTACCGCAAACGTCCTTCGACGATTCGCCATCCGTCGCCGAGCGTTGCGTCTGCGCTGTGCTCGCGCAGGCCACTGCAGCGCCACGGAGCGCGCGAGTTATCCGCTGTGTTCAACATCGCGGTGAGCGCGTTTCCCATCATTGCAACCTGTGCCGGCGGGGGCGCGCTGCCGCAGGCCGTTGCCACTGCTGCGGATAGTGCGAGAACTCTCAACGATCGAGCTCCGATTCTCGCCTAACCTTGCCTCCTGCTTGCTGCCATGCGGCGAGTACCGTGGGCGATTCGAAATAGGAAGAAAGCTGGCGGGGCTGGCGGGAAAGCACTTGGCGAAACAGCTCGATGGCAGATGTCGCGTCGTCAAATGCGATGCATGCCTTGCCGAGGAGAATACCGACGTCGGCGGCTGTTCCGGCATCTAAGAAGTCGAGCTTATCTGCCACGCTGCTCAGCGCGGTCCTAACGCCCGCGAAGTCGGAGCGAAGCCAAGCGAGCTGGGCTTGAGGCAGCGCCAACCTTGCCGCCGCATTGGCCCGCCTGTGCTGCTCGCGCCGAGCCATCTCTGCGGCGTCGATGGGTGGAACTTTATCCGCCCGAACCCGAACGCGGAGATTTGGAACGACAACGGCGTCGCCTTTTTCAAGTGGCGATCCATCGCGCTGGTTGTACTCCCGCAACAGGTCGACATGCTTTGCATCGCCGAAGTACTGCTGCGAAATTTGCTCGAGGGTTTCTCGATCGCTTGCGGTATGCGTGACGCGCATCGGGATCATCACAGCGGTTCCCGTTGCTAAGCTGTCCATCGGTGTCAACTGGTTGAAGTCGGCCAGAAATCTCGACCGGCCCGGATCTCCGAGGTACGACGCTGCCAGCGATGCCCACGTGTCGCCGTTCGAGGTCGTGATTTCGCGGCTTACCGGAACTCGCAGTCGCTCACCCGGAACGAGCTTGCGTTGGCGACGCAGCTTGTTGGCGGTCATGACAAAGCTGAGCGTCCGCTGATGATCGCCGTAAAACTCCGCGGCCACGAGACTCAGCGTGTCGCCCGGCCGAACGCGGTAGAGCACTACGTCGTCTTTCCCGGAGGACTTTCCACGCACCGGCGACTCTGCCGCGGACTCCCGTCTGGGACTTCCGCCAACGCCGCCAGTGGGGTTGTCGGCACTGGCGGTGCTGGAAAGCACGAGTCCAGCGGTCAATGTCACTGCGAACCACCGCATGGCTATCGCTGATCCACCGTAGGTCTGGTCTTGCCCGGTACCATGGGCGCCGTTTTCGCGAGATCTACCGAGATTGATGCGGGATCCTCGACTGTCGTGGCGTCGAGTTCGATCGTCTCGATGTGCGGCTCATACCAGTCGTGCTCGAACCGAATCGAGTGTTTTCCGACCGGAAGCTCCAACGGTTTGGCAATCGGCGTATGCCCAATGGTCTTGCCGTCGATGCTAACCTTTGCCCACGGAGCGGCATCGACGCGGAGGTATCCGCGCCTGCTGGCACGCCCCAACGTTCCGGGAAGAGAGGGGGTTCGTGGCGTTGCTTCAAGCGGGGCGACGTGAATGAGGGCCAAGAAAAGCAAGAACACGCCCAGCGTGACTCCATGCGCAACAACGCCCGCGCGAACGACATTGCGCGCCTGTAGATTGGGTTGTTGTAGCGCACCCGCCCCAGCTCCGAGGGCGACCGGATTCAAATATTGTTCGGCTTCGAGATCGGTAATAATGCCCTGAGACTTAATAAATAATACGAGCCGCGCGTGATGATTCATTTCCACATGTTTCGCGAGGAAGCGCTCTAATGCGATCACCATATGCTGCGCCGATCGCCAGCGGTCCCGCGGTTGTTTCTCCAGACATCGGTCGATGATATTGTTCAACTCGCGCGGCACCTCGGGATTCACTGAGCGAGCGCCATCGTGATTTTCGAGTCGGATCTTGTGCATTGCCGACTTCTTCTCATCTTCGATGAATGGCTTTTTTCCAGTCACCATCTGATAGAGCACAACGCCTAGGGAAAAGATGTCACTGCGGGCATCGAGCTTGTCGCCCAAGACTTGCTCGGGCGACATGTACGACGGCGTTCCAATACCCGCTCCAGCTTCTGTCAGGTCGCGAAAACTGGTATCGCGAGCGATCCCAAAGTCCATGACCTTCACCCCGCCGGTCCGCGCAATCATGATGTTTGCGGGCTTGATGTCGCGATGGATGACGCCCCGGTAGTGGGTGTAGTCGAGTGCGCGAGCTGCCTGCATGGCCAGAATGGCGGCAACGTCGTACGGCAGGCGGCCACATCGGTCCAATAGATCATATAAATCGATACCTTGGACGTATTCCATGACGATAAACATCGCCCCGCGCTCGTGGTGGAAGTCGTAGACGTGGATGATATTTTCGTGCTGCAGGTTCGCAAGCGATTTGGCCTCGCGCTCGAATCGCGTCGCTACGCTGCTATCCGAAGCTGCGCTGGTCTTGAGCGCTTTGATGGCGACGGTGCGCCCTAGCGGCTCCTGAATGGCCCGATACACAACCGCCATTCCTCCTGAGGCGATTTCTTCGACGATCCTACAGTTGCCGATGCGCTCAAGCATTTTGGGTGCGTAGGAAGCCTACGGAGATCACTGCCGGAAATCCAGACGCCAGACCGCGACCATCCTCACCGAAATTACGTAGTAAACTAAACTACTTAAAACCACATCGGCCGATGTGAACGAAAAAACTTCGATCACAGTTGACGACTTCGTGGGTGCTCTGTATAAGCAGCATCCCTCGAGGCAACCGCCTTGAGGGCCGGGAGCGAGGTCGCTCTCGTGATCGGTCTCTGAAAACTGGATAGCAAGTATTCGACAGAAGATGAGTTTCTGTTACTAAAGAAACCATTCCACGTCGGCGCTAGGCATCCCCCCGGATGCACAGCGACCGTGCCTCACGGCACGGACCGGCGTAGAGCGGGTTCAAATTTTCTATGGAGAGTTTGATCCTGGCTCAGAGCGAACGTTAGCGGCGGGCTTAACACATGCAAGTCGAGCGAGAAAAGGGTTTCGGCCCTGAGTAAAGCGGCGGACGGGTGAGTAACACGTAGGTAATCTTCCTTCGAGCGGGGGACAACGAGGCGAAAGCCTCGCTAATACCGCATAAGTTCGGAGAGACTCCGGTCTTTCCGAGGAAAGCTAGGTAGCAATATCCGGCACTCGAGGAGGAGCCTGCGTCGCATCAGCTAGTTGGTGGGGTAACGGCCTACCAAGG
>CAYQQM010000101.1:0-15414 GCA_964419605.1 uncultured Kofleriaceae bacterium | reverse complement strand
GATCGACCGCCACCTTGTCGCCGTGGACGACGTTCAAGACTCCGGGTGGCGCTCCGGCATCGGCGAGCAGCTGCGCGCACAACATGGAAGCCGAAGGATCGCGTTCGCTCGGCTTGAGCACAAACGCGTTGCCGCACGCGATCGCCAGCGGAAACATCCACATCGGCACCATCGCCGGAAAATTAAACGGGGTAATGCCGGCCACAACGCCGAGTGGTTGCCGAATCGAATAGCTATCGACGTCCGTCGATACATTTTCGGAAAATTCGCCTTTCTGGAGGTCGGCAATGCCGCACGCGAATTCGACTATCTCGAGGCCACGTCGCACTTCGCCGAGGGCGTCTTCCCGGGTCTTACCGTGCTCGAGCGTGATCAGCCTGGCGATGTCCTCGGCGTGTTTGGCGACCAATTCGCGAAACCCAAAGAGGAGCTTCGTCCGGGTGGCGATCGACGCGTGCCTCCATCGCTGTGCCGCCTGCCACGCGGACTCGACGGCAGCATCGATCGTTGCTGTCGACGCCAGGGCAACGCGAGCTTGCGGTTGCCCCGTCGCGGGGTTCCATACGTCGCCGACTCGTTCGCCGGCCTCCCACTCCTTACCGTCGATCCAGTGCGAAATCGTTTTTGTCGTCATGTTGCGCCAGCCCCCGTCATTAATCTCGGAAAACTCGGCGTTCGCCGATGCCTTGTTGACATGGTAGCTGCTGTAATAGGCCAGGGGGCGCCATGACCGACCTTTCCATGACCGACCTTTCCATCACCGTCAACGGCATGAAGTTCGACAATCCGTTTGTGCTGGCATCGGGGCCGCCCGGTACGAATGGAAAGGTCATCGCGCGCAGCTACGACCTCGGTTGGGGAGGGATGGTGTGCAAAACGTTTTCTTTGGACGCCTCGAAGGTGATCAATACGGCGCCGCGCTACGCGAAGCTACGCGGCCGCTCCGGCGATGAAGTTGTTGGGTTCGAGAATATCGAGTTGATCAGCGATCGTCCGTATGCCGACTGGCTCGATGACCTGCGCCAGCTAAAAAAACACTATCCGACCAAGATTCTGATCGCGTCGATCATGGAGGAGTACAACAAGTCCGCTTGGCAGCAGATCGTCACCGAGGTCCAGGCCACGGGCGTCGATGGCTTTGAGCTCAACTTGTCGTGCCCTCACGGCTTGCCGGAGCGCAACATGGGCATGGCGATGGGGCAAAATCCCGATCTCGTCGAAGAAGTCTGCGGGTGGGTCAAACAGGTCGCGACGATTCCAGTGTGGGCCAAGATGACTCCGAACGTGACCGATCCTGTGGTGCCAGCTCGCGCTGCGCTGCAGGGAGGCGCCGACGGCATTTCGATGATCAACACGATTCTGTGCGTTTCAGGAATCGACCTGCAAACTCTGCGGCCGATGCCGACCGTTGAGGGATACAGCGTTGCCGGTGGCTACTCCGGCCAGGCGGTTCGGCCGATCGCCCTGCGCCAGGTGATGGAAGTGGCACGAGCGGTTCCCGCCATTGCGATGAGCGGCATTGGCGGCATTGAGACCGGTTTCGACGCCGCGCAGTTTTTTCTCGTCGGCGCGTCGACGGTGCAGGTGTGCACCGGCGCGATGCTGCGCGGCTACGAGATCATTTCGGAGCTCATTGTCGACTTGCGCAAATTCATGGTCGACCACAAGTTCGGCAGTCTGTCAGAGGTAATCGGCAAGAGCCTGCCGTACTTCTCCACCCACCACGAGCTCGTCGATCGGCAGAGAGCAGCCCGCCAGGCCAAGCAGGCGGCTCGCGGCGTCGCCGACACCAAGGACTCGGAGACCTGGAGCGGCGACATCGCCAACGAAACGTCCGCACTCGTGGCAAAGTAACGCCATGGCGCGGACCATCGTTTCAGGGCTCATTCAGGCTTCCAACACCATCAACGACGAGTCGAGATCGATCGCCGACGTTCAAGCCGCGATGTTCGACAAGCATCTGCCGATGATCCACGACGCCGGCAAACAGGGCGTGCAAATCCTCTGCCTGCAGGAAATCTTTAACGGTCCGTATTTTTGCCCGAGCCAAGACCGGCGGTGGTACGACGCAGCGGAACCGATTCCAGGCCCCACCCTCGAAAAGCTGCGGCCGATCGCTGCGCAGTATCAGATGGTGATGATCGTTCCGCTGTACGAGCGCGAGATGGCGGGCGTGTATTACAACACAGCTGCGGTCATCGACGCCGACGGCAGCTATCTCGGCAAATACCGCAAAACCCACATTCCGCAGACCGCGGGGTTTTGGGAGAAGTACTTCTTTCGGCCGGGAAACCTCGGCTATCCGACGTTTCGAACGCGCTACGCGACGATCGGGGTCTACATTTGTTACGACCGCCACTTTCCTGAAGGCGCGCGTGCTCTTGGGTTAAACGGCGCCGAGATCGTGTACAACCCGTCAGCGACCGTCGCGGGTTTGTCGCAATACCTGTGGAAGCTTGAGCAACCGGCACACGCGGTGGCGAATGGCTACTTTGTAGGCGCGATCAATCGCGTTGGCACCGAGGCGCCGTGGAACATCGGCAAATTCTACGGTAGCTCGTATTTTGTCGACCCGCGCGGCCAGATCATCGGCGGCACTGCCAGCGAAGACCGCGACGAGGTAGTCGTCCGCACGCTCGACATGGACATGATCGAAGACGTGCGCCGGACGTGGCAATTTTTTCGCGACCGCCGGCCCGAAACGTACGGGGAGCTAACCGAGGATCGTTAAGTCGTACGAGGTACCGCCGTAACTCTCTGTGGCAAACTACACGCATGCGGACCCTGATCAAAGGTGGGACGGTCGTTACGGCGGCGGATAGTTTTGCCGCCGACGTGTGGCTCGAGGGCGAAAAAATTTCTGCGCACGTTGCGCCGGGAGCGAGCATTGCCACACCAGACCTCACTGTGGATGCCACGGGGATGTACGTCATTCCCGGCGGCATCGATTGCCACACCCACATGGCTTTGCCATTCGGCGGAACGACGGCTTCGGACGATTTTGAGACCGGCACGATCGCTGCGGCGCACGGCGGCACGACGACGATCGTCGACTTCGCAATTCAGACGCAAGGTTCGTCGATGAAGGCGGGACTCGACGCATGGCACGCCAAGGCGCAAGGCAAAGCGGCTATCGATTACGGCTTCCACATGATCATGACCGAGGCCAACGTCTCGACACTGGCCGAGATGGCGGATTGCGTGCGCGAAGGTGTGACCTCGTTCAAGATGTTCATGGCCTATCCCGGCGTGTTTCTGGTCGACGATCAGCAAATTTTTCGCGCAATGCTGAAAGCCGGCGAACTCGGCGCGCTCATTACGATGCACGCCGAGATTGGCTTGCCGATCGACGTACTGGTGCAGCGCGCGCTTGCGCAGGGGCACACTGCGCCAATTTACCACGCGCTGACCCGGCCCGAAGTCGCAGAGGCGACGGGGACCGAGCGCGCGATTGCATTGGCGGAAATGGCGCACGTGCCGGTGTACATGGTGCACTTGTCGGCGCAGCGCGCCCTCGAGCGGGTGATGGAAGCGCGCGACCGCGGCCTGCCAGCGTACGCCGAGACGTGTCCGCAGTATCTGTTCTGCAGCGAAGACGACCTGCGCGGCGAGCCGGGCAACGAGTGGAAAGGTGCGGGGTACGTGTGTACCCCGCCGCTGCGCCCCCACCATCACCACGACCATCTCTGGCGCGGGCTTCGCAACTATGACCTGCAAGTGGTCGCGACCGACCATTGCCCGTTTTGCATGAAAGATCAAAAAGAACTCGGTCGCGGCGATTTTTCAAAAATCCCGAACGGCATGCCGGGCGTCGAGACGCGGCTGCATTTGCTCTGGGAAGGCGTGACCCAAGGCAAAATTTCGATGAATCGATTTGTCGAAATTACCTCAACCGCACCCGCAAAAATCTTCGGCCTGTACGGCAAAAAAGGCACGATCGCTCCCGGTTCCGACGCCGACGTCGTGGTCTGGGATCCCCGCCGACCCCAGCGCTTGGGGCTCGACACCTTGCACATGCGGGTCGACTACTCGCCGTATGAAGGCCGGGTTGTGCCCGGCAGTCCATCGCACGTATTTTCGCGCGGCGAACTCGTGGTGCACAACAACCACTGGGTCGGCACGCGCAAGCAAGGACGCGGTCAATTCGTCAAGCGCGGAACGTTTTCGCTGTGACGCAGTCGACTCGCCTCGACGCTGCTTGGCTTGAACCGCACTGGATGCCCTTTACCGGCAATCGGCAGTTCAAGTCCAACCCGCGCATGTTTGTGGCCGCGGATGGCGCGTATTACATCGACAGTCACGGCAAGCGCGTGTTCGACGGACTATCGGGCCTGTGGTGCTGCGGACTGGGGCATGGCCGACGCGAGATCGTCGAGGCGGTGCAAGCGCAGGTCGCAACGCTCGACTACTCACCGGCATTCCAGTTCGGACATCCGCTGTCGTTTGCGCTCGCGAACAAGATCAAGGCGTTGATGCCGAGTGGACTCGACCACGTGTTTTTCGTCGGCTCAGGATCGGAGGCGGTGGACACCTCGCTCAAGATGGCGCGCGCGTACTGGCGGTTGAAAGGGAAGGGAACAAAAACGCGGCTTATCGGTCGAGAGAAGGCCTATCACGGCGTGAACTTCGGCGGCATCTCGGTCGGAGGCATCGTCGGCAATCGAGCCGCGTTCGGGCCCGGGGTCGAGGCCGATCATCTGCCGCACACCCAGCTAGCGCTGCGCGACAAGGCTCAGGCGTTTACGCGCGGCACGCCTCAAACCGGCGTCGAGCTCGCCGATGTGCTGCACGACCTAATCGCACTGCACCACGCTTCAAACATCGCCGCCGTTATCGTCGAGCCGTTTGCCGGGTCGGCGGGAGTCATCATTCCGCCCGAGGGGTATCTGGCGCGTCTGCGCCAGATCTGTGATGCGAACGACATTTTGCTGATCTTCGACGAGGTCATTACCGGTTTTGGTCGTGTGGGAGCCTTCACCGGTGCCGAAGCCTTTGGTGTAACGCCGGATCTATTGTGTTTTGCAAAGCAGGTTACCAACGGGGTTCAGCCCCTCGGCGGAGTCGTGGCAACGACCGCGATTTACGACGCATTTATGGCGGCGGGCGGCCCCGATTACATGTTGGAGTTCCCACATGGTCACACGTATTCGGCGCACCCGGTTGCGTGCGCGGCCGGGATCGCGGCCCTCGACCTAGTCGTCGCCGACGGCATCGTCGACCGGGTGCGCGAGCTCGCGCCGCATTTCGAATCGCTCGTGCACGGCCTCAAGGGCGCCAAACACGTGACCGACATTCGAAATTGCGGACTGGCGGCGGGGCTCACGATCGACGCCGTGCGCGGTGAGCCGGCCAAGCGGCCGTTTGAAATCGCGATGAAGTGCCTCGCTAGCGGTGCATATGTCCGCTACGGCGGCGATACGATCCAACTCGCGCCGCCGTTTATTTCGAGCAAATCGGAACTCGATCGACTGGTCAGTGTGCTTGCCGATGCGCTTGCGGCGTCCTCATAGGATCCAGCGAATCCACACCCCGAACGTTTCGCATGCCGCAGGGGTTGCACTTTGCAAATCACCCACAATAGTTAAGGCGTTTAGTCCGCAACGTCACCAAGGGAGTATGCATGGGGAATACGATCAAGTTGCACCGTGTCATCAAGGCGCCGCCGGCGCGCGTATATCGGGCATTCATCGAAGCCAGCGCCATGGAGAAGTGGCTCCCCCCGGACGGATTCACCGGGAAGGTGGAGCACATCGATGCGAAGGTAGGAGGAACGTTTCGCATGTCGTTTACGAACTTCGCCACCGGCCATAGCCATGGGTTTGGCGGCGAATACCTCGAAATGAAGCCAGGCGAAAAGCTGCGTTACACCGACAAGTTTGATGATCCAAACCTGCCCGGTGTCATTACCGTAACAGTCGTACTGAAGGCAGTCTCCTGCGGCACCGACGTCCAGGTGAGTCAAGAGAATGTTCCCGACGTGATTCCGATCGAAATGTGTTACCTGGGTTGGCAAGACTCACTTCGGCAGCTAGCTTGCCTCGTTGAAACGGCGGCTCCGTGAGAACAAGGCTAGATACTCGGGTGGCCCATCCAGCTGGGTAGACGTTGATCGTGCGTCCCGCGTTGCTTCCGGTCGTTGCGGTTGGATTTGCTGTGTTGGCATTCGCCACGAGTTGGTGGTGGCTGTGGCCAGCCGTCGTGATTTTGGCAACGGCAGTTGTGTACGCAGTGGGCGCACCCTCGGCGTTTCTCAAGCGTCGAGATGGCACGCTGCCGTGGTACGCCTGGGTCGTATGGGGGCCGCTGTTTGCGTATCAGTGGGTGGTGTATGAAGGCGGACGCCGGCTGACGAGTGAACCGGTCGCCACCGAAGTGGCACCGGGGGTCTTTGTCGCGCGCCGGCCGAGGGCTCACGAACTTCCCAAAGGGGTCGCGATCGTCGTCGACTTGTGCGCCGAATTTCCCGCGGCACCCGGCGTGACCGTCGGCCGAACCTACCTCGCGATTCCTACGCTCGACGCATCTGCACCCACCCCAGCGCAAATTGTCGCAGCGGTCGAAGCCGTGCTCGCGGCAAATGGCGCTGCCTTCATTCACTGCGCGCATGGTCATGGTCGGTCTGCTACCGTCGCTGCCGCCGTCCTCATCCGCCGCGGCGACGCTACGTTGGACGATGTCGAAGCCAAGATGCGCGCGCTGCGGCCGCGCATTGGATTAAACGCCGCCCAGCGCGCCGCGCTCCTTGCGGCGACTTCGAACTACGCATAACGCGGCGGACTCGTCTGTCTGTTCGTCGGGCCGATCCATTCGCTACCAACTCTGCTAGCCTGCGGCATGGCAAAACCAAAGCTCTACTACTTTGACGCCCCGGTGAGTCGGGGCGAAGAGTGCCGTCTTGCGCTCCACCTCGCTAACATTGATTTCGAGGATGTCCGCATCAAGGGACCTGACTGGCCCGCGCTCAAGCCGCGAATGCCGTATGGCGCGATGCCGGTGTATGAAATTCCGGGCAAGCCGATGCTGGCGCATTCCAATGCCATCCTCGCGCTGATCGGCCGCGCCCACGGTCTGCACCCTACGGATCCGTTCGAAGCAGCACGGCACGAGGGGATGATGACGCACGTCGAGGAGCTGCGCGGACATCTCGGACCCACGCTGCGGATGGCGGACGCCGAGAAGAAGGCGGCGCGCGAAAGCCTGGTGGCGAACTACATGCCGCAGTGGGCGAAGTACGCCGAGGCCAACATCGAAGCCGAGCCATTTTTCGCCGGCACGCAGATCCACGTGGTCGATCTCAAGCTTTACATGGCCGTTCGGTGGTTTAACGGCGGCAAGGTCGATCACGTTCCAGCGACGATTTTTGCGGACTTCCCAAAACTCAATCGCATTCACGATGCGGTTCGCGACCATGCGGGCGTGAAGTCCTGGTACGCGCGCGGCTGACCAGACGTACAGGTTTCCGGCAGGTTTCGCGCGGGTTCCGATCGTTCTAAATCTGGCACTTCGCAAAAAAAATGCGCACGAACCGCTCGATCGCGGCCGGGATTTGGGCAGATTCAGCCGATATGGCGAAGTCCACTTCCGAATCGACCGGTTTACGTTCCTTTCTCGAGCTTTCTTACGACGAACTCGAAGAGCTCAACCTCGAGGCCAAAGCGCAGCGGCTGGGGCGGGTCAAGCCCGACAAGATCCGCGAACAGCGGATGAAATATTTGGCCGACGAGAAGCGCATCAAGGCGGTCACGGTGTGTTTTACCGACCTCGAAGGGCGGCTTCACACTCTCGACTACGACAAGAAGTTCTTGCTCAGCAGCGCTGACAATCTCACGTTCGACGGCAGCTCGATCCGCGGATTCTCTGCGCAACAAGAGTCCGACCTTCGGCTCGGCATCGATTGGGCGGCCTTCTATTGGCTGCCCTCGGACGTGTTTGGCCCTGGAAAGGTATTTGTATTCGGCGAAGTTCTCGAGCGAGACGGCTCGCCGTACGCGGGCGACCTGCGCGGCCGGCTCAAAGCCTACACGGACAAGCTGTTTACCAAAGATGGCATCGTGTGCAACGTCGCCCACGAAGTCGAAGGCTTCCTGTTTAAGGGGCGCGACGCCGAGCGCCGGTATCACGAGACCGGCAAGTTCGAATTCATTTCGACCGGCGGCTACTATCACTCGCTGCCCGGCGATGCCCTGCGGCTGTTCATCGATCGCTCGGCAGAAGCGCAGCGCGCAATGGGCCTCGAGAATGAGAAAGACCATCCCGAGGTCGCGCCATCGCAGTTCGAGATGAACTTCAAGTACGCGGACGCGGTCGTTGGAGCTGACCAGGTTCAGCTCTACAAGCTGCTGGCGCGTCAGGTTGCGAGCCTTCACGATACAACGGCGTCGTTCCTGCCCAAGCCCTATGCGGGAGTTAACGGCAACGGCATGCACACAAACATGTCGTTGTCGAAAAAGGGAACGAACTTGTTCTACGACAAGAAGGGCCAAGACGGCCTGTCGAAGGCTGGATGGGACTTCATTTCTCGGATCCTCGGCGCTGCCTCCGACATTTGTCTGGTTCTGAATTCGTCCGTGAATTCGTATCGCCGCCTCGATCCGCATTTTGAGGCCCCGAATCAGATCAAAGCGTCGGCCATCGACCGCGGATCGATGGTGCGCATTCCGCTCGGCAACGAGCGTTCGGCTCGTATCGAAGTGAGGAGCGTTGCACCGGACGCCAATCCCTATATGTCGGTGTACACGATTCTCCGCACCGGACTCGAAGGGGCGACCAAGGGCGACGACAAGAAAACGCGCTACCTGCCCGACAACATCTACGACGCGATTTCGCTGTTCCGCGCCAGCTCGTTCACGAAGACGTTGTTCGACGCAGACGTGCAGGCTCGGTACGCGGATCTAAAGGCTGCATCGGCGGAGCGTTGCCCGAAGGCCTTGGGTGCAGTCGTCAAGGCCAACGAAATCCAGTTCCACCACGAGGTGACCAACCAATATTTGTGGAACCAATTCTAGCGTACGCTGCAGCGCGCGGGCGGGGTCGCGCTCACCGGGCGATGAGCGCGGCGAGCGCGAGTACTGCCGAAATGGCCACGAACGCGGCGAAGAACGTCGCGTTGCTCATGTTCCACTCCGGGGTGTCGCCGAGGCGAACTCGCCCGCGTTCGGCCATGTCGCGCGTTTCGGATTTTGCGATGCGAAGCTGAGAGACCGTCATAAAAAAAATTTTGCTGCGGTTGGGCGACGGACGCCAGAAATTGGCTCGGTACGCCATCGCACCAGTCACCTGCGCGGGCAGGGCCCATCGGCACGCGCGCTATGGGCTTGCCTCGCGGAGCCCTCGCGGCTAAAAGTCAACCAGGTATGACGACCACGGGGAAGCGGATCGCGACGGTTGCCACCACACTTACCTTCGACAAGTTCTGGCAGTGGTTGGGCGGCCACGCCAACTGCATTGTCCGCGCCGGAACTCCCGAAGTCGTTCTGCTCGACCACGACGACTTCCACTGGACGCTAGTGACGGAAGACGACCACACCCGGATCGTTCAGTTGGCTCGCGCCAAGGAACTCGTGGCAGAGTTGCTCGTGTTTACATCCGGGATCGCCTATGTGCAGGTCGAACCGACCGAAAATGCGGGCGAGTGGCTATTCGAGTGCATCCTCGAAAACGAAAATGCCCGCGAAGTCGCCTATCACTTTGTGATGGCCCACGAATACGACGATGGGGAGCATCGGCGCGAAGAAAAATGGACTCACTAGCGTGAAAACGGCTGCGGGCCCGGGGCGCGTCGTTGCGGTTGCGCTTCCGGTGCTCGCGTACTTCAAGTACGCTGCGCTCCGGTTCTCACCGCGCCTCGCGCGCCGGGCTCCTCGCTCGTTTTCACGGCTAGGCGGCAAGCCAGAAGTCGTAGCGCTTGCCGATCCGTCGCTGTAGGCGAGGCAATTCACGCGCTACCTCGAGAGGAGTGAGGAACGGCCAAACGTCGAGGTCCCGCGTTTCGCGAAGCATTTTTCCCACGAGCTGATCGCGGCGCGGGCCTGGAGTGACCAACTCGGCGTGCAGCTCGGCAATGGACACGTCTTCGTCCCACAGAAAGTACGGACGCAGGGCACGCTGCGTCATGTCTGTTGTCAACGCCCGCACGTCTGGGTAAGCATAGCCGATTTGTGTGCCTTCGCGTCAGAGATACCGGTTGGGTTGCCGCCCCGTGTTAGGCTGATTCCGTGGTCGACGAGGCAGAAGCTGTAGACCGATTGGGTAGCGTTGTCGACGGGCGGTACAAGTTGCTCGAGGTAGTGGCGTCGGGGGCGATGGGAGCGGTGTACAGAGCCGAACGGGTTCCGGTGGGGAAACTGGTCGCGGTGAAGTTTCTGCATGCGTCCGTCGCTCAGGACGATGAGTTTCAGGTTCGGTTTGAGCGTGAAACCCACGTGATGAGCAAGCTCGCGCATCCGAATTGCGTTTCGGTGCTCGACTTTGGGGTGTGGGAGGGCGCGCCGTACTTGGTGATGGACTACGTCGCCGGCACGACACTTCGCGAGGCGATGGATCACGGGCCAATCCCCGTGACTCGCGCGCTGGCGCTCGCGCGCCAGATCGCCGCTGGCCTCGCGCACGCGCACGAGCAGGGCGTGGTTCATCGCGACATCAAGCCGGCGAACATTATGCTCACCGAGGAGATCGGCCACGGCGAGCGCGTGCGCATTCTCGATTTTGGACTCGCGCGCCTGCGCGCCAGTGGCGAGATCGAAAGCTCCAGCTCTGCTGGAGCGCGCAGCAGTCCCTTGGGAGTGCGGAGTGAGATCGATCGGGATGCGACCCGGACCAACATGGTGGTCGGCACTCCCAACTACATGGCCCCCGAACAAACGGTGCCCGGCGGGTCGATCGATGCGCGCGCGGACATCTACGCCGTCGGCATTGTGCTGTTCGAGATGATCGCGGGCGAGCGCCCGTTTGTCGCCGAGGAAACGCTGCAGTTGCTGGGGATGCATCGGTTGGCTCCCATCCCGCGGCTCGCAGATCGGGTCGGGCACAGCGTCAGCCTTGTCCCGGGCGTTCAGGAGTTGATCGACAAGGCGATGGCAAAGGCGCCCGATGCCCGCTTCCAGACCGCCCTGGAGCTGGCAGCTGCGCTCGACGCTGTGATAGGCGCCGGTTCCGAGCCAGAGCGCGATCCTACGTCGCCCCCCAAGCGGATTTCTTTCGGGGCGCTCGACGATGCCGATCCCGATACCGACGCGATAGCGCGTCTTAAAAAACGCTCCGTTCCGGTGGTCGTGATCGCCGCGTTGGCGGTGGCGGGAGGAGGCGCGGCACTGGCAGCCTACTGGATCCGCCGCGATGCACGGCCTGCCGCGGTCGCATCTGTGCGCATGGACGCGGGTTTTGCTGCCGGCAACCCCCGCGCCCCCGACGCAGCGACGGCACTCCAAACGAAGTCCGTTTCGGGGACTACCGATGATGCGCCAAACGATGCGGGTCGTGATGCTCGCAGCGACGCTCCGAAGGAAGGCCCCGCGGGGGATGTTTCCACCGTCGTGGGACCAAGCGACGCTAGGCTGGCGAGTCTGGATGCAGATCCCGCCCCGACCTCCGGCGACGACGAAGAGATCGCCATGGATCCGGAATCCGCCGTTGATCTCGACCCCGGTCAGGGATCGGGTGCGACCGCGCAAGACGAAGCCGAGAACGCGCCGAAGACTTCCGACGAAGTGGAGCGAAACCACGCGCCACCGCCGTCGCGCACCGCGGGAACCCTTCGCGAGGCGGTCCAAATGGTCGTCTCCGGCCAACGCGATAGCGCCCTGGCGAGTCTTCGGGCACTGCGCAAGAAGTCGCCCAAGAGCGCGTATATTCCGTTCCTGATCGGCAACCTGTATTTTGATCAGCGCTGGTGGTCGGTGGCGATGGACTACTACGCCGAGACGATCAAAAAGAACGCGCGGTACCGGCGCAACCCGACGATTAATCGAAATATTATCAAGATGTTATCAAGTACGAAGACCCGACAGCGAGCGAGCAACTTCATCCGCGGGTCGATCGGATCCCCCGCGGCGCCATACCTCCGCATCGCAGCGGCCCACGGGGAGAACCCGGCGGTGCGCAAGTACGCCGCGGCTTTGGCTCGTGTGGTGCGGT
Source organism: uncultured Kofleriaceae bacterium (assembly GCA_964419605.1). Taxonomy (GTDB): domain Bacteria; phylum Myxococcota_A; class Polyangia; order Haliangiales; family Haliangiaceae; genus JABFXX01. The sequence continues at coordinate 3,282 of CAYQQM010000101.1, read as the reverse complement.
AGCGCGAGTCGGGCCGTTTCCACCTTGACATAAAAGGGCGGATCCATAAGATTCCGCCCTTCCTCGCATGCCTTCCGAACCAGGAATCAGTGTAGATGCCCACGATTAATCAGCTCGTCCGTTCCGGCCGCGAAAAGGTGGTCACCAAGAGCGCCTCGCCTGCGCTAAAGCAGTGTCCTCAGAAACGGGGCGTGTGCACACGCGTTTACACAACCACTCCCAAAAAGCCGAATTCTGCGCTTCGCAAGGTCGCGCGTGTTCGCCTGACGAACGGCATGGAAGTGACGTCGTACATCCCGGGAGAAGGCCACAACCTTCAGGAGCACTCGGTCGTATTGATTCGCGGTGGCCGCGTCAAGGACCTGCCGGGAGTTCGCTACCACATCGTTCGTGGCACGCTCGACACCACCGGCGTGCAAAACCGCAAACAATCGCGTTCCAAATATGGAACCAAGCGCCCGAAGTAATCGGAAATATCTATGCCCCGTAAAGGTGAAGTTCCCAAACGCAAAGTCCTCCCAGATCCGAAGTATACGGATGCGCCGGGAGATGTCCGCAAACGGGTTACCAAGTTTGTCAACGTGGTCATGCGCGACGGAAAAAAGGCCGTCGCCGAAGGCATCGTGTACGGCGCCATGGATCTCGTCGCCGAGCGAGCGAAAGACGATCCGTTAAAGGTTTGGGAGCGCGCGCTTGGCAACGTTCGCCCGCGCGTTGAAGTAAAGAGTCGCCGCGTTGGTGGATCAACGTACCAAGTGCCCGTCGATGTGCGTCCGGATCGGTCTCTGGCGCTGGGAATGCGCTGGCTGGTCGAATATGCCCGCGACCGCAACGAAAAGACGATGATCGATCGGCTCGCCAACGAAATCGTCGACGCCGCACAAAATCGCGGTAACGCCGTTAAGAAGCGCGAAGACGTTCACAAGATGGCAGACGCGAACAAGGCGTTTGCTCACTACCGCTGGTAGGATCGTCTAGGAAATTACGTTCAATAGGAGTCCGGCAGGTGGGAAACCAAACCATCGGGCTTATGAAATGGCACCCCGCTTAGATCAACCACGCGATGTTTCGGTCGTCTCCATCGACCGAATTCGCAATATTGGGATCATGGCCCACGTCGACGCCGGAAAGACGACGACGACAGAGCGGATGTTGTTCTACGCTGGGGTAACGCCTCGAATCGGCGAGGTCGACGATGGCGCCGCGTTCACCGATTGGATGCAGCAGGAGCAAGAGCGCGGGATCTCCATCACCGCGGCTGCTACTACATTTGGTTGGAACCACCACGTCGTCAATCTAATTGATACGCCCGGACACGTCGATTTCACCATGGAAGTGGAGCGGTCGTTGCGCGTGCTGGACGGAGCGATCGCGGTGTTCTCTGCCGTAGATGGGGTGGAACCGCAAAGCGAAACCGTTTGGCGGCAAGCCGATCGCTATCGCATTCCGCGGCTCGCGTTTATCAACAAGTGCGATCGCGAAGGCGCTGATCTGGATGGAGTAGCTGCGGAGATTCGTAGTCGGCTCGGCGCCGTGCCGGTGATGCTTCAGCTGCCGATCGGAGTGGGGCCGTCGTTTGCTTCCATTATCGATCTCATCACCATGCGCGCGCGGACATGGGATCAGGCTAGCTTTGGTGCAACGTGGGTCGACGACGAGGTTCCTGCGGCGCAGTTCGCGGACGCCCAGAGCGCGCGCGAGCGGATGATCGAACTACTGGCGGAACACGACGACGAACTGATGGCCGCCTGGGTTTCCGGGCGGGATCTATCGGCCGGCGAACTCAAACTCGCGGTACGTCGCACGACGCTTGCGAATCGTTGCGTACCGACCTTGGTGGGAGCTGCGTTTCGCAATCTCGGGATCCATCCCTTGCTCGATGCAATCATCGATTACTTGCCGTCGCCAGCAGACGCTGAGAATGTGCGCGAGCAGGCTCTTCGTATTGAAGTTGGCGCTGCTGCGCATCGCCGGTCTTCCGTCGCCCGGGCCCATGGGGCGTTGGACGCGCCACGGCTCAATGACCAGCCGCTTAGTGCGCTCGCCTTTAAGGTGCAATCCGACGGCGCCGGCGGTCAGCTGACGTATGTCCGCGTCTACACGGGCACACTTCGCGTCGGTGACTCTGTGCTGAACGCGACTCGCGGACAACTCGAGCAGATCAGTCACCTCGTCCGCATGTTTGCGAATCACCGCGAAGATATCCGATGGATCGAATCCGGGATGATCGGAGCGATCGCAACCTCGAAGTCCCTGGCGAAGATCGCCACCGGCGACACGCTCTGCGATCCGCGGGCCCCGATCGTCCTCGATCCGATTTCTGTGCCATCGCCCGTCATCGGCATCATTTTGGAGCCGGAGACCGACGAGGACGTGGCTTTGCTAGGGCAGGCGCTCGAGCGTCTCGCGGTCGAAGACCCCTCGTTTCGGGTTCGGACCGATCCAGAGTCGGGCCAGATCCTGATTTCGGGAATGGGCGAACTGCATTTAGAGATCGTCGTCGATCGCTTGCGCCGCGAGTTTGGGGTTAAGGCGCGGGTCGGCAATCCTCAGGTTGCCTACCGAGAGACTGTAACTCGACGAGCGGAAGGCGAAAACGAATTTGTTCGGGTCGGGCACAGTCCGGGCGGCCTTCGCGGCGAATACGGGCATGTCAAACTCACGGTCGAACCGGCCGATCGGGGCGGGGGCTACATCTACGAAAATTGCGCACCTTCGTCCGATATTCCGGCGGAGCATGCACCTGCGGTCGCAGCCGGGATCGCTGAGGCTGTCGAGCGCGGAGTTGTTGCGGGTTTCGCAATGACGGACCTTCGCGTCCAGGTCGTCGGCGGCAGTTACCACCCGGTAGACTCAAACAATTACGCCTTCAAGGTCGCGGGATCCAAAGCTTTTATTTCAGCGGCGACCAACGCAGGTCCCACCGTGATCGAGCCGGTAATGTCTTTGGAAGTGGTTACTCCGGAGGAGTCGCTTGGGGACGTACTTGGCGATTTACATGCGAGACGCGGAAAAGTCGCTGGAATTACCGCACGGCATGGTGTACAAGCCGTCGCCTGTTTCGTACCTATGGCCTCGATGTTTGGTTATGCAACCGACCTCAGGTCGCGCACAAAAGGCCGAGCCACCTACTCGATGGAGCTCGACCACTACGCAGAAGTTCCCTTGCAGATTCGCGAACAACTAACGTCTAGAGCCCGCGTCCACTAGTCACCAGGAGCTGATCGTGTCGAAAGAAAAATTCGTTCGCAACAAGCCACATGTCAACGTCGGAACCATCGG
>CAYQQM010000100.1:0-15843 GCA_964419605.1 uncultured Kofleriaceae bacterium | reverse complement strand
GCTGCTACATGCTTCCTCCTCAATCAGGCTTTCCTGGCGCACGCGAGGTACTAGTGGCCGTAATAGCCGGCAAAGAAGTCGAGTTCCTCCACGAGCAGTGCGGTGTCCTCGCCCCGCTTCACTTGATAAATCTCGTAGGCGGGACCGCTAAGAAATCCAACGTGTAGATCTTTATCGCCGTATTTTTCGATCGTAACGAGCGGCGACCAACCCAAAACGGAAACCGCGCGCTGCCAAGGTGAAGGCCGCAGCGGGTTCGGGTGGGATCTCCGCCGCGGATTGCGGCGAAGGAAGTACTCCGGCTGAAGTCTCCGCGCTGTGTAGCCAAGTCCGCGCGCGCGCTGGCGCGGCGCTAGCAACGTACCGAGAACCATTGGGTCGTGATGGCGTCGTTGCCGATCGAGGCGATCGAGGCGACGCGGAAGTGATCAGGTAGTGGTAAGCTCCCTGTACATGTCGCTTCATCCGCCGCATCGCGAGGCAGCCGAGCGATGGCTCGACGAAGATCCGGATCCGCAAACCGCCGCTGAACTGCGCGCTTTGATCGACCGCTACGATAGCGGCGACCGCGCGGCTTCGCGCGAGCTCCACGAAGCGTTCCACGGTCGACTCGAATTCGGCACTGCGGGGCTGCGCGGCATCCTCGGCCCTGGGCCGCAGCGCATGAACCGCGTGTTAGTGCGCCAAGTGACCGCTGGGCTCGCCACGTACCTAGCGGCGCAGAAGCGCGATCTGAACCGAGGCGTTGTGATCGGCTACGACGGTCGTCACAACTCGAGGATCTTTGCCGAGGACACAGCACGTGTGCTTGCAGGGGCCGGAATCGTGGCTCTGCTGGCGCATCGCCCGTGGCCGACCCCTGCAACGGCCTGGGCGGTTGTCGATCGCAACGCGATCGCCGGCGTGATGATCACCGCGAGCCACAATCCAGCCGCGTACAATGGCTACAAAGTTTACTGGTCGAACGGCGCGCAGATCATTCCGCCCCACGATACCTCCATCGCTGCTGCGATTACCGAGGTTGCGGCCCGCCACCGTACCGATCAACTTGCGATGCCCGAGCTCGATGAGGCTCGTCGCAATAAACGCATCGTCGACCTGAATGAAACAATTCACGATCGCTATCTCGCAGCCGTTTCGCAGCTGCGCGCGCGCCGTGATCTCGACGGCACGAACCTGACCATCGCCTACACCCCACTGCACGGCGTTGGTGCTGCCTCGGTCGAGCCCGCGATGCAACGCTCCGGCTTTCCGAAGCTCGTAACTGAGCCGACGCAACGCGAGCCCGACCCGGACTTTCCTACCGTCGCGTTCCCAAATCCCGAGGAAAAAGGCGCGATGAATTCCGTGATGGCGCTCGCGAAACGCATTCACGCCGACCTCGTGCTCGCCAATGACCCCGATGCCGATCGACTGTGCGTCGCCGTTCCCGAAGCCGACTCGTATCGCGTGCTCACCGGCGATCAAGTGGGCGCACTGCTTGCCGACTACCTGCTCGAAGTCACGCCCAAAGATAAGCGAATGGTGGCGACGACGATCGTATCGTCGCAGCTGTTGTCGTACCTGGCGAACGCAACCGGTGCCGACTATCGCGAAACTCTGACCGGTTTCAAATGGATCGGCAATGCCGCGATGGACTACGAACGCGAAACCGGAGGCCGATTCGTCATCGGCTACGAGGAGGCGCTTGGATACTCCGTCGGCCCGCTCGTCCGCGATAAAGACGGCGTCTCGGCCTGCGTACTGTTTGCAGAGCTCGTAGCGTGGAACCAAGCTCGCGGTCGCAGCGTGCTCGATCACCTCGATGATATCTACCGCCGCATCGGCCTCTTCATCACAGAGCAAGTATCGATTACCAAGCCCGGGTCTGATGGGCTGGCCGAGATTCGAGCCGCAATGGTAAAGTTTCGCAGTGCACCGCCGCAACACATCGCTGGTCACGCCGTCGACCAGGTGGTCGATTTGTTGCGAGGCGAAGGCGGCCTCCCGCCCTCGGACGTCTTAGTGTTCAAACTCGCGGGCGGCCGCCGCATCATCATGCGGCCCAGCGGCACCGAGCCCAAACTCAAGAGCTACTACGAAGTTCGTACGGCCGTGGCAGCGGGGGAAACAATCCCAGCCGCTCGTGCCCGCGGAGTCGCCGACCTCGCAGCACTGCGCGACGCGCATCAGGCCCTCTTGTAGGGGTACTACCTTTCGGCTATCGCTGTGTGTCAACGCGATCGCGTATCGTTCTGGGATGCGTTAATTCGGCGCGCTGCAAGCGTCGCGGGCTGCGATCGATTGCTGTCGGAAGATCTGAATCCTGGACAGACGGCCGGTGGCGTTACAATTGAAAACCCATTTGCATGAATTGCACCTCGGGTCGTTGGCGAAACTGCAGCGCCAAAAGTATCGGGTTGCCCAGCGGGCGATATAATGTAATACAATAATTAGGTGAACTTCTCGTGGGATGTTCGTAAAGCCGCGGCGAACCTCCGCAAGCACAAAGTCTCTTTTACAGAAGCAAAAACTGCTTTTGACGATCCGCTCGCTGCGTATTTCCCTGACCTGCTGTTCTCTGATCGGTTTCTGCTACTCGGCCATTCCAACGCGAACCGCTTGCTGTATGTCGTTTACGCGGAAGTGCACGAGGACTGCATTCGCATCATCAGTGCGCGAAAGGCAACGAACCATGAAAAAGCGCGATATCAAGAAGGGTAACCAAAAACCGCTGCGTGGCGCGGGCATGCAAATGACTGCGCGCCCCAAGCGCGGCGACGATCCACTCGCTGGCCCCATCGATTTTTCGCGGTTCGGCGCCGTGCGTCGCGATGCATTCGCAGGTGCGGGCCAACGGGGCGGGCCGTCTCTGCTTGCACTGTGGGAGATGCCAGAAATTCCCCGCGGAGCGGTCATGCTGCGACGCGGACGCCCGCGACGAGGGGAGCGAATGGAGACAAAAGTGTGCTCCGTGCGGCTGCCTACTGTGCTGTGGAACGAAGCGGCAAAGAAGGCCAAGGCCAAACATCTCAACATGCACCAAGCCATGCGCGCCGCTCTGGTCGGCTGGATAAGGAAGGCGGGATAACATCGCGCCTGCAATCTCCTTGCCGAGGGGGACGATGATGAACGGGCGCCCCGGTAGTGGGCGAGCCGAAGCCGAAGCCGAAGCCGAAGCCGAAGCGATCGGCTGGGGAGGGATGGCGGCCACGTCTAAAACGGCTTGGGCGCTTGTAGACGGCGCGGCCGTTTCCAGCGCGAGCCGCTCCTGTGAAAATGTCGAATCACGTCGTTATCAACTGTGCCAAACTGAGTGGCGCGTCGCTGGTTCAGGTAACTACCCGGTTGGCCGGCGCCATCGATGCCCACAGAGCCGGCCGTGCCGGTTTCCGGCATCCGACTCTTCGTCCACGGACTTTGCTTCGAGGAGTAGTTATGCCGTTCTCCTGAGCGCAGGCCGTGCTCACTCGTTTGGCGGCGGCTTGTGCTTGGAGCCAGCCATCGCAGCGTACGCTAGCGCGATGCCGGGAAGTGCTAGCGCGATTGCCGCAAGGAACAATGCGACGTAACCGTAGCTTTCTACGACAATGCCAGCCGAGAACCCAAACACGCGCTGCCCCACCGAACTTAGGCTGGTGAGCAACGCCATTTGCGTCGCCGAGGTGGCAGGCGAGCAAAACGACATCAGCGCCGCAGAAAATGCGGCCGTCGCGGTCGCAGCCGAAAGATTCTCGATGAAGACCGCACCTCCGAACATCACCAAGTTATGACCGGCGTACGCCATCGCAATGTACGCGAGGTTCGTCGTCGCCTGAAGAATGCCGAACACGACCAACATGCGGCGAAGTCCGTACCGAGCGACCAAGGCGCCGCCCAATCCTCCGCCGACCGCAAACGCTGCAAACGTGACGAATTTCGACAGGACGCCAATCTCCGTCTTGGAAAATCCGATCGTCCGGTAAAACTTCGCCAACATAACCTGCAGAAATTGTTCGCCGAACTTGTAGGTCGCAGCGAATGCAAGCAGGACCAACGCGTGCCTGCCGTAGCGCTGGAAGAACGTCCGGAACGGCAGATACACCGATTCGGCAATCGTCCGGGGTGTGGCCACAGCGGCGGTCAATGGCTCAGCTATCACCACGCCAACGACTCCGACCACCATGAGTCCCGCCATGATCCAGTATACGATCAACCATTCCACGTGATCGGCGAGCACCAACGCAAACATCCCTGCAACGAGCATCGCTGTGCGATACCCCATCACGTACGCCGCAGACCCCGCGGCGCGTTCGTCGGGGCCGAGCACATCGGTATTGTAGGCATCGATGACGATGTCTTGTGACGCCGACGCGGTGGCCACCCCCACGGTTAGAGCCACAAAGGTCTGAAAGTCGCTCTGCGGACCCAACCATCCCATCGCAAGCAGTCCGAAGATAAGCGCAAGCTGGAACGTAAGAATCCAGCCGCGGCGGCGCCCAAGAAATGGCATGTCATACCGATCGAGAAGCGGCGCCCACGCCCACTTAAACGTGTAAGGCAGGCCAAACGCAGATATTCCGGCGATCGTCTTATCGTCGAACTTTGCATCGATCAGCCACTGCCCCAGGGTGTTCCCGACCAACAGCAGCGGCAGGCCCGATGAAAAACCGAGCAAGAACACGGCAGCCATCCGCCGTGAACGGAACACACTCGCCCAGCTACGCATGAACGCCGATAGTCTGTGAGAGCGAGCCAACGGTCAAGCTGATCTCAAACTACGGATCGTTGTCCTTGCCCCAACTCGATACGTGGGGAATGCGCGGCACCACGACTGAGAAAAGCGCGCTTACAATTCCGATCACGTACCAACCGAAGCCGATCGCCATTCCCACGGCCGCCGCAAACCACACCGCCGCGGCAGTTGTTAGGTTCGTGACAGAGCCACTCTCGCTCTTGAGGATCATGCCAGCCCCAAGAAAGCCAACTCCAGAAATCACCTGCGCTGCGATGCGAGCCGGACTGTTTGGATCCACCGACACCGACAGGAACGTAAACAGTGCAGCGCCGGCAATGACCAGGCAGTGCGTACTCACACCCGCAGGTTTGCGCCGCGACTCGCGCTCGATGCCGATAGCGACCCCGCACACCACAGAGACCGATAGGCGAATCGCGAACTGCAGTTCGCGCTCTCCTAGATAGTTGGACAGTTCCACCAGAAAACGCCTCCAACGCTGCGAGTATCGCGCATCGCGTGGCACTCTACCGGCGATTCGCACATTCATCCACCGGATTTCTATTTGAAGCATGGCGCTGTCCGCCATTGTGAAAGCGGTTATGCTCGCCGCATGCGTTGTTTATGGATGTGGGTCGCAGCTGTAGTGGCGTTCGCCGCCGTACCCAAGCAAGCCCGCGCTGAAGGTGTCGCGGTCGGCCTATTTGTTGGCGAGCCGCTAGGCCTGGACCTCCTGACCGGCCTCAGCGCCGAGGGTTCACTCGATTTCGTCGTGGGTGTGACCTCATTCCGCGATGGTGGCCGTGACATTTCGTACGGACACATCACGTATCTGCATCGGCTGGCACTCGCCAAGGGGCGCAAGGTGTCACTACCGATTCGGCTCGGCTTCGGCGGTGCACTTTGGGGGGTGGCGGAGAGCGATGTTCAATTTGCAACTCGCGTTCCGTTCCAGCTGGCGCTTCAATTTCAGAGCACGCCGCTCGAGTTATACGGCGAGATCGCATTTGTTTTGCAGTTGATCGAGAAGTTCGATACCCATCTCGATGGTGGAATCGGTATTCGGTTGTTTCTTTAGAAAAAGCCGGATCCGGTCTGTGGTTGGTGAAGCTGGCCACGGCGCGATCCATGGGTACTGATTCGGTGACCGAAGCTACGCGCCAACGACCAGCCCGCGCAGATATTCCACGATCGCGTTGGCGTCCATAATCAGCCGCTCTCCCGTCCACAGCGCCGGAGGTGAGGCCCCCCCCCGTTCGAGCAAAGCGGCCAGCCCTTCCGGGTAGAAGGTATTGCGGAACAGAATGCGGGCTGTCAGGTCGTTCTCCACGATAAATCGGCGCACTAGAGCGCTATTCTCATCGTGGATGGCGTGGAACAGTTCAAGCTTGTCCATATTCGGATTGTTCTCTCAGGGGTGCGGGTTCCGATGCGCGGCTTCGCTTGCCAGCATAGCGAAAAATGCTCCCAACTGATCTTTTTGTTGGCGAGGCATGTACTCAAAATTACGACCGCGATCGATGACTTCCCAGAACTCCTTCGATTCAACTCGACAGAGGTGGTCGCGCGCAACCTCGAGCCGATCGGCGTCCTCACCGGCCATGTCCGCGGCAATCGCCGCAGCGCGCTGCGAGGCGCCAGCTGTCAGATAATAGCATGCCAACTTGATCTGCGCCTTTCGGATCCCTTGAAGCGCCGACTCTTGTTTCTTCATCCGAAGTGGCTGGTCGAGATCGAGAAATTTATCGAGCATTTTCGCGTCGAGTGCGCCACCGCGAGCATGAGCAAACTCGCACAGGGCCCCCACGTCGTAGGCGACGGTCTCGGTGACAAATCCGAGCTGCATATCGTAGCTCGTGCGCCCGTAGTAGATCATGTGATGGACTCCTTCGAGCGCGAGATCTTCCGCCTCGCCTCGAATCATCGCCTCGACCATAAGGCGATACTGATTCAGCACATTGTAGGCTGTCCGCACAGCGCGTGCGTTGAGTGCCGCGCGCAGGTAGCTATTCATGAAACGGAACGCAAGCTCGACGACAGCGCGATCTCTGCGCTCTAGTGCGGCTTCCGCAACATAGCGAGTATCGATTGCGATCAGGTAGGTGATATCCGGCATCTCGGTCTGCGCCACCGCGTAAATGCCGAGGTACTGCCGCAGCGCTTTCCACTCCAACCAGGTTTTTTGAATCTCCAGTTCCCGCAACGATTCGGGGTCCATGGCGACGAAATCGGGATTACCGCGAATCCCCGCCCCGACCTGAAACCAAACATCGTCAGCTCCAGCCTTGGACGCGGCGTAACCCACCACGAAATCCTTGATCGCGTCGACCGCCCGGCTGGCGATAATCTTGTCCTTGCCCGATATGGAACTCGATGCAATGTCTGTGAGCTCCTCTAGCGCTTGAAGCGCAGGCACCTGCGCCGCCCCAATGTACCGAACGTCGCGCGACCCAAAGGCCCCGGCAACGCCCGCGGCTGCATCCGCTGCAATGCGCGCGATTAGGTTTACCGGTTCAAGGAAGCGAAATACGTATGCAAAGTACGGCAACATCGTGACAAGTCCCAGCGCAACTGCGCACATCATCGTGAACACTGCCGCTCGAGGAACGAATTCGCTGTGCAGTGCCAGGGATAACGCCACTCCGACCACGCAGGTCACGACGTAGAAAGCCATGACGGCAATGTTGCGCCGATCGCGCAAGAACATTTTGGCGACCCCGGTGTAGCGAGCCGCGGTGAGCTGGACCAACAGGGATACCACAGTGATCACAATGCCCAAAACGGCGGCTGTCATGCCGGCGAGTCCAGACAGCGCATCCGAGATCAGTGTCGGCTCGAACCTCAGGTACTGGCCGATCGGATGATGCGATTCGAGGTCAGGTCCACCGCCGGTCACATAGTGGTCCAGTAGATATAAGGCAGCGAACGCAAGCACCGCGACGCTCCCTAACATCGCCATGGGGATAAGCCACAGGCTCAGCCCGCCCGGTGGGGACCGGCGCGCGTCGCGGATCCGTGTCACGCGCTGACGATAACGCATCGCCGCCAAGAACCACCACCACCCCGGCCAACTTGGGGTAACGTTCCGATGTACCATCAAGGAGATCGCCATGGGCGAAGCAACACTCGAAGAGCGCGGAGCCGCGCTCGAAAATCAGTTTTTCGAAAAAGAAAGCCAAGTCAAACTCGCCGCGCTCAAAGCCAAGCTAGATCGCCAACAGTCCAAGGACGACTTGCGCAAGGCGTCGGGAATGACGGATGAGGCGGTTCTCGATAGGCTCGTTCAGCTAGGATTGAGCGCGAACACCATTGCCGCGCTGTCCCTGGTGCCCTTGATCCAAGTCGCCTGGGCCGATGGCACGATCCAAGACAACGAGCGCGCCGCTGTTCTCAAAGGCGCCCACGGCAAAGGACTCGAACAGGGGACGCCTGGATACGAGTTGCTACAAACGTGGCTCGCCCAGCGGCCGTCCGACGAATTGATGACAGCGTGGGAGGCGTACATTAAAGCCCTTGTCGGCCAGCTCACCGCGGAACAAAATCGCTTGCTGAAGGATCAAATTGTGGGCTTTGCAAAAATCGTAGCGGCTTCGGCGGGAGGATTCGCCGGGTTCGGCAAGATTTCGGCTACCGAACAACACGTGTTGGCCAGGATCGAAGCCGCGTTCCCCTAGCACTACCTGGTAGTACCAGCGCGACCGATCTACATCGCCATGGTCATCAGGTTGAATCGATACAAGAAGTAAAGAAGCGCTGAAGCTAGCGCAACCAGCCCGATGAGCGCTTGGTACGGGGCGACGTTGTCCACGAACTCTTGCGCTTTGCGCTCCGCGGCCGCGTTGCCGGCAAGGAATTTTAAGATCGGGCCCATTCCGAACAACGCACCGAGCAAGATCGACGTGCCGCAAACCGTCAATTGCACCGCAGCAAGCAGCAGGTTCACCCGAAAAATGTCGGTAATGCGCGGGATTAGGCGAATGCCGTTGACGAAGCCCAACGAGATCAACCCCAACCCAGTCAGCGTTTGAAAGGGGGCGAGTTTCTCTATCCAGGGACCGAGGCTTGGCTTTTGCGCGATGATGATTGCCGAAGCGGCTAAGATTCCACCGAGCACCAATGCGAGCACATGAATATCGAAGACCAGATCCATGACGATTCTCCTTGCGAAGCTCCGAGCCTACCAGCACAGCAGCTCGCTTCAACCCGAATGTAGACCGGCGGCATGGAGATCCGCGAATCTGCCGCCCGCTCGCGATTTGTGTTACCTAGGGGAAGCTTAGCACTGGCGTCGGCGTAAACCTTATTGGGGAGAGGCTTGGACACTGCGTGGCTGGGTCTGAGGCTGAAGTGCTGCAAGTGATTGAAACTCCGGTGGAAAACGACGACGCAATCCTGCAAAAGCCAGAGGACATTCACCTTCTGGTGCCGGTGTTTCACACCGCGAACGCCTGCGCGGGCGCGGTCACGGCCCATCTGCTGCGTCGAATTGCGTATCGTGCGGGCGCCTACGCACCCGGCATCCAAGAACAGGTATTTCACGAGCTGAACAACTCGGCGGATGGCGGCTCGATCGAGCGTGTGCAAACTTGGTACAGCGTCCGGAGCAAAACGCTGGCTCAACTGGGATATCGCCTGCAGTGTCGGCGCGTTGCGATGCCCACACCATCACTCCTTAGCTGGGTCCAAGCCGGTAATGGCTTTCGGGGAGTGATGCTTCCAACGAACTTCAAGCGCCTCCACCCCACCCAGGGGGGGAGTTCTGTCGATCACGCTGTGGGCATCACGTTGGACCGGCTAGACCCAGGGTCCCCGGATTCAGTAGATGAGCTTGTAATGATCGACCCGTGGCCAGGTGTCGGGGCTGCAGCGCACGACCGCGCCAAAGTTTCGCCCCATTTGGAGATCGCACACAAAGAGCGCGGATTTCATGCGCTCATGTACTACTGGATCGGCTGGAGCTAGGATCGCGCGCGGTGATTTGCGGTGAGGCTTCGTTGGCTTCGTCGCTCCGGTGCTCGAGTACTTTTGTACACTCCGCTCCTCACTCCTCGCCGCCTCGCCTCACCGCAAATCACCGCGCGCTACGACCGCTGGGAAAGTCGCCGCCCCGCCTCACCGCAAATCACCGCGCGCTACGACCGCTGGGAGAGAAGCTGTCCCGCGGGCCAAATTGCGCTCGGAGCTCGATGCCATTGGCGGTAGCAACCATGGCGAGTTCGCCGCGCAACCAGCCTTCCCACGCTGTGCCCAGGAGTTCGCGGCGCCATGTCGTTTGGGCGGGAAGTTCCGCGGTTGCTGCAATACCGCCTTCGTCGAAACGGCGCGCAAACACTTCGGCATCCGCACGCGTGGCGAGCAACCGGGCCGCTATCTGCGTCTGTTCGGAAATCACGTGCGCTATGGCAAGCAAGCCTTCCGCCCAACGCTGCGCGGGCTGACTCAAGCCGCGAACTGGTGAAGCCGGTGCAACACTCGGCGGCGCTGAAGCGATGAGCGCCGCCAGCTCCTCGGCGCGCTGGCGAGCAAGCTCCGGCATACCTTTGATTCTTCGAATCGCAGCAGCGTCGACGTGCCGAAGCCGCGCCAGCTCCACGATCGATTTGTCCGCGAGCACATGCCCAAGCGGCCGATCGAATTCAACCGCGACCCGATGGCGCCATGCCGCAATGGCTACGAGCACCCCGTGCTCGGCGGGTCCTGCACCTCGAACGCCCAGTTGCTGCCAAGCCGTATCAGGAGTCACCGATGCGGCAGCTACCGCATCAGCCGCGATCGCTGCGGTTTCGATCCGCGCCCAATCGATTCGCGGGCCCAGCCGGGCGGCCAGGGTTGCATAGAGCGCGTGGAGATGGCGGACATCAGACGCGGCGTACGCCAGTTGCGCGTCGGTAAGCGGCCGGCGCTCCCACGCGGTCCATTGTTGCTGCTTGCCGAGACGTGTTCCTAAGAGCTCATTGGCAAGCGCCGCGAGGCCAAGCTGGTCGCCGAGACCGACAAACGCTGCCATCAGCTGGGTATCGATCAAACCGGGCATGGCGATGCCAAAGCGGGCATGAAGGATCGCGAGATCTTGACGCGGCGCGTGCGCGATCACGCACGAATGCGCTGCAAGCGCGGTGATGATCGGCGTCACATCGCCGGCGATCGGATCCACCAAGCGAATTTCTGGCGCCGCCGCGAGCACATCGTCGACTGGCGCAGCGAGAGATACGGAAGGTGGCAACCACGCGACTTGTACCAGGCACAATCGAGGAGTAAGGCGATCGGCAGCCGCGAATTCCAGATCGAACGCCACGGACCGTGCGCTCGCGATCGCATCGGCAATCGCGGCAATTTCATTCGGGTTGGTAACTAGCATGTGCCAAGGCCGGGCTTACTAAACGTTGGGCCGATTCGTCGCATCCTGGTCGGCCTCGCACCATCACTGCCCTACATTTAGTGCGCCCCAGCCGCTGCCATTTCCGCCGCCATCACGCGCTTGTACGCGGGACGTTCCGAGCAGCGCGCCGACCACGCATTGACGTTCGCAAAGGGTGTGAAATCGATCTTCGAATGCCGCAGCCAATCGCAAAACGAGTTGAGGTGAGCGTCTGCGAGCGTAAAATCGCCAACCAAGAACTGCTTGCTAACGAGCGCTGCGTCGAGAATGCCGAGAAGTTCAGCGATATCTTTGGTCGCTTTCTCAACCATGTTTGGGTTGCGAGTTGCCTCGTCGCCCCATTCGCCAGCGTATCCCCGACGGTAAACCGCCTCGCCCAGCGTCACGTTAGTCCACGTGATCCACATCATCGCTTGGCCGCGCTTGGGGCCAGCCGGCGGATACAACTTTTGTTCAACTCCGAATGTCTCTCCCAAATACATCGTGATCGCGGCGGACTCCCAAATCGCGATCCCGTCATGGACGATCGTCGGCACTTTCCCGTTCGGGTTGATCGCGAGATAGTCGGACTTTTTGGTGTCGCCGGCGCGAATATCGAGTTTCTTCCGCTCATAGGGAACCCCCAGTTCCTCGAGGACGATCCCCGTCAGCGTTGCTGTCGACATGGGGGCAGAATAGAAGATCAAACTCATAGAGCACTCTCCCGCTTCATGGAAGCCATTGCTAGCACGGTTCGAACCAGCGAGGTGTCCGCGAAGCCTTCTGCGCTTCATTTCCGCGAGCGACTGGGGCGAACGGCGCTCCCGGAGAGGGAGGGCGGCGGTGGATCGAGCTCTCGAATCGCAGCGTCCACAGCCGCGCGTAGGCATTGATTCGTGTTCTGCCCGCCGAGGCCAAGGAATCCTCCACGGATCCTCGTCCGCGCTCGCTTCAGCGCCGGAACCGCCCGTTTGTCGCCGAGCCGGCGCAACGCTTCGACAGCGGCGAGACGTTCGGCGCAGGTGCTGCCGTTTACTAAATCGTGCAGATTTGCTTTGAGCAGTAGCTCAGGATCAGGAGGCGTGGCCGCTAGCACCAAGGGAGCTTGATGGGGCGGACGCGTCTGTGCTGGCCGTTCACTGCGCGTAACGACAACAAGCGCAATCGCGCACGCGATCGCGGAAGTTGCGGCGATCACTTTCCCATACCGCCGTAGCGGTGCAGCGGTGCGCGGCACCTCGGTCTCCGACTGGGAGGAACCGCTGCCAGCACGAGCATCCAGCGGAGGGGCTGCTTCCTCGAAGGACGCAGCTGACTGTGACGACGATTCGTCGGCTGGACCGGGTACGTCCGCGGGCTTTGCCAATGGCGCAACAGCAAGCTGGGTGGTGGCTACCTCGGGCCGCTCCAACAGGCGCTCGATTTCCGCTAGGTATGCGGCCGCGCTGGGAAACCGTTCGTCGGTGCGCTTGCGCAAACCGGTCGATACCAGAGTCGCCACACCCTCCGGGATCGACAGGTCTGGGCGCAGCTCCCGTGGATCAGGAGCAGGAGTCATCGCATGAGCGGTGACGATCTGAACGAGGTCACTTCCGTCAAACGGAGGCTGGCCGGTGAGCAGTTCAAACAACACGCATGTAACCGCATACAAATCGGTGGCAGGGCCGATGGTTCCACCCACAGCTTGCTCTGGTGCCAAGTAGCGCGGCGTGCCGATGATGATGCCCGTCCCGGTAAGGTTTGGATCGGCACCGCCAAGTACTTTGGATATTCCGAAATCGATCAGCCGAGCAAATCTCGGATCGTCACCGCGGGGCGCAATCACCACATTTTCCGGCTTGATGTCTCGGTGCAGCACCCCACAGCCATGCGCGTGTGCCAAGCCGCGCAACAGGTGGGCGGCAATTTCCAGTGCAGCTCGCCACGGCAGAGCGCCTACCTCCGCTAGATAGTCTCGCAACAACTGCCCGGAGGCGAATTGCATCACAAGAAACGGGGCACCCTCGATGGCCCCGGAATCGATCACGCTCACGCAGTTGACGTGATCGAGTCGAGCCCCAAGGGCAGCCTCTTGCACCAGGCGTTCATCGGCGCGCGCGTGATTCACGTCGCTGCGCAGCATCTTTACAGCAACGATATCGCCGCTTTGCTCGTCAACTGCCTTATAGACAATGGCCATGCCGCCAACCCCAGCAACTTCTGTGAGCCGGTAGCGGTCGCCGAGACGCGTGCCAAGTTCGACCTCGCCCAATCTTTCAATGATACGCCAGCGTGCCCGAGAAGGACACATCACCCGATCCCCTGATAGATTGCACCCACGCTCTTATGACCACCAACAGCTTCAGCAGCAAGGCTCAACTTGTCGTCGGCAGCAACGCCGTCGGCATCTATCGACTCGATGCCCTCGTGAAGGCAAAAGTCGGTGATGTCACTACGTTGCCGTACTCCCTCCGCATCCTGCTCGAAAATTTGCTGCGCTACGAAGACGGCACCAGCGTCGCAGCCCCCGATATCGAAGCGGTCGCCAGCTGGAATCCGAGTCGGCGGGTCGAGCACGAAGTGCAGCTGCGCCCTGCCCGCGTCCTGATGCAGGACTTTACCGGGGTTCCGGCGGTGTGCGACCTCGCAGCGATGCGCGACGCGTTCGTTACGCTCGGCAAGCCCGGACGCTCCATCAATCCGCTTCGCGCGGTTGACCTCGTGATCGACCACTCCGTGCAGATCGACGAATACGGGACTGCTTCAGCGTTCAAACGCAACGTCGAACTCGAGTACGAGCGCAACCGCGAACGCTATCTGTTCTTGCGCTGGGGTCAACAGGCGTTTGCCAACACCAAGGTCGTTCCGCCCGGAACAGGAATCTGTCACCAGGTCAATCTCGAGTATCTTGCTCGCGTGGTGTGGACCGACGGCGGCGTTGCGTTCCCGGACTCACTCGTCGGTACGGATTCCCATACCACGATGGTCAACGGACTAGGCGTATTCGGCTGGGGAGTCGGCGGGATCGAAGCCGAAGCAGTCATGCTCGGCCAGCCGATGGCGATGCTAATTCCCGAGGTGGTCGGCTTTGAACTCACCGGCAAGTTGCCGGCCGGAGCGACCGCCACCGACCTCGTGCTTACGGTGACACAGATGCTGCGCGCAAAGGGTGTGGTCGACAAGTTCGTCGAGTTCACGGGGCCTGGAATCGCTGCTCTATCACTGCCCGACCGGGCGACGATCGCGAATATGGCACCGGAGTACGGCGCTACGATGGGGTTTTTCCCCGTCGACAGCGAAACACTCAGCTACCTTCGTTTCACCGGCCGCAACGACGACCACGTCCAACTGGTCGAACGCTACTGCAAAGAGAATCTACTGTGGCACGACCCTAGCGCGAAACTCCGGTTCTCGGACACGTTGTCGCTGGACCTCTCAACAGTGGAACCGTCGATTGCGGGACCTGCGCGACCGCAGGATCGCGTGCCGCTCAAGAGCGCACGTCGGTCGTGGCGGCGCGCAGTGGCGGGCATTTTGGGCGATCGATGCGAAGCCGACAGCACGGTGATTGAGGCTTGGACCACCGACCCCAGCCACGCTGCGCCCGGAAAATTGGCGGAAGTGCGCGAAGCTTCCACCGCGAAGGGCACATTTGAGCTCAGCCACGGTTCCGTCGTCATCGCGGCGATTACGAGCTGTACCAACACGTCGAATCCGTCGGTGCTAATCGCCGCGGGACTGCTGGCAAAGAAGGCCGTCTCCAAGGGTCTCGTCGCGAAACCGTGGGTAAAAACGTCACTTGCCCCCGGCTCACAGGTCGTAACGGACTACCTGACCGAAGCAGGCGTCATGGCGTCCCTCGAGAAGCTGGGATTTCACCTCGCGGGGTACGGCTGCACCACATGCATCGGCAACTCCGGCCCGGTAGACGACGCAATCGCAGCCGCCATAAAAGCAGGAAATCTTGTGGTCGCATCGGTGCTGTCCGGCAACCGCAACTTCGAAGGCCGCGTCAATCCCGTCGTTCGAGCCAACTATCTCGCGTCGCCACCGCTGGTTGTAGCGTATGCGCTCGCAGGCACGATGAACATCGACCTTTCCACCCAAGCACTCGGAACGGGCCCCGATGGCAAGGACGTGTTCTTGCGCGACATCTGGCCTACCCCCGAAGAAGTGGCGGAGGTAATGAAGACGTCGATTCGAAAGCAACAATACCAATCGCGCTACGCCCACGTCCTCGATGGCGATGCCGCATGGCAAGCTCTCGCGGTACCCGCGGGAGACACGTTTTCTTGGGACGATGCGTCGACCTACATCCGCAAGCCGCCGTTTTTTGACGACCTCCGTCCGTCACCCAACCCCCTCGTCGATATTGCCGGCGCTCGCGTACTTGCGATTCTCGGCGACTCCGTAACCACGGACCACATTTCGCCCGCGGGAAACATCGCGAAGGGTTCGCCCGCTGCGAAGTATCTCGACAGCCATGGCGTCAAACCCGGCGATTACAACCAGTATGGCGCACGGCGCGGCAACCACGAAGTGATGGTGCGCGGTACGTTTGCCAATATTCGGCTAAAGAATCGAATGGTGCCCGGCGTAGAAGGCGGGTTCACGAAGTACCTGCCGGAGGGCACACAAATGCCAATTTACGACGCCGCTATGGCGTATCAACGCGACGGCGTTCCTCTCGTTGTCGTAGCCGGCGAGCAGTACGGCACGGGCAGCTCGCGCGACTGGGCAGCCAAAGGCACGCTGTTGCTTGGGGTGCGCGCTGTCATTGCCAAGAGCTTCGAGCGGATTCATCGCTCCAACC
>CAYQQM010000099.1:0-16502 GCA_964419605.1 uncultured Kofleriaceae bacterium | reverse complement strand
ACGTCCGGATCTGTGGGGGCCCGGCGAGCCGACTCGCCGGGCTACCCGACCACAGAGAAGATGATGGGTTCCGGTTGCCGAGGCGCGCCGAGCGCGAGGCTTGCGGAGTAAGCGCTACTGGCGGTCTCATGATCCCACACATCTTATCGCTCGACCGTCCAAGGTCGACCGGCCCCGTGGTATAAGCCCCTCGCGTTCGCGAGGCTCTATGTCGAATCAAGCCGCTGTGTCATCCGCAATCGAAAAATTCATTCGCTCGAAATTTGATGTTCAACCGAGTGACCCGGATTTCACCTTGGATACCCACTTGTTTGACTACGGATATATCGATTCGTTTGGAGCGCAGGTTTTGATCGAGCACATCGAGGCGACCTACGGCATCAAGGTCGCGGATGACGATCTGATCAAATTCCCGCTCAACACGGTGAACGAAATTAGCGGCTTCGTCATCGATCGACAGTCCGGTGTGCGGTAACGGCTATGGCGAATCTTGCCCTTCTCGTCCAGTCCTCTGCGGTTCGCAAACACATGGAGTACGCGGCGTGGTTTGCCGACGAACGGATCCGAAGTGTAACGACTAGCGATGATCGGATCGCAATCGAATGCGATGACGACGTCGATCTCGATGTGCTGCGCGGTAAGCTCGACCGTCTTGCGGCTCGGTTTTCCCACGTAGACGCCTTTGAGGTACGCGAACTATTTCGCTGCGGTCCCACTCGACAGGTCAACGAGACGTACGAGAAGCTGATTGAGCGTGGTTGGGTTGTCGAACTGGGGCGAGGCCAAGTCACGCTTCGAGGTCTCGCGCTTGACCTGCTCGAATTTATCGATGACACGGTCGTTCGGCAGATTGCTGGGCCTGCCAATGCCCGACGCGAGTACTACCCCGGCGTCATGGCAACGACGCGCTTGAACCGTACCAACCATTTCAGCTCGTTTCCCGAGCACGTTCACTTTGTGACTCACCTGCGGGAGGACCTCGACTTGCTCGATCAGTTTGCGCGCGAACTACGCGATGCAGGTGGCTGGACGCCCGAGGTACTGGCCAAGCTCGACCAACCGATGGCTCCTCCGCTGATCGCGCTAAACCCAGCGGTTTGTTACCATTGCTACGCCTCCATGGAGAATGCCCAACTCGAGGGCGAGGGCTTCGTCGCAACAGCTCGTTCACGTTGTCATCGCTATGAGTCGGGCAACCACCGAACGCTCGCGCGCCTGCTCGATTTTACGATGCGAGAAGTGATCTACGTTGGCAAGCCCGAGTTTGTGAAGCGAGAGCGCGCAGCGGCGATCGAGCGGTTACAGGCTCTGGTTCAGCACTGGGAATTGTCGTGCTGGCTGGAAACTGCTAACGACCCTTTTTTTACAAACGATTTCGAAGTCAAGGCCGCATTTCAGCGTCAAAACGAAATGAAATACGAACTGAGGATGCCGCTCGCCTCTGGATCGGTGGCGGTTGCCTCGTCGAATTTTCACTCCGTAACGTTCGGTAAGGCATTCAATATCCTGCATAACAATCGGCCGGTGTGTACGGGCTGTACAGCATTTGGTTTGGAGCGTTGGATCTACGGAGTGTTTTCACAGCTCGGACTAGATATCGACGCATGGCCGCTTCGACTTCGCGAAGAATTCACCGCGTGGCGGATGGCGCATGGATAGTCGCGTTCACGTTCGGCCAGCGCAACTGTCCGACGTCGACGTCGTCGGTGACCTGTGGCGAGAAATGTACAACGACCAGCGCGACCACGGAATGCTGCTTTCGCTTCGCGACGATGCGGTTGCGATCTGGAAGCGACAGCTCGGCGATCGACTGGATTCTCCGGTGTCAGTGATCCTGGTTGCTGAAAGCCAGGAATCCACCCTGATAGGGTTTCTTGCTGCCTCCACGAAGCGGCTCCCCGCGCATCTCGCCGCAGACCATGCAAAAGTCGGATTTATCAGCGAGTTGTTCGTTCGCCCGGAAGCTCGCCGCGCTCAGGCTGGCAAAGCGCTCGTCGATGCTGCCTTGGCCTGGTTTGACCGCGCCGGCGTAGGGTCAGTGGAACTTCACGTGCTGGTCGGTAACGAAGGGGGGCGTCAGTTCTGGGCCAAGCAGGGATTCACAGCCGAGCTCGTCCAAATGCGTCGCTCAATCCAAGACTACAGCGGACATCGGTTGACGTGATCATAGCCTGGTATCGACAGTACTACCTCCTTGTCAACGTGCCATTGTTGTTGCTACTGACAGAATTGGCGATGGTCCGTCTGGATCCGGTGCATTATACCCGTTCCAGTAATCTAGACCTGGCACTGGCGCGCTTCGACGCCTCACCTCCGCGCAATTCCCCGACACTGCTCTTCATAGGAAATTCAGGCGTTCGCGCCGGAATCGATCAGGACCTGATCGAGACCGCCTCAGCGAACCGTGCCGGATTGCGGGTCTATAATTTTGGGCTTAACACCGCTCGCATTACCGACGAACTTGGCTTGATTCAGTTGCTAAACAAAAAAGGGATTCGCCCCCGCGCAGTCGTATTGGGATTCAATTTGTATTCGATTGCGAACGAGCCTTCTGACAGCCGGTACCCCTGGCTAAACCGCAGGTCACCTTATATCTTCTTCCACCGACAGTATCTGTGGAATGCAGTTAAAGACCGTTGGAAAAGACTGGTTAGCGGCGGGCGTAAGCGCTCCTACTCGCAGTTCGATGATGCGCCGGCTCCGGAGTCTGAAGCGGTCGCCATGCTTGCGAAGTTCATTTCGGAGTTTAGCGGCCGCAGTAGCGATGAATTTCCGCAGTTGGCTAAAATTTCGCAGCTGATTGCGCGCTGGAGGGAACGCGGTGTTCGCGTTTACACAGTGCTGCTTCCTATTAGCCCTCGCGGATTTGGCTTTGCCAGCTTTTACGGACTGAACAGCGCGCTGCTCGCCCGTCTACCGGTTGATACGCTTGATTTAACCACCTCATTGCCCGTATCAGCGTTTCGCGACGTCGGACATGTCAACGCGGCCGGGCGGCGGGAGCTCACATCCAGGGTCATCGCGTGGCTCGACGAGAAAGGTGAGATCTAGCCATGAGCCCTGCCATGAAAGAAATCAGACGTGGAGCAGTTCGGACGGCGATTTACTACCTCATCGTGCTCGCAATTCTGCTGCTGTGGCAAAGCGGCGGCTTGTTTATCTACGAGGACTTTTAGAGTTCCGTGTATTTTCTCGACGAGCGCTTTGTCATCTTCGTGCCGCTCCTTGTCGTTGGCTATTGGCTGGCGCGAGGACTGCGGAATTGGGCACTACTAGCCGGGAGTATCATTTGGCTTTGGATGTTCTCGGGCCCCACGCTCGTTGCACTCGTGGGGCTAACCGTGGCAGTCGTTTATCCCGTTGCGCGAGTCGCCTCTGCGGTGCGGTTGCGCGATCCAACGCGCGCCAATCGCATTGGCTGGCTGGGAGTCGTTCTGCTAGTTGGAATCGCCTCGGTACTGCGGATCAAAACGCAGTTGCTTCCAGATATGGAGTTGTCGTGTCCGCGCGGTGATTACGTGCTGCGGTGGGTCGGGTTTTCATATTTCTTGCTCAAGGCGATTCACGTTGTGCGTGCGACGGCGCGCGGCATCGTCAAAATGCCGTCATTGCTGGAACTATTGCACTACGCATTATTCGTCCCAACGCTAACATCGGGACCGCTGTACCGAATTGACACGTTTGCAACCCAGCTTGGCAGCGACAAACGACTGACAAGCGCTGTGATCGAAGCAGGAAGTGTTCGCATCGCACGTGGGCTGGCCAAGAAAGTCGTTCTCGTTCCCCTTTTGGCGAGCGTGGTAGCGGGCTTGCGGAGCCATGGGGTGGTTGCGGCGCCACTCGCATTTGCCGTGCTGTATGTGATGCTCTATCTAGACTTCTCAGGCTACTGCGATATCGCCATCGGCATCGGCCGACTGTTGGGATTTGAGGTTCCGGAGAACTTCAAAAAGCCGTTCACCGCGACTACGCTGACGCAATTCTGGCGAAATTGGCATGCTACGCTAGGCGACTGGCTCCGAGAGAACGTGTTTATCCCACTGGGCGGAATTCGAGCCAAAGGCGCGAAGTTGTCGCTCATCGTGCTTGGGTCGATGGTGATCGTTGGCTTATGGCATAGCTACACGATCAAATTTGTCATGTGGGGCGCCTACCACGGTGCTCTTCTCTTGCTCGAGAACTGGCTCGATGTAAAACCGATCCGGCCGCATAGCGCACCGTGGGGGCGAGTGGTTCTGCGCTACGCCCTGGTTCAGGCCGCTGCGATCGGCGGCATGTTTGCGTTTCTGCCCTAACGGGCAGGGGCAGGGACCGTTCCTACGGTTTCACGACGAGGCGAACGTCGTGGGTAACGTACTGAAGCCACACCGGTTTCGCACGAAAATATTCGTCCACGGCCTTTTGCGCACCTGCCCAGGCCCCGTAATCGTCGATGATGAGGAGGCCTCCGGAGACCAGCCGAGGGTAAAGCACTTCGAGTTCCACCTTTGTGCTGTCATAGAAGTCCGTGTCGAGTCGCAATAGTGCGATGGATTCCGGCAACGGAGGCTGAAGGAGAGTCTCTTGTACGGGTCCTTTTACGGGCTTGAATTCACAGGCTGCGCCAACTTCGCGAGCGAACGCGTCGGTGACATCGGCCAACGACGCGTAGCACCAGTCGTTGTGATCGTCGTGTTGCAGCCTCGCAAACTTCTCTTTTACATTCAAATTGCGGCGGTGCTTCTTGTCAAAGTCCGTCGGTGGCGTCATTCCTGCGTACGTATCGTAGCCCCAGATGGTTTTTGACATTCCGAGGCGCTTGCACACGAGCCCCGCCAAGATGAGGTTCCCGCCGCGCCACACGCCGCATTCCACGAAATCTCCAGGAATCCGATGGCGATGAATATGGGTGAGTGCGCCAAGCAGAGTCCACTGTGCAAGGGGCGGTGTCATCGAGTAGCGTTGCGACGTGGCGATAATTTCTGCTTGCCAGGGTTCGACTTCGGGAATCAAGTCGACCAGAGGAGGCGGTGGCGCGATTCGGTTCGCAGCTTTTTGCAGTGTTTTGGCAACCAATTGGCGAATCACGGTTGGACCCTATGCCAGTTATCGAGTTAGCGCCAGGGGTAGCTAAAGCCCCAGCGCTTCAAGCATCTGGCGGTTGACCAGTTCGATGTCGAACATCCTCTCGGCGCGCAGACGGCCAGCACGGCCATGCGCGGTAGCGAGATCCGGTTCGGTGATGTAGCGCTCGAGGCGGTCTGTTAGTTCTGCCACGTTCTTAGGAGGTACCAGAAAGCCACTCACGCCGTCTTCAACGGTATCACGGCATCCGACGGAGTCGGTGGTAACGACCGGAAGCCCCATTGCCATCGCTTCGAGGCTGGTGCGCGGAACACCTTCGCGATAATACGACGGCAGAACAAATACGGTTGTCGTTGCAAGCAGCGCGGGGACGTCGTTGGTAAATCCGATGTAGTCGATCACTCCCTCGCGCACCCAGGCATCGACCTCAGCCTTGGCGATGGCATCGGGATGGTTGGCCGCTTCAAATTGTCCGGCTAATCGAAAGACCGCGTTCGGGTGTCGCAATCTGATCGCTCTGGCTGCAGCGGCATAGTCGCGGACGCCCTTGGAAACGAGCAGTCGCGTCATCAGTGTAAATGTTGGCGATTGCGTGGCGCGCCCGGCGTCAACCGGACGCAGCGCCCGGACGTCGACCCCTGAGCCGGGAACGACTCGTCGATCGCGATCTCGCGCCAAAATGCGCTTGTTCTCGAGCAGCACCGGGTCGTCTGCGTTTTGAAATATCACGGTGTCAACGTGTCGCAGCGAGAGGCGGTACATGGTCTGAGCAATGCGTGCTCGCCGGCTAAGGCCGAACCCGTGCTCGTCGAATACCGCTCCCAGCCCATTCACCAATGCGACAACGCGCCGAACGCGGGCAAGCTTGGCGATCGTAGGTGCGATCAGCACGGCTTTTATTTGATAGACCAGCACCACGTCCGGACGGTGTCGCCGCGCGATCGCGTACAGCTGCGCCGCGGCTGCTACGTCGCCAATAGGGTCGATCGTGGTTCGACTCGCAGCCCACTCCGCGTACGTTCCGCCAAACTCGCGAACCGGCCCAGACATCAGCGATGTAGGCGCCGGCGAAACGACCACTACGTTATGTCCGCGTGCGGCGGCGGTCTCGAGGAGTTCGCGGCGCATGTTGGTGGGCGTTGCATAGGTGGTGATCATCATCAGTTTCACGCGGCCCTCCTGGTCAGCTTGTTGCGGGCGCGCCGCAGTTCGTCGTCAAGCCAGGCAAAGTCGCCCCGGTGGGTTCGGAGGCCAACGGCTAGCCCGAGGATGCAGACAGCGATCGACGACGCCGCTCCTGCAACAAAAATCACTGCCGCCGGTAAGTTCGCGGCGCGGAGCACTAGCGTTACAGGCCACACCGCTGCGACGGCTACGACGGCGAGGAGCAGTCCCGGCAGATGGGCAACCACAAACGCCCGAGTTGGAAGGTTGGCTACGCGCACAGCGATCAAGCAGGTGTGAAGGCTCGCGATCGAGATCGAAATGGCTGTTGAGGCGGCGACTCCCACGATGCCCCACCGGACCGTAACCAACGCGCCGCCGACCAGAATTGCCGCGTAAACGACATACGCGATAGCAACGGAGTTCACCGCTCCCAAGGCTTGGGCGGCGATCGTGCCGAGCTTGAGACTGGTGCGAAACAGCGTTGCTGTCATCAGGATCTGAAACGGCAACACCACCTCCTGCCACCCGGAACCCAGGGTCAGGCGAATGGTTTCCGGTGCCACAACGATGAGCGCTGCGCTCGCGGGCAATAGCAATAGCGCGTTCACAAAGGTAACGCGACGAAAACTCGCGGCGACGTTCGATGGATTTTGTTGCAATCGTGCGTACGCAGGAAACAATACATTGCCGACGAGCGCTTCGAAAACCATCGATGGATAGCGCATCAAGTCGTAGGCTCTGGAATAGAAGCCCAGAGAACCTGCGCCGTGAACGCGCCCGACCACCATGTTGTCGCCAAATGTCGCCACGAGATTGGCGATCAACACCACGGAGTACCCTCCCCCGAAATCGAGCAACTCTCGCAGATGCTGGCGGTCGATTGTGAGCGAAAATTTAGGAGGACTTGCAATGAGAAACCACACTCCTGCCGTCGCCTCCTCGACCAGGTAGCCGATGACGAGCGACCACGGCCCGGCGCCGGCAATGGCGCACACCACACTCGTGATGCTACCCAACGCGAATGCCAGCGAGTCGATCATCGTGAGCAATCGAAAGTTCATCGCTCGCTGACACATCATTCGAGATGGCGTTGCAACGCTGCGGATTGCAAACATCGCGGCGAGTCCGCGAATGACGTCGATCGACTCGACAATTCCGTACGCGCGGCCGATCCAAGGCGCAGCCGCAAACAAGGCGGCGGACAAGGTAAGGCCGAGATAGGTCGAGAGGGCGAACGCGGTGGCCAAGTGCCCCGGCTTGAGGTCCTTGCGCTGTACGAGCGCGACCCCGATTCCCAGATCGCGAATTCCGAAAACCACTACATTGACGGAGATCGCGGCAGCCACAACGCCAAAGTCGTCCTTCGTGAGGGTACGGCCGAGAACCGCAAGCACCACGAGGCGAATCGCATTGGTGACCACCGCGCCGACAAAACTCCAGGTGATGCCGCGCCGGGTCTGGCGACCGACGATCGCGACAGAATTATCCGGCAATTCTAGCTGGTTGGCGACCTTGTGTTCGGGGTCGCTAGTTGTGCCCTCAGGCGTCATATCCGAGTTCGAACGTGGTACAGCGTGCCGGCCACTAACTCAAGATTTCTAGCCCATGCCGAGCCCATATCGCCCATCCTGGCAGCAATACATGAGACCCGCGCTCGTGATGTGGGCGCTCTACATTTTTCTGATTCCGCTCTACGTTTTTAAGAGCGGCCTGCCGCAGCCGGGTGACATATTTCTCATCGCCCTGGTTCCTGTGGCGCTACGCGGTTGGAACGGGCGGCTGTTCCGGCGAGCACATGTCACCTTCAAACCGCTGTTTTGGTTCACCGCGTGGGTGTGCATGGTCGACTACGCGTGGGCTGCGATTCTTGGGAATTTTGGCTTGTTCGGCCCGGATACGTTCGTGCTGTTTCCCATCTACTACGTCTACAACACGTTGCTGTTTCTCGTCGCGCTCGTGCTGTTTCAGCGCTACGGCGATGCGTTCTTGCGCCTGACGATTTACGTCATCTATCTAACGATTTTTCTACAGGTAGGGTCGTCGTTTCTGTCGGTTGGGGGAGCTCGCGGTGCGCTGTTTTTCAACAATCCAAACCAGCTCGGCTACTATGCGCTTCTGGTCGCCTGCCTCATCGTCCTGCTGCATTGGCGGCTGCGACTTCGGCTGCTGGTTTCGAGTTTCGCGCTGACCTGTTGTGGTTACCTCGCCGCGGTGTCGGCATCGCGCGCAGCGATCGCGGGCATCGCGATTTTGTTTGCGCTGCTCGTGTTTTCGAATCCGCGCGTGATCCTTGGGGTGAGTGCGGCAGCGATCGCGCTGATGTTTGTGGGTGGGCCAGTGTCGACGGCGATCGACGCATCGCAAGATCGGGTCCGCAACCGAAAGTCGCACGTCGGTTTTTTCGCTGAACGCGGCTACGATCGGATATGGGAGCACAAGCAGTATCTGGTGTTTGGTGCTGGGGAGGGTGGGCTATCGCGGTTTTCCACGATCCAGATGGAAATTCACTCCTCGCTAGGAACGGTGGTGTTCAGCTACGGGCTTGTGGGCACGCTGTTCTTTCTCGCGTTTATGTGGAGGCTGATCCGCGGTGCTCCGCTGAGGTTTATCGCCGTGTTGATCCCTCCACTGGCGTACACTGCGGCGCATCAAGGGTTGCGATTTACGATGTTTTGGGTTTTGCTAGCGGTGTTTGTTGCGCTAAAGCCTGCTGTGATCGCTGCCAAGGCGCCGCGCGTGGTCAAATCTCCGACGTACCCCCGTGCCAATCCGCTTGGGGCGGCATAGGTCTCGACAAACAGCATCTCGTGCCGGAGCTCATATGAATAACCAAGTCGCACTGTCCGTCATGATTCCGAACTTCAATTACGGTCGGTACATCGGCGAAACGATCGACAGCGTGCTAACACAGGCGTCGTCGCACGTCGAAGTTGTCGTGTGTGACAACGCTAGCACCGACAACTCCGTCGAAGTGGTCAATGGCTTTCGCGACGACCGCGTGCGGCTCGCTGTGAACCCGTGCAATGTTGGGTTCGCGTCGAATCTCGAACGCGTTGCGGCGATGGCGCACGGCCGCCGCATGTTGCTGTTGTCGTCGGATGACAAAATGGCTCCGGGTGCACTTACAGCGTACGAGCGCCTCGAGAAGGCCTTGGGCGCGAAGGCGGATGGAGCCGTGTGGGGGACCCAGACCGCGGTGATCGACTCGGGCGGCGCGACTATCGGGCGATTCGATCCCGACCCCAAGCTGTGGCGCGATTCTGTGGTCGACGACGAGCTGTCTGCTGCCATCGGCTTTCCGGTTCGCGCGATTTCTGCTGCGGACCTCTTGCGCCGCTCCCTCGAGATGTTGCGCTCGCCGCTGCCGTTTCTTACTACGTGCTATTCGCGAGTGCTGCATGACCTCGTGGGCGGCTACGCGGGCGGGCGGTTGATCAACCCCGACAAGTGGTTTTTGTGGAAGCTGCTCGCAGTTGCAGAAACCGTGTACGCGATTGACCACCCACTGTTTCAATATCGGGTCCACGACGCGGGCCAAGGACCGCAGGAACAGCGATCCGGAGCCCTCAAGCATCTCACCGATGAATACGTGGCGACCTTCAATCTGCCGGAGCCTGTGTTAACTAAGGCCGGGCTCGATCGCGACGCGCTTGCGTCTGCATTCATCGAGCAAGACATCGCGCTCCGAGGCCTACGTGCCCTTGCCCAAGGCAAGCGCGAGACCGCACGGCGGGGCATCAACTTCGGGTTGGCGGCCTATCCCACCTTGGTGCGAAAAAATCCGAAGGTGTGGGCACTGCGAGCCCTGCTGACCCTTGGTCCCGTCGGCACGCAGGTTGCTCGCGCGGTCGAGCAGCGCGTTGAGCAGCGGTGGAAGGTGCGCGAGAGCCGGTCGACGCGCACCGTTCGATGATCGCGACCCCGCGTCAGCCTCTGAGCCGGCTAGCGACGGTCGGAGTACGCCCGCCGCAGTGGGTGATCGTCCGGTGAGGCCGCCGACTGCGGATTCTTTAGGACGCACTCGTTGAGCGGTACGTTTTCGTTGATCTTCGTTGTCTGCCACCTTTTCGGGATTTTCACCTGCGGGTGAACGTACGACTCGAGCAGCTGGTCGCCAGCGCCGAAGGCGCTAAATTCAAGAGTAACGATCCAATCGACTCCTCCATCCGTGAGGGTCGCGCTGACGAGAGCTTTGGCCATTTCCGCACCAAACTTCAGGGCCCACCCCGAGTTGGGATTCGCATGCAGCTGCCGCTCGGGAACGGCCCACCTCAATTGAGGCGGAACTCGGTTGGTCTGTTCGCGGTTGCCTAATTCGATCGTGAGGTCGGCAACTGCGTTGTTCCGAGCCACCGAGCCAACGTTAGCGTGCTCTGGATGTTTCCAGACATCAAAGCCGTACAAAGCCCCCTCCACCAATCCGGCTGGATAGACAAGTTGATTGATCCCGCCAGCATCTGAATAAGGCGCATAAGGCGAAATGTTGCGAACCTGCCGCGCCTGAGCCTCTAGTTCCACATGTCGTTCGGCGGGCTGCTGGTCGGTTGCATCCACGAGGTGCGGCAGCCGATTGAGTGCACCGAGAATCGCCATGTCTGTGTTTATCGCACCCTGCGCGCTCCAGCCACCCAATTTTATTGTACTACCTAACTACTTAAGTTCACTAAGAAATGACACAGCAGGATGGCACTCGATGCCTTTGGGCGCAATCGTTCCGCCTACGTCGGCAGAAATGCTCGTCGACCGCGATCGCTCGCGCGGATCGTGTTTGTCTACGCGATCGGCACGTGCAACGGAGGTTGATCCGAGGGCGAGAGTGGCAACCGACGTGAAGCGAATGTGGAACGTCATCTGGGATGGACGGCAGTTGGCGCGTTGCGCGGTGGTTTCGCTTGGACAGACTGGGCCGCACTGTTCCGATGCTCCTGGCGCAGAAGTTGATGCACGGGTGTTCGACTCGTCGCAGCCGTGCAATAACCCTCATCCGTATGGACGTGTTTTTCCCCATGGCGGGCCAGGGCGCGCGTTTTGGCCACCGGTTCAAGCCGTTTCTGACCATCGGCGACCAGCTGTTCATCGAGGCCGCGGTCGAGCCGTTTCGTCGGTTTCAGTCGCAAATCGGGCGATTTGTGTTCGTGTATCTCGAGGCGCAAGAACAAGAGTTCAACGTAAGCAGGCGATTGCAAGAGGTTCTTTCGGGGCTGTCGATCGCTACCGTGCGGCTGGCTGCACCTACGCGCGGCCCGGCGGAAACGATTGTGCGCGCGATAGAGCAGCTGCGAGAACCGGTCGGCGCCGCGTTCGTTTGTGATTGCGATCACTCGCTGGACGTCGAGCCATTGTTTCGCTGGGTGTCGGAGAACCCGGATTTTGATGCACTCTTGCCCGTGTGGCCGCTTGAACGCGAGAACCTCGATGCGTGGTCCGTCGCTATGGTCGAAGGCGATCGGGTATGGGGAATGAGCGAGAAACGGTTGCCCGATGCTACCCGCGGTACCGCCATGGGCGTGATCGGTTGTTATGGCTTTCACGATCTGGCGCGCGTTTCGGCACGCGGTTCCGCCCTCGTCGCCACCAACTTCTCCGACATCGTCGCCGATATGCTCGCGACGGGCGACGTCGTAAACGCTGTACCGATCGGGAGCGCCCGGTTTTTCGGCGACCCGGCGCGTCTAGCTCGCGCCGTGGAAGGGGTATCATGAGCGATACGCCGGTAACCATTGTATTTCCGATCGCCGGTACGAGCGCGCGGTCCGGGTTCAAATATCGGCCGTTTTTGGAAATCGGCGGCGATACGTTTATCGAAGCTGCTGCCCGGCCGTTTGAGCGATGGGCGCGGCGGATCGATCGCCTTGTGTTTGTGTGTCTGGCTGAGCACGACGCTCAGCACAACGTGGCGGCACGCCTTGGCGCCATGTTCGCGAGTCGCCCTCATGAGGTGGTGGTGCTAGGCAACCCGACCAAAGGTCCGGCTGAGACCGTTGTTCGGGCCGTCGAGGCAGCCGGTATTACGGGCCGAATGATTGTGTGCGACTGCGACCATTCCGTCGATGTCGATCCGCTATTTCGACAGATCGAAGGCAGCGATGCCGACTGCGTGCTTCCGACCTGGCGCCTCAAAGGCGAAGACCTGCGCGCGTGGAGCGTAGCTGCGGTGTCCGATCAGCGTGTAACCGGGATTGCCGAGAAGCGCCTGCCGGAGGGCAACGGCGAATTCATGGGGGTCATTGGCTGTAGCTATTTCGCGAGCGCCGCCAACGTCGTCCAACTCTTCGATGCCGACCGAGATGGCTACCTCTCCGACCTGGTGCAAAAGCAAATCGCGCGCGGCGATCGCGTGCTGGCGGTGCCGATCGAGACTGCCGAGTTTTTCGGCGACCCACGCAAGTTGCGCAGCGTTCGGGCGCGCCACAATATGCGTATCGGCAGCATCTTTTGCGACTTTGATGGCGTGGTCGTCGAGCATGAAGATGTGCCCGACTTCACCCGCCCGCTGCGCGTACTGCCGGGCTCGATTGAGCGCCTACAGGATTGGATCAATCAGGGTTACTTTATCGTGATCACAACGGCCCGCGATGCGGCTTTGGAGCCTGCGATGCGAGCTTCTCTCGCGGCGGCGCAGATTCCGTATCACCATCTCGTTATGGGGTTGCCGAGCGGGCCGAGGTTTCTGATCAACGATCGAAAACCTTCCGCGTTGCTCGTACCCCAAGCGCAAGCACTCGAAGTCGAACGCAACCAGGGCATCGACCACCTGGCGATCAGCCAATCGTATCCCACCGTACTGCGGCGGTTTAAAGGCGGTTCGTTTGCTGAAACGCTTCTCGTTGAAGACGACGAGAAACTATTTGTGCGCAAGCGGGTCTCGAAGCGCGAGAACTTGAGCCTTGGGTATACCAAGCTCAAGAACCAGTACCGCACGATGGAGCGATTCTCGCGCATGAGTGCGGGGCTCGTCGCCGGCCTCTACGGTGAGCACGACAATACGTTCGAATACAGCTACGACATGGAATACTTGCCACAGCACCGTTTGCTTTCGGAGTGTAATCCGACCGATCGGGCAACCGCACTGCGCCGGCTCCTCGGCGTGCTCGGCGAGATGGTTTACGCGGGGGGCTCGCGCTTGGGGCGCTCGGGAACCGACTGGCTCGAGACCCATTTGGCCAATAAAATTTACGCGCGTCTGGATGGGATGCTAGCCAACCCGCGCTTGGCCGCGATCGTGTCGGCGCGCGAGATTTCTATCGATGGCGTGAGCTATCCGGGACTCAACCAGCTGCTTGCCCGCGTTTCTTCGCCGGAGTCGATCGCTCGCCTCGCGCCCAACTTGTTCTGCACGGTCCACGGCGATTTGACCTTTGAAAACGTGCTCTATGGCGATGGTAATGTGCGCTTGATCGACATGGACGGCGCCGATTTTATCGATGCGCCAGAGCTCGATCTCGGAAAACTATTTCAGTCCATGGTTGCGAAGTACGAAGATTGGGCGCACTCGGACGTTCACTTATTCGACCACGCTCACGGTGTAGAGTTTTCGTGTCGGTACCGACCTGGAGATCCGGAATCCGACATTGAGCGAATCTGCGTCGATGCGTGGGCGCAAATCCTATCGTGCTCGCCCGAGCTTGTAACCACGAAAGGTCGCTTCTACATGGGGCTTCACCTGCTGCGCATGGTGCCATTTCGCCTGAAGGTCAGCGACGAGCAGGCGATCTATGCGCTGATCAACGGCATTCGCTGGATTTCGCGCGCGCTTGCGCAGTAGCGAAGGTCGACCGAGGGCGCTAATCGCGTTACGATCGCGCGATGATGCGTCGCTGGTGGATCAGCGCGTTCGGAATGGTTGTATTTGCGTCAGCGGTCGAGGCGCAACCGGCGCCGAAGACGCTCGCGGACTATAGGTACTTTCGCGCGCTAGCGATCGACTTTCTGGGGCGGCCGCCGACTCGAGTTGAGATCGCAGAGTTCGAGCGGCCGGAGTTTCGCGTCGCGTCTTGGCTCGACACTCACCTCGTCGGTAAGCGCTACGCGGAGCGCATTCGCACCATTTACAACGACTTATTGCGCCTCGACCTACCGTTGACGTCAGCCCCATTTAGGCCGCCGCCCGTCATGTTGCGGTGGACGACCATCATGGGTCCAGACGGCAATGTCATCGATCTGTATTTTCGCGACGGCCAGCGGAGGAAGATCGCCGACATTGATGGGCAGGTTTGTTTCTCTGCCGCGGAAACGGGGCTTTTGGTGCCACCAGATGGACCCCCGGAAGGCAATCCAAAGCCGGTTAGTCGCGAACTCCTCGAAGCGAGGACCACGTTGGTAGGCCCGTGGTGGCTGTACGCGGACTACCGAGCCGCGAGTCCACAAGATCGCGCGGGTCCAGACTGGATAAAGCGCTTCGGTCTTGAGCTGACCTGGTCGATGTTCACCGAACCAGACGGCAAAACGCCGATGACGCGTGTGCGGATATGCCGCGAAGAAGCGCAAACAGCGGAATTCGGGCGCGTCTTAGTGACAGGCAGGATAGTGCGGAAATCCGATCCGTTGCTGCCTGGCCGGCGGACTCGGTTACCCGCAGACAGTGCATTTGCGACGGCGCACAAAGAGGAGATGGTGTCGTGCCTCAGCAACGCCGGCTTCGAGAGTTCCGCGGAGTGTGGCTGCGGCGTTGGCTTGGAACGCTGTGTACCGACCGGGCCGAACGGCTTTGTCATGCCATGGAGCATTCCGCTCGGGGTCGAGCAGCCCTTTGACGTTTCGCCGCGACCCTACATATTGTGGCTTCGAACGTGGTGGGTCGAAGAAGCCAAACATTTTCTCGATAATCTGTTTGAGCGGGACCGCGATTTTCGAGACATCTTGACCAGCCGTGCAACAGTGATTAACGGCCCGCTAGCACAATTTTATCGGTATTTCGCGAATACCACGTGTTGTGGCGACGGCCAGCAACTTGGCTATGTGGCGGCTGAAGGCCTGTTTGATCCTACCAAGGTCCCCGTTTCCCTTGCCCCCCACCATGTGAATCAGTGGACGGATGTACCCGATCGCGGACCGAATGCAGCGGGCATCATGACGATGCCGGTATTTCTGCTGAAATACGGCTCGCAGCGCCAGCGGGCGCATGCCATCTACCGCGCGTTTGCGTGCCGAGACTTTGTCGCCAAATCCGCGCAGCTAGAGCCGTCATCGGAGCCGGACTTAACGAAGCGTCCGGGCTGCTCGGCCTGTCATCGCCGACTTGAGCCGATGGCAGCGTATTTCGCCCGAATTCAGGAGTCGGATTGGACATTTTTTCCAGCAGCCCAGTTTCCGGTGGAGCAGCCGCGGTGCACGTCGCGCTCTGCGCCCGTCGCCGCATGTAGGACCTTGTATGATCCGGCCTTTACGAACTCTGAGCGCGCGTTGTTGCGCGGCGCCTATTCAAGTCCTGCCAACACCGACCGCGGGCCGCAAGGGTTTGCTGCGCAGCTCACTACGTCAAAGGAGTTCGCGCCGTGCGCGGTGCGAAACGTTGCTGCGTCGCTGTTGGGAACGCCGTTGGGAGACGACGATGGATGGGAGGAACAGCTGGCGACGAACTTCCGCGCTGGAGGCTATCGCATGCGGGGCCTTGTGCGCGCGATCGTTACTTCGGATCGATACCGAAGTGCCGCAACTCGCGGCGGTTCGTCGTCAGAACCTCGCATGGTTCCACCGGAAGCATTTTTGCGAGCTTACCTAACCTGGTTCGGTGCCGCTTCACCCGACGAAGCGGCGTCTGTCGCGCGAGGGGATGACCTGTTTGATCGGTGGCCCGATTCCCTCGCGGCGCTGGGTCTTCCCGATCATCGCGTCGATGCGCCGAGAACAACGCGCAGCAACACGGTGATGCTCGCGGCGATCGGCCGCTTGGGCGAGGCGCTTTGCGTTCGGTCAGCACAACGCGATTTGCAGGAGCAAGCTGCTGTCGACCAGCGAAGAATTTTTGCGTTCGAGATAGTGACCCGGCCCACGCTGCCTCAATTCAAGACGATGTTCGACGTGTTGCACCGAACATTTCTTGGCTATCCGGTTTCGCTGGCGCCGCCACCTCGCCTGCGGCGATTTTATGACTTGTACCGACGCATCGAGGCGAACCGTGAGGAAAAATCTGGACTTTCTGCTCAGGCGACCGCCTGGGTGGGCATCTGCACCGCGCTGGTGCAACACCCCGAAGCGAATGTGTACTAGTACCTCACGTGCGCCAGGAAAGCCTGATTGAGGAGGAAGCATGTAGCAGCCGAAACTTCGAA
>CAYQQM010000098.1:0-16520 GCA_964419605.1 uncultured Kofleriaceae bacterium | reverse complement strand
AGAGGCCGACGTCCTAACCGCTAGACTATGGGGCCGTTCGCAGAGCTGCGTTGTACCGCATCTTCTCTGTCTCGGCTGGTTCGGGGACTAGGATTCGAACCTAGATAGTCAGAGTCAGAGTCTGACGTCCTGCCGTTAGACGATCCCCGAATATGGGCACGCGATGGCCCTGAGCAGGGTTTTCTACTGGCGCAGCACTCGTTCGTCAAGGGGCAGGTCGCGGCACGACGAAGATCGCGGTATTTCCCGCCGCTCTCAGAACGTGCTCAGCAAGCCCGGGGGGGCCGGCGTTTCATCAGCGCCACAATGCTGATCGGGACCACAAAACGACGTAGCATCATTTTGGAGGATAGCCCATGCGCAAGGTGAAGATACTACTGGTCGTTGCGTTCGCGTTCGTCGTTGGTGCGTGTAAGAAGCGCGAAGAGCCTCGTCCCGCCAGCGACCCCCAATCGGAGACCCCCACAAAGTTGGAAGCCGCAGGCTCTGGTGTCTCGGCCGGATCGGCTGGGTCCGCTGGATCGGGCTCCAATGCAGCAGCGGGTTCGGACGCAGCACCGGTTGCCGATGCTTCCGGTGTGGCAGCGGAAACGTCCATGGCGCATCACGCCGGCAATTGCCCCAGCACGGTACTGGGAGCCACAACCAGCGCAGTTGTAAAAGCCAAGACAGTCGTCGTGACCGTCAGCTCGAAAGACAAGGATGCGATTGCCGCGATCCAAAAGCGCGCTGACGAAATGTTGAAGGCGCGTCAAGACACCAAGGTGGGCGATACGCACGATCGGCAGGGCAGCAAGGGCGGCAAAGACGGCTTGTGTCCGATCGTGATTCCCGAGGGCGGTAAAGCGACTGCCAAGAATGACAAGAGCGGCGTAGTAATCACGATTGCGGGCGGCGAAAAGCCCGCCGAGCTGAAGGCCGAGATCGATCGGCGCATTGCGAAGGCCGCCGACTGGGTAAAGGCCAATATTCAGGCCGGTGATAAGGGCAACGAAGGTGGTGTTGGCGGCGGCAAGGGCAACGATGGTTCAAACCATTCCGGGAAGGGGGACGGCAAGGGCCAGGAGCGAAAAGCCGGCGAAAAGCACCACGGCTCCGGAGGAGGTGGTGGTAGCGGTAGCGGCGACGGAAAGGGTGATGGTAAACACTAACGTCCGAGCGCAATGGTCACCAAGCTGATCATCGATTCCGACACCGAGGTCGGGCAGGGTGGATTTTTGCGGATCCGCCGGATGGTGCTGCGCAACCTTCGCAACGACGGCAGCACTTCGCCGCCGTACACGTGCGATGCGGTCGTGCGGCCCTATGGCCAGGATGCGGTCGTGGTGGTTGTGTACGCGCGGATCTCCGGTGGCGTTCAAGTGCTTGTCCGCAATGGGCTGCGGCCCGCGATTGCGATCGGTCGCGACTCCGAACGAGCTCCACTCCCAGAGGCGGCGCCCGGCCTATTTATCGCAGAGCTTGTGGCCGGGATCGTCGAACAGGAAGATCGCGGGGCTGATGGGCTTGCGCGTCGGGCGATGGAAGAGGTGCGAGAAGAAGCTGGCTTTGTCGTTGCCCCAGAGGATTTCGTGCGGCTCGGGGCTGGCACGTTTCCCTCGCCGGGATCCATGGTGGAGAAGTACTACTTCATGGCGGTAGAGGTGGATCCAATGCGGCAGCACTCCCTGCACGGCGACGGATCGCCTATGGAAGAAGGGGCAACGACGCGATGGCATCCTCTCGAAGCGGCAATTGCGAAGTGTGTCGATGGCGAGCTGTGCGATCTAAAAACTGAACTCGGCCTGCGTCGGCTACGAGACTTCCTAAATGTCTAGACAGGAACGCATTGGTTGGGGATCTTTCGACGTACCGCTTCGCTCGGTCAGTCACATACCAAGGCGTATGCTCCTTCCCTCGCTGCAGGGGTGCGTCGAAATTTCCTCCAACCACTGCGTTCCTGGAATCGTGGATCACGAACTGCGCGACCCTGTCTAGACAGGAACGCATTGGTTGGGGATCAGGGGTGCGTCGAAATTTCCTCCAACCACTGCGTTCCTAGAATCGTGGATCACGAACTGCGCGACCCTGTCTAGTCATCCCCGCTACCGGGAGGTTCCAGTTTGCCATCTACTTTGGCGTATTCCTCGAGCTTGCGGTAGAGCGTCTTGCGGTCGAGTCCTAGGCGCTGGGCAGCGCGGGTCTTGTTGCCCGCTTCATCTGCAAGTACGGCCTCGATGAACTCGCGCTCGAGTTCGGAGAGCGTCATTCGGCGCGCGACTGCAGCGCCCAAGAAGTCGGCGGGACGCCGTTCACGGACATGCTGGGGCAGGTCTTCCTCGGAGATGAGGTCGCTATGGCACAACGCGATGCCGCGCTCTAGCACGTTGGTCAGCTCGCGAACGTTGCCCGGCCAGTGATACGCAAGCAGGAGGCGCTGTGCTTCGGCAGCGAGGCGAATGGTACGGGCGGGGGTTTGCTTGGCCCCCAGCTGGATCAGCATGTGCTCGGCAATCGGCAAGATGTCCTCCGGCCGTGTGCGCAGCGGGGGCAAATCGACATGGATCACGTTGAGCCGGTAGTACAGATCTTCTCGAAAGCTGCCATCGCTCAACATCTCTTCGAGGTTTTTGTTGGTCGCTGCGACCACTCGAACGTCGACGCGTTGATTTTTGGTCGCGCCAACCGGCCGTACTTCGTGTTCCTGCAGCACGCGCAACAGCTTGGCTTGCAAGGGTAGCGCGAGCTCGCCAATTTCATCGAGAAACATCGTCCCGCCATCAGCCTCGACGAACAAGCCGGTCTTGTCGGTGCGCGCATCGGTGAAGGCGCCCCGTTTGTGGCCAAACAGCTCGGATTCAATTAGCCCCTCGGGCACGGCTGCCAGGTTCACACCAACGAATGGACCGGTCGCGCGCGTAGAGTTGTAGTGAATGCCGCGTGCCACGAGCTCTTTGCCTGTGCCGCTCTCGCCTGTAATGAGGACCGATGCCGTCGAACTCGCGATGCGCTGCACCAAGGATACGACCTCGCGCATCGCTGGACTGTGGGCGATGATGTTTCCCAGCCCGAACCGCTGCTCGACTTCGCGTTGGAGGCGCGCGACTTTACTTCGCAGATCGCGCTCGCTGAGCGCCTTGCCGACTACTAGTACCAATTCCTCGATTTCGAACGGCTTGGTGATGTAGTCAAAAGCGCCGAGCTTGACGGCACGAATCGCGGTCTCGATCGATCCGAATGCGGTAATCATGACGACGTGCGGCTGTTCAGGGAGCGCCCGAACGCCGCGAATGAGATCGAAACCGTCCATTTCCGGCATGCGCAGATCCGTGATGATCACATCAAAGCGAGTGCTGCGCGCGATCTCGAGGCCACTCGTGGCGCCTCCGGCTGACTGCACGTCGTATCCGGCATCGGATAGTTCCTCCGTGAGCAGGTCGCGCATTGCCGCGTCGTCTTCCACGACCAGGATCGATGCAGCTCGCTCCACAGAGCTAAGTTGTACCGCATGCGTTGCCACAGGGTAACCTACGTTAGGCCGTGTTTGCGACGGGTGCGGCGGTTGTCGTGTTCGTCGTCGACGAGACGGACGTAGTCTAGTGGTTGCTCCACGACGACCGGCGGCGGTGAATCGCCGAGTTCGCGGACGCGGGCGCGAAACGCTTCAGCGATGTGATCGAAAGGCGGAAGGTCATCGCGACCCGACAGCGCTCCTGAGGTAGCGGCGTTGCGCGCATCTTCGACCAGTTGGAGGCCAGTGTCGCGGCTGATCCGTCCCCGTCGGATTACATCTTGGAAGCTGGTTGCTAGGTGGCCAAGCTCGTACTGCCGGGAGTCGAGCATTTCGAGCGCAACGAAAATCACCTGACGCGCTGAGAGGACTTTGTCTTCGTAGAGTACCAGTGCTGCTTGGAAGTAGTTATATACGGGCACGAGGCGCGGACCGAACCGGCGGAATTCAAGGGGTGGTGAGCGGCGGTCGAGGTGAATAATGATACGGCGCACGATCTCTCCCTTGGGCGCGTTTCGCGCCAGCTCGAGACATCGCTGTGCATCGTCGTCGTAGGCGCGCGACGCAACGAGTACGCGCTCGAGGTCTGCGGTGGATACTCGCCCTCCAACGATGTCGGCATACAAGCAGTACACAATCGCATCGGCTTCCGCGTCGTCGCCAAATAGCGTCTCGGACCTGGCAGCGACGGCGATCCGCGATCGTAGCATGACGGGAAGCTTATACGGGATCTGTGCGCGCAGTGCGCGGAACCGGCCGCGCAGCAAGTTCTTTAGGTTGTTCTTCAGCACGAATTCATCGTAGGCAACCCCGTCGAGGGCGAGCTTTGCGGCCAGCACCTGGCGCATCTGCATGGGGCTACCGGATACGATGCAGATCCGGTGGTCTTCCTGGCGGAGCGCACGCAATAGAGCGGTGGCGCCGGGAAACGCCTGTTTATCAGCAGCCGTTTCGATAGCGCTTTTCAGGAGGTCGGTCAGGGAGTCGAACTCTGTGCGCAAGTAGGTTTTATCTAAGTCCCAACGAAAAACGTGGCGAGGCGGTATCGTGCCGGGTGGCAAGGTTGGAACGTCGGGCTCCAGCAGCCCGGCCCATTCGGCCGCTCGCGCAGTCCATTTCGAAACGCGCATGGGCATCAACGGCGCCTCACTGATCGCCTCACCGATTGCCTCCCGCCGCGCTGGAAGCACGTCCCGCCGCGGCGATGGCGCGAGCGATGTTGCCGCTGAGGTTGCCCGCCAGCGCTTTGTGGGCCACCTTGACGGCATTGTTCATTGCGCGGGCATTGGACCGTCCATGGGCTTTGATAAACGGATGAGCGAACCCGAGCAACGGGGCGCCGCCATATTGCCGCCAGTCTGTAATCGCCTTGAGCTGATCGATCGCAGACGACAAGGCGACCAATCCCAGCCGCCATGCGAGTCGATCTTTATGAGCATAACGGGCGAGTCGCACAACGGTTTCCGAGACGCCCTCCAGCATGGCGAGTACTACATTGCCGACGAACCCCGAAGTCACGACCACATCGGCGACACCGCGCGGAATATCAAGACTCTCGACGTTGCCGATGAAGTTTAGTTCATGGGTTCCGCGCAGTGCTGCGTGCGCGGCAATCACTTCGGGTGGTCCTTTGCTCGAATCGCTGCCACTTGAAAGCAGGGCGACGCGCGGATGGCGATTTTGCGAGATCAGAGCTGCGTAGGCGGAACCCATGATCGCAAATTGCACCAAGTCATCGGCGGTGGCATGTGAGGTCGCACCCACATCGAGAAGCAGCGAGAACGGATCATCAGTGTCTCCTCGCCGCAGTTCGGTAGGAAATACTGCGCCAAGCGCAGCGCAGTGAACTCCGTCGATGCGCTTCCAATGGCGCGCGCATGCGAGCACAGACGCTTTTGGGTTGCCGGCCGAAACCAATGCGTCGCCGTCGCCGCGAGCGACTAGGTCCGCGGCGACTTCGATCGAGGTATCGGTTCGGGCGGCCGACGTTTCATCGGGTGTTTCATCCATGCGAACGAACGAAGCCGCATGATGGATTCGAACACGAGCTCCGTCGTGGCGAGTCCGCGCCAGTTGCTGGCTAATGGTCGCCGCATCGCCGACGAGGACGATCTCTGCTGATTGCAACGTCAGCGAGGATTCGGCAGCCCCTTGAACGACTCCAGCCGGGGCGTGGTCTCCTCCCATTGCGTCTACGACGATTCGATACATGAAAGGCCCTCACGCGAACCTAGCACTACTGAGCCGAATCATCATCGGCTGCGGCCTTCGTCCTGCGGCCGGCTCCTCGCGTACGTCCAGTGCTCGCTCGTCACGTGCTTCAGCACGCTCCTCGCTCCGCTCCGGGCGTGCGTCCTGCCGCCTAGTCCAACACGCCCGAGGAGTCCGGCTCGCATGCCTTAGCCTCGCTCGATGCTGATTTGGCTCAGTAGTGCTAGCACTACTGACGCCTAACTCCACATCTGGCCCGCGATCTCCGGCCAGGCGACGCAGCTACGTACCTTGTTCGCCGCGCTTCTTTTTCATCTTCGCGATGAGACCGGCAAAGCCGTCTTTCTCCACGATCTTGTTGAACTGGATGCGGTAATTTTCGACCAGTCCAACCCCGTCGGTCCTGACGTCCCAAGCGCGCAGCTTGCCGCCCACATTGCGGAGCACGTAGGCAATTTCGATCTTGTACGGTCGGTTGCGGCGCTTGGTATTGATGGTGGTAGTGACGATCACATCGCCGTTGGCGGCGGTCGATTCATCTGTGTAGTCGACGGTATATTCGATGTTGGCGCGCAACCCTCGCACGTAGTTGTCGTTGATGAGGTCGCGCAATGTGGTCAAAAAGTCGCGCTGCTGCGCCGGCGCAAGCCGAGCCCAGTGGTCGGCCATGGCGCGCTTGCCGAGCTCATCAATATCGATCAGCGCTTTGACCGATTCGGTGACTTTGCCTGCCAGAGTCCGTTCTTCCGGAGAGCCGGGTGTGGGCTTTTGTTTCAGTAGGGCGGTGATCGCCTGATTGCCGGCGCGCACCGCTGCGGTCCCTGGGCCGTCGGCGGCCAGCGCAGGGGTCGACGCCAGCGCAAGCAAGATCGTTAGAAGTAGGGCACGGATCATCATGTCACCTTTGACGTT
The DNA here is from genome assembly GCA_964419605.1 of uncultured Kofleriaceae bacterium. Taxonomy (GTDB): domain Bacteria; phylum Myxococcota_A; class Polyangia; order Haliangiales; family Haliangiaceae; genus JABFXX01. Next base: position 9,907 of record CAYQQM010000098.1, on the reverse strand, counting down.
GCGGACGGGCTCGAAATTCACCCCTCGCCCGGCCGAGTCGTACCACGGCTACGTTCCAATCGAACACCGCTACGGCCCATCGCGCGCGCATTTGAAACCAGGCGATGTAGGCGTCGGCGAGGTCTCGGGCTTCCGCTGTGCCGATTGCCTCGTTTTGTAGGACCGCCGCCAGCCAAGTCCGCGCGGCTTTTGTGCCGGTCCCGGCCGCTTCCACTCGAGCTCTTGCTGCTGCCGCTTCGGCCTGCGCTGCTTCGGCGTCGTACCGGGCGCCACGGGCAGCTAGCGTGGCCTGTGCGTGCATTTTGCGCGCATCGGCACGGGCGCGATCGAGCCGGGCTCGAACGTTCCACGGTTCGATGTTCCACTGCAGCCCCAACGCGACACCTGCACCGAATCGGTTGTACGGGTCGTTGGCGAATACTCCGGGGGGGTCGGTGACGCCTGTCGCTCGTGTGACTCCGGCAGAACCGACCACGGCGACGTCGGGAAAGTAGTGAGCCGATTCGGCTGCGACGAGTTCGTCGGCCGCGTGGGCGCCAGAGCGCGCGGCAAGGCTTTGAGGACGTCGTGCGGCTGGGTCGTCCTTCGGACCATCCGGTTGCGTAACGGCGGCGAGCTCAGCATCGTCCACATCGGCTTCGGAAACTCCGGTAATCGCGCGAAGTCCAGAAACCGCTTGGGATTCTTTCTGCGAGGCCTCGGCGCGCTGTAGCTTTGCCTCCGCGAGCAGCACAGCGACGCGTTGTCGATCCTGAATCGATGCGTCGCGGCGGTCGGCGAGTCGCGTTGCCGCGGACTCGATCTCCGCGATGCCATCGTCGAGCATGCTCCCGATCTCACGAGCGAGCTTAAGGCCCCAGTACGCGCGAGCGGCATCGATGGTGACTTCGCCGGCCGCTTCATCCGCGAGGGCAGTCTGAGCGTCGCGCCCGGCGCGCGCAGCAGCGCGCACATGTGCAATCTTTCCGAAGGTGTATAGTGGCTGCGTGATATCGACCTGCGCCCCCGCGAACACGCCCGAGAAGTTGAGAGCGAAGTTCTGCGGAGTCGTTTGAGTGCATTGCGGGTCGACACAAGTGATGTGAGGGCTGATCGTGGCAAATCCGGTCGCTTTCACCCGCGGCAAGCGCGCGGCATCTGCTTCTGCGATGCGCGCAATTGCCGCATCGCGCTCCTGGAGTGCCATCTCAACGCGCGGGTTGGAGATTGCTTTTGTGATGACGTCCTCCAACGTGAGCTTCACTGGCGCTGCATCCGCAGCGTGTGGATGGATCGCGAATGCTGTTAGTAGGGCAAAGCGCCAGTTTGGGCTCCGAGCTGTCCGAACGGACGTGGCTGTAACGTTCCCGAGCATGGGGCGGTTGTACACCGCTATCTGGCGGTCGCCCGCAGGACGATCCGCGTGATCTCCAACGGAGCGAGCAGGCGCACCGGAGGCCCCCAGTAACCGCAGCCCCGCGTCACGTACAGCTGGGTAGCCCCGTGCTGATATCTCCCGGCAAGGTATCCCTGCTGGCGCTTCACGATGTGGTGCCACGGCCAGATCTGGCCGCCATGGGTATGGCCGGACAACTGGAGGTCGACTCCATGAGTAGAGGCGCGCATCACTTGGCGCGGCTGGTGCGCGAGCAGCACAAGCGCGCGATTGAGATCGCGGCCGGAGGTGGCGCGTATCAGATCCTCGCCATGCCCTGGCCACTTATCGGCGCCATAGTCGTCGACTCCCGCGAGATCGAAGCGATTGCCTCCGTTGCCAATGTCCACCCGCTCGTTGCGCAAGTAGCGGATGCCCATCCGCGACAATTCTGCAATCCATGCATCGGCGCCGCAGTAGTACTCGTGGTTGCCCGTTACTGCGAATACGCCGTGTCGAGCGCGCAATTCGGCCAAGGGGGCAACATCGTCGCGCAGGCTGTCCACGGGGCCGTCGACGAGGTCGCCGGTAAGGGCGATCATATCGGGCACCAAGGCGTTCGTTCGATCGACGACCCGCTTCACAAACTCGCGATCGATCGTCATGCCGACGTGAAGATCGGATAGTTGTACGATCGAGAATCCGTCGAGCTCGCGCGGAAGCTTTGCCAGGCTAAACTCGGTGGTGATAACTTCGTGAGCGCCCCGGGCGCCGATCATTCCTTCGGCTACACTTGCACCTGCAACCATCGTCGTGCCTCCCGTGATGCGCGCGAGAAACTTCCGCCGCGTCATTAGCACTTCGGGTTGCTGCTCTCGCCATGAACGCTTTTTGATCAGGACCACGAAACGCGCCACGTCCACGAGGCCAAACAGCGTTGCCGCAAGGCCCACAAACGCCATCCAGGGTCCGGAGATCCATACCAGCAGCGAGGATAGGTTTGGGGCCCACATCCGGCTGGACGTCGACAGCGGCACGAGCAAATAGGACACGACCATGAACCCGGCAAGCACGCTTCGAGCGCGAGGCGATGAGCCGACCACTCCGCGGAGCCGGTACCACACGTAGCCGTACAGCAACGCAGAGACTGCGGCACCAACCACTATGGCGACAACGGGAGGCACTACAGATCGTCTTGGCCGTTGGGAGCTTTGCGGCTGCGCCAATTGCGGACGAGATTCACCAAAGTGCGAGCCATGAGTTTCGGCGCAGCAACTTCCGGGGCCGTAGCGCGGCGAAGGACCTGCCAGAACAGCGTTGGGTCTCGAGCGTACAGCGCCTGCGCTAAGAAATTGCTTTGAATACCAGCGAGGGTGTCCGACGCTGCTTCGCGGTCGGCAAAAACGTATTGAAAGTCGCGGTACACCCGGTCCGCGTCGTGGTGAAACGCGCGTAAGTTTCGAGACGCGCATTCGTCGTGGATTCGGCGAACCACCAGCGGTTCGTCAACGCAGCCGATAGCGTACTGCGAGGTAAAGCGTAAGAATAGGTCGAGGTCCTCGCACACCTTCTTGGTGGGATCGAACAGGCCGCACTCGAACAGCGCGTCGCGATCCACGACCAGAGCCGATGGGAAAATTGGACAAGGGAACTCCACCAGATCCTCGAACTTCACTTCGGTCTTGTGAGCGATCAGCGTCCGTCCGTTGGGGTAATCGACGCGGAGACCTGAATGAACCGCGCGATAGTCTGGGTGATCCGCCAGAAAACGCATCTGTTTCGCCAACTTCTCGGGCACCCAGGTGTCGTCGCAATCGAGGAACGCAATATGGGTGCCTCGAGCGCGTGCGATCCCGATGTTTCTGGCGACGCACACGCCGCGGTTCTTGGGCAGGTGAATGGCGCGGCACAACGGCTCGGCCGCAGCGCAAATCCGGGCGATATGATCCCGCTCTTCTGGGCGGGATCCATCGTCAATGACAATAATTTCAATCGGTTGCAGGGTTTGAGCAACAGCTGAAGCCAACGCCTCGCCTAAAAAGCGCGAGCCGTTAAAGCACGGAATAACAACTGAAACTGTGCGGGGTTCCACGTGAGCCTTGCTTCAGCGTAACGCCTAGGAGCATCGCTTTCAAGGCGGCATCCCGGCTGGTGAGACAGGCTCAACACCGCGGAGTCAGGGGGGGGCTCTGGGCACGGTCTCCCTCGGTCGCGGCGGTCAGCTGGAGCTGCTATGGTGCGCCTCTTGCCAGAGCGGCTCTACATCGTTGATGGGCACGGCTACATTTTTCGCGCTCATTACGGACTCATGAACGCTTCGCGTGGCGAGCGCAAAGAAGTTCGCCTATCGACGAGCGAAGGCATGCCCACAGGCGCGCTGTACGTGTTTGCGCGAATGTTGATGCGGCTCGAAGAAGACACGGATCCCGAACGAATCGTCGTGGTGTTCGACGACAAGAGCGGGAAGACGTTCCGGGCGGCGATGTATTCCGACTACAAAGCCACGCGCAAAGAGCCCCCCGAGGAGCTCCAGGTGCAGATGGACTATTTTCCGAAGATCGTTCGCGGTCTGGGTTGGCCATGTGTCGCGGTGCCCGGTGTGGAAGCGGACGACGTGATCGCCACGCTCGTAACCGAAGCGCGACGCAAAGATTGGGAGGTAGTGATCTACTCGGCCGACAAGGACATCATGCAGCTGATCGGCGACCACGTCACCATGATCGATGCGCTGCACCAAAAGACCTACACGCGCGATGAGGTGATCAAGAAGATCGGTGTACCGCCGGAGAAGATTCCCGATTTTCTTGCGCTGGTGGGCGATACCTCAGACAACATTCCGGGTATCCGCGGTGTCGGCGATAAAACAGCGGCAGCCTTGCTGGAGCAATACGGAACATTGGACCGATTGATCGCAGCCAACCCCACCGTGCCTCGCATTGCAGTCAAGCAGCCGTTCCGCGATCCCGAGCAGCTCGAGCGGGTTTCGATCTCGCGCCGGCTCGTCGAGTTGAAACGCGATGTTGCGTTGCCATTTCGGCTTGAGGACGTGCGCGTGACTGATTGGGACTTGCCAACGTTATTGCAGCTATTCACCGAGCTGGAGTTTCAAGTTCTGGTCGAGAAGGTGAAGATGCGGATGCCGCCGTCGGGCGACATGGCGGTATTGCCGTCGCCCGGTGCGGTAGAGGTGACTGCCACCGAGGCGCGGAGCGATGCACGAGTCGTTACGGGCGCTGCTGCCATCGCGGAACTGGCCCGGCACGCCGAAGTCGCCGGACGGATGGCGATGATGGTGGAACTCGATCCCGAGCGTGCGGAGCAGGCGCGACTTGTCGCGATTGTCGTGGCAGTTCCTGGTCACGCGCCGGCGTATGTTCCACTCGGCCACCGTTATATTGGCGCCCCCTCACCACCGCCTCCGGGTGATTTGCAGCCCTTGCTGCACGTACTCGAAGATCCGACGATCGCTAAGATTTGCCACGACTCCAAGACGATCATTCGTGCGTTCGCAGCGTTGGACACCGAGGTCAATGGCATCGTCGACGATGTCATGCTCGCCGCGTTTTTGCTCGATCCAACGCAAGACGCGCAAGCGTGCGAGCTCGTTGCACAACGTTTAGGCGGGCTTGAAATCGCCGCACGCAGTGCGATCGCGGGTCGTGGCCGACAGTCGCTGGAGTCGGTGGAGGTTGACCAGGCGGCTCGATGGGCTGGTTCGATTGTCGAGGCGCTGCTGTCGATTGCCGATCGGCTTTCCGGCCAGCTCGCGGCGGGCGGCTTGAGCGACCTGTACCGCACGATCGAGCTGCCGACGGCGCGACTCCTCGCTCGCATCGAGCGCCACGGAATTCACATCGACGTGGCGCATTTTGCCACGCTTCGCGGAGAAGTCGCTGTCGAGCTTGGTCGTCTCGAGCAACGCATCTACGAGCTGGCGGGAGGGGAGTTTACCATCGGCTCGCCGAAGCAGCTCGGCGAGTTGTTGTTCGAAAGGCTGGGGCTGGACACCAAAGGAGTTCGCCGTACCAAAACCGGTTGGTCCACCGAAGCGGAGACGCTGGAAGCGATCGACCATCCGATCATTGCACCGATCATGGAGTACCGCGAGCTGTCCAAGCTCAAGAGCACGTATCTAGACGCGCTTCCCCCGCTGGTATGGGCGAAAACTGGCCGCCTGCACACGACGTTCAACCAAGTTGTGGCCGAGACAGGACGAATCTCCTCGCAAGATCCGAACTTGCAGAACATTCCAATTCGCAGCTCGCTCGGCGTGAAGATCCGCCGCGGCTTTATCGCCGCTCCGGGCCACGTCCTTATCGCCGCGGACTATTCGCAGATCGAGTTGCGCATTCTCGCGCACCTATCAGGGGACGACCTGCTGCGCGCGGCGTTTCGCGATCGACTCGATGTCCATACCCAGACGGCTGCCGAAGTATTTGATGTGCCGTCAAGCCAAGTAACCAGCGAGCAGCGCCGAATTGCCAAGGCCGTCAACTACGGTCTCGCATACGGGCAATCGGACTTTGGTCTGGCGCGGGCCCTCGACATTCCGCGTACACAGGCAGCGGAGTACTCTCGACGGTATTTTCAGCGTTTCCCGACAATCCACAAATTCATGGACGACATCGTGGCGGTTGCGCGCGCTCAAGGAGGGGCGCGAACGTTGTTGGGCCGCTGGCGACCCATCGCCAATCTGATGTCGAAGTCCCCTGCAGCGCGCCATTCTGCCGAACGCATCGCGCAGAATACGCCCATGCAAGGCACCGGCGCCGACCTCATCAAGCTCGCGATGCTGCGCACCAGCGAGCGAATCGACAAGGAGAAGTGGCCGGTTCGCATGCTGCTGACGGTGCACGACGAACTCGTGTTTGAAGCTCCTCCCGCGGTCGCTGGCGAGATTGGTGCGGCAGTCAAACACGAAATGGAAAACGTGTATCCACTTGCGGTTCCTCTCGAGGTCGACATCGGTATTGGGCCCACCTGGGCTGATACGTGACGATGGGAGGTCGTCGTGGCCGGTGCGGCTAGCCGGCAGCGAACCCGTGAACCGAAGCGCCGGATGCCTTAGTCTGCGAGGCCGCGAATCTTTTCCGCTAGCACTCGTGCCTCGACGCGGGCCTTGGTCGCGCATTGCATCATTCTCTCAGCGGCCTTGGCTGCTTTCGTTTCATTTCCCTTCGCGCTTTTGTGCTTCTTGGCGAACGCGACGAAATCGTCGACAACACGCTCTACACACACGGCATCCGCGCATGCGCAGGCGCGGTCGGCAAATACCTCGATGTCCTTCGATGCATCGCGACAGCCTAGAACCAGCGCGAAGGCAGCGAACCAGATCGCAAATCGCGTTTCAGCCATCCAACGCATGTAGCACGATGACACCGTCCGTGCGTTTGCAAGGGGCGTTTGTCGGACAATGGCGGTGAGGGTAGGTCGCTGCCATCGACGAGCACAACAATGTGGCTGTGCCCGTAGAGGTGCCCAGGCGGCCGCGGTAGCATGATGGGGTGGAGAAATCCCGGGCGCGCATCGCTGAGCTGGTGATTGCAGACGACCCTTCGGCAGCCGGTGCAGCTATTGCAGACGTTGTAGCCGACTCCGCAGCAGCCGCCGGGCACGTGTTTGCTGGGCGTGCAGTAGTGAGCAACGACGGAGCTGGGATCCGTGCAGCGCTGCAGACCTGGATTGCTGACCCGGGTATCGACGTCGCTGTCGTAACGTCGGCGGGCGCAGTTAGTGAGGTGCTTAGCGTCTGTGCGGATTTGGGGACAGCGCGCGAAATCTCTGCTTCTACGCAGCCGACCGACGTCCACCTTGTGGAGTGCGGCACCAAGCTCGTGTTCGTGGTTCCCGGGTCGCCGAGTGCGGTTGCTGACGCCATGGACGAGGTCGTTGCCCCCCACCTGGCCGCCAGCGCGAAACCCACCAGTTCCGACGAGACCTCTGTTAGAGAACCCGCAGGCGCTGACGCGGGCTGGCCCGGCGCAGAGTCGCCGATGCTTTCGGTTCAGCCTGATTCCGGCGTTGGGGCTCCGATGCCAATCGAATCCGTTCGCGGGGCGGAGGGCGCGATCCCCGCTAAGCGCGCCGCGCGCACACAGCCACCGCCGGTGCCCGGCGACAAGCGATCCACGACTCCACCGCTTTCTTCGCACCCACCCCCAAGCTCAGGTAGCGAACGTCGGGAGGCGGGTTCCTCGACCGGGGTGCCTGAGGCGAAGCTGGAGGAGCAGCTAGTCAGCACATCGGAAATCGTTGCTATCGCTGAGGCCGGGGTTTCTCGTCCGACCAAGCCGCCACCCCTGCGACAATCGCCTCTATACGTGGATTCTACAGAGGACCTAAGCGATCCAGCCGTACCACGTGGTAAGCCGCGTCGTCGCCGCGCGTGGATCGCGGTTGCGCTACTAGTCGGTGCTGGCGCTGTTGGGTTCGGAACTCACGGTCTGATCAATCCGTCTCCGCCGCCTAAAGCTGTTGTGAGATCGGCGATAGAACCCACACCCGTGGATAGGGGCGCGATCGTCGATGCGGAGCCCCCGATTCCCGAGATCGTTGTCGACGTTTCGGCTCCACTATCGCCGCCCGGCAAGGTAACAGCTGCGCCCGCGCCGAGCGACCGCACGGCGCCAATCCGTCGCGAAACATCTACGGTGAACAAAGCTCCCGCGGAAGATTGCTCAGAGGAGACCTGTATTGTCGACAACTACGCACGTGGATGCTGTGCCCGTTACAAGTCAGCGTCGGACGACACACCCCAGTCGCTTGCGAAGTGGATGGTACAGGCGGGTATCGAACGGGTTAAGCCGCGCGTGATCGCCTGCGGCGAGGGTGCTGCGGCCAAGGGGACGGTACGCGTCGCCGTTACCGTGGCCGCTGACGGCAGCGTCGCCGCGGCCGACGTAACCGAGTCGCCGAGCACAGAGCTCGGTTCGTGCGTGGCAGCGGCGATGCGGTTTGGAAAGTTCGCAAAAACCTCCTTGGGCGGTTCGTTCGTCTACCCGTTTGTGTTCTAGATTTTATAAGTCGTTAAATTCATTGAGAAAAAATAACTGATCCATTGCGATAGACATAGGAGTAGGGTCCGCGCATGCGCCTGTTCCTACTCGGGATGTGGATCGGTGCGTGCGGTTACGCCCCCGGAACATTCGGACCCGATGCTCCTGTGAGTTTACCGCCGGTATATGTCGCCGCATTTGCCGCTGCGGGCGGTGACGGGTCGATCGAGGCTCCGCTGGCGACGATCGCAGAGGGCATTCAACTCGCGATTCAACACGGACAAAGCGCGGTTCATGTGCGATTCGGAGTGTACTCCGAATCGCTGACGATGGCTTCTGGGATCACCGTAAGTGGCGGGTTTGATGAGGCGTGGAATCCCAGCGATTCGCGAAAAACGGAGATCGTCGGCGGTAGTCCGGCCGTCGTATTTGATCACACCACAGAGTCGACGACTCTTGAGCGAGTGGTCGTGAAGAGCGCCGACGCGGTCAAGCCAGGCGGGAGCTCGATTGCGATCGCGATCGATCGGGGACGCGACGTGCATTTGCGACAAGTTGCTGTCATTCCCGGGACAGGCGCAGCCGGTATCGCCGGAGCGAGTGGGAGCAACGGATCCGGTGGAGCTGCGGGCGGGGTTGGCGCTCCAGGGTGCGAGGATAGCGGCGGCTTTTGTCAGTCCTGCGCAACGCCACCGCCAGGCGCTGGTGGGGTGTCATCGTGTGGACGTGCGGGAGGCGCAGGTGGAATCCCGGGTAAGAGTTACGGCTTCGGGTTGGTCGGCCAAACCGGCAGTGGCAGTGCAGGACCACCTGGCGGCGGTGGGCCGGGCGGAGGGTTCGGCAATGGGGTTGCCGGCGGCAATGGCGGCGAGGGCGCGCCCGGAAAATCGGGAGCTGGCGGTCGGGACGTTGGTTCGTTTGTTGGGCTTGTCTACATGCCAGCCGTCGGCGGGGAAGCGAGCGACGGCGGCGATGGCGGCGGCGGTTCTGGCGGGGGCGGTGGTGGCGGCGGCGTCGCGCGCTGTGATTCGTACGGGTCCTCTGGCGGCGGCGGTGGTGGTGGTGGCTGTCATGGCACTGCGGGGCGACCCGGAACCGGCGGCGGTGGTTCTTTCGGCGTCGTCGCAGTAGATGCGAAGGTCACCATCGAAGCCTCAACGATTGTTGCTGCCGCTGGTGGGAGGGGCGGAGCCGGGGGCAATGCCGGTGTGGGCGGCCGCGGGGGGGCCGGCGGTCTAGGCGGGCCCCATGGCGCCAAACAAGACGACGGCGGCATGGGGGGGGCAGGGGGACAAGGCGGTAGCGGCGGCGCCGGTGGTCACGGCGGCGGCGGTGGCGGGGGGCCATCTGTGGCCCTAGTATGCGTGGGAGCGCCCATCATCGTTGTCCGCGCGACCACACTGACGGGCGGCGCCGGTGGAGCGGGCGGCGCCTCGATGGGGAATCCCGGCATGAATGGAGCCTCAACCCGGGCCATCGGTTGCAACATCTATTGAGCTGATTCGCCTAGTCCCCTGGATCGGTGATTCCTAGCAGAAGTCTCATGCGTGGACCTGCA
>CAYQQM010000097.1:0-16717 GCA_964419605.1 uncultured Kofleriaceae bacterium | reverse complement strand
CGGCGCGCCTCGGCGACCGGAACCTGCCAAAACCACTGTGGCGAGGTACTAGCCGTTGAGACGTCACTCGTCGGGCACGGCGTTGCCACAGGACACACCTACAACAGTACGCGTGCAGCAACCCTTGGTTCATTTTCAGGGGCACTACGGATATCACAGCCGGCGAGACATGGGGCGCGCCGTGGCAAACGCGCAGGCCGAACTAGATCTTGACGATGACGATGTCGGCAGTCGCTCCTTGGTCCTGGGTGAGTTTCGAGTCACGAACACGCGACTCGCAATCGACGTCCATTTGCCGCTTCAACCTGACGTGTTGCACGCCGCGGCGAACGTTCTGCATGCTCTAAGCCGAGACGCGACCAATGGACTTGTGGAAGTCACGTGCAATGGCCAGCTGATCGACTTGTTTCCGTTTGGTCCCGACGACGAAGCTGATCTCCTTGAACAAGGCGATGCTCCGCATCGAGATTTCCCCCATGTTTTCCTACGGAGCGGAGGCTAACGCGGCGAACTCAAGCTCTGCCTCAAGCTCTGCGAGCAAGCGGTCCAGATCCTCACATTCACATCGTCCAGTTTGCACTGCCAACGCGGGAAGTCATCCGGTGAGCTGTGTACCTGACGCACTGGTGAAGACGCAGGCGAAAGCCATCGGAGGCTAGGCGTTACGCAGCCGTGGAAATGGCAGCCAGCCCGCGTGCGGCGCCCCGGGGAACGCAGGGAACAGCTACTGCGAGACCGGCTGCGGATACGACGTCCAACCCTGAGTCCAGTCGACGGTGCCGATTGCACCGACGAACGTCGCACTCGAATCGAAGAATCCATCGCTCGGCGGAGTTGCAGCTCCCGTCATGGCAGCTCCCCCAGGGTTTGGCGCGAAGTTGGGTGCAGCGAGGGACAGTCGAGCTGCGTTCATCCCGGGGTCGACGAAACGGTTCGACCAGACCGCATTCGTAAAGTAAGTCGCTTCGTCAATGTCGCCTGTGGCTTGTGCTGGAGGCCAGTTGTTGCCGTCTGCAGCATTGCCAAAGAAGATCGAGTTCTTGAAGAACAGATCGCCGGCATCGAGTTGACCTTTGGTCGCTTGATCGCGAACTTCGATGCCGCGCGGGAACCCGGTCGCCATCACGTTGTAGTAGCGCCCTCCGGTTCCCCGACGCAGCACCATCGCGTAGCTCTGCCCGGCGCTATAGTTATGGTCGCCAAACAGAGATACGTTGTAGATCGTTGGCAAGGTCCGGGGCTCCGCGGCATAAGAGGCCGCCGTGCCGTGGTTATCGGACTCAAATCCATTGGAGGCCTCCTTCGCGCCGTCAGGAGTCGCGTTTTGAATCACGACAAACTGCGCTTTGCCTTGCCAACCGTTGTCGGTATCGAACCCATCGTCGCCATTCTGGCTCGATACGATGTGCTTAACGTTGACAGTACCGCCGAACAGTTCGATGCCGTCGTCGGATCCGCCGTGAACTTGCACGTAGTCAACCGTGGTGCCCGAGCCAACACCGCACAACGTTAGGTTATTGAATTCGCGATCCGCAACGAAGTTGAAGCCAGCGAACTCAATGCGGACGTAACGTAGGAGCCCGCTATTGTCTGCGGTGTTGGAGCCTCCGAACTTGCCTTCAGGCATCGTGCTGGTGAACGCCTCGAAGGTTGCCTCCGTGCTCGACGGGACCGACAGAGCGTTGTTGTTGATCGGCGCGGCGCCGAGAACCAACAGTCCACCCCAATACCCCCGGGTCTTCTGGCCGTCGGGCTGCGCGGTCGTCAGCAAAATCGGCTTTTCTGCCGTGCCGTCGGCAATGATCTTGGCTCCGCGGGTAATCACCAAAACCGACCCTTCTTCTCCCTTAATCACTGTGCCGCGCTGAATCACAAGGGTGACCCCCGGCTGAACGAACAATTGCTTACTGCGAGGAATGATGTAGGTCTTGTCGGTGGTCCACGTCGTGTCGCTGGTAATGTTGTCGTTGAGTCGTACGGTTCGACTGTTCGAAGTATCGCCGTCTGGCGCAGCATCTGGTGAAGTCGAATTCGATTCGCCGCAGGCACCTGCAGCGACTAGGCCAAGAATCGTTATCGTTTGCTTTGTCGTTTGCTTTATCGTTCTCTTCATTGTTCACTCCTAGTTGATCAATCGAGGCTCATCTCGATGGTTCCGGCGACGGTCACGCCTTGCTGATACGCGAACGTCTCCACGCCGTTCTGACTCCGAACGACGCGGGCGCCTAGAAGGTTGGTGCCCGCCAACTTGAGCCGGAGTTGGCGCGGCAATTTCTGACTGAGACTAAGATCGAGTCGATGTACCGGCTGCTCGTACACGTTGCCCGCACCACCGGTGCCGACCTCGTCGATACGGCGGCCGAAGGCGTTGTAGAGGACGTCGATCTGCGTACCCGGAAGCGGCTGGTAGCCAAGTCCCACATTAAGGATGTAGGGGGATTGCCCCTGGAGCGGCCGCGAGGCACCGCCGAGTTCGAGCTTGGACCGGATCAGGCTCAAGTTGGCGCCGAACGAGATCGGCGCGAATAGCGGAGTAAGCCGCCCAAGGCCGATGCGCATTTCAAGCTCCACGCCATAGCTGTCGGCACTCTTGGCATTGGAGAAGCCGATGTTCTGGCCGTCGCCGGCGTCGACGACGGTCCGCTCGATCGGCGAAACGAAGTGCTTGTAGAACACACTCGCGGCAAAAAGTTCGGAATCGCTGAGAAAGGTCTCCCAGCGCACATCGGCGTTGTGAATGCGGGTCTCGGTCAGGTCCGGATTGCCGCCGATAGCCCGGCGACGCACGTAGTCGTAATACAGCGCAGGCGAAACCTCGCGAAAGTTAGGCCGAGCGACGGTAATGCCGTACGCAGCCCGCAGGTTGGACTGCTTGCTGGCGGCAAGTACCGCGTTGACCGCCGGCAAAACGACGCGGTCGCTACGGGTAACGTTCTTGGCCGGCGGTACCATCAAATCGATATCCGTGGCTAAGCCGACGTCGAGATCGGATTGCTCGATGCGAACTCCCCCGACGAGCCGCAGCGACTCGCCCAGCGCGATGTCGGCAAGCCCGTAGCCCGCCATAATTGTGCGGCTTGCTTTGTAGCCATCGGTTGGCAGCGTCGACTCTGACATCGCCATCCCAGCGCCCGCTCTGTCGGGCCTAAACGCCTCTGCCGGCTCGGCCAACGCAGCGTCACCGATCAAATCGAAATGAAACCGACGAGCCTGATATGTGCGCTGTGAGCGTGAAAGCGAGCCACCAGCCTTGAGCTTGAGGGGGCCCAGCGGCACGGTTACATCGCCGCCACCGCCGCCGGTAACGTCGCCGAGATTGGCATAAAGCCGCTCCGCAGAGCCGGAACCGTGGTCGATCACCAAACGCCCATCGGGAGTCAGCGTGCGCAGCAGATCGCGGGTGTCGGGCTCGTGCTGGGCAACGTGCGCCAGATGTAGCTGCCAGCCGAGGATCGCCCGCGCATTGCGGAGGGTGTGTTCTCCGACCAGCTGGGCGAACTCCATCTCGCGCTCGAGAAACCGCAGTCGCGTCCGATCGATTTGGCTCGTGCTGTTATCGATTCCCGTGACCCGGCTGCCCGAGATTTCCGCGCTGTGCGCATAGAGCGCGACCACGTTGATCTGGTGGGTCGCGGATTTGCTCCAGCCGGCGGTAACTAAACCGCTGAGATTGGCGTTGCGAATACCCTGTTGGTCGTCTAGCTGAAGTACCGAGGGACGGTACCCACCTTGCCCATCGGACTCACCGACACGAGCGATGTGGATATTGCGCCGAACGGTGCTCCGGCCGAAGCTCGCCGTCGCGAAGTAGCCGAGACGTTGTGCCCGCGGTAGCTTGAGCGTGTCGCCGACTGTGGCTCCCAGCGAGAGATTGGGCGAGGCCGTCGTCGGGTCGAGCGACCAGTTGTTGTTGAACGAGCCCGCCTGACGATTGATCTCGGTTCGCGGCAAGCTCGGATCCGACGCCAGCCGATCGGTGGGCACGGCCGAGGGCAACGCGCGCGTGCCGTCGTCGTAGCCCAGGACATCGAGCGAACCTCCTTGGTAGCCGTTGACCGAGCGAAAGGAGGACTGCGAATCTCCCGCCACTCCAAGGCGAGTCTTGAGCGTAAATTTCGACGGAAAGCTACGGGTTTCAATGCTCAGCGCGCCGCCGGCGAAATTGCCGGGCATGTCGGGGCTAAAGGTTTTGGCAACGGTGAGATTGGCAACCAGCGCAGCTGGGAACAGATCCAGCGGCGCAGCCGGCACGTCGGGGTCAGGGCTTGGCAGGTTCACGCCGTTGAGCAGGGTCGAGCTATAGCGACCGCCGAGACCGCGAATCACCACGTAACGGCCGTCTTCGATCGTGGCTGCGACCATGCGCTTCGCTGCATCGGACGCATTGGAGTCGGGCGATCGCTGAATCTGCTCGGCGCTGATCGCATCGCTCACGGTCGCCCGCTTGCGCCGGCGAACCACCTGGACCGCATCGGTCGACGTGTCGGGTGGCACTTCCACGATGACTTCTTCGATCTCTTCGGCCGTCAGCTTGATTCGCAGCTTGGTGATGCCGCGGCGAACGCTCACGTTCCGAACGCGCTGGCGCTGGAACAGCTCACCGGCGACGCGCAAGGTGTAGGTGCCGGGTGACAAAGGCAATGAAAAGGCGCCGTCTGCATCGGAGGTGGCGCGCATCGAGCTTCCAGCGACCTCGATCGTTACGCCCGCAATGGGCTCCGCGGTATCACTGTCGACGATGATGCCGGCAACTCCGACCTTTGCCGCTGGCGCGTCACTATTCTGCACATCGGCATCGGCGGGTGGGGAATCCGGGACGGAAGCATCTGCCGGAGACTCTGGCGCAGGTTCGGCGGCGGGTGGCACAGGCTCATCCGCCGGCGGGCTGGGGTCGATAATCGGCGGCGGCGCTGGCGGAGCCCCGTCTTCCGGCTTGACGCTATCGATGCTGGGTGGCGCCGGAACTGGCTGTGCCGACGCCGGACTGCATAGACCGAGGGTCGCGGCGCCCAACCACGCCGTCCATTTCCGGCGGGGCAACATGACTACCGCACCACCGTTTCGGTGAGAACGGCGATGTTGATCGCCCCGCCGGAACGAGCCTCATCGAGGACTCGCATCGCTTCGCCGTAGGGAACTCCGTCCTCTGCGTCGAAGAAAATAACGGCGTCGCTGCGCGCCGCGACTACGCGTTCGAGCTTGCCAGCCAGGGCCGCTCGTTCGACCCGATCCTTGTTGATCCAAACCGATCGGTCCTGCCGCAGCGTGATGACGATCGGTACGTCCTGGTCGGCTGGCTGCGGCGTTGCCGCTGCAGATTCGGTCTTGGGGACGTGTAGCCAGAACTTCTTAACCATCATCGGCGTGATGACCATGAAGATGATCAGGAGGACCAAGACCACATCGACGAGCGGCGTGACGTTCATCGACGGTGCCACCCGCGAACGTCGACCGGGAAGTGCAACCTCAAATGCCATCTCAGCTTCCCTCTCCCGGGCGAAGATCGCCGACTTGAAGTGCAACCCCGGGAAAACCGAGACCCTGGGCGTCTTTGAAGATCGACCGAACCACGCCGTACGAGGCTTCCCTGTCGCCCTTCAAAGATAGCTTGCTTGCCGGGGCTCGAGCGTGGCGGTCGCGGAGCAGTCCCACCAGCTCGTCGCGGGCTACCGCGCGTTTTTCGAGGTAGAGCGAACCATTGGCGGCGATACTCAGCGTAATGGGAGGATGCGACGTGTCGGTTTTGCGATCGGGATTGCGTGCGCCGGGCAAATTCACATTAGCGCCTGCTTGCATCTGTGGCAGCACCACCATGAAGATGATCAACATCACAAGCACCACGTCGACGAGCGGCGTGACGTTGATGTCGGGCTTGGGGCGGCTAGGTCGACGCACTGCGTCTCCCATCGACGGTTTCGAGAGCAGCCCGAGGATGCGCTATCCCCAGCGTGCGACCGCTGCCCGTGGCCGCAACCGGCGAACTGGCCTGGTTTTCCAGGTAGTCGAGCAGTTCGCCCTTGGACTGCTCAATCGCGAGCAATAGCGAATCGCTTCGCGCCGATAGGAAGTTAAAGGCGAGCACCGCCGGAATGGCAACCACAAGGCCGAGTGCAGTTACAATGAGCGCCTCGGCGATTCCGGCGGATACGGCCCCGAGTCCTCCCGAACCCTCCTTAGCGATGCCCTGAAAGGCGCCGATGATGCCGACCACGGTGCCGAGTAGGCCGACAAACGGCGCAACCGACCCTACCGAGGCGAGCACGTTGTGGCCGCGGCGGACGTCGGCGGACACCGCCTCGCCCTTACGCGCTAGCTCGCGGCGCGTGAGCTCGACCGCGCCCAGCTCCCCGGGCTGGCGCAGCGCCTCGGTGTAGGTGGTCATGCCCGACGACACCAATCCAGCGAGATGGCTGGCGCGGTGCGTCTTGGCCACCTTGATCAAGCCGGCGTGGTCGTGGATTGCGAGCATTTTCGCAGCGGTGGCAGCGAACTTTCGCGAATCGCGCCGAGATCGGTAGTAGACCCACAGCCGCTCCAGCAGAACGGAAACGGACGCTGCGGCCATCAACACTAACGCCGCGACGATCACCATCGCGAACGGCTGCATGTTGGAGAAAACTTCGGCGAGATTAAAATTCATAAGGACTCCTTTAGCTGTGGAGACGAAACGGAATCTTGATGCGGCGTGATACGGCGGTAGCGATTCCATCGATGCGCGCTGGCTCGTAGCGCCAGGTCTTGACGGCGAGGACTGCAGCGCTGGCGAACGGCTCGTCGCCGCGTACGACCTCGACTGAGGCGACCCCCCCGTCAGCACCGATCTCGACGCGAAGGACTACGACCGCCTCGATGCCTTTCTTGCGCGCAATCTCGGGGTAGATGGGCGGGACATTGTCGGCCGCCGCTCGTGCGGCGATGACGCCGGGGTCGTTCTCCTGGATCGGATCCGGATCAGGGACGGCGGCCGGCGGAGGTGACGGCGGATCCAGATGGATTGCGCCGTCGCCGCCTTCCCCATACTCCTCAGGATCGTCGCCGCCGGTCGATTCGGTTGGCGTAGCTTCCGCAGGCGCTTCATCGGGAATGTCGATCGGCTGCGTGGGCGCCACCTTGCCAGCTCGCTTCGGCCGCGGGCCACTCGGTGGAGGCGGCGGTGGTGGCTCGTTCTTTACCTCTGGCTCGGGTGCGGCCCGGAACGTCACTTCGAGCGGCGGCTCAGCGATAGCGCGCTGAATCGCCTGTCGCGACAATGCGATGATGCCCGCGGCAGCCGCGGCGCAGATCAAAAGCGCCGTTCCGGTCGAGGCGAACCACCGCTTGCGTGCAGTTTCGTCGCTGACTTGCTCGAAGCCGTGGAACATCGGCAGCGACTATCGTTCCGATTGGTGACAGTGCGGCGATCGGAAGGTGACTGTGCGGAAACAAAATCGTGGCACGCTTTGCAGCGGTCCAGTCAACGTGCGCGATTCTCACTATCTATGGGGACTTGGCACCGCTACGTGTTCGTTGCAGGAGGGTACTCATTTTGGCCGCCACCGCCTCGAGATCTGCTTTCACCGCTTCGACCTCTTGTGGGGCCACGCGCGCGGAAAAATGGAGCTCCCACGCGTTCACTTCCACGATCAGTCCACCGGGCACCTCACCATCGTTCACTACGCGCACAAACGCTTGACCCGTTTGCGCGACGGCACCCGGTGGAATCAACTTCTTCGTTGCACGTTGCAGGTCCGCCTGAACCTCGGCGGCGCCACGTTCGACGATCTTTGTCAGATCGTCGCTGAGATGAGCAGCCACCGATGGAGATACGGCGGTTCGTGGAACGAAGCGTTTCAATAGCTGCTTAAGCATCCCCACGCTGCTTGCAAACCCGCCTGCAAACATGCCAGGGCCGACGTCCATAGAATGCGCCTCCTGTTCGAGCGTTCGAGCGATTCGTTGTTCTGGAGACGCTAATGAACTAATTGGCGGCGTATATCCCATGGATCGGCGTTACAAGATTCTTCAGAGGTCCGCCAGGGAATCGGTCGGTTCAGGGCTTGGCTATGTTCTTGAAATTCCGTCGCGACGCAAAAACATTGCACTGCTGAAACCGTACTGTTTCGGACGCCATCCCGCCGAGGCACTTCCGCCGCAACGCAAATTTCATTCAGCCGTGTGAACGTTCGCGCCTCAGGCATGGGTGCGATTCCGCGCTTGCGCGGGTAGCGATCCGAACGCGAAACGCTACGGAATCTGTTCGAGGCAGTAGCTACCGCACACCAGCGCACAAGATCGTCGCAACCGACCTCGAGCGAAATTCCGAAACCGCCAGGTCTTACGCGTATAACGCGTGAATTCGCTTCTGTATTCGACCCGCATCGGTGAACGCGCTAAGCTAGAGCTATGGCTCCGGCGGTCCAGCGTTCAAAATTGACTCCCGACGAATATCTGGGGTGGGAACGCAAGCAGTCTGAGCGCCATGAATATTTTCTCGGCGATATTTTCGCGATGGCCGGTGGGAGCCCGCGTCATAACGCACTGGCCATGCAGATCGGGGCGGCGCTAAACGCTGCATTGCGCAGTCGCGGGTGCTTCGCACTCACGTCGGACCAGCGGATCGGACTCGGCGGGCGCTACGTGTATCCAGATGTCAGCGTGGTTTGCGGTCCGAGGCAGTTCGAGGCTGGAACTACGGATGTCATCGTCAACCCCTCCATCGTCGTCGAGGTCTTGTCCGCAGGAACCGAACCCTACGATCGCGGACTCAAGTGGGATGGGTACCAGCGCCTCACCTCGCTGACCGACTATCTTCTGGTTTCGCAGTCGCAGGCTCGAGTCGAACACTTTCTTCGTAACTCCGACGGTAGTTGGACGTATCGCACATTGGCGGCTGGCGGTCGCATTGTGCTAGCTAACGCTTGCGCGATCGATATCGACGCGATCTACGCTGACGTACTCGCGCTCGAAAGCGACGAAATCGCACCCGGAAGCTGATCGACATGCCATCTGGGCGACCTGGTCGATCTGGGTCCGCTACTGCAACTCGACCCGCTGGCCAAGCGCAGGAACGTCGGTGTCGAGCCCCAATTGGCCCAACCGCCCAGCGAACGCTCGCGCAGCCTCCTCTTCCCCGTGCGTGATAAATGCGCGAGCGTCACGTTTGCGTGGCAATGCGGCGAACCACGCATGCAATCCATCCTGATCCGCATGAGCAGACAAACCGCTCAAGGTCGTGACGCGCGCTCTTACCTGCACCTCTTGGCCTTTCAGGAACACGGTATCGCGGCCGTCCTGAAGCGCCCGGCCGAGCGTGCGATATGCCTGATAGCCGACAAGCACCACATCGGTGCGGGGATCGGGCAAATGCCGCAACAAGTGATGGCGAATGCGACCGCCCTGGCACATGCCGGATCCGGCGATGATGATCGCAGGCCCATACATGTCGACAGCGCGACGTGAGGCTTTTGCATCGCGAGCTCCGATTAAATTGTCAAACTCCAGCGGATGATCACCGCGCTCTAGTTTGGCCATTGCCTCGGCATCGTATAAGTCGCGATACTTGCCGTAGCTCCGGGTCGCTGACATCCCAAGTGGTCCATCGACGATTACCGGGATTCCGCGCAACTCACCAGCCTCGATCAGCGTGTTGAGCTCGTACAGTACCTCTTGCGTGCGCCCGATCGAAAACGCGGGAATTAGCACCTTGCCCCCATCCGACAACGCGCGTTCGACAATCGCGCGCAGATTCGCTCGCACCTCTGTCCGCGGCGGATGCGACCGATTGCCGTACGTCGACTCTGTGACCACGACATCGACGCCATGACGCTGCGGATCCCACGCGGTGAACGGGTCTCTGAGAAGCGGCGCACCGGCTACGCCGAGGTCACCGGAAAACAGGATCGCGCGCGCGGATTCGCCACTTCCCCACGACACCCGCACCGACGACGACCCTAAAATGTGCCCGGCATCGAACAACTCGATCGTAAACACGCCGACGCGAACCGGCTCGCCATATGACTTGACCGGCCGCATGTGCGCCGCGGTAACTTCGACGTCGCCGAGGCCGTACAGCGGTTCTCCATCACTGTGATTGGCAATCTTCGCCGAGTCCTCCAATATCAGGGAGGCGATGTCGAGGGTTGCAGGATGGCCGAGAATGGTGCCCCGAAACCCTCGTTTCACGAGCAGCGGCGCCCTACCGACATGATCGAGGTGGCCGTGGGTAAGCACCAACGCGTTCACCCCTTCCGGCGCAAACGCAAAGTCGGCCGCATTCTTGGCCTCGTCGTCGGGCCCGCCTTGGAACGTGCCGCAATCGATGACGATCGCCTCGTCTCCCACCTGAAGGTGGTAACAGCTGCCGGTGACCATGCGCGCAGCGCCGCAAAACGTGAGAGTAGCGCTCATGCCCTGCACGGTACACGGTTCCGTTGCAGTTCACAGCTCCGCCCCAGTGCATAACCCCTCGGGGCGGCGCCGATAACCTAGAATCAGTTCAGTGGATTTGCAGCCTTCGCCATTCTGCGAAACGAAAACCCAAAGAAGTCGCCCGAGGCGTCGACCAGCTCCTGACTCGGCTCAACGCCGAGCGTGCCGAGATGGTTCACAAAGTCATTGAGCCGATCTTCCAGGGCGGCCATCTTGTCCTTGGGTCTCACAGCTTCGGGCAGCGCCAGGTACTTCCGAAGCAAGTCCACGACGCGGAGCTGAGTGCGCTTAGCATCTTGGGCGGCGTAGACGCTCTCCTCAAAGTTAAAATCAGGGCGATCAAACCGGGCCCCAACCGTGGACATCATCACATCCATCATTTCGTTCCACATCGCGAACGCCTGCGTTTCAGGCTTGGGTTGAATTCCCCGATTCGCCAGCCTTGCATTCGCCGATAGAACAAAGTGTTGCCTCCCCTCCACGTGCCCCATCGCGGTCTTCAGATCAGCACATTGCGCTTCCGGCCCCACAGCGACAGCCTTGACTTGGGCAGGAGATAGCTTCTCGGTTCCGGAAACAAAGTGTTCCTGAATCTGTTCGACGCGGTAGCCACCGCACACGTACCCAGCTTGAAATTCGTTCTCTTCCCGCTCGTAAACGGGGCTCATGTCGAGGGGCTCAACAACGGGGGCAGGCAGAACTTCGGGTGGCATGGCGACCTCTATATGGAAACTGAACCGCTTGACCGTAGCGTGTAGTCTCGTGGCCTACAACACATTTGTTTTGACCAAAAACTTCCATTAGTACAGATACTTACAAATCCGGACCTCACTCGGACGATCGAGAGCCGAACGCAGTTCCGGTATCCTCCGTGCACTAAAGGTCGTGGAACTCACAGCGGGCTTGAATCCCGACGCATTCAAGTTTGACGTTGCGCGGTGAACCGACTGCCGAACTACATCGGCGCCATCGTCGTCGTCGTCCTGGATCGACGTTGCAACGCCGCGGTAGCGCATCCTGCATCGCGGATCGGGACCAGGTCGTTCGATCCCGAACTGGGTGGCCGCGTTGTGCTCATCCGTTCCGCCGGCCATTGCGATGATCACGCCGTCGATAAATTCGTGCCGCCGCTCGCTGGTGCGCTCGGCGGCGAGGATTTCGAAGCAAAATCATCCTCCTGGCAAAATGCACGACATTATGCCATTGTAATGATCATGCACCGCCTACTCGAGCTTCCCAACCGTTCATTCTTCGTCTTTGGGCCACGTGGCGTAGGCAAGAGCACCTGGTTGCGCGACCGCCTGCCAGATGCGACCTGGTTTGATCTGCTTTCCAGTCGAGTCGAACTCGAGCTGCGCGCCGATCCGAGTCGGCTCCGCGATAGATTGGTGGGCCTACGCCGCGGCGCATGGGTGGTGATCGATGAGGTCCAAAAAGTTCCGCCGCTTCTCGACGAGGTGCACGCGCTCATCGAATCGCAGGGGCTGCGTTTTGCCTTGTCGGGCTCATCAGCGCGCAAGCTGAAGCACGGCGGCGCCAACCTTCTTGCGGGTCGCGCCAGCATCCGCCACATGGCCGCATTTAGCTTGTTTGAAGTACCCGATTTGTCGATTCCCCGCGCGCTCGAGCACGGGTTATTGCCAATGGTCGTTACCAACCCAAAAGACGCGCACGATATCTTGCATGCATACGTTCACACGTATCTAAAGGAAGAGATCCGAGAAGAGGGACTCGTCCGTCAGGTCGATCCATTCGTGCGATTTCTGCGTGTTGCTGGGCAGATGAATGGCCAGCTACTAAACGTGTCATCGATCGCAACCAATGCGCAGGTGCCGAGAAATTCGGTCGCCAATTACTTCTCCATCCTCGAAGACACGTTAGTCGGCTCGCGTCTCGCCGCGTATCAACCTGGAAGTCGAATACGTGAAGTGCAACACCCTAAGTTCTACTGGTTTGATGTTGGCGTTGCGCGCGCCGCTGCTGAAGTGTTGTTCGATCCGATCGACCCTGTGGGGCATGGTTACGCGCTCGAGACATGGGTACTGCATGAGCTCAAGGTCTACAATGAGATCACCGGCGTTAGGCGCTCGCTGTTCCATTACAAGACTGGTGCCGATGTCGAGGTCGATTTTGTCGTTGAGACGCGCAAGAAGACGCTGTCGCGTCGAGCCGAGGTTGTCTTGATCGAAGTCAAAACAGCGCGGCGCTGGAACGCCGAGTTCGAACGTCATCTGCATGCCACTGCCGCCAATGCCAACTTCGATATTCGCAGAAAGATTGGAATCTATTTAGGCACCGATCGATTGCGGCGTAACGACATCGACGTGTTTCCACTAACAGATTTTGTTGCCGCACTGCACAGCGGTGAAATCTTCTAACTGGTCTAACTGGTGCCTACAATAGAAGTACCCGTTCACGGGGTGGACTACGCAGTGGCGAGCAGGGACGGAGTCTTGCGATCGCGTAGCGCAGCATGGATAGCGGAGTTGCCTTCACCGGGATGGAACGAGATGCCCTTGACGCGATGCCAAACTGGGAAGCTCACATCGCCGACTGAATGAACCCTCGGTCGCGGGTGCCAACTTCGACTGGCTCCTTAAGGCCGTGGGTAGAAGCGCACGAGCCCCCCGTTCGTTCTGTTCCAACGTCGCCCGAGGCAACATCAAGGTCAACGCGGCGCACGCCGAATCAGCACCGCTGGCGTCCGCCTTCCCGATCACGTGTTCAACCCGTTCGGACTTCCTGCGGGCTGCGAGCTCTTGCGCAGACAGGAAGGAGTTTTTTCGAGTTGACTCTAATTGTTATCGATGTAATTTAGACCTGAATGAAAAATACGGCGCCCAAGATTGCTCGTCATCTGCGGCTTCTTGTCGAGCAGGATCTAGCGACCAAAATGGTGTTCGTTGCCGGGCCACGGCAGTGTGGGAAAACGACGCTCGCTCGACAGATCCAGCACGCTTACGGGGGTGCCTACCTGAACTACGATGTGGAAGCGCACCGCAGGGCGCTGCGGAACAGCGCTCTGCCATCGGAATCACCGCTATGGGTCTTTGACGAGCTCCATAAGATGCGAACGTGGCGACGCTGGCTGAAGGGAGTCTACGACCTCCATGGGGATGATCACGCCATTCTTGTCACCGGCAGTGGGCGACTGGATGTTTATGGGCGTGGTGGAGAATCGCTGCAGGGCCGTTATCTGCTGCACCGGATGCACCCTTTCACCCTGCGCGAGTTGGTTGGCCCGTCCTTGGCTCCCGACGACGTTGTGCAAGCCGTAGAAGCTCTGGATCGCCGGGCGTTCTCGGCGGCGAGCGCACAGCTAGATGCGTTGTTTCGCCTCGGCGGCTTTCCAGAACCGCTGGTTTCCGGGTCGGAGCGGCGAGCGGCGCGATGGCGACGTGGCTACGGCAGGCGGCTAGTACGAGAAGAGGTGCGCGATCTAGAATCGATCCGAGATCTCGACAAAGTCGAGCTGTTGTACGAGCGCTTGCCGGCGACTGTCGGCTCGGTGTTGTCCATTAACTCGCTGCGCGAGGATCTCGAGGTCGCGTTCGAGACTGCACGATCGTGGCTCTCGGTGCTCGAACGCCTGTTTGCTGTCTACCGGCTGCCCCCGTTCGGAGCGCCGCGGATCAAAGCAGTGCGGAAGGAGCAAAAGCTCTACTTGTGGGACTGGGCGCGGATCGACAACGAAGCCGCGCGATTTGAGAACTTGTTGATTTCGCATCTGCTCAAACTGGTGCACTTTCTCGAGGACAACCACGGGGAACACGTGGAGCTGCGCTACTTCCGCAACACTGTGGGCCATGAAGTTGATGCGATCGTAGTCCGCAACGGCAAGCCGTGGCTGGCGGTTGAGGCGAAGCTCGACGACCGTCCGCTGGACGGCAATCTTCGCTACTTGCTCGAGCGCGTAAAAATTCCCTTTGCGTTTCAAGTGAGTCTACGCGGACACGTCGATACGAAGTTGCCCGCGATCAATGGGGCTCACGTACGCCTGGTGCCCGCAGCTCGATTCCTCATGCACCTGCCGTGACAGACGTCATCGAGCTTGGACTCAAGTGGCACAAGGGTAAGATCAACGTGCAACCACGCGCTATCGCCAAGGCGGCCCAACAAGCGGGTCTCAGCGAACTCCCAATCTCTACGAATCGTCATCATGTGACGCTTCTACTACGACTATAGTGGAAGGTCACCGCGAGAATAGAGTTGGCGCCAGGTGCCGTTTCCATTCGAGAAGTACCAGAACGACCCGCTCAGAGTGGAAATCACCAAATCGGACCGCGCATCGGCGTCGAAATCACCGCCGGTGTATTTTACGTGACCGAGTGGCAAATCGCTTCGACTATACGGAGTGGTAAAGATGCCATTTCCGGCCGAGAAGTACCAATACGAGCCGCTTTCGGTGGTGATCACAAGGTCGCCGTCTGCGTCTGCATCGAAATTGCCAGCGGTGTATTTTGCTTTACCCAGCGGCAGATCCGCGCGGGAGTACGGAACGTTCCACGTCCCGTTGCCGACGGACTGATACCAATACGAACCGCTGGGAGTGCTAATCACCAAATCAGTTCGTCCATCGCCGCTAAAATCGACCGGGCTATAGGCGACGCTGCCGATGGGCAAGTCACTGCGCGTGTAGGGAACGGTCCACCCCGAGGCATTGCCGTTGTTGAAATACCAATGTGATCCGCTCGCGGTGCTAATCACCAGGTCGGTTCGGCCATCTGCATTGAAATCGCCTGGCGCATAACTCACGGTACCGAGCGGCAAGTCACCTCGAGAGTAGGGAACCGCCCAGGTGCCATTGCCGTTTGACATATACCAATACGAACCGCCGGTGGTCGTGATCACAAGGTCGGTGCGCGCATCGCCATTGAACGTTCCCGCTACGTAATTGACGGACCCCAATGGCAGGTCTGTTCGCGTGTACGGCACAGTCCACGTGCCATTGCCATTGGAAAAGTACCAATACGAGCCTGAACGAGTCGTAATGACAAGGTCGGTTTTTCCGTCGCCGTTGTAGTCCCCGGGCGTGTACTTCACTTCGCCCACCGGCAAGTCAGCGCGGGAATACGGCGTTCGCCACGTTCCGTTACCATTCGAGAAGTACCAGAATGATCCAGCGGAAGTGGTAATGATCAGGTCCGATCGGAGGTCGCCGTCGAAGTCACCCCTGGTGTATTCGACGCGATTTCGCGTCGTCTGTGCTCGGATCCAATCTGCGTAGTTGGCAACTACCGTGTAGATTCCAGGTAGACGCGCACGGGCGCAGCCGATGCCCCACGACGTGATTCCCACCTGGATCCACTGCCCATCGCGTTGAACGAACACCGGCCCGCCGCTGTCTCCCTGGCAGGTATCGCGTCCCCCGGCGAGGGGTCCGACGCACATTTGGTTTGCGGTAATGCCGGTATAGTCCGTCGTCGGCGAATTGCACGCGGCGCCCGCCGCGACGAACGGCACTTGCCCCTGTTGCAGCGTCGGCGACGTCAGCCCACCCTCGGCCATACTCCCCCAACCGACGATCGTCGTATTTTCACCTCGAACGACACCGTTCATCTCATAGCGCCCGGCAACGTCCACTGATGGAAGGGGAAACGCGTTGGTTAGCTCAAACAATGCAATGTCGTTGTCGAGAGTGTTTGCGTTGAAGTTTGGGTGCCTGATCATCCGCCTTACAGTCGAAATTCGTCCAGCGGTCGTTCGCAGATCGTGCCGGTCCGCAATCACTTGGTACGACGCCACAGGTCCATCCGCGCAGTGCGCAGCCGTCAGTACCCACCCCGGGGCAATGAGCGTCCCGCCGCAGTACACGTTGCCAGGAACATCGGTACGATCAATGGCAACGACAGACGACCACTGGTTTCGCGGCGCCGTTGTGCCTCCGACGATTTCTTGCTCGCTCGATTCGACGTCACGGTCGAATTCCTCCGATCCAACGCAGGCCGGCAGACTTCCGGTTGCAACGACGAGACCGAAGCCAGCTGCGATCCATTTGGAATAGCGTTTGTGATGATGCCACCGATTTGTTCCACCCATAGCGTTGCACTCCTTTTGCCTGGGTGGAGTGGCATCAGCTCTCCGCGTTGCACCGCGAGTCAAAAAAAAAGAAAAAAAATTAGGCAGGACGTACCAGCCACGTAGATCAGCATTTCGAACAGCTCGCGTAAACGGTGGGTAACGACCCGCAATCCGAAGTGGAACCGCTCCGTCCGCGACCAGGTCACAATCACTCGAGCAAGGAGGTCCAAGGTACGGGTGTGATCGCGACGAATTGAATCAATGAGTTAGAGTCCGAAACCGGAACCGG